>NZ_JAMQXI010000061.1:0-613 GCF_024743775.1 Vibrio sp. RM-69-4
GCTCAGTCGTTGTGAAGTGCTCTCTACCGTTGGATAGAAAGCACATTTATGTACTAAACAGATAAAATAAAAGTATATTTACCAAAACGATTTGAGTTGCCAGACACCGTCAAAGAGTTGTTGTTAAATGTATAGCTTACATTATCCCAGCCAGCATCAAACTCAATATGACAGTGCTCAGAATCGAAATCATCTGCGGGGGCTTCTTCACATGCGATCTTTCCATATTCCATGGTCGTCCGGCAAATATGGATATCCGTTAACGCCACAATGTTTATCTTGGAAGCCTTAAACTGAACATGTACGTCAGTTAAAAAGACATCTCCATTTGCGCCCTCTTCGAAATCTGCCACATTTAATAATTGTTGAAGTGCAGATTGAGATTTTGTATCTATACCGTTATAAGCCATAAATAACCCTTGTGTAATCAATGAATTGGTTAAAGGTGGATGGTAAACTATTTGCTGATTGTTTGCATGTTGCATATCCACCAATTGAGCATAACAAAGCATTTAAGACGGATTCCCAACGCTTGGCATTTTAGGTTTGCTTCAGTTTCAGTGTTTACGGCACAATACTTTAAGTGTGGTGGTCTGCGTTGCTCACCACTTAA
>NZ_JAMQXI010000062.1:0-1512 GCF_024743775.1 Vibrio sp. RM-69-4
GGCATTTTTACTATGCGTTGGTTTTTGTGGTTACGGTGTTATGCGGAAAGTTAGTAGTAACGTTGGCTGCCCCTTAAGCGGGCGTTATGCAACTCAGGGAAATTTAGGGTTCAATCTTTTTAGGTTTCTCCGGCCATTCGTTTTGTATTGTCGGCAAATGAGCATTTTTACCCTCAAATTCGTGGTTAACTCAAACCGTAAAACAGGCAAATTTCTTTGTTTGCCTCAATCAGTTTTGGCGCTGGCTTGTTGTCAAATCAGCGTTCGCAAAGTGTGGAAAGGGCAAGTTAATCGAGCATTTCGCACTTGCTGAAAGCCTTGCTTGTTGAGTTTGTCTGATTCAAAAGCTTGGTTTGTTGTTGAAAGGTGGACTTTGTTTTGGCGGCTCATTTATCACAGTTCTTGCTTGGGTTGATTCTTGAATCACTCAACCATTGCAATTGTGGTTTTTGGTCGCGTAAAGTCAGTTTATCTCATTGAATTTGCATAACAAACGGCTCAAGAGGGATTGCCAACGCGTGGCGGCTTTGGTGCAAAATTGAAATTCAGTGTTTACAGTGTGTTTTTTGAGTTCTGCTATGCGTTGTCAACCCCTTAGCCGGGCGTTAGGACAAAGGAAAAAAATGAATACAGTGCATGTTAAGAATTGGAGCGAGTTGAGGGATTACTTCTCGAAAAACTACTTAGATAGTTATGGTCATCTATTTCGTGGACATGCTGATGCTAGTTGGTTATTAGAAAGCACTTTGACACGATTGAGTAAGTCTGTTGGAAGTTCATTTTCTGCTGAGGTGCTAGAGGGTAAGCAGCTTGAAAATTTTCGCCTTCGTATTCGCGGGTTACGTGGAGATAACCCTCCGGAGTTAAAAAATACTGAACTATGGTCACTAGGACAGCATTATGGGTTAGCCACCCCATTATTAGACTGGACGGATTCCCCATATATTGCAGCATACTTTGCGTTCGAGAGTGTCCAGTCTTGTTCATCTGGTAATCGAGCTATATTTGTCTTAAATCGCTCAACACTTCAAGATGAACTTAAAAACACAAGTAATTTTGACCTTGAGTTTATTCAACCAGTCAAAGATGAAAACCCTAGACTAATTGCTCAGTCAGGCTCGTTTACTAAAATTCCAACGTCACTTTCTTTGGAGGCTTGGCTACAAAAAAATCAACTTAGTCAGCATCTAACAAAAATCATTATACCTAACGAAAGTCGTCTTGATGCCCTCAATGAACTAAAATTAATGAATATTCTAGGTACTAGTATTTACCCAGACTTAACAGGCGCAGCAGTTGCATGCAATATGTGGCTTGAGCTGATTGGTGGTAATCTAGGCAGTGGCAGTGAGCCTGCAAGAGAAGAGCTATTGAGGCTAAGAGAGCGCTTTGAATAATGTCCTAACAAACGCTTCAAGAGGGACAACCAACGCGCGGCATTTTTACTATGCGTTGATTTTTGTGATTACGGTGTTATGCGGTAAATTGGTAGTAGCGTTGTCTGCCCCTTAA
>NZ_JAMQXI010000063.1:0-108892 GCF_024743775.1 Vibrio sp. RM-69-4
GGCTTGGTGTATCACTTCATCCATGAAGAGGGGAAACACACCCTCTTTTTCAGTGACGACAGCCAAAGCCTGATAAAGCGAGAAACGCCTATCCCTTACAACGCCCTTGCGGGTGGCGTGATGGAGAGCCCTTATGTGTCGCAATTAACGCAACACAGCCAAACCGAAGTGAGCCACAGCGCGCTGCAAGATTACAGCTTTAAAAAGCCGAGCTACTCGTTTGCTCAGCAAGCGCAAGGGCGCGAAATGGATTACCAGCAAGCGACCTACGAGCACTTTGATGCACCGGGTCGCTTTAAAGACGACATCAGCGGCAAAGCCTTTAATCAAATTCGCTTAGAGTACTTACGACGAGAAGCGCGTACCGCGACCGGAAAAAGTAACCATCCTGGCCTGCAAGCGGGCACAAAGTTCGACTTACAGGAGCATCTTGACGACAGCGCGAACCGCGATTGGGTTGTAGTGCAAGTGCATCATCAAGGGCGTCAGCCACAAGCATTGGAAGAAGAGAGCGGCAGTGGCGCGACCACGTACAGCAACCAATTCACGCTTATTCCTGCTGATGTCACGTGGCGTGCGACACCGCAAGCCAAACCTCAAGTGGATGGCCCTTGCATGGCTTTGGTGGTGGGCCCTGACGGCGAAGAAATCTTCTGTGACGAACATGGCCGCGTCAAACTGCATTTCCCGTGGGACAGATATTCCAACGGCGATGAACACAGCTCATGCTGGGTGCGTGTCTCACAAGGTTGGGCTGGCAGCCAATATGGCATGATAGCCATTCCGCGCATTGGTCATGAAGTCATCGTCTCGTTTCTCAACGGCGACCCAGACCAACCGATAGTGACAGGCCGTACCTACCATGCGACCAACAAAGCGCCGTACACACTACCGGATAACAAAACCAAAACCGTGCTGCGCAGTGAAACGCACCAAGGAGAAGGGTTTAACGAGCTGAGCTTTGAAGACCAAGCGGCGCAAGAGAAAATCTACCTACACGCGCAAAAAGACTTAGATGCTTTAGTGCTCAATGATGCCACGGCGCACATCAAGCACGACCAGCACCTCACGGTGGATAACGACCAATTCACGCACATTAAACATAATCACCACCTCACGGTGGAGGGCGAAAGCCGCGATAACATAACCAAAGATAGCAGTGTAGAGATTAGCGGGTCATTACAGCATAAAGTGGCCAAACTGACCGCGATAGAAACAGGGCGCGAAATCAGCCTTAAAGCGGGAGCTAAAATCGTTGTAGAAGCTGGGGCTGAAGTGACTTTAAAAGCGGGTGGCAGCTTTGTCAAAGTGGATGCGGGTGGCGTGCACATCGTTGGTCCTGCGATTAACCTTAATGCTGGCGGAAGTGCTGGCAGCGGTAGCGCTTATGGTGGGCAATCCGCCATGTTGGCAACCCCACTACTTGATATGAAAGCTCCGGCCGAATTACAAGCGAGTGCTATTAGCGCGACCATGCAAAGCGGCCAAGCGAATGTGATCACTCATTTTGAGGCTGCCGCAGTACAATCCGCTGCGCAGAAATCATCTGCATCACCACAAAAGCAGTCAGAATCTAAGGCGGCAGAAAAGAGCGCTCAGGAAGAGAGCCAAAAAGAGGATGCACAAAACGAAGATAAAGCATCACTGCTACAATCGGATGTGTTGAAAGCTTCAGAAGAGCTGGAAAAGTTAGCGAAGAAACAAGCCAGCGCTTTCAGAAAAGGCAACAATGGCGAAGAAGTGAGCTTGATTCAGCAAGCGTTAATCAAAATGAAATTTGATTTGCAAGCCGATGGTGATTTCGGTAATAAAACCAAAACGGCCATTGAGCAGTTCCAAAAAAGTTATCAACCCAGCCATCAAACGCATCCGTCATACAGCATTGGCCCCGTTGATGGTATTGTTGGCCAAGGCACACTGCTTGCACTGGATGAAGCGTTGATGGATGGGTGGGTTTATGAAAATGATGTCCATGAAATGTGGACGCTAGGTAAAACTTCAGAGAAATATGAGTCGGCAGGAAGAGGTCCAGGGGTCATATCAACAGGAAATGGAGATTATGGTGGTGCTTCATATGGCTGTTATCAAATGTCATCAAACCTTGGTGTGGTACAACAGTATATTCGATCATCAAAATTTAAAGATTTTTTTATTGGATTGAATCCAGCGACGAAAGAATTTAATACTGCTTGGTTGGATATAGCTTCTAAATACCCCCAAGAATTTAGAGAAGAACAACATCAATTTATTAAGCATACACATTACGATATACAAATAGAAAAGCTTAAAGGAAAAGGACTATTGTTTGAGTATAATCGAGCTGCTGTGCACGATTTGATATGGTCCACTTCCGTGCAGTTTGGCGGGCGAACTAATTTAATTATTAATGCGTTGAATGGAAAAAATGTGGAAAGTGTTACAGATAGGGAGTTTATTATTCTTGTACAAGACTATAAGACTCTTAATACAGAGAGGCTCTTTAGATCTTCACCATCATGGTGGGATGATTTAAAAAAACGGGCAGAGTCAGAGAAGAAAACTTTACTTGAACTGGAAACTAAAGGTTTAGAGGTTGATATAAAATGAATAGGTTGCTTTCTGAAATTTTTACTGCTCTATTGATATTATTCAGTATTAGTAGTGGCGCCATTGCTAGCGATAATTGCTATGATACATCTACTGTGCATCAAGAAATGATAGGATGCATCCAAAATGAGATAGCAAGGTCAGAGGCTCAGATTAAAAAAGTTATTTCTTTTAAGTCTATAGATTATGGCTTTCCAGATGATTTTTACAATAAGCAAAGGTTAGCTATCCATGAAAGGTGTATGCTTTATGCGAATATTGGTGGTCAACGTGGTGAATTGCTGATGATTCAATGTGAACAGTCTAATTTAGAAAACCTTGATGAATATATTAAACAATATATAGAGGATGTTGATAACGGCTAGAGCTAACAGTTAACAAATTAATTATATATTGATAGGTTATTGTAAATAATCTTATAAAAGTGATTTTTGATAGTTAATTAATATCAAAAATAGTATGAAAAAATCCACCAATTAATTTGATGGCCGTAAACCCCATAGCAACCTAGCTCTGGGGACTCCCTTCTCACAGCACACAATATTTAGCGTAAGAACCAGCCTCATTCGCTGTCCAATCACCTTTTGGCTTGTCTTTCATATCTTCACACCACGCGTCGCTGCCAATTTGTGATTGGAAGACACAGTGCTTTGCATAATCCACCGCCTGTCCGGCGTTCCATTCGCCTTTTGGTTTCTCTTTCATATCTTGACACCATGCCTCGCTGCCCACTTCTGAGCAGGCGGCGAGTGAGAATGCAGTAAACAATACCAAGGCTATTTTTTTCATGTTTGAGTTCCAAATGGATGCGATTTTTGTTCGGAGTGACTATACCGAAAATCACGGTCTCAGTGTTAATCCTATGCTAAAAATGGGCATCTAATGACAAATCACTCAGTGATGGTCCTCACTCTTTTTTACTCCTCAGTTCACTAATCAACGATCAAAATCACATTACCTATTTTCGCATCGTGCAAATTATTTTTGCTACGCTAGGATTCATCGAAACGTTTCGATGAGATTTTCTTGAGCGATTCAAGAGTGATAGAAAGGTGTCAAAAAGCGAAACATAAAGCCTAACGTGAAGGTATAACAATGAAAAAAAGTACCCTATTAAACTCGGAACTCTCTTACTTGGTGGCTACTTTAGGGCATACCGACGAAATCACAATTTGTGATGCAGGTTTGCCCATTCCCGATGAAGTGCAGCGTATTGATTTAGCATTAACTCACGGTATTCCCGGTTTTATTGACACGGTCCGCGTGATTCTTTCTGAATCTCAAATTGAAGGTGTGATAATTGCTGAAGAGTTTGCACAAGTAAGCCCTGAGCATCACAAAGCGCTGCTTGCTGAGCTGAAAGCGGAAGAGGAGTTGTGCGAGAAAGCGATTGCTGTCACTTACCTCTCTCATCAAGATTTTAAAGAGCGCACTATGCGCAGCCGCGCCGTAGTAAGAACTGGCGAATGCACGCCGTATGCGAATGTTATTTTTCAAGCAGGCGTCGTGTTTTAAGCCGCGATTGAGGATCCACTATGACTCAAGCAATTTTAGCGCTCAGTGAGATTGAAAAAGCGTTCCCCGGCGTGAAAGCGCTCGATAAAGCTAGCCTCAATGTTTACCCCGGCCGCGTGATGGCGTTGATGGGCGAAAACGGCGCGGGTAAATCAACCTTAATGAAAGTGTTGACGGGTATCTATTCATTGGATGCGGGTTCTATCACTTACCAAGGAAAACCAGCCGCGTTTAAAGGCCCACGAGATTCACAACAAGCAGGCATCAGCATTATTCACCAAGAGTTGAATTTGATTCCGGAATTAACTATTGCTGAAAACATTTTCCTGGGTAGAGAGATAACCGGTGCGATGGGGCGAATTTTATGGAATGAAATGTACCAAGCAGCCGACAAACTACTGGCTCGCTTAAATGTTAAACACAGCTCCAAGACCTTGTTGGGTGACTTAAGCCTTGGTGAGCAACAGATGGTTGAGATTGCAAAAGCGCTCTCATTTGAGTCGAAAGTGATCATCATGGATGAGCCGACGGATGCGCTGACGGATACCGAAACTGAATCGTTATTTAATGTGATTAACGAGCTGCGTGAACAAGGTTGCGGCATTGTTTATATCTCACATCGGTTGAAAGAAATTTTTGAAATTTGTGACGACATTACTGTGTTACGTGATGGCAAATTCATTGGCCAGTGCAAAGTGTCTGACACCAATGAAGATGGCCTGATTGAGATGATGGTCGGCCGGAAATTAGAAGAGCAGTACCCACGTATTGAGGTAAAGCACGGCGACACTTGCCTTGAAGTGATAGGCCTCACGGGTTCAGGTGTGCATGACATTAATTTTACGCTCAAACGAGGTGAAATCCTCGGTGTCTCGGGTTTGATGGGCGCAGGGCGCACTGAATTAATGAAAGTGATTTACGGCGCGCTGCCCAGTGAGCGAGGCGTGATTAACCTTGAGAACAAAACCATCAACCCAGTCAGCCCACAAGATGGCCTTGCAAACGGTATCGCGTATATTTCAGAAGATCGCAAAGGGGACGGTTTGGTTCTTGGCCTGTCGGTGAAAGAGAACATGTCACTGTGTGCGTTGAATAAATTTAGCAAAGGTGTACAGATTCAACACAGTGATGAAGTCATCGCAGTGGAAGATTTCATTCGCCTATTCAACATCAAAACGCCATCTCGTGATCAAATCATTGGCAATTTATCCGGTGGCAATCAGCAAAAAGTAGCGATTGCCAAAGGGTTGATGACACGCCCTAAAGTCTTGATTTTGGATGAACCCACACGCGGTGTTGACGTGGGAGCCAAAAAAGAGATTTACCAATTGATTAACCAATTTAAAGCCGAAGGGATGAGTATTATTTTGGTTTCGTCAGAGATGCCAGAAGTGCTAGGGATGAGTGACCGAATTTTGGTGATGCATGAAGGTCGAATCAGCGGCGAATTCAGTGCCAAACAAGCCAACCAAGAGATTCTACTCGCCTGTGCGGTAGGCAAAAAGATCAATGAGGAAGCAGCATGAGCAGTAACAGCATGAGTAATTCAACCCAAACTAACCGCAGAAAATGGATCAGTAAAGAGTGGCTCATTGAGCAAAAATCACTGATTGCTTTGCTTTTTTTAGTGGTCGTTGTCTCTTTTTTAAACCCCAATTTCTTCACGGTTGACAACATACTGAACATTTTGCGCCAAACCTCAGTCAACGCCATTATCGCTGTGGGGATGACCTTGGTTATTCTAACGGCAGGTATCGATTTGAGTGTTGGCTCGGTACTGGCGTTGTGCGGCGCTTTTGCTGCAACCATGATTGGTCTTGAGATTCCTGTCATTATCGCAGTCCCTACAGCGTTACTTGCTGGCGCGGCACTGGGTGCGATTAGCGGCATCATTATCGCCAAAGGTAAAGTGCAGGCGTTTATTGCCACCTTAGTCACTATGACCTTACTGCGTGGTGTGACCATGGTTTATACCGATGGGCGTCCAATTTCGACAGGTTTTACCGATACTGCAGATGCTTTTGCTTGGTTTGGTACAGGTTACGCGTTGGGTATTCCCGTTCCGGTGTGGATGATGGTGGTGGTCTTTGCTGCGGTTTGGTACTTACTCAACCATACACGTTTTGGCCGCTATGTTTACGCGCTAGGTGGCAATGAGTCTGCGACGCGATTGTCAGGCATTAATGTGGATCGCGTGAAAATTGGTGTGTACGCCATCTGCGGTCTATTGGCTGCGCTGGCTGGCATCATCGTCACGTCTCGCCTCTCTTCTGCGCAACCGACTGCTGGTATGGGTTATGAGCTGGATGCCATCGCTGCCGTCGTACTTGGTGGTACCAGCTTGATGGGTGGTAAAGGACGCATTATGGGCACGTTAATTGGGGCGCTGATCATCGGCTTTCTTAATAACGCGCTGAACCTGCTTGATGTCTCTTCTTACTACCAAATGATTGCGAAAGCCGTGGTTATTTTGCTCGCGGTACTCGTGGATAACAAAAATAAGTAACACGATAGAAAACCTCCGTTTTAAAGCGAGCCATATTAGCTTTAAAACGGCCCCTACAAAAAGGACTATAAAGATGAAAAAACTTGCAACTTTAATCTCTGCTGCTCTACTTTCCACCACTGTCTCTGTGGCTGCGCATGCGCAAGACACCATGGCGATTGTACTATCCACTCTGAACAACCCATTTTTTGTCACCATGAAAGATGGCGCAGAAGCGAAAGCGAAAGAGCTAGGCTACAACCTGATCGTCTTGGATTCACAAAATGATCCAAGCAAAGAGCTATCAAACGTAGAAGACTTAACCGTTCGTGGCGTTAAAGCGATTTTGATCAACCCAACCGATTCTGATGCCGTCTCTAACGCCATTCGTATGGCCAACCGCGCTAAAGTGCCAGTGCTGACACTGGATCGCGGTGCAAGCCGTGGTGATGTTGTGAGCCACATCGCTTCTGATAACGTAGTCGGTGGTGAAATGGCCGGTCACTTTATCGTCGAAAAAATCGGTGCAAAAGCCAAAGTCATTCAACTGGAAGGGATTGCCGGCACATCGGCCGCTCGTGAGCGTGGAGAAGGTTTCATGAACGCGGTGAAAGGCAGTGAAATGGAACTGCTTGCTAGCCAGCCTGCTGATTTTGACCGCACTAAAGGTTTGAATGTAATGGAAAACCTGCTAGCGGCAAACCCAGATGTTCAAGCCGTATTTGCCCAAAATGATGAAATGGCATTGGGTGCACTTCGCGCCGTTCAAGCATCAGGCAAAGAGGTGATGATCATCGGTTTTGATGGTACCGACGATGGTATCGCGGCGGTAGAACGCGGCCAACTTGCTGCGACTGTTGCTCAACAACCAGACATGATCGGTGCACTTGGCATTGAAACGGCCGATAAAATGCTAAAAGGCGAACAAGTGGATGAGTACATTCCGGTTCCTCTAAAAATCATCAGTAAATAATCTTTGCTGTAGGTAGCTCTTTACTGGCTCGTAGAGAGCTACCTCTTCTCTATAACCCCTCAGCCATTAATAACCAGTAATCAGGCTCGATAGGTTTGTTTTTTTCAGGTGAAGCCACAAAAGCCAAACCTCTCCAGCTCTATTTCAAACATGTTCACTCATGAACAAAGGACAAATTATGAATCAGTTAGTGGTATTAGGTAGTGTTAACGCTGACCATGTTTTGCAAGTGCCTTCATTTCCTCGCCCGGGCGAGACGCTGCATGGTCGTCATTATCAAGTTATTCCCGGTGGTAAAGGGGCCAACCAAGCTGTAGCGGCCGCGCGATTAAAAGCGGACATTGGTTTTATTGCCTGCGTGGGTGACGATGCATTCGGTATCAATATTCGTGAGAATTTTAAGCTCGATGGTATCAACATTGCGGGAGTTAAAATGCAGCCCAATTGTCCGACGGGCATTGCGATGATCCAAGTCTCGGACAGCGGAGAAAACAGCATCTGTATTTCGGCAGAGGCGAATGACAAGCTGACGGCTGATGCCATTGAAGCGGATTTAGCCGCCATTGGTGCGGCCAAATATTTGTTGATGCAATTAGAAACGCCAATCGATGGCATTATTAAAGCTGCGCAAATCGCCAAACAAAATCGTACCAATGTGATTTTAAACCCAGCGCCTGCCCGAGATCTGCCTGATACTCTGCTAGAATGTGTCGATGTGATCACGCCAAATGAAACGGAAGCGCAGCGCTTAACGGGGATCTCGGTTGATGATGATCACACGGCGCAATTAGCGGCCAATGAACTGCATAAAAAAGGGATTGAAATCGTCTTGATCACCTTAGGTGCAAAAGGCGTTTGGCTAAGCCAAAATGGGCGTGGTCAACTGATTGCTGGTTTTAAAGTCGATGTGACAGACACCACCGCGGCAGGTGATACGTTTAACGGTGCTTTGGTAACGGGTTTGTTGGAAGATATGCCTTTAGAATCAGCCATTAAATTTGCGCATGCTGCGGCAGCCATTTCTGTTACCCGTTTTGGCGCGCAAACCTCAATACCCACCCGAGTAGAAGTGGACGCGTTTCTCGCTCTGCATCAATAGAATAGGAAAAACAGACATGGCGACAATGAAAGATATTGCAAGATTAGCCGGCGTATCCACGTCTACCGTCAGCCATGTCATTAATAAATCTCGCTATGTGAGCGATGAAATCGCTGAGCGTGTCAATAAAGCCGCGCAAGATCTGAACTATGCCCCGTCAGCATTGGCTCGCAGTCTCAAAATGAACCGAACGCGCACCATTGGTATGTTAGTGACCACTTCGACTAACCCCTTTTTTGGCGAAGTGGTCAAAGGGGTAGAGCGCAGTTGCTACCACAAAGGTTATAACCTTATTTTGTGTAATACCGAAGGGGATAGCCAGCGGATGCAAGCCTCTATCAACACGCTGCTGCAAAAGCGCGTTGATGGCTTACTTTTGATGTGCTCCACCTTAGAAGGTGAGCGGATTGACGTTTTTGAACGCTACCCAGATATCCCTGTCGTGGTGATGGATTGGGGCCCAATGCTCTTTCCTAGCGATAAAATACAAGATAACTCTTTACGTGGTGGTTATATTGCGGCGAACTATTTGATTGAGTGCGGTCATAAAGAAATCGGTTGCATTACCGGGCCATTGATTCGTCATCAAGCTCAGATGCGTTATGAAGGCTATAAGCGCGCTGTCTTAGAAGCAGGTTTGGACATTCACCCTAATTGGATTGTGGAATCCGATTTTGAATGTGAAGGTGGCTACGAAGCGTTCAATAAAATGTTAGCTAAAGGGCCATTGCCGAGTGCGATTTTTGTCTCTAATGACATGATGGCAATGGGTGTGATTAATGCAGCTAATGAAAAAGGGATCCGCATTCCTGAAGATCTTTCGCTGATGGGTTATGACGATATTCACATCGCCCGCTTCATGTCGCCAGCTCTAACCACTATTCATCAACCCAAATATCGTTTAGGTAAAGCGGCAGTTGACACCTTACTTGCCCGTTTAGAAAACGAAGCACTCGAACCGCAAATTGTCCAATTAGAGCCGACTTTAGTGGTGCGTAAAAGCATCAAAATGATGAACAAGTAGATGGAAAAATCCCTCTCTTTACTAAAGAGAGGGATGAGGCACTAATTACTGAGTCATCTTTTTCCAGAAATCAGCCCATTGCTGCGGTCGATTATAGAAATGGCTAACAGATACGGTTCGCCATTGCCCCTCTGCTTCATACACAATCGAGGGAAAACCAGAAAGCTGATATTGCGCCATTAAGCTTTGCGTCTGCTCTAACTGCTCTGGTAACTGAGCTTTGGCTTGCTCCATCGCTTGTTCCCATTGATTTGGCTCTAGGTCAAGCGATTGGGCTAACAATGCCAATGTGTCAGTATCGGCCACAGGCAAACCTTGCTGGTAGTGCGCTTGTTGAATGCTTTTGAGCATAACACTTGGCGATACACCGAGTAATTGCGCTGCAATAATGGCTTGAGCAGTAACGTATGAGTCCAATATCACGGTTTCGCCACTTTTGATTTTGGCGATGTAACCTTCCCCAAATACGGCTCCTGTTTGCTGAGTAATGCGCTGATCAGCTTGCAGTACATGTTGGCGAAAACTATCTGAAAGAGGCGATCGCTCGATCATTCCACCCGGATGAAGGTGCAGTTTTACTCCGCTCATTTCATTCAGCTGCTGAATCAGAGAGGTTGCTCCGTAACACCAGCCACACATTGGGTCGAAAATATAGTGGACGTTTACCATTTCATCTCACCCATATGAACTTTGGCACCAATTTCTAAAGCCATTGGTAGGCCAGCATTAGGGTAAAGGCTTTGCATGGTTTGAATTAACTGAGCGCTGTCTTTGCTGTTTGCTTTGGCTTTAGCAAAATCCATAAGATATTGCTGTGCAAATTCAATTGAAGAAGCATCAAGCGCTGTGCCAGAAGTCATATGCCCCGGGATCACTACGTTTGGTTTGAGTGCTTTCATTTGATCAAGTTGTTGCGCCCAAGCTTGGCGGCTCGCATCACTTTGTGCATCGGCCATCCATAAATGAACATTTCCGTATACCGCGACGTTACCTAAAATCGCTTTATTGGCTGGTATCCATAAATAAGGACGATGCGCTAATGCTCCATCCGCATCGCGAATTTCAATAGTTTGCCCATCAATGGTTAAGGTTTTGCCATTATAAGCCGTTGGTAGTATCGGTTTTACAGGGGCATTTGCCCCCATTTTTGGAGCCCAAAATGCCAGTTTACCTTCGAGTTTTTCTGCAATCGTTGCACGTACGCCAGGAGTCGTCAGCACTTTCGCTTGTGGAAACATGTCATGCAGCACTTCAGCGCCAAAGTAGTAATCAGGGTCAGCTTGGCTAATAAAGATCGTGGTTAAGTTTTTGCCAGAGTCGAGTACTTTTGCTGCAATACGGAGTGCGTCGGCTTTAGTAAAGCCAGTGTCAACCACCATCGCTTCTGTTTCGCCATAAACCAAAGTGGAGTTGACATGGAAGCTATTGCCATCTGCATTGTAGACGTCAAGTGTCAAAGGTTGTTGTGCTGCAAACGCGGTGCTGCTGATGAGTGTGGTTGCGGTAAGTAGAGTCAGTGTTTTCATGATTATTTATCCAAAGAGTATGTTATCGGTTCGGGAGCTATCATACGAATTAGACTTGTTCGGATATATAGCTAATAATTGACATCATTGTTTCTTAATTAGAACTAATCATGGACAAACTCACAGCAGCTCAGGTCTTTTTAGATATAG
Organism: Vibrio sp. RM-69-4; assembly: GCF_024743775.1. NCBI lineage: Bacteria > Pseudomonadati > Pseudomonadota > Gammaproteobacteria > Vibrionales > Vibrionaceae > Vibrio > Vibrio sp. RM-69-4. The sequence continues at coordinate 11,359 of NZ_JAMQXI010000063.1, forward strand.
CGATTACCCAAAGTTTTACGGCGACAGCGGAACGGCTGGATATTTCTCGTCCTATGGTGACTCGGCATGTTGAAACCATGGAAACTTGGTTACAAGCTCGGTTATTAAACCGAACCACACGAAAAGTATCGCTCACATCAGCAGGAGTTCAATGCCTAGACGCGATAAAATTATGGGTCGAGCAAGCGCAGCAATTGGAACATCAGTTGATGGATCAACAGTCGTTATCTGGAAAAATCCGGATTGCGACCAGCATGTCGTTTGGCTTTTCTCAACTGATCCCGGCCGTTAAACCTTTTTTGAATACGCATCCAAATATCGAAATTGATATTGATGTACAGGATAAAACCGCAGATTTGATTGCAGAGCGAATTGATTTAGCGATCCGTATTGCAGCCGATCCCGATCCTTCTTTAATCGGGCGCCCTATCGCTCAATGTGATTCTGTATTGGTTGCCTCTCCTGACTATCTCATGCGCTGTGAGCCAATACTCACACCAAGCGATCTCGCACAGCATCGTTGTCTTGGATACAAAAATTTTGAGCGACATATTTGGCATCTAAAACAAGATGGTAAGCATCAATCGGTGGAGGTGCCATGCCAGCTAACTGCGAATGAAGCCACCACTTTGTTACATGCGGCTATCCACGGGATGAGCGTTGCTTTACAGCCGACTTATCTAGCCAAGGGTGCGTTAGAAAGGGGGGACTTACAGCAGGTGTTAGCGCATTGGCAACCGAAGAAAATGGACATTTACGCTTTATATCCTTCTCGGCGTCATTTATCACCCGCTGTCAGAGCTTTGATTGATCACTTAAAGGAGTATTTCATGAATCATGATTGGCAAACGATATGCCTATAGGTGAGGTAGAGAGGAGTGATAAGCAGAGCGTGTTGCCACACTCTGCTTATGGATTATGCTACTGCGCCTTGTTTCTGCGCTTGTTGCACTAATGCCTGACGTTGAGCTTCCATAGCAGATTGAACTTCATTTTCCCTATGAGTGTCTTCTTCCACAGCCTGTGGGACAAGTACATAGAACTTATTGATGGTCATCTTTGGATCTCATGTAGTTTTGGAAACAAAAAAATAGAGGATGTTAACCTAGTTAACATCCTCCATGACGGTCAAATTATAGGCGTAGATGAAGGGGCTTAGCTAGTCCTTTTTTCATCGTAAGCCGAATTTTTTATACGTCGTAAGTGGTAGACGCCGTATTTCCGCCTGTACCAGTCCAGTTTGTGTGGAAGAATTCACCACGTGGACGGTCAGTACGCTCATAAGTGTGAGCACCAAAGTAATCACGTTGGGCTTGCAGTAAATTAGCCGGTAAGCGAGCGGTGGTGTAGCCATCTAAGAAAGTGAGCGCGGAGGTCATACATGGCATTGGAATGCCGACTTCCATTGACTTGGCCGCTACTTTACGCCAAGCCGCTAGGCAGTTATCCAAAATGCCCTTGAAGTAGGCATCTGAACCTAAGAAGGCGATTTCTGGGTTAGCTTCGAACGCATCACGAATGTTGCTCAGGAATGCGGAGCGGATGATACAACCACCACGCCACATCAATGCCACGTTACCGTAGTTAAGATTCCAACCATTCTCGTTAGACGCTTGGCGCATTAGCATAAAGCCTTGTGCGTAAGAGATGATCTTAGACGCAAGTAGCGCTTGACGAAGTGCGTCAACCCACTCTTGTTTATCACCTTCGATCTGCATATTGCTCTTACCAAACAGCGCTTCGGCAGCAACGCGCTGATCTTTCAATGCTGAGAGGCAACGAGAGAAAACTGACTCAGTGATGAGCGTCAGCGGAATACCCATATCGAGTGCGTTAATGCCCGTCCATTTCCCTGTGCCTTTTTGGCCAGCAGTATCGAGGATTTTCTCAACCAGAGCTTCACCATCTTCGTCTTTGTAGCCTAAGATATCAGCGGTGATTTCCACTAGGTAGCTATCGAGCTCGGTCTTATTCCAATCAGCAAACACTTTTTGCATTTCATCATGGTTTAAACCCAAGCCGTCTTTCATAAACTGATAAGCTTCGGTAATTAGCTGCATGTCGCCATATTCGATACCGTTGTGTACCATTTTAACGAAGTGGCCCGCGCCGTCGTTACCCACCCAATCACAGCAAGGTTCACCAGCTTCGGTTTTTGCTGAGATACCTTGGAAAATTGGCTTCACGGCTTCCCAAGCTTCAGGTGCGCCACCTGGCATGATAGATGGGCCAAAACGTGCCCCTTCTTCGCCGCCAGAAACGCCTGTACCGATAAAGTGAATACCTTTTTCACGCAGTGCTGCAACACGGCGGTTGGTGTCTGGGAAGTTCGTGTTACCACCGTCGATAATGATGTCACCTTTATCGAGTAGCGGAACCAGTTGGTCGATGAAATCATCCACGACTTGGCCCGCACGCACCATCAGCATCACTTTGCGAGGCGTCGCCAGTTTATCGACTAACTCTTGCAGTGAATAAGCACCAACAATATTGGTGTCTTTCGCTGGACCTGCTAGGAACTCATCGACTTTTGCCGCGGTACGGTTGTGAGCTACCACCTTAAAACCGTGGTCGTTCATATTTAGGATAAGGTTTTGGCCCATCACTGCTAGGCCGATTACACCGATATCACCTTTCATTTATTTCTCTCCTTCACGCAATCTTTGTTGCGGCATCTGAATCTAAAAACCACTCTGTTTCGCCAGTTGTTGATTTAATTTTGGCAGCCGGATAAGGAAGATCCTCGGCTTTCGTGGTGTGAATTTCGTGTACGATCTCGGCTTTACCTGCGCCAAGAACGAGGTAACTAATGCGTTTTGCAGCTTCCAACACTTTCGCTGTTTTAGAGACACGAAGTTGGCCTGATTCCGGATGCGTTGCCACTAAAGATAAATTCTCATCCTCGTAGTCGGTCACATTAGGGAACAGGGATGCCGTATGGCCATCTGCGCCAACACCGAGCAAAATCCAATCAAAAACAGGAGTACCGTTGACGGATGGAATGACTTTTGCCATCTCATCGGCAAAGCGCTTAGCTTCGGTTTGTGGATCATCTTCGCCGCGAATACGGTGAATATTTTGAGGTGGAATGTTCACTTGGCTAAACAGCAGTGTATTGGCTTCACCAAAGTTGCTTTCGGCATCGTCAGGAGCAACACAGCGTTCATCACCCCACCAGAAATGCAGGTTTTGCCATGTAATCGCCTGTGCATAAGGTTCACTGGCCAATAATTTGAACAGCATTTTGGGTGTGCTGCCACCGGAAAGGGAGATATGAACCGGCTGACCTTGCTCGCTATAGCGTTGCATTTCATTGGCGAGCGTTTCAACCACCTGTTCTGGGGTTTGAAAAATTTTATGATTGATCATAATTCGCAGTAATCCGTATCGGTCAAGTTTTTACACGGGAAGCGCCACGCGCGGCCATCATTGTGTAGCAGCAAATCAGACTCTTTTGGTCCCCACGTGCCACAGGCATAGCCAAACAGCGATTGAGGGTCTTGTTTAAAATCCAAAATAGGTTGCACGAACTTCCAACACGCTTCTACGGCATCGGTACGCGCAAATAAAGTTGCATCACCGTTGAGCGCATCCAAAAGGAGCCGTTCATAAGCGGTCAACATCTTGGTTTCTTCCAGTGATGTGTAATGGAAGTTCATGGAGACTTCTTTGGCTTTGAAGCCCGCACCTGGCTCCTTCAAACCAAAGCTCATTTGAATGCCTTCATCGGGCTGAATGCGGATGATGAGCTTGTTTTCAGGGGCATTTTGCCCAAAAACAGGGTGTGGCGTACGCTTAAAGTGAATGACCACTTCGGTGACGCGCGTTGGTAAACGTTTACCTGAACGCACATAAAATGGCACACCATTCCAGCGCCAGTTATTAATAAACATTTTCAAACCGACATAAGTTTCAGTGCGCGAATCTGCTGCCACACCATGTTCATCACGGTAACTGGGTAAAAACTGGCCACGAACTTCCGATTCCGTATATTGCCCCAGTACGAGGTTGTGGCGTAGGTCATCATCAGAAAGCGGTTGCAGGCTTTGCAGCACTTTATTGACTTCGTTACGAATTGAATCGGCATTAATGGCGGCTGGTGGTTCCATGCTAACCATAGCTAACACTTGCAGTAAATGGTTTTGGAACATATCACGCACCGCACCAGAACCGTCGTAATAGCCACCGCGTTCTTCGACGCCCAAAAATTCTGCGCCTGTAATTTCGACATAGTCAATGAAATTGCGGTTCCACAAAGGTTCGAACATCCCGTTAGCAAAACGGAAAACCAACAGGTTTTGTACCGTCTCTTTGCCTAAATAATGGTCGATACGGTAGATCTGGTGTTCTTGGAAATGGCGATGAATTTCGATATCAAGGCTTTGAGCCGATGCGAGGTCATAACCAAACGGTTTTTCGATGATCAAACGCTTCCAACCTTGCGCTTCGCTATTTAATCCATGCGCTGCGAGATTGGCCGGGATGACGCCATAAAGGCTCGGCGGCGTCGCGAGATAGAACAGAGTGTTGCGTTGCGTGAATTGGTATTGCTCAGCCAAAGAGTCAAGACGCGTGGCGAGCTGCGCGTATTCTGCAACATCTGAAGTATTGATCGCTTGATAATGCAAGTGCTCGCAAAAGGCGTCGAGAATATCTGGGACGGTCTTTTCCATTTCCTGAAGAGAGCGCTTTAATTTTTCACGGTATGACTCATCGCTGTATTGGGTTCGGCTGACACCCAGAATAGCAAAGGATTTCGGCAGTTGATCACTGGCGAACAAGTGATACAGAGCAGGTATAAGCTTGCGATAGGTTAAGTCGCCTGAAGCACCAAAAATCACAATACTGCTGTTTTCAGGTATTACCATCATCTTTCCCTTAAAAACGAGGTATTTAGCATGCGCCAACGGTAGCAGCGTCATGCAAAAATAGAAAATAGGCTCTAACTATAATGTCGATAGCTAAAACCAATGCGCTCCTCCAAAAGTGCAGAACGCAGCCTAGGGATCGCCCCTAGACTCGGGTGCGTATTGTCTACGACAATTTGACATACATCAACTATTGATAACGCAATCGATTAAATTCTCATGCCATCTCGACACATTTTCAGGGTGAGAGGTTAGGTTCTGCCTAAGTCTCATCCCCTGACTACAGCACGTTACTTATAGCGGCTGTGAATGATGCTAGGTGGTCAGTCTTATCCGGAATGGTAACTCTATGGTGATTATTCAGTTGAACAATGACAGTTTGACGACGGAACTTGAGCCTGTACTTGGTTATAACGTTTGAGTTGGTTGAAGTAGTGGTGCGCTTTTTGTACGTGTTCGAACTCCAACATCCAAGTCGCGCTGCGCTGCGCTGAACAAAAAGCACCCATATGTTTGAGCAAGTCATCGCTTTGTTTGGTAAGTACGTTGGCAAGGCGGTTAACCAAGGCATTGGGCTCAATCGCAGTAAACTGCAGCAGAGCATAAGATTGATTTAAGACATCAAAGGCCTGTTTATGCTGACCCAAGTGGTTGAAAATTTCAGATTGAGAAACAGCAGCATCACATAGCCCAGAGATCAAGCACACCAACTGGCAAGGTTTTGTATGTTCGCAGTTTAGTGCTGATTGAATATGGCTTGGCATATGATGCAGTACATCTTCAAACAAACAGTGTGCTTGTGGCCAATGCCCCTGCGCTAATAGTTGTTCAGCCTTGAGATAGCTTGTCCAGCACTGTTGTAAGTCCATACTCAATTCTCCAGAATGACGGCGTTCACTTATTTAAATGCAATTTATTATCAAATGCAAATGATTGTTATTTGCGATTTTAAGTGTGGTGATTGTTTATTATTTGTTCGGTTAAACGCGAATAAGGTGTAACTCGCTAAAATATAAATGAATTGCTTCTACACTTAGGTCAAACTACAACAAGAATCCAAAAGCTAAGGAGCGGAGTGATGGCGATTCAACGATTGAATGCAGAGCAGCTCTACCACGTTGCCCAGTTAGAAAAACTCCCTTGTAAATCAACTAAGGAGTTAGACCCAGTTGATGAGATTGTGGGGCAAGAACGGGCGCAAAAAGCGGTCGAATTTGCAATGTCGATCAAAGAGAAGGGTTACAACATCTACGCTATTGGCCGTAATGGGTTGGGCAAACGTACGATGATTTTGCGCTATTTAAACCGCCATCAGCATGATGTCGATGCGTTGTTTGATTGGTGTTATGTGGCCAATTTCAGCGATATTCGAACCCCAAAAGTGCTGAAGTTACCTTCGGGTATTGGGGTTAAACTCAAGCAAGACATTGAAAAGTTAATGAATAAGTTGGTCAATGCGATCCCGTTAGCTTTTGATAACGAGATTTACTTTGCTCGTGCCGATAAACTGAAAAATCAGATGGCACAAAAACAGCAAAGTGAATTGGATAGCATCAGTAAAGAAGCCAAAGATAAAGGCATTAGCTTAACCATCACCACTCAAGGCGACTATCAATTTGTTGCGATGAACGGTGAAGAGATGCACACCGAAGAGTCCTTTGACGCCTTGTCTAAAAAAGAGCAAGAGCACTTTAGCCATACCATTGATGAGCTAGAAATCAGCCTACGCAATATGGTACGTCAACTGACCGAATGGGAAGACTCCTACAGTGAGAAGATCAAAAAGCTCAATGATGAAGTAACGCTTGGCGTCATTACCCACTTTATTAAGCAGCTTAAGCAAGATTATTCTGGCTACCCAGACATCAAAACGTATCTCACGGAGTTACAAAAAGACATCGTCGATAATGCGGACATTTTTTTAGATGAAGACAGTGAGCAAGGCGAAGTCGCGACAGCTTCTTTAGATAAGCGTCTACCGCGTCGCTACAAAGTCAATGTGCTGGTCAGCCAGCCTTCAGACAAGCTACCGATCGTGGTAGAAGAGAACCCGAACTACCACTCTCTATTTGGTTATATCGAAACGGCGACTTTTAAAGGCACAGTATTTACCGATTTTTCGTTGATTCGAGCGGGTAGTTTACATAAAGCCAATGGTGGTGTGCTGTTGATGGATGCGGTGAAAGTGCTTGAACAGCCCTATGTTTGGGACGGTTTAAAGCGTGCGCTGCGTTCACGTCAAATGAGTTTTACCTCTTTGGAAAAAGAGGTCACGCTAACAGGGACGGTTTCACTTGACCCAGAGCCTATCCCGCTAAATGTGAAAATCATCCTATTTGGTGATTACCACACCTATCAGCTGCTGACTCATTACGATCCTGAATTTAGCGAATTGTTCCGAGTAACGGCCGATTTTGAAGATGAGATGAAACGTACGCCCGATACCGAGCTACATTACGCGCGTTTTATTTCGAGCATAGTGCACGACAACAATATGCTGCATTGCGACCGTAAAGCGATTGCACGCATCATTGAACACAGTTCACGTACAACGGGCGATCAAGGCAAACTGTCACTTCATTCGGCGCATATTGCCAATTTGTTACGCGAATCTAACTATGTGGCGAAGCAGGCGAATTCAAACATGATCCGCCAGAATCATGTCGAAGAGGCGCTTAGCAACCAAGAGATGCGAGTGAGCCGCCTGCAAGACAGTGTGATGGAGTCGTATGTTAACGGTACAACGCTAATCCAAACGCAAGGCATGGCGGTCGGGCAGGTGAATGCGCTGTCGGTATTGAGCACCAGCGATCATATGTTTGGTGCGCCAAACCGTATTACCGCCACCACTTCCTATGGCGATGGTGACATTATCGATATCGAGCGCAGTGTCGATCTGGGTGGCAGCATCCACTCTAAAGGTGTGATGATTTTATCCGCGTATCTCTCTTCGGTATTTGGCCGTACGGCGCGCGTACCACTCACCACGACCATCACATTTGAGCAATCATACGGTGGTGTGGATGGTGATAGTGCCAGCATGGCCGAATTCTGTGCGATTGTGTCTGCGTTTTCTAAACGGCCTAATCGCCAAGATATTGCGATCACAGGTTCGATGAACCAATTTGGTGAGTCGCAGCCGATTGGCGGTGTGAATGAGAAAATTGAAGGTTTCTTTGATGTGTGTGCAATCAAAGGGCGCACCAGCCAGCAAGGTGTCATCATTCCTCGTTCAAACATGCACAATCTGATGTTACGCGCTGACGTTGTTAAAGCGGTCGAGAAAGGGGAGTTCAATATCTGGGCTATTGAACATGTCACTGAAGCGGTTGAGCTCTTTACTGGCAAACCCGCAGGCGAAGCAACAGAAGATGGCAGCTACCCGGTTGATACCATCTTCGGTTTAGCACAAGCCAAACTGAATGCGCTTAGAAAATAGCCTTATCGAAGAATAAGTTCTTCAGTACTAACCACCTCAATGACCACCTAGCAAGTGGTCATTTTTCTTCATAAATCATCATAATTTAACTTATATTGTCTTATTGGTATCTAGTCATTGTTTTGACGACCATATGCTCATAACTATATGAATTGCATTATATTATTTCATGGACAAAAATGTGAATTTTGTCTATTGTTTGCTCTTGTTTAGTCCGTGGGATTAGTCCCAAGGCATGGATGCGAATGTTATTTTAATCGAGGCTTTTAAATGCATTTTTCACTGAAAAATTTGTCAATTCGCGTACAAGTTTTATTACCCGTTTTGTTAACCACTTTCGCTTTACTTATTGCACTGTGGATAACCAAAAGTAATCTCCAAAATGAACAAATCAAAGTGTCGAACAGTACTGATCGGCTCGTTGAATATAAAGATGCTCTTGCCAGTGTGGACGATACTGTTTATCCGCTGCGTATTAGTGCGGTATACGCTATTTATGATCCCGCTCGTCGCGCCACATTCTTAGCTGAGTTAAAAAATGGCCTGGAAGAAGTAGAGCGCAATTTGAGCAAAATGCGACAAGATGAGCTTTATCGGAGCGATGTTGAGGTAGTTCATAAAAGCATCGAACATTACGTTGATATGTCGACGAAAATGGTGGAATTTTTTAACCGTCGCGATCAAGGGATGACCTCTGAAGCTGAATACACAGCATTTATTGCGCAATTTCGTCAAAGTGGTGAGCAAATGGTCAATGCGATAAATGATCTTTCGCAGCAAGTGAACCAACAAGCGACGCAGTCATTGGCTCAAAGCGACAAAGATAACATTCGCGTTATGAACACGGCTATGGTCACTGTTCTGTCTGTACTTTCGCTCTCTCTTGCGATGGCTTGGATCCTTTCGAATATGATTGTGGCCCCGATTCAGAAGCTGCAAGCTGTAATGCGTGAATTAGCGCAGGGGAACTTAACCATTCGCGCTGATGCGGATGGCGAGAATGAAATCTCAAAGCTGGGTAAAGATGTCAATACGACTACCTCTCAGTTACATGCTACGGTAGATCATTTGAACCGTATTAGTGAAGAAGTGGCGTCAGCTTCAACCGAGCTGGCTGCGGTGATGACGCAAGCAGAGTCAAATGCACAACAAGAGTTGAGTGAAATTGAACAAGTTGCTTCTGCGGTGAATGAACTTGCGAGCACAGCAAACAACGTGAGTGATAACGCAACGGTCGCTGATTCAACCGCTCGCGAAGCGGATGAACTTGCTAAATCAGGCTTAGCTATTTTTAAAGAGAGCGCCCAAGCGAGCTTACAAATGTCAGAAGCGCTGAATCATGCTGCGAGCGTAGTTCTGCGTCTAAAAGAGCAATCAGAGCAGATCAACGATGTCGTTGAAGTGATCCGAGGTGTCTCTGAGCAAACCAACTTATTGGCACTGAATGCGGCTATTGAAGCGGCACGTGCAGGTGAGACTGGTCGTGGTTTTGCGGTCGTGGCTGATGAAGTTCGCATGCTTGCTGCACGTACTGAGAGTTCAACTAAAGAGATTCGAGTTATCATTGAAGAGCTGCAAAGCCAATCGATTCTTGCAAACGATAGCATGCAAACCAGCATTGAGATGCTTGCGCGTAACGGTGAGTTAACGCAACGAGCAAATGATGCACTTGTTGGGATCACGGAATCGGTTTCAGACATCAATGATTCAAATACCCAAGTGGCGACTGCGGCAGAAGAGCAGTCGCAAGTCACGCAAGATATTAACCGTAACGTGGTTAATATGTCTGAGCTTGTAAATCAAAACGTAACGGGTATCAGCCAGAGCGCCAGTGCCAGTGCCGAACTGTCACAATTGGCCGAGAAGCAAAAAGCGCAGCTCGCCTTCTTCAAACTATAAATCGACTACTATTTCCTAGTCTCAACCGCATAACTCGAAAGGTTATGCGGTTTTTTTATGAATCAAAGAATATCTAACCATCCGAAATAACTAGGTTTTTTGGGGTTAGCTGTTTGTTTTTATGATTCGATCTCCCCTGTATAAAAAACACTATCTTTATTAACATTATCTTCATATATTGACCCAATAAGAACTAGAAATGTGATGTTCATCGTGTGAACGCATGGTCAAGTGGCTGAAAGTAAGGAGTGTTTTTATGGCGAAAGAGGAAAGCTTATTTCGTTTAGAAAGGGTAAAAAGGTTTAATTTTTCAGTGTGGACGGTATTAACCGGAACATTGATTGCTCGTACCAGTTTTTTCATGGCATGGCCATTTTTGATCGTGTTCCTTTACCAAGATTATGGTGCATCGCCGATTGAAGTGGGTGGAATGCTGGCGACCTCTGCTGTTGTAGGAGCAATTACTGGGCTGTATTCAGGGTATCTTTCCGACAAATTTGGTCGCAAGTGGGTGATGGTTCTTGGCAGTGTGATGGCTGCATTTGCCTACAGTGGCATTGGTGTGGCTGATCAAATCTGGCAGTTTTACGTGCTTATCGTCCTTACTGGTTTAATGCGACCAATGATTGAAGCGCCGGGCAAAGCAGTGATTGGTGATAACTTGCCGAATTTGAAAGATCGCGAGCTGGCGCTCAACATCCGCTATTTCCTACTCAATCTAGGTGGTGCCATTGGGCCACTGCTTGGGATTACGTTTGGGCTTTCTCACCCACAAACTCTCTTTTTCTTTACCGGCGGCACGTATTTATTGTTTGGTTTTTGGCTGCTGTTCGGTATTGAACGTAAAGGGCGCTACACCAAGCCCGATCGCTCTGGTTTGCCTAATTTTTCTTCGACGCTAAGAGTGATCAGTAAAGATAATATTTTTGTGAAGTTGATGGTGGCGAACTTCATCATGATGTTCATCTATGGGCAGGTAGAATCGTCTATTCCACAAGTGATTGTACGCACCAGTGCCGCCGATGCAGCGCAAATTGTCGCAGGGTTAGTGCTGGTAAATACCATGACCATTATCATCTTCCAGTTCCCAATGTTGAAGTGGTTGGAAAACGTCCCGCTGTTTGTACGAACTCGGATCGGCATGTTATTGATGGGGCTTGCGCAACTCGGCTTTCTGTTTACCCCCGCAGATTTACCGATTGGTTGGGCGCTCGCTTGCTTTGTTTTGAGTATGGGCGAAGTCATTGCTTTTCCAACCTTAAACGTACAAATAGACCGCATGGCTCCCGCCCATTTGCGTGGTTCTTACTTTGGTGCCGCCGCGCTTTATTCGTTAGGTTTTGCGATTGCACCACTGGTTGGGGGGGCGGTGATTGGATACCTCAATTCAAATTGGCTGTTTGGTCTTTGCTTTGTGCTGTGCCTAGTGATGATTTGGCTTTACTGGGTCGCAGAGCATCAGCCCGATACGGTCGAGCGTGAAACCATTACGCAAGCTTAATTTGCTCTTTTTATAAGGCTCTCATCGAGAGCCTTAACAGTGCTATTTTTTTATCGCTACGCCAACTTCCAGCTTATCTAGCCATTCCAAAAATCGTTGAACATCATCGCCCCGAAAAATAGCGCCATGTTGCGGACACATCATCTCAATATCCAGCTGGCTGACTCGCTCAATCCAATCACTTTTGGCGCGGTTAGATGGCATCCAACGTTGATGAAAATAAGTCATTTTTGGAATATGGCTTTGAAAATCTTCTACAAAAAAAGAGGCGTTAGGGCTGTCGAGCGCGGCACCAATATCGCCAGACATCAATATTTTTGCATCAGGGTCGTAAACCGAAAAGTTACCAGAAGAGTGCATGTAATGTGCTGGGATAAAGTGCAGGTCGTGACCTGATAAGGACACTTTTCCACCTTCATCTTTGATGGGGGAGAATTGAATTGACTCCATACCAAAATGGCGGATAAACCCTTCCCACAACCAAGGTGAATGTAATGTTGCACTGGGCAGTGCTTTATCCCATAAACCGAGGGAAGAGATGATATCTGGATCTTGGTGAGAGGCAAAAAGATGCTTGATATGTTCAATCGGCACTTCTTTCACGACGCAACCGAGCATCGCCGAAAACAGTTCAATGCCACCGGGGTCTAGCAATATCGCTTGATCACGATTGACTATCATATATTGGTTGGTATCAATGATTTTTTCTGGTTTGTTTGGATCGCGAGCAAACATCACCCAGCGATGATGGCCGCGTTCAAATAGTATTTTTGATTGCATAGTTCACCTGAGAAAAGAGCGAGAATGTTTTGAGCGATAGCATGACGTGAGCTTGAATTTCTTTTGCCAGTTCAGCGACGTTATTCGCAATGCTTTGCAGTTGGGCTTGATATCGCTCATCTGCTTGAGAGGCTTCCACGCTCAGCATGATCGAGATGATTTGTGCAATGCGCAGGTTGTCATACAAGGTTTGCAATAACTCGTGCAGGTTTTGAGCTTCAGAGTAGAAACTGTGACTGAGTTTGCTATATTCCTCTTGGTTTTGATGATGTACGACATCCAAACTGTGTAAATGCCGAGCGTTATGCGCTTGTATATACACATTTTCAAAACGTTCAAGCGCAGCGCGTGCACGAGTCCTTGCAGTTGCGAGTTGGCTGATACGCTGCGCCTTCAAGTTGATGGTGTGCGACGCCTCTAGCGTGACGCGGACTAAATCGTCAATCGAATCAGTAATTGGCCGAAAACCTGCGGCACTTTCGCCCGCACGCAGAGCCAGAGCTCTGGCATTGCTGGCGACAAGCAGTAATTTTTTTGCAATGAGTACGCTTTGGTTTAGCTCTGCTGCCACTTCCGCCGCAATTACGAAAACCGGTTTGTTGTCCATAGTTATCGAAAATATTCATCAACTTAACGTGTGTTAACTATAGACCAGATTAATATTTTTGAGACTAGATTGCTCGTTTGGGCTCTGTGTTACCCAAACTCAATGGTTTTTCTGCTGCTCAACTTGCCGAAGTGCACGTTGGTACATCGCCCACGCGGCAAGGCCTGCGAGGATATTACCGACCAACGCCCCGATAAACAGGCCATGCAGCGCCGCTATTTGAGCGCCAACCCATAAACAGGGCAAGAAGAACACAAACAGGCGCAGCGCGGAAATGGTTAAGGCGGTGTATGATTTTGCCAACGCATTAGAAACCGAGACCATTAACATGCAGATACCAAGCGGCCCTAAACTGATTGGCACGATCATTAAGTGCCAGTGCAAAATGGATTCGACACTTTGTTCGCTGGTCATCAGCGCTGCAAGGTGGCCGGATAATAGATAGGTCACTACGGCGATGATGAGCTGAAACCCAAGAATAAATTGGCACGCAACACGAACCAATTTTCGAATGTCTTGTAATTGGCCTGCGCCAAGCAAACGACCCACCATCGGTGGCATCGACATAGTTAATGCCAATATTGCGACCATCGCAAAAAACTCAAAACGAGATCCTAACGCCCAGGCCGCGACAGCTGCGGTGCCGAAACTGGCCAATAGTTTGGTTGCCAGCATCGAAGAAAGCGGTGGAAGAAGCTGGCTTATCATGGCTGGTCCCATGATATGGCTGATAGAGCGAATACTTTTCCCTACATCCAAATCTGACCAATCAAACAGCATCCAGTGCCTTTTCGACACCTTGGGCGCAACCACGAATACGCCAATCCCAAAGGCTAGAATGGTCGCCAGCGCTGCGCCTTCAATACCCAAATCAAAAGTGAAGATAAAAATAGGGTCTAAAATCAGGTTTAAAATGCTGGTGACCATCATCATAGTACCCGGCAACATAGTATTACCATTGGCTCGACACAGACTGTATAAAAAGTACAGCACCGCGCCCACCCAAGCACTGATTAACCAATAAATCCAGTAGCTGTCGACGATCTGATACACCGATTCAGGAGCGCTGAGTAGCGCTAAGATGGGATGACGCAGTAAATAGATAATCACTGAAAACAGAGCAACCCCAATGCTGCCAATAGCGACGACTAACCCACCAAGCTGCTTCGCGTAGCGAATTTGGTTCGCACCCAATGCGCGAGCAATCACCGCTGTGGTCGCGATGCCAAGCCCAACCTGAAGGCCGATGATGATCATCTGAATGGGTAATGTAAACCCTTGCGCGGCAAGGGGTAACACGCCAAGTTGGCCGATAAACGCACTATCAACCAGTTGGAAGCTCATAAGGGACAGCACACCAAACATCATCGGCCAAGTCATTTGCAAGAGTTGGCGTGTGAGTGAAGGTGGAGATAACGGGGTGGTGTTTGACATTGCTCGGCTCAACTATATGGGTAGAGGTTTTAATATGTGGCCTCTGCGGTGAAAAACAAGCTCAGTATGGTTTGTACGTTATGTGCGTTGAGTATGTTAACAGCTATACATGAAGAGAGCGACGTCCATCCCCAGTCTAGTTGCTCTGTGCAATGACATGAAAATCATCATATTTGTGAAATATTTCATAAAAACCTAACCATTTGGTGAATACTTGAGCGTTAATCTCGTGATGAACTCGTCCTATTTCTATGAAATGAAACCGATTTCATTTCTGTTTTGTGAATCAATTTGCGTTTAATGTATTGATGGTGTTAATAAAAAATAACAATAACGCTCTTCCTCAGTTTCATCGCCAAAAGCAGTCGAGCGCGCTGTGAAGCGACACCTAATTTTCACTTGTTTCATTTTTTAAACTGACCACAGAACAAAAACAAACCAAGTGATTAATAGGACTTAACATGAAAAATTATAAGCTTCTACCTCTATCCCTAGCTGTGGCTGCCGTACTCTCTTCTGCTCCTTCTTTTGCCAACGATCCAATGCCAAATCCTGAGGTGTTGGATCAAGAGCAACAACCACTGGTGCTGACACCAGATATAAACGTTCCCGCGGGTATCGTATTTTCTGGTTATGCTCGTTATGGCGCAGCCTACCAAAATGGCGATGTCAAACTGGTTGAAACCAATGGCCGTTTAAACGGTAACTCAACAGGCCGTTTAGGAAACGAAGGTAACGGTGGTGAGTTCCAATTTGGTAAAGGATTCGTCAGTGACAGCGGTGCTATTTGGGATGTGGTGGTGATGTTCAACCATTGGGGTGATGAGGTGGGTGTGCCTAAAGCTTACGCTGGCGGAACCAACATTTTTGAAAGCCAACCTGAACTTTATGTATGGGCTGGTCGAGACTTTCACCAACGTATTTCAACGAATTTGAACGACTATTTTTGGATGACGCATGATGGGCAAGGTGGTGGTTTCTACAACCTTAATCTAGGAGGCATTAAATTCGACGCCAGTGTCGTCAGTGCAACGGGAGCTTCTCCTAGCGATCATCCAGATGGTAATTACGCATTGACCACCAAAATCCACGGCATTCAATTTTCTGATACAACCAATCTCAGCATTTATGCTAACTACGGCTTTGATGACAATTCGGATCCAACGGCCAAAAAACTCAACGCGTTTCAAGTGGCGGGTGAATTGAAGTTTGGGGATGACCGTTTGGTGGTGCGTTATGCTGATAACGCCAAAGACAGTGTTTTTTGGAAAACGGAGAATCAATCAGCGTTGTTGGTGAGCTTTGATGGGAGTAAGGCGCTGGGAGACAATGCGGCGATCGAATACTTAGCGGCTTATCAAGCCTACGAAGATGGCGCATACAAACAGTATGACCGTACTAACTACAACGTGTTGGTCCGCCCGATGTATTTTTGGGATGAGACCAACTCAACGTGGTTAGAAGCTGGCTATGATGTTGTAGATTTTGACAACATCGACGCCACCAACTCTTCTTGGAAAGTGACACTATCGCAGAACATTTCGTTTGGTAAAGGTGCAGGCGCTCGACCAATGCTCCGTTTCTATGCCACTTTGGGTGATGCCGATAACGAAACTGTGATCGACAAAGACGGCCTATTTAAAGCCGCAAGTAACCCAGATACGGTAACGATTGGCGCGATGTGGGAAGCGTGGTGGTAACCCCATATTTGATCATTAACTGTCCATTCTTTTTTCACGGCTCGCTCGATGCCTGCCGTGGTTTTTAACCTCCAGCGATACACTTACGCTTTCGGGCCACATTAGTGGCCCTTTTTTATTTACGGTAATCGGCCACCATCTTTTTCTCTCTTCCGATTGCCATGAAACAGTTTCATGGCTGCTTGGGAAACTGCTGTGGCTTTCAATGTTTAGATAATTGTCATTTGTGTGCCTAGTTCGATGTGATTTCTCTCACGCTAAAGCGAGGGGATATCTTGAATACTAGCTCATGAAAGCGGTTTCTTGTTGGTTTTGTCAGTAATGTTGTGAGGCGAGAGTGGCGACAATTAAAGATGTGTCTGAACATGCAGGTGTATCGCAAGCGACGGTGTCGCGGGTGATTAATGGAACTAGCCGTGTTAGCCACGATAAAAAACTCAGAGTCGAAAAGGCGATTAAAGATCTTGGTTACCGCCCCAATTCTATTGCTCAAGCACTGGCCTCAAGCCGTACGGGGAGCATCGGCATCATAGTACCGGAATTAGGGGGCCCTTTTTATTCAAGCATTTTGCATAACATTGAAGAGCAACTGCGTAAGTTTGGCTACCACGTCGTCGTGACGGCAGGCTCGAACACAGAGCAAGGACAAAAAGAGTCGGTGCAATTTCTGCTAGGTCGCCGAGTCGATGCATTAATTCTTCATACCCAACATCTAACCGATGACTACTTGATTGAATTGGATCAACAAGGGGTTCATTTGGTGCTAGTGAACCGTTTTATTCCTGAAATGGCCAGCAGCTGTATTGACATTGATAACGAGATAGGTGGCTTTTTGGCGACACAGTATTTACTCAGTCAGGGTCATCAACGTATTGCCTGCATTACTGGGCCATTGGATAAATCTGATGCGCGAGGTCGTCTGCAAGGCTACCGAAAAGCGTTGGAAGAGGCTGGGCTTGACTATGAAGAAGCACTCGTGTCTGAAGCTGGTTTTACCGAAGAATCCGGCGTCAAAGCGATGCGCAAATTACTGATGCGTCACTGTGAATTTAGCGCCGTATTTGCTTCAAACGATCATATGGCATTTGGTGCATTTGAAGAGTTGCGCCGTGTCGGGTTGCAAATACCACAACACATATCCTTGGTTGGATTTGACGATATTTTATTCGCGCGTTACCTCACCCCAGCGTTAACGACCGTGAATTTCCCTCTTGAACAGATGAGCTTAGAAGCGGTTCAGCTCGTTATTCAAAAGCTGCACAAAAACAAACGCGACGTGAACTTCAAATTATCCCCTTCGTTGGTGATACGAGACTCCGTCAAAAATTTACTCAACACCCTATAAACCTAACAATAAAGATATTAAGGATGAATCATGAAATTTAAGACCTTAGTGCTATCAAGCGCCGTGGCTTTAGGATTTTCTTCGCTTACATATGCTGCCGACCACACCATCCGTTTAGACGGTTTCCCCGACTTTGATAGCAGTTTGAAAGTCTTATTGCCGGACTTTGAACAAAAGAGTGGTATCAAGGTTGACTATTTAATGAATAACCACGGCGACCACCACACCAAGCTGACGACGAACCTCGCCACAGGATCCGGAGCGGGGGATGTGATTGTGGTTGATGTAGAGAAAATTGGTCCCTTTGTTGCCTCCGGTGGCTTAGTCAATTTGTCGGAAAAATATGGCGCGGACAAATTCCAAGACCATTTTGCACCTTATGCTTGGGCACAAGGCAAGGGTGGCGATGGCCATATGTATGGCATTCCTGTCGACCTTGGCCCAGGCGTGATGTACTACCGAACCGATGTGTTTGAAAAGGCGGGGATTGACATCAATCAAGCGATAAAAGATTGGGACTCCTACATCAAAGCCGGTGAAATATTGAAGAAACAAAACGTACAGCTGATTGCATCCGCCGCTGATGTAGCACAAGCGATCATTTTTACCACGGTTCCTGACGGCGAAGGATTGTATTTTGATAGTAAGGGAAATTCAGTCGTCACTTCCGAACGTTTTGTACATGCATTTGAAGTGGCAAAAACGATTCGTGAAAAAGGGCTAGATGGCCGAATTTTGGCATGGTCTAACGAATGGTATGAAGGTTTCCGTAACGGTACTTTTGCCACTCAGCTTTCTGGTGCGTGGTTACTCGGACATCTGAAAAACTGGATTGCGCCAGATACAGCAGGCAAATGGGCCGTATCAAACCTTCCTGATGGTATTTACGGCAGTTGGGGCGGTTCATTTCTCTCAATCCCTACTCAGTCAAAACATCAAGATGACGCGTGGAAGCTGATTGAGTACATGACAACCAACCGTGATGTGCAGCTTAAAGCGTTCGAAACGATTGCCGCGTTCCCCTCTAATGTCACGACTTACGATGACCCAATGTTCAATGAAGAAATTGAATTTCTAGGTGGTCAAAAAGCGCGTTTGTTGTTTGCGAATGTGGCAAAAAACATCAAACCAGTCGCGCCTGCGAAAGGCGACCATGTGGCTCGTTCTATCATCTTAGAAAATGCACTGATGGAAGTGTTGGATGAAGGCAAAGACATCAAAGCCGCACTGAAAGATGCAGAACGTTTAATTCAGCGTCGTACCCGTAATATGCAATAGCACGGTCATCATTAAAAAGAACCGCCAGCGGTGCTGGTGGTTCACTAAGCGTAAGTTATAGAAGGCATGATGTTATGCCTAAGAGGTCGTTATTATGAATCACGTTACGAGCAACGCTGTGCAAGCGCCATCGGGTCGACGTTTTTTTTCTCACCTGAGTTTGAAAGCGCTTACACCGTACGGGTTTCTATTGCCGTTTTTGATTATTTTTTCTGTTTTTGGAGTTTTTCCTCTCCTGTTTTCTGTCTATCTCTCTTTTCATGCGTGGAACCCCGTCGAAGGGGTTGCCGCCATGAATTATGTGGGATTTGATAACTACCAAGTTGCACTGACCGACCCTTGGTTGTGGCGTTCATTAAGCAATACATTGTGGTTGGCGATAACCTCGGGCGTCGCTCAACATTTAGTGGCTATTCCAGTGGCCTATATTTTGGTTTCATTGGGCGATCGGCTGCGTCATTGGCTGACATCCGCTTATTTTTTGCCATTCATTACCTCAACGGTGGCGGCGTCGCTCATCTTCTTCAATATGTATTCACCCAATTCGGGCATCATCAACCAAAGCTTAATGGCTTTAGCTAATAGCAGTGTCTTTGGCTGGGCATTTTCTTGGCTTAATGAGTATCAACCTATCCGTTGGTTAGATGATGCCAACATGATCAAACCCTCGATTGCCATCATGGTTTTTTGGAAATACACCGGTTTTAACATCGTGTTGTACACCACAGGTTTAATGACCATTCCCAAAGAAATTTTAGAAGCCGCGCGGATGGATGGCGCTAACGCTTTTCGCCGTTTTTGGAATATCTCACTGCCGATGATTCGCCCTTTCGTTTTCTTTGCCGTCACCATGACCATCATTGGCAACTTACAACTGTTTGAAGAACCGTTTGTATTAACGCGCGGCACCGGAGGCGTAGGCCAAGCAGGCTTAACCATCTCAATGTATCTCTACAAAGT
The DNA here is from genome assembly GCF_024743775.1 of Vibrio sp. RM-69-4. Lineage (NCBI taxonomy): Bacteria > Pseudomonadati > Pseudomonadota > Gammaproteobacteria > Vibrionales > Vibrionaceae > Vibrio > Vibrio sp. RM-69-4. Next base: position 31,170 of record NZ_JAMQXI010000063.1, read on the forward strand.
GGGTTGGGAGTGGCTAGAGATGGGCACGGCATCCGCTATTTCTTGGCTGCTGTTTGCGCTGATTGCAACTTGTACTGCGATTCAGTTTTTCTTGTTTGGTAAAAAAGGGTTGGGGGAGTAATAGCATGTCAATCCACGCTTTAAAACTCAGTGATCGCAGCATTGAACTCATCACTAAAGTAATGATGGCGCTACTGGCGGTTGTATTGATTGTCTCGGCGTTGATCACTGTTTTCCCATTTTTGTGGTCGGCGCTGCTGTCAACGCGCGATCGTACGGAAATCTTCGGTTCAGGCATCAGCTTTGCCATTGGGGATAGCTTAGCCATTAACTATGCAAAGCTGTTGCAGATTATGCCGTTTTGGCAGGCGATGTTTAACTCTATCTACATTGCCTTTTTAGGCACCACTATCTCACTGTTGTTTTGCAGTATGGGCGGTTACGCGTTTGCTGTGTTTCAGTTCAAAGGTAAGAACGCGCTATTTGGTATGTTGGTGGCTTCCATGATGATCCCACCCGTCTTGAGCTTGATCCCCTATTTTATGATCGTGAAATTTCTGGGTTTGATGGATAACCACATGGCAGTTTGGCTGCCGTTTACCACTACTCCGTTCGGGATTTTTCTAATGCGCCAACACGTGATGGCCTCTATTCCTAAAGAGTTATTAGAAGCGGCCAAACTCGATGGCGCGGGAGAGTTTCGTACTTACTGGAGCGTTGTTTTGCCGTTAATGAAACCAGCGTTGGCAACACTGGCGATTGTACAGTTTGTCTTTTTCTGGAACAGCTTTATGAATCCGTTAGTGGTGCTCACATCGCCAGAAAACTACGTCATTACTCAGGCGTTACGTAGCGTGCAAGGCATTCCAAATACGCCTTGGGGTGCGGTGATGCTTGGCACCACCATTTCTATATTGCCGTTGGTGACTATCTATCTCTTTGCGTCCAAACAGATGATAAGCGGCTTAACATCCGGTGCAGTAAAAGGCTAATTGGCCTTTAATCCCTCATTTTAGTTACTCATGCTGGCGTGGTTTTGTTGAAAGAAGGCGCAGTGTGAAGGAGAAAAATTATGGCAAAAGTTGAATTTAAGAACATTAAGAAGTCGTTTGGTCATGTGGATGTTGTTAGGCATTTTGATTTCACGGTGAATGATGGTGAGTTTGTGGTATTTCTTGGCCCATCGGGTTGCGGAAAATCAACCACATTACGCATGTTGGCGGGGCTGGAGTCGATTACGGCCGGTGATATTTACGTTGGTGACAAGTGGATGAATAACGTAGATGCCAAAGATAGAGACTTAGCGATGGTGTTCCAAAGTTATGCGCTTTACCCACATATGAGCGTGTATGAAAACATCGCGTTTGCATTGAAGTTAAAAGGCATGCCAAAAACTGAAATCGATAAGGAAGTGCGTAAAGCGGCAAAAATGTTAGAGCTTGACCCGCTCCTTGATCGTAAGCCTAAAGAGTTATCCGGCGGTCAACGCCAACGCGTGGCGATGGGGCGTGCCATGGTGCGTACGCCAAAAGTGTTCTTGTTTGATGAGCCACTGTCTAACTTAGATGCCAAACTTCGTGGTGTGATGCGCGAAGAGATCAAGCAGTTACATCGTCAGCTTAAAACCACCACTATTTATGTTACGCATGATCAAATTGAGGCCATGACGCTCGCTGATCGCATTGTGATCCTCAAAGATGGCTATGTTGCGCAAGTCGGTACGCCAACAGAGGTGTTTCAACGCCCGGCGAACAAATTTGTGGCGCAGTTTATTGGTAACCCTTCGATGAACATGCTTGATGCACAACTTATCCAGCAAGATGGCGAATGGCTTATCCAACTGGGTGACATCTTTATCCCGCTTCCCGAGCGATTTAAAGCGCATGCGTCTAAAAACCTCGCATTGCATGTCGGTATTCGTCCCACCGATATTCACTTACGCGCAGAACAAGTTAACCATGAACGCGTCTTGCCAATTGCCGTCACGCTCAAAGATAAAGAGTTGCTCGGTGCGAGTATTTTGTTGAAAACCCATGTTGCAGGCCAGCCTTTGATGGTGGAAACCCAAGCGGCAGAGGTAGAGGTGACGAAGGTTACACTCTATCTCGACCTAGATGCGATTCATATTTTTGATGCGCTGAGTGAAAACTCATTGGCCAGTTTTTAATGGTGAACAAGACGATGACAATAATAAAGCAAGCCCCTTATTTCGACGTTTGGCCCAAAATAGAATCAGCAATCAAAGCTGACCCTGAAATTGAACAGCAAGTAGCAAGAATCGTCGGGTTGATGACCTTAGAAGAAAAAATTGGCCAGATTATCCAACCAGAAATCCGCGATATTACGCCGCAAGAAATCATCGATTATAAGATTGGTACGGTACTCAATGGTGGTGGCTCTTGGCCAAACAGCAATAAACATGCACCAGCCAGTGAATGGGTAGCGAAAGCAGATGAATACTGGTTTGCCGCAGAAAAAGCTTATCAAGGTCGCCCATTTCATATTCCGTTTATGTGGGGGACTGACGCAGTACACGGCCACAATAACGTCTTTGGTGCAACCGTATTTCCGCACAACATTGGGTTGGGGTGCGCGCGCAATCCTGCCTTAATTCGCAAAATTGGCCGTATTACCGCGCTGGAAATCGCCGCGACGGGTATTGATTGGACCTTTGCACCAACCGTGGCTACCCCTCGTGATTTGCGTTGGGGGCGCTGCTATGAAGGTTACGCTGAAGACCCTGAAGTGACTTATGTTTATGCCAGCGAAATGGTCGCAGGTTTGCAAGGTGACGCCATTGACTTACAAGGTGAGCATCATGTGATCTCAAATGTCAAACATTGGGTGGGTGATGGCGGTACAGTGAATGGTGTTGATCGTGGCAGCAATACTTACAGTGAAGATCTGCTGCGTAACGTGCATGCCATGGGCTATTTCAGTGGCCTTAATGCCGGTGCGCAAGTGGTGATGTCTTCATTTAACTCGTGGGATAACCAAGCGAACTACGATCACGCGCCGCACATTTCAGGTGATTACAACCTCAAAATTCATGGCAGTAAGTACCTACTCACTGATGTTTTGAAAGATCAAATGGGCTTTGATGGATTAGTTGTAACCGATTGGCATGGCCATTCTGAAGTCAGTAAATGTACCGATGGTAATGCGACTTACGCTATCAATGCGGGTAACGATATTTTAATGATCCCTATCCGTGAGCATTGGCAATCAGCCTATCGTCAGGCGGTGAGCGATGCCAAAAGTGGAGTACTGAGCCAGAGCCGAATTGATGATGCTGTGACGCGTATTTTACGGGTGAAAATGCGCGCGGGTTTATGGAAAAAACCGCATCCTTCAGCGCGAGCTTTGGCTGGTCAGCAATCTCTGATTGGTTGCTCTGAACATCGTGCTATCGCTCGCCAAGCCGTGCAGCAATCGATGGTACTATTGAAAAATAACAAGGGTATTTTACCACTCAAACGTGGGTGCAAGGTTGTGTTAACGGGCAGCGGCGCCAATGATTTGCAAAAGCAAGCGGGCGGGTGGAACCTCACTTGGCAAGGGGATGAAAATAACTTAGCCGATTTCCCCGGAGCCACCACAGTGAAAATGGCGTTAGAAGCCGAATTGGGCATAGATAATGTTTGCTACGATCCAGAATTAACGGGTGATTGGCAAGCGGGTGATATTGCGGTTGTGGTGTTTGGTGAAGATCCTTATTCTGAAATGATGGGTGACATCAAAGCGTGGCAATCTTTGGAGTTTTCAACCTTGAAACGTCGCTACCGAGCAGATAGCGAAAAAATCAAAGCGTTTCATAAGCGCGGCGTAAAAGTGGTATCGATTTTCTTTAGCGGTCGTCCACTGTTTGTCAATGAAGAAATATCCTTGTCTGATGCTTTTGTTGCGGCATTTTTACCCGGCAGCGAAGGACGTGGCATTACTGATGTTTTAGTGGCTAAAGAGAATGGTGAAGTTAATATCGACTTCTCTGGTACCTTGTCATTCAGTTGGCCCAATAAAAAGCGCAGCACCTGTGTGAACCGTATTCCTCCTCATATTCCCAATTATGTCGTGCCTGAATGTGAGCAGTCTCCTGTTGGGGAACATGCTCCTTTATTTGAATACGGTTATGGGCTTAATTACGCTCAAAAAAAACAAACTCGAGATTTGGATAACCTTGATCTAGATATCGACTCAGAAGAAGCAAAATGGCAAGCAACACGTGCAGAGCATCTGTATGGCATTATGGCGACGATAGGCGATTATCAACTTAAAGTGTCGGATGCTGAACATTGGATGGGCGTGGATGTATCACGCAACAACGTGATGAAACTCGGTGCTGTCCGCACTAAGCCGTATAACTACCAGCAGCAGCAAGACGCCGTTGAGGTAGAAATTCTGGGGGGTGGAGCAATGGTTTATGCGCAAACGGGGCTAGGGCAAGCGGAAGATTTCAGCCATTACGATAATGCGCATGGTGTGGTCAGTTTTGAGATTAAAGTGCTCAGAGCGGCAACAGAACCTGTTTATTTGGCACTGCAACGCGCGGTTGTGCCTGGGTGTTTGGGGGATATTGATAACGTGGTTAAAGTGGACGTCAGCCACTACTTCTCCACCATCACTGATAGCTTTACGCGCGTGAACATTGCTTGTTCACATTTCTCCGAGCAGGGATTAAGTTTTACTCATCTCGACACGCCCTTCTCATTATTTACTAATGGTGAGTGTCAATTTGTGATCGCCAATATATGTTGGGATACACAGTAACAAGAAACGATAGACTCCTTCTCCGTGTGGAGAAGGAGTGCTTCTAAAGGGCCAAATATTGCCATGAGAAAATCAAAGAAAGCACCCACTGTTTATAATGTCGCTAAGCTTGCCGGGGTTTCGGCAAGCACTGTCTCTCGTTTTTTGAATCGCACCACTTACGTATCGGATGAAAAAAGCCAAAATATTGAACGTGCAATTAAAACCCTTGGCTACAAACCTAGTTACCCAACCAGTCATCTAGGCAATAAGCGTTCGATGACTATTGGTGTATTGGTGCAGCACGCAGAGAGCCCTCACACCAGTCGAATTCTGAATGACATGGAGAAGGTATTAATGACCCAAGGGTATTCACTGGTGATTGCCACAGGTCAGTGGCAGAAAAACTTGGAAGCACATGCACTGGAGTATCTTGCCAGAAGCAATGTCGATGGAATGATCATAGTGACAGGCAGTTTAAAAAGCGATCAAATCCTCAAATATGCTCAATCGATTCCCATCATTGCTGTCGGCCACCAAATTGTTAGTAATAATGTACGTTGCATTAATGTGGACAATGTACTCGGCGGTTATATTGCCACCTTGCACCTATTGCAATTAGGGCACGTGAACATTGCTCATATAAAAGGGCTCGCTAATCAGCCTGATTCAACCGCCCGTTTCACTGGCTACCAAAAAGCGCTTCGTGAAGCGGGAATTAAGCCTATGCCTAAACTCATTAAACAAGGTGACTTTAGCTCTGAATGTGGGTATGAAAAGACGGTTGAACTGTTGCAGTCGAAAGTCCATTTCTCGGCTATTTTTGCTGCTAATGATCAAACAGCTTATGGTGCCATTAAGGCGTTAACTGATCACGGTGTGCGAGTGCCAGATGATGTTTCAGTGATTGGTTTTGATGACTTACCTGTCTCTCAGTATTTCACTCCGGCCCTAACGACATTACGCCAACCAATTGAAGAGATCGGTGCGGTGTGCGCGCATTCCATTCTCAACTTGCTCAGTGGTGAGAGGCACGATGCTAGGTTACCCCCTATCGATTTAATTGTGCGAGAGTCCACAAAGTCTATCTACCGTTAATAAAAAGCCCTCGTTAGAGGGCTAGTAGGACATGAAATTATAACCGTCGGAATTGGCGAACTAATGTGCCTTGAGAGCTAAGGTTTACCACTAAATCCTCACATTCATCTTCGTGTATCGTTGGCTTATAACATCAATATGACTTACGACTTGACCTTACGAGTAAGCTTGCCACAATGTGCGCATGCAATAACTGTAGGGAAAACAGTATGATATTTTATTCTTTTGGGCGGCTAAAACCCATCGCGTTACTCTTAACTTCTTTACTTTCATCAACCTCTTTCGCTGCTATCAATGATGCGCCTGTGGTTGGCGGGCTGTTCAATTCGGCGCAAATATTGAAAAATCAAATGGCGTCGTCTTTAAGCTATTCAACGCGCTTTGCCCGTGATTCGACCTTATTTACCATCGCCGGGGTAACACTCGATAGCTATATCCTTATGTTGCCTTTAGATGCAAAAACAAAAGCTCGCGTTATTGCACAAATTTCTAACCCAACTTACGCCATCCCGCTGGGCTACTTTTTATATCAATATTATGATCGTTATACGGGGTTAGAAAATGATGATGTATTTAAACAGTATTTAAGTACTGTTTATGACGCAAAGGTTTTAAAGGGATTCGAGCATAGCCTCTACCATTATGGGGAAGAGGTGGTGAGTGAACAAAAAGAGAATATTAAAGATCAAGGGCATCATGAAGGGATTAAAGTGGATGCCCAATTTATTGCGGCCATGGTGACTGTATATGATGCCTTGGTTGAAATTGGTGAGTGGCAACAGCTTGAGAGATTGCCGGATCACTATCAATATCTGACGTCAAGTGAACCCGATCGATTACTGATTAATAAAATCCAACCGATAGTGATCCAAATTATTAGTCAGGCTGCTAATGGGATGGATGAAGGAGAGATGAAGCAAGCCCTTTTTGGGGTATTAGAAGATGCAAAGCCAGAAAATACGGCACGAGTGAACAACAAAGCAGAGGCAATCACGGTTACTTTGATTGATTTTGTGCGTATGAACGTATTAAAAGGCTACCGCCAATTTGTCTATCAGCAAGAGCGAGAACAAGCACTAAATTCCTGGTTACAAAAAGCACTTGATGATGATCCTCAAGCATTGATTGCGTTTCTCCGCTCTCAGCAACAACGTCGTATGGCAGTGCAGCTCACCGTGGATGGTTTGCAACAAGGGCTGATCGAAGGTTTGGTTGATCCGAGTAAGCCATTTATTCGCAAAGCTCACCAAGATCACAACAATCGATTGAGCACTAAGCCTTCTTCAATGGAGGTGGTTCAACCCGAACATCAGCAGCAAGTACGTTTCATGCAGATATTGGCTGAGCAGCCTTATCACGATCCACATTACTTGCCGTTTTTTAAACGCTTGTATCGTGATCATCGCGCTTCTATTACTCAAGTGGGCATTTCATCAACACCAACGATCAGTGTGCGTAATTTACCGATCATAAAAACAGGAGCGAAGGTGTCCGGCCAAGGTGGTACTGGCATACCCAATTTCCACTTTGTTGATCGCCCAACTGACCGAGCTTATTACTTTTTTGGTAATGATGCACTGCAGCTTGATCGCTTACTGGTTAAAAACCAAGTACAAACGATGTTTGATCGCCTCGCTTACCTCAACACCCTCAACTGCAATGCGCAATACGATTGGAATGCTCACACCACTTATGATGGTTTAGTGAATTTGGGGGCGGGTGAGGCATTACGTGATTTTGGTGAAAAGCGGTGTGTGCGTGAGCTGAAAGAGCGCGCGATTGTCGAACGTGAACTCCAACAGTTGCGAACGACATTAGTTGAAGAGGTCATGCGCTATCAGCAGATAAGCAAGTGGGATTTTTATACTCGCTGGACTCGCCATCAAGTGCTTGCTCACCAGTTGAAACAACTTGCACAAAAAGAACTGAAAGGAATGCCCGACTATACGCTGATTTATAATCCATGGCCGGATCATTTTGCTCATTTTAGCGGCCCATTTAGCGATGAAGTCATCATGCCAACTGGGGAACTAAACCGCCTCGATTACTGGCTAGCGCAAATAGAAGCAACCTATCAAGATGCGGGAGTATATAACCGCACGTTATGGGGCATGGCTGGCGATCATGGTTTAGCGCCTGTTTATTTCTCCCTCAATCCAGAAAAACAGATCTTTGAGCCGCTAGCGTCGCAACTGGGAATAAAACTCAAGGTGAAGAAAATCTCATCGGATGAGGGAGAAGGGCCAAAAATGACGAATGCGATTAACGCGCCGTCAAACAAAGGGATTGATGTGGTCGTCGCTTCCACTGCGGGTGGAAATTTTATGATGGATTTCTTTAATGCAGAAGCTGGATGGGAAGTTCAACCGATTTATCAAGAGCTGATCCGTTGGCAACCGATCCATTCTAAGTCAGGGCAGCAGGTTGATGTGATCGATGAAACCGTAGCGCGACTTGCTGAAAGCCTAGATTATTTAGTCGTGAGAGAAAAACCATGTGATTTAACGGACTGTTCTATACGGTTGGTTGGCGAGCGGCAAGGTAAACGAGTGGATGAGTGGATTGAAAAAAAGGGTGATAAACTGCGCTATTTTGCTAAATCGGGCCAGCCATTGCTGCTTGGCGTTCAGCAGCTAAATGCTTATTTGTCGCCTCCTTCATCTGACGAGCTAGAACATTATGCACAACTCGTCGAACATTGCGTTTATCACGCTAAAGCGAATCAAGCTGAGACGTGGTGCTCAAGTGCGCAGTGGCGAGAGTTAACACGTTTTACGTCCCGTCCAGATTCGGTTAATCAGCTCGCTGCTATTTATGAAGACGACCGTGCGGGCACCATTAACCTATTTCCTAAAGAGGGCGTTGGCTTTAATACTAAAGTTCCGGGGCGTCATGCGGGTGAAAGCTATCTAGAAAAAGATGCTTTTATCGGTTTTTGGGGGAGCCCGATTGGCAATCAAGCCACGCCGCTCGGTTCAGTCGAAAATGGCTCACTTGCGCCCACTCTTTATCACTATTTAACGGGAGACGAAGTTAAAGTTGGCGAAGATGGTTGGGGTTATCCATCTGTTCTTAAACAGCTGGATATTCGCTAGCGAGAGTTAGCCGTTATGACTGCCAATGAAATAAGTGAGCGTTAGGCTTTATTGAGTGAGGAACGTTGGCTTGTTTCATTGGCTTCGATTGCAGCCTTAAGTGGCAGGTTGATCAGCACGTTTAAACTTCAAACGATTTTTCACATCTCGGCTATCGAGAATACGTTGGCTGTGGTCAATATCGAGCTTGGATTTTGCCAAGCGATCATACAGCAGCACATTGACGCTCGCGGCCAAATTCATGCAACCAATCGTTGGGATGTATACAACCTCGCTGGCTTGGTTGACTATCTCTTGTGGAATAGAACCATCTTCAGGGCCAAACACATACAGCGCTTTTTCCGGGTGAATAAACTCGGGCAGTGGTGTGGCCCCTTCTGCCAGTTCAACACAGACGATTTTCATCTCACTTGGCAAGTCCTGCGTGATCTCTACCATCGCGGTGAGCGGGATTTTACTTTGAATGTTTTTTGTGTCGGTTTGAAATTTCACTGCGCGATCATAACGCTCACCACTGTAGCGAACCGCGCACGCTTGGTAGCAACCTGCCGCACGCATCACACCACCTACGTTGGTTGGGCTTTTAGGGTTACACAAACCAATGATCACTGACATTTCACGTTCCACAAAAAATCCTCTCACAATTTGGGGCGGGCAGTATAACGCTAAAATTTGCCTTGAAAGAAAAAATATCGATAAATCGTTCAATAGTTTTTATATTTTTCGTGACCTTTCTTGGAGTACTCAAACTGTCGTATTTCTTACATCAATATTTCATAGGGGGATGGCTTAATTTATTTTTTCACAGTTAAAGGATGAAAACGTGAAGATTATTAATAAAGTCATGCTATTTGGGTTGTCTCTTGCTGCTCATGTGGTATTGGCGGACACCGATATTTATTTAACCAATAACTCTGCGCTGCCAATGTCTATTGCCGTGAAACAGACCGGATCTGATCAGTTGCAACAAGGCAGTGAATGGCAGCAACACAGTGAAACGCTAGGCCCGTGGGAAACTAAAATGGTGCTCAGCTTTAACCGCTGGCAAGGGGTGAAATCTGGCAAAACGTACCAATTTGAAACCATGGTGACTTTGCTGCAAGGGCAGGTTTTCTCTTTACAGCAGAAGATGGAAGGCCATTGGTATAACTCAAGCATTGAGCATGGGGTACAAGCACGAGATGTTCCTCTTCAGTGGCAAAATGATCGTGCGGTTCATCGTTATTACTCAACGCAGTTGATTGAACGTCCAACCGAGCTTGCGTTTAAATCCGTCAGCACCACTCGTTACGACGATATTTATTACACCATTACGCCAACGAATACAGAAGAAACACCCGACGCTGAGACCTTAAAAGTGATGACCTATAACGTTTGGGCGTTACCTGTGATTGCTTCAAATATTGCCGAGCGTTTTGCTATCATCCCTCAACACATCAAAGGATATGATGCCGTAATGCTGCAAGAAGTGTTTGCTGCGGGGCGTGATGCCTTTCTTCGAGAGCTGGCAAAAGAGTATCCGTACCAAACGAAGATGCTCGATAAGTCTGGGGTGAATATCCATGACGGTGGAGTGATCATCGTCAGCCGCTACCCAATTGTTAACCAAGGACAATATGTCTTCCCTGATTGCTCGGGAACTGACTGTTTTGCTGATAAAGGGGTGAATTATGCTGAAATCATCAAAAATGGTCAGGCTTATCATCTGTTTGCAACGCATACTGCCTCGTTTGATACCGATACCGCTCGCGATTATCGTCAACGTCAGTTCAGACAGATGCGCAGTTTTGCACAATCGTTCTCTATTCCCAGCACAGAAACGGTGATTTATGGCGGTGATTTTAACGTGAATAAACGTAAATTTGCCGATGACTATCAAAACATGCTCGCGAATCTTGCGTCAACCGAACCTAGCTACGCAGGCTATACCGAATCAACGTTTGATCCGCGTATCAATGATTTTGCAGGAGAACCCTTATCCGGTGGTGAAAACGTGGAGTACCTCGATTATGTGGTGGTAAGCCAAGAGTTTGCACAACCAAGCGAACAACAAAACCGCAATACTGTGCTGGTGCCAAGAACCACGGACGAGCGTTTATGGCAGCATTACAATTTATCGGATCACTTTCCGGTTAAAGCTGAGATCCGCTAGATGCGTTGGGTTAGGTTATTGATCTGCGTTGCCTTAGTCGGCAGCGCAAGTTATTGGTGGGTGAAGAGGGATGAGTTTCCCACTATCCAAACACCCCCCAATAGAATTGAGGTTGCATTGCCGGGCACGGTGCGTTTGCCAGAGCAAAGTAGCGTTGCTTTGCTGGCTAATCGCGATCATCAAACCCATGAAGAGTGGACACTCGTTGGTGAAACGCTGCAAACAGAAATAGGCAAAGCGCTGAGAGAGAGAATAGAGCAGTTTTGGCAACAGTGTCGTCAGCAAAATGTGTGCGCTGCGCGGCTACAACAATTACAAACGCAGTTGCCCCATGAACGCTATGAGCTGGTTGCACTCTATTGGCAAAAACAGGCGGAACGTGACGCGTTGCTTGGAATGGAACTCATCAGTCAGGATACGGAATTAGGTGACAAAATGGCTTATGTAAAATCGATTGATCAACAAGTATGGGGGCGACAAGCGGATATCTTGTTTGCTGATCAGTACGCTTATGATGATTTTGTACAGCAACCCAATGACTACGAAGGCATTGCTTCCGTAGAAGAGGCGTTGCAGAGCATTGAACAGCGGCTTACACAGCATCAATATCAATGGGATGCCTTTTCATTAAACACAGGTAATGCACGCTATGAACAAGCGATTCGGCTGATCCCTCAACATTTATCGTTAGAACAGCGCTTAGAAGTACAACAAGGTTTGGCCGAACTTTACTTAAATGAACATGAGCGCAGTGAGGTGGCCCATCGCCAAATCGAGCAACAAGCGCAGGCTGCTCAAGTCATTGACTACCAGCAAGCGTTAGCGCAGTTAGAAAAGATGCTCTCAAACCAGAGAAAGACAGCCTATGCCACCCTTTCGACAGAAGAGTGGGTACGCTACGCGGCAAAGCAGCGTTATGAGTTTAGAAAAGCATTTTTTGCTCGTTAGGATGAATAAGATAACTACAGCGCTCTTTATTCACTCGCCATGAACCGTTAAACTCACCAGCAAATAACTGACTTGGATTGATCATGGCAACCTTATCTCTACAAGAGCAAATGCTAAAAGCGGGTTTAGTTAACGCCAAAAAACTCAGCAAAGCGAAAAAGAGCTCTAAAAAATCGCGCGTGCAAGCACGTGAAGTGAAAGCGGCAGTAGAAGCGAATAAAGTCGAGCAACAAGAGCGCGACAAGGCACTGAATAAACAGCAAAAAGAGCAGTTGTTGAGCAAAGAAATTCGTGCTCAAGTCAAACAACTGATTGAGATGAATAAGCTGGATCTAAAACACGGTGAAATCAAATACAACTTTGTTGATGGTAAGTTGGTGAAGTCACTTTATGTCGATTCATTGGTTCGTGATCAACTGAGTAAAGGAATCCTGGCTATCGCGCGTTATGAAGATGGCTATGCTGTCATCCCGGGTGTGGTAGCGGATAAAATCTTCATGCGTGATGAAGAGAGCATTATCGAAAATAAAACTGCCGATGAATCTCTACCTGCTGAAGATGATCCGTACGCGGATTTCGTAGTCCCTGATGATTTGATGTGGTAATTCCTTCCAGCTCTCCTTCTCAACGGAGGAGGGCTCTCGTTCTCCCTTCCTACCTCTACTTTCCACTTAGCCTATTTCCCCCAATGGTTTCGGTACTAATAGACAGAGTTTGTTGACAATGTTTGATAATCAAACTAAATTTAAATCAAATATTTTGATCATCAAACTAAGTGAGTGGGATTTTGCAGTTTACTACCGAGCATCGTCATAACTTTATCGCTAGCGCAGACCAAAATGAGAAACGCACGTTTTACGTTCTTTTGCTCACGCTTGTCACCATGGTAGCGGAGATCATTGCTGGTACTATTTTCGGTTCGATGGCTTTACTTGCCGATGGTTGGCATATGGGTACTCATGCGGCTGCTTTCTGCATTACGCTGTTTGCTTACCGTTATGCTAGAAAGCATGCACACAGTGAGAAGTTCTCATTTGGTACAGGTAAAGTGAGTGTGTTGGGAGGCTACACCAGTGCGATTGCATTAGGTATTGTGGCGTTGCTGATGGTGGTGGAATCGGTTCATCGTTTATTCAATCCCGAAGCGATTCAATTTAATGAAGCGATTATTGTCGCCATCATTGGCTTGCTGGTGAACTTAGTGAGCATGCTATTGTTGCATGATAACCATCACCACCATCATAGTGACCATGACCATGACCATGACCATGACCATGACCATGACCATGACCATGACCATGACCATCACGATCACAATTTACGAGCTGCCTATTTGCATGTTCTTGCCGATGCCTTGACTTCTCTTCTGGCGATTGTGGCGCTCTTGTTTGGAAAATATTATGGCTGGAACTGGTTAGATTCTGTTGTAGGCATCGTCGGCGCTGCCGTGATTGCTAAGTGGACAATAGCTCTTATCAAGCAGACTAGCCCCATTTTATTAGATGAAAGCATCGAGCAACCCTATCGACGTTTAATTGAAGAAGAGCTAGCCGCATTTGCGGTGATTAAAGATCTCCATATTTGGAAAATCAGTGGTCATCACTACTCAGCTGCGATTATCTTAGAATCTCATGTTGATAAAACCGTGGCAGAATATAAACAAATACTGGCGAAGTTTGATAAAATCCACCACCTTACCCTTGAAGTTCACCCGATGGCATGATGAGTAATATCGAAAAACTGAATCAACAATTAACGGAATTTTACGACAAGATGTCCTCATGGGAGCAATCTGTGGTGCGAGACACCGGCTACTCTCTGGCGCAGATCCACACCATCGAGGTGTTAGGTATTCATGGCGCGCTGAGAATGAAAGAGTTAGCGCAAAAGCTCGGTATCACAACTGGTACGCTCACCGTTCAAATAGAGAAGTTAGTGAATGCTAAGTTGATTGAACGCGGCGCGCACCCAGATGACAGAAGATCGATTGTCGTGACTTTAACCGCGGAAGGTCAGAAAATTCATCGCCAGCATAATCAGTTGCATGTGGAGTTAGTGAAAGATCTGACGAGGCACTTGGATGTAAACGAAGAAACAGTATTACTCAACAGTCTGCTAAAAATGAACCAAGAGTTTTAAACTATGACCAACCACTTGCGACTTGCAAGTGGTTGGTCAGCTAATTTTCTGTTTTATTCTACCTGTAATGTTACATCAGAAAAATTCGAGTATGCATCGATCATGATATGCAGATCCTCAGAATTTTGCTCGGCTAAGCATTGCTCATTACTTCCTGATTGGTAAGGCCGACAATCAAAGACTCTTTTGGTCGGTGGATTGCCTGAAAGGGTATAGAGATCGGCATCGCCTTGCCCAGAGGTTATCGAAATTTTTACCGCTGCTTGGCGTTCTGATGCAGGTAAAATGAATCGTTTTTGTTGGCCTTTGCTCAAGGTGATGCCAGTAATGCTTTGCCCACGTTGGATGACGCCATCTTGCGGAGGTGGAGTGCCTCCTTTTTTCCCTACGGGCAACTGGTTATCAAAAAATGGTGCAACTTGAGGCCAGATTTTGCTGATTTTGACCCCTTGGTTTTCACATCCCCCAAAGTGGTGTAGTGCAATGACTTTATGGCTCTCAGAGGTCAATACAGGTGAACCAGAAGAGCCGCCAATAGTGTCACAAAAATACCCTGTGTCGGTATTGGCACCGCGACCATTGGTAGAGGCTATATCAATTTGGCACATGCCAGAGCCATTTTGATCGCTTTCTATCGCCAACTCTTTGGGGTTACCAGCGCCGTGTTGTGGAATATAAATACTCGTGCCGTAGCTGGGCTCTGAATTGTCTAAGCCTAAGTAACTAAATTGTCCTAGCTGCTCGAAATTAGCCACCGTGAATAATGTGTAGTCCAAGGTATAATCGGTGCTTAATAACTGATCGCCCATGACCTTTACTGTGGTATCCAAGCTACCGCCGCAAGTCGTGCGTTGGTAATTAAACCATACTTCAGTATTTTTTAGTTCAGAGGCTGTTGATACACAGTGGTTATTGGTGATCATGTGATTATTGGGCCCGACACGCCAAGCCGTGCATAAGCTACGGCCATCAATCAGTAGCCTTGCTACGGCGCTACTCCACGCCACTTTTTCAGGGTGTGAGTTGCTCCAACAAGCAACATCTTTTCTTTCATTGATGCCACAGGTTGAAAACAACCCAGAGTTATCAGCGGCTAGGTTCGGTTGTGGTAACGTGGCACTTTCATTCCCTGCCATAAAATAGTCAATCGAGATTTGTGCTTGGTCAGGATGTTCACCGGTTTTCCACTCCACAATAACGCTATCCCCATTAATCGAGCGGGCAAATAAAGGCCCGTTCTCTGAACTGTCGTAGGTGATACTTTCATTGCTGTGTGGAGAGCGTAGTGTGACGCTTCCCCCTTTGCTGAGTTGAAACTTATCAAAGTGGACCTTAATAAAGCTGGCTCCCGGCGAATGGATTGGATAGTGAGTGGTTAGAGATTGGTGGGTTGTTAAAGAATGCGGATGGATTACTTTATCCGCAATGGTGGGGAGTGATTCTTTTTCTATTGAAGCAGTCGCTTGAGTAGAACTCAACACCACTGCTGCTATTAAGCCAAGTAGACGTATTGATAATTGCATTTTGATCTCCTCTATGTGGCAATAAATGCCTCATAAAGCATATGAGCCTATGAGAGTATTGGCTCAAAAATAGTCTCGATATGTGTGTAAACTTAATTGTGCGTAATATTATCAATAGCAGTCCTCTCCAGTAGTATCTCGATGATGGTAGAGGAATGGGGTCAACAAAAAGTATCACTGATCAATCATTAAAGCGTCAAAATGATACTTTCTGTCGGATGTTGTATGGGTGATGCTGCTAGACTTGTTCATGAACTTATTCATAGGAGAAAACAATGAACTCGACGATTTTTAGCTCGGCCATCGTCACCACGACGTTAACCACCAGCTTATTATTTGCAGGGATGGCAAACGCTCTGCAACTCAGCAGCCGTGATATCCAAGAAGGTAACCCGATGGCAAAAACCTTTGAATTTTCAGGCTGGGGTTGTTCTGGGGAGAATCTTTCGCCGCACTTAATTTGGACTGATGCACCACAAGGAACCAAAAGTTTTGCTATTACGGCTTTTGATCCAGATGCTCCGACAGGAAGTGGCTTTTGGCATTGGATTGCGCTGGATATTCCAGCGACAGTGAGTGAGCTAGCACGTGGGGTTGAAGTCAAAAAGCTCGGTGCAATAGAAACACGTATCGATTATGGCAGCGTTGGTTTTGGTGGTGCTTGTCCGCCAGAAGGGCACGGAATGCACCGTTACCAGTTTACGGTATGGGCTCTCCCGACGGAAAAACTCAATTTGGCGGCCGATGTATCACCTGCGGTGGTTGGTTTTACCCTCAATAGTTTGGCGTTAGAAAAAGCGACGCTGACCGCAACCTATACACGCTAATTCATGGGGGAGTGATGAATCACCAATACCAAGTCACCACCTTTCGAGCCGCTCAGCAACAAAGGCTGAGAAATGTGAGGATTCACTCTCCAAGCTTGATTCAGATCCAATCTGGCAGTAAAAAACTGTTTCATAAGGAAGAGGCCATTAATCTATCGAGCACTTCGTTATTGTTGTGTGAGGCCTCAGCTTCGCTCAGTTTCGAAAATTTACCAGAACACGGTTACTTCTCTTCAAGGCTGTTCAGTTTCACCTACCGCCCGACCGAGGCGATGCTTGCGTTAAGCGCAAGTCATGATCGCCCAGTTATGTGGCCTGTGATTTCAACCAGCCCTTCACTGAAAAGTTCGCTCAATGCGCTCGCCTCGTTCGATCTTTCGTTAATCAGCCAAGAAACCCAAGCCTATCTACTGATGGTGTTATACCAACAATTGGCTGAGCAAGGTGCACTGCATTGGCTCTTTGAGAGTAATTCTCTACCCTTTGAGCAGAAGCTGAGAAACTACCTCGCCCAGTCACCAGAAGAAGAACATCCACTTGAGCGGGTAGCAACGCACTTTGCTATGAGCCGCGCGACCTTAATTCGACGCTTAAAGCAACATGGCACCCGTTACCGTGAGGTTTTGGCTGAAGTGCGTGTGAATCACGCACTGAACTTAATGCAAAGTGGCCAACAAAATATAGCGATATTGGCACAGTGTTGCGGTTACCAATCGGAACAGCGATTTAATCAACGCTTTCGCAGTCAGTTTGGTTTAAGCCCCAAAGCGTATTTACAAACTCTTGGTATGCGAGGTAAAGGTGCGCCAGATAAAGAGACAAAAAAACAGCCCATTTTATCCAATGAGCTATTTTAAGATTGAGGGTAGATCAAAGCGGTTTAGACACTTCATCAACTAAATACAAAATGGATTGATATGGAATGCCGCTGTGGTGCGACAGGCCAATTTCACAGGTACGGCTATTACTGAATCCGCGTTCGCAGTGAGCAGGGACTTGCTCTTTGAGCGGATGAACGGCCGCCGCATTCAGTTCTGGCGTGGTAAAGCCTTTATCGCCCGCCCAGCCACAGCATTGAATATGCTCTGGCACAATCACCGTGCTGACGCAGGTTTGGGTCAATTTGAGCATGTCGGCTTCCAATCCCATTTTGCGTGCACTGCAGGTGATATGCAGCATCACAGTCTCTTCTTTGGCTTTGATCGCTAAAGAATCCAACAGATACCTATTGACAAAACCGACGGGTTCTAAGATCTCCAGTGGTTTGGTAAATTGTTCAATACTGCGTTTTGCACACGGGCTGGTATCCATCAATACCGGATATCGCCCTTGTTGGCTAGCTTGCCATAACGCGGCTTCTAACTGCTGCGCTTTTGACTGCGCAAGCTCATTCATTCCCTTGCTGTCATAGGGCATACCACAACATTGGCTGTTGAGCTTGTTAGGTAGGATCACCTCATATCCTGCTTTGTTAAGCAGCGATAAGGTCACTTCGGTTAATGGTCGCTGATCGCCCGCGCTATTTTGTTGGCCCATATTTCGGCTTGCACAAGAGGGCAGATAGACGACTTTTTTCTCACGGCGCGGCAGGTTTTCTACTGCAATGGTTAAGTTCTGATGATTGGCTTGCGGCAGTTGTGGATACCAAATAGGCGTTTTGCCTTTGCTGAGTTTACGCAAGCCGTTGGTTGCGCCGCCGACTAACTTGTCGCCCAGCCATTTGATCGCCAATTGGTTGGCACTGAGGCCGATTTTAGCCACGGCTGTGGTGGCGGCAAAGTGATCCGCCGTCCATGTAGCAATGGGGATGAATTTTTGGTATTTCGCGGTGCGCAGCTTTTTCACTAAATCACCAGTGTTGATGCCAACAGGGCAGCGCTCAGCGCATAAGCCAGTTGCGGCGCAGGTGTCTAATCCTTGGTATTCAAAGACTTTTTCAAGCTCAGAAGCTTCTACCGTTTCACCTTGCTCGCGTCGACGTTGTAGCTCGCGGTACAAGACGATTCGTTGACGGGGCGAGAGTGATAGCGTGCGAGACGGACAAACAGGTTCGCAAAACCCGCATTCGATGCAGCGATCGACCAAGGCATCAGCTGCTGGCATTGGCTTTAGGTTAGCTAAGTGGGAACGCGGATCATCGTTGATTATAACGCCGGGGTTGAGCAAGCCTTGTGGGTCAAACAGGGTTTTGATTTGTTGCATTAAGGTGTAACCGTCTTTGCCCCATTCCAATTCCACATACGGTGCCATGTTACGGCCCGTGCCGTGCTCGGCTTTGAGTGAGCCTTGATATTTCACGGCCACCAGCTCGGCCACTTCATCCATAAATGCGCCGTAGCGGTCGATCTCACTTTGGCTATCAAAGCCTTGTGTAAAGACAAAATGCAAGTTGCCTTCTAGAGCGTGGCCGAAGATGATGGCTTCGTGATAGTGGTAGTGATCAAACAGAGCCTGCAAGTCGCGCACACCATTGGCAAGGCTTTCTACCGGAAACGCCACATCTTCAATGATGACGGTTGTCCCCACTTCGCGCACCGCGCCCACGGCAGGGAACATCCCTTTGCGAATGCCCCATAAGGTTGCCACCGTCTTGGCATCGGAGGTGAATGGTACGGATTCGATGATCTGGTAATCGCTTAGTGTTGCCATCACGGCGCTGCATTGCGAATGAAGGGCCGCGTGATCGCTGGCGTGAGACTCAATTAGCAGCGCAGCGGCTTCTAGATCCAATTGCGCAATAAATGCGGGCATGCCGGCTTTGTCAGCGACAGAGCGCATCGCGCGTCCATCCATCATTTCGACTGCCGCAACTGGGGTTTTGGACAGGGTCGTAACCGCTTGGCTAGCCTGCTCAATATCAGCAAAGACAAGCAGCGCTGAGGCTTTGTGCGCGTGCTCAATGACGGTGTTGTAGGTGATGTCGGCAATAAAACCGAGTGTGCCTTCCGACCCAATCATCAAATGTTCAATGATTTCAATCGGATCAGAGTAATCAACGAGAGCATTTAGGGCATAGCCAGTGGTGTTTTTTAGGCGATATTTGTGCTGAATAAGTTTTGATAGTGTGTGATTTTGCGCCGTTTGTACGTGAAGTTGAGTAATACCTTCAATCAATTCGGGTTTAGCGATTTTGAATGCAGCGATGCTTTCTGGGTTTGCGGTGTCGAGCACGGAACCGTCTGCGAAGACGATCTTCATACTATCGACAGTGCGGTAAGAGTTTTGCGCGGTGCCGCAGCACATACCACTGGCGTTATTGGCGGCGATTCCACCAATTTTGCAGGTGTTGATTGAGGCTGGATCTGGGCCGATTTTGCGTTGAAAAGGGGCAAGGTATTTGTTGGCATCAGCTCCGATGACCCCCGGTTGTAGGGTGATTTTTTTGCCCTCATCGTGAATGCGATGACCGCGCCAGTCATCGGTTAAGGCGATCAAGACTGAATCAGAAACTGCCTGACCAGATAAACTGGTGCCAGCGGCGCGAAACGTGCAGTGAACGCCAAGCTCGCGGCAGCTTTTAATGGCAAAAATGACCTCATCAAGGCTTTGTAAGCGCAGCACAATTTTCGGCACCAAGCGATAGAAACTGGCATCAGTGCCATAAGCAAGGCGTTTTGCCTGCTGCGTGATGATGCGCTCAGGGTCGATGCGCGTAGCGAGTTGCGTTTCCAGTTGACGATAGGTGGCGTCTGAAAGAGTGCTGGCCATCATTGTTTCCCATTTTAAATTGAGGTTGTGGATAGGTTAACGTGCGGCTACCGTTGGTTTGTCATCATGAGATTAAAGTTTGACTAACGAGTCTCGTGACAAATCGGCAATGGTTTTCGCTCCGGTTAAGGTCATGGCAACGCGCATCTCTTTTTCATATAAATCGAGCAAGTTCTCAACGCCGCTTTGACCTTGCGCCGCTAATGCATAAACAAACGAGCGACCCAGCAGCGTACAGTCCGCGCCCAGCGCGAGCATGCGTACCACATCAAGCCCAGTGCGAATTCCAGAATCGACCAGAATTTTCAGGTCGCCCTTCACCGCATCAGCAATCGCAGGTAAGGCTTTGGCGGTTGACAATACCCCATCAAGCTGGCGACCACCGTGGTTGGATACGATAATGCCATCAGCGCCAAATCGCACCGCATCTTTGGCATCTTCTGTATCTAGAATGCCTTTAATGATCATCGGGCCGTCCCAAAAGTCGCGGATCCACTCTAAATCTTTCCATGAAATGGAAGGATCAAAATTCTCACCAAGCCAACCAATGTAGTCTTCCAATTTAGTCGGCGTGCCACGGTAGGCAGAAATATTGCCTAAATCGTGTGGCTTGCCGAGCAAGCCGACATCCCACGCCCAGCTTGGGTGTTTCATCGCTTGAAACACTCGGCGCATCGCCGCATTAGGGCCGCTCATGCCAGAATGCATATCGCGGTAACGTGCGCCGGGAACGGGCATATCCACGGTAAACACGAGGTTTTTTACCCCCGCGGCTTTGGCGCGCTCCAACACATTTTTCATAAAGCCGCGATCTTTAAGCACGTAGAGTTGAAACCAAATTGGTCGAGCCAGCGCCGCTGATACTTCTTCGATCGGGCAAACCGATACGGTAGACAGTGTAAAAGGAATGCCCTTATTTTCAGCCGCGCGCGCCGCTTGCACTTCGCCGCGCCGCGCGTACATACCAGTTAAACCAACAGGGGCAAGAGCAATCGGCATTGCAAGCTGTTCGCCAAACAGTTGTGTTTCTAAACTGAGCTCTGACATGTCATTAAGCACGCGTTGGCGCAGTGCGATATCGGCTAAATCGGCGGTATTGCGTGTGAGCGTGTGCTCACCGTATGAGCCACCATCAATATAATGAAACAGAAAAGGAGGCAATTTCGCTTTCGCGGCAGCGCGATAGTCGGTGGAGGCTGAAATAATCATAGATTGAATCCTAATTTGTACAGAGCCGCCGCCTAGCGAGCTCTGCATTTATTACACAAGATTAATGGTTATAAAAACCAAGTTGATACCAAGTCACATCACCAAACTTAGGGTTGCTGGGTCATTAGTACATCGGTCATATTAAAGCCGTAAATCACCACTAAACCGATAAGGCCAGTCATCACAAGGTAGTAGAAAGTCGGGATAATGGTTTTGCGCAGCGTGGCTCCTTCACGGCCCAATAAACCGAGCGTTGCTGATGCCGCGACGACGTTGTGAATCGCAATCATATTGCCCGCCGCTGCGCCAACAGCTTGTAGCGCAATGATCATCACACTGGAAATAGAGAGCGTTTGCGCCACTTCAAACTGGAACTGGCTAAACATCATGTTCGACACCGTATTTGAGCCTGCGATGAACGCCCCAAGTGCGCCAACGGTGGCACTTAATGCAGGGAAGGCATCACCGACTAAACCCGCGGCAAAATTGGCGGTAGTGACTGGCATGCTCGCAAGCTCTGCGCCATTGACGCCAGAATTAATAAAAATGCGCACCATAGGGATAGTGAATACCAACACAAAACCCGCGCCGATCAGCGTTTTGCTTGATTCACCGAATGCTTTGATGAGCGGTGTCGCACTGCGCGACTGCAATATTACTGCCAGTAACGCGACAAAAACCAAGATGCCACCGGGAAGATAAAGCGGTTGAATGGCCGTGCTGATGCCTGTTTCAGCCAGAATGTTGTTAAAGGATAGGCTCACTCCAGCCAGCAGTGACTTAAATTCGCTGCTCACACGGCTTGCCACAAGGATAACCGCGAGTAGAACATAGGGAGTCCAAGCCAATGCAAGGCCCATCGGTTTAGCTTTGATCTCTTCAATATCAATTTTTAATGAGCCTAACCACTCTACGGGCCACGATTTTTCTTCTGGAAAATCCCATTGTGATTTTGGTACTAAAAAGCCTTTTTTCGCGGCCGTGACAACCAGTGCCAAGCTGATCAAGCCACCGATTAATGAGGGAAATTCTGGGCCAAGAAAGACGCCCGTTAGCGCGTAAGGCACAGTAAAAGCCAAGCCAGAGAAAATCGCAAAAGGCAAAATATCTAACCCTTCGGTCCAGCTTTTGTTTTTACCGAAAAAGCGCGTCAACATCATCGCCATTAATACTGGCATCAATGTACCGACTATCGCATGGGTGATGGCGACACTGGCGGTGATTTGCTGTAAATACACATCCCAACTTGAACCGTTGCTGATCAGCGTTTCGGTGATGTTGTGCGTATCTAACCCCTTGTTTACCCCAACAATAATGGGCGTTCCCACTGCGCCGAAAGAGACAGGAGTGGATTGGATCATCATCCCCATCAATACGGCAGCCAACGCCGGAAAGCCAATCGCAACCAGCAACGGAGCCGCGATAGCCGCCGGTGTACCAAAACCAGAAGCGCCTTCAATAAAAGAGCCAAAACACCACGCAATGATAATGGCTTGCACACGGCGATCAGCCGAAACATCAGTAAAACCGTTACGAATGGTGGTGATAGCACCAGTGTGTTTTAAGGTGTTGAGTAGGAAGATTGCGCCAAACACAATCCAGAGCACGGAAATCGTGATACCGAACCCTTGCAAAACAGAAGCGAGCACGCGGTTTGCCGACATATCCCAAAAGGTGAGGGCGATGGCCACAGTTAATGCAAAGGCCACGGGCATCGCCTTTTTCGCAGGCCAGTTGAGCCCGACTAAAAGAATCGCTGCCACCACAATGGGGGAGAAGGCCACTAGTGCCAGTAAGGTTTCGTTCATTGGATACTTCCTCGTAAAGTGTGCTCTTCGTACTAGCTCTAAATAGTAGGATAGTTGAGGAGCAGACATCCTGTAGGGGCTACAGACCTTTCGGCCACGTCGGGTAGCTAAATTATTATATTTGTGATTTTTTTGTTAATTCGGGGTGAATTTACTCCTTTATTTTTTATGGATATAGGGAAATAATGAAAATAATTAATTCCAAAATTGACATAATAAGATGCGAGCAGACGACCTAATATTGTTTTCACAAGTGATGGAACTGGGAAGTTTTAGTAAAGTAGCAGAACAGAATAGCCTTACAAATTCAGTAGTTAGTAAAAGAATGGCGCGTTTAGAAGAAGAGTTAGGCGTGCAGCTATTATATCGAACTACGCGTAAATTAACCCTGACTGAAGCGGGCAAGGCACTGTTACAGGGTGCGAAAAATGTGAAGCTTGCCACTCAAGAAGCCGTCGATGCGGTGGCTGGGTTTGGTGAAAATGTCAGCGGCCACATCAAAATGTCGGTACCCACCATATCAGGCGATCTAATATTGGCCGACGCGGTTGCGGAATTTTGCAATTTACACCCCGGCTTAACGGTAGACATGTCGCTTGATAACCGTTTTGTTGATTTAGTGGAAGGAGGTTTTGACCTAGTGATCCGCACTGGTTACTTGGAAGATTCAAGCTTAATTGCGCGGCATATTTTAGACTCGCAATGGGTTGTGTGCGCTTCTCCCTCTTATATTGCGAAAAATGGAAAACCGTTAAAACCGGAAGATTTAGTCAACCACAACTGCTTTCAATATGCCTACCAAACCACAGGCGCTAGCGAGTGGGAATTTAAAGGTCGCAAAGGAAACTACATTGTCACAGTCTCGGGCTGCTTTTCTACGGATAATGCCACGGCACTGAGAAAAGCGGCTTTAGGCGGCCACGGCATTGCTTATGTACCGCGCTGTTTGGTTTATCATGATTTTCGTAACGGCCAGCTAGTGGATATTTTCCCGGAACAAGTGGGCAAAAAATTGGGTATATATGCCGTGTATCCCTTTACTCGCCAACCCCCGAATAAAGTCCGCTTGCTGATAGAGCACATCCGCGCCCGCTATTTGACTATTTCACACTATTTTTAAGTGTGACTTATGTAAAGCATGTATCCGGTCTGTGTGAGTTTGATGTACCAGAGGGTCGAGGATCCGATGGGTGCTATTATATCCATAGCACCCTATGTAGAATTCTACATAAATTGGCAGAATGCTATTTAAGACTATCAATTCTCAATTTTTTCAAATGCGTACTTATCTTTGATATAGGTATTAAAGTACGTGCCATGGCTAGAGGTATTAAGGAAACCATTCCAAACGGGTTCGGGGACACCGTTGTATCGATAGCCACCACCATATCTGAATCGAATATCCAGGTGTTCAGAAATCGCTGAATAGCCTAAATGAGATGTCGCGGACGAAGAGGACAGGTGCTGTTCGAAAAGCGGGTAAGGTGTTAGGTTTTCGATAATCTGCGTCATGTAATCCGCTAAAATAGGTTCTGCATTATCTTTGAGGTAAGCCTCTTCCAAACCATGGCCATATGATTCATCGCGGTCAGATGTACTTACTGGGTCAGCGGGTACTGCACCAAGTGAGCGTCTTACCGCCCACATCGGCCAGTCGTTGTCGTTGGTAAATGTTTTGGCTATGTCAGTGTGTGCGTTGCCAAAAGAGCCGCCAACATGGAATGTCGGGTTTGCGATACCTAGGTAACCGAGCATTGGGTAATCACTTAGCTTCGCACCAGTAGAGTAAGTGTAGGAGTTCGATATTTCAGTGAACAATCGGTTGCCATAGAAGTTGCCTTGGGAATGAGTTACTAACAATACTCGGGTACAGTCATCCATCGTCAAATTCAGCAAATGCCTCATGTTTTGGTAATCGCCTTCATCTTGGATGGATTCAACATCTTCGACGATTTCGGTGAAGAACCAACTGAATGTACCTGCCAGATCATCAATGATGTTTAGGTTGTGACCGAGGATAAAGTTTTCGAGTAAACGGCCTTCATCCGCTCTTTTTTGTTCTTCAGTCATTTTATGAAAAGCCACTTCTGCAACTTGGACTAAAAAAGCTTCATCTATTTATGGCTACGTTATACGCAACTTGGACATTTCGATACTTTTCATATTGACCTAAGTGCTTGTCCTGAAATCTGTCTAGCGCGTCTCTATTGGATCGTGCGCCTTCAGGGCTGGTGAACATCCCATTGACATAAAAGAGCTGAAGTTTATCTACGTTATCAACACATTGGCCTTGAGCGGAAGAAACTAAAGACATCATCGTACTCAACAGTACCAAATTTGGTATATAGTTTTTCATCTAGTTTGACTCGCTATTCAATGTTTGAGGACATGGGTTCTCAGGCAAAACCAAAGCATCAAAGTCATAGTCCATGGCTTTAAATAAGCGTTCTTTACCCAAACGGTAATAGAGTGCGCGATAAATTGAGTTGGCGTACAGTTGTGCTGGGGTTTCGTCGATCCTGCCTTCCGATTGCAATTGCTGAGCACATTTCTCGAAAGCAACGATACTGTTGTATTTGGTAGTTGCGTCTTCTTTAGAGATCTCAATCGTCTCTGCCTCTTCGAGTCCCAATGTATGGAGGTCGGCATATTCTAGACTGACCGCCAGAGCCAGTTGGACAATGTCAGGGTGTTCATATTTTTCAAGCACCGATGCTTTGTAACTGTCTCTGATGCCATCGTTATCGCTATCCACACCATGAATAGTGTCTGGTGATTTAGGGTTTACGTTGGGATCTGGATCTTCAACGGGCGTTGAAGGTTCAAGGTTAAAGTCTTCGAGTAATCGCCATGTGCTGGATTCGCTTGGGTATTCGCCCTTAACCCACCACTTGGCTAGGTACACATCACCGTTGTAATTGACGACAGAGCCTCCCACATAGGCTTGTTCATGTGCATACATCGCTACATTCGTACTATCAAGATGTATCCAGCCATCCCATGAAATGTTGTTCACCTCGGGCGCTGTACCTTGGCTCCAATGAGACGCAACGAATGACTCACCGTTATGGTTGACAATGTCGCTGGTACTGTATGCAGTGTCTTTGTCCCACGGCACGGACGCGAGCGCACTGGTTGATAGACTCAATCCTATGGTTAACGCAACTAACTGCTTGTTCATAATTCTTCCTTAAAAGTGATTTAAATGCCTTCTTTACAAGATGAGTAGCTACTAACAGAGTCCAACGGTTGTTCGTATTCATCAAATAGAAAAATGGTGTCGCCGGAGTTGTTGGGCGTTACCCCGGATGGAATGGTGATGGTCAATTCACTGCGTGATGGTAGGCTGGCTTCAAGTACACTCGTGCTCTGACTTGCATCTGGTAGGAGCGAACCAACCATCGTTATTAACGGAATGTATAAACCCAATAATCGCATGGAGTACCTCACAATCTAAGATGGCGGATACTTTATGCAAACTGGTTTATCTAGCCTTAAAATGAACGTAATATTGCGAGTAATCTTGAATTATATCTTTTTTACAAATCAGTCAGTTACTTTGCGATTGTTAATCCACTCTAAGTGAGAGGCCTTTGGTGTTTTTATCGTCATTAAAACGTTCGTGTAACTGGGTGTCTAAACGGATGACTACCCGAGAACACAGTGTATTGATATTCGTGATGCAACTAATTTATCCTTGCCACTAGACTTAGACAGAAATTAATTGGAGCAAATTTCGGCTGCATCAAGTGTAACTAAAATGTCAGCCAGCACGGAAAATGGTTTAGGTACTGGCTGAATTTTCGTGGTTAAACGATTTTAGGTTGGCCGTCGGAAGCGGTAGCGCCACCATCGACGGGTAAATTGACACCATTGATAAACGATGCATCGTCGCTGGCTAAAAAGGCCACTGCGGCGGCAATTTCGCTCGGTTCTGCGGCGCGTCCTAGAGCGATGCGCTCGTTAAATTTATCTCTAATCTCTTGCGACCAACCATTGGTCATATTGGTTTTAACTAAGCTTGGGCACACGGCGTTAATTCGCACGCCAGCGGCACCGTGGTCTAGCGCCATGGCGCGAGTGAGGTTGACTACCGCGCCTTTACTGGCGCAGTAAAATGCGGCACCCCAGTCGCCACCTAAGCCAGAGACTGAAGCGGTGTTGACTATGGTCCCCTGTGTTTTTAGCAACTCAGGTAAGGCAAATTTAGAGCAATACACGACGCCATCAATATTCACCGCTGATATTTTCTTCCAATCTTCAACGCTGCTTTCTAAGACGGAGCCGGGGATGTGGATGCCCGCATTGTTGACTAAAATGTCGAGCTTACCGAAGCGCGATACGGCGTTATCGATCATGGCTTTTACTTTTTTAGGGTCGGAGACGTCAATCACTTGCGCCGCGACGCGTGTTGAGTCAAAAGCTTCGATGGCGGTGGCGAGCTGCTCTTCATTCCAGTCGGCCAGTACTACATTGGCCCCTTCATCATATAAACGCTGTGCTATCGCAAAGCCGATGCCGTTTGCGGCACCTGTGACTAAAGCGACTTTATGGGTTAAACCATTCATATTGTTTCTCCTTCGATATGCTCAAAAATTGGATCTCGATTTTCTTGTGTTCGGGGTAGCATCAACTTGTAGTTGTCACTGTAATCAACGGGAATAGCGATGACAGCAGGTCCTTGAGTTTCCATGGCTTGATGCAGCATAGGCATCAGTTGATGACGTTCGGTCACGGCAAAGCCTTGCGCGCCAAATGATTCGGCATACGCTTTAAAGTCTATTGGGCCAAATTTTATTCCGGACGGGCGTTGATACTTTTTCATCTCTTGTATCTCGACCATGTTGTAGGCGTTATCGACCCAGATGATATGTACGATGTTGCATTTTAGGCGGACGGCCGTTTCTAACTCCATGCTTGATTGCATGAAGCCGCCATCACCAGAAACAGAGACCACTTTGGTGCTGGGTTTAAGCAGGTTTGCACCAATCGCCCAAGGTAGGGCAACGCCCATAGTTTGCTGACCATTTGAAATCAGCATTTGACGGGCGCGAAAACAGCTTAAATAGCGCGCAATCCAGATATGGAAGCTGCCCATATCCAGACACAAGGTGGTGTCTGGGGTAATAATGGATTGCATCGCTTTGATTAAGGTTAATGGATGAAACCCATGCTGAGATTGACGAGTAGGGTAGGATTTTATTATCTGCCGCTGTTGTGCCACTTCCTCTAAAATCGATAAGGCTTTGGGAGAGAGGCGTGCGAAATTGGTGACACAATCGATCATATCATCCAGTGATTGAACGATATTGCCGACAATTTCCACACAAGGTTGGTAATTGAGCTGATACTCTGCTGGTTCAATGTCTAAGTGGATGATTGGGGACTGTTTTGCGTTCCAAAGTTCTGGGTCGTACTCGATGGGGTTAAAACCAATAGTGACAATCAGGTCAGCATCTTGCAGCAATACATCTCCGGGCTGATTGTTAAATAAACCTACGCGGCCAGCGAAATGGTGATAATAGTTAATATCAACTGCCCCAGCGGCTTGATAGGTTCCGACTACAGGCAGTTGAGTGGTGCGCAAAAAACGGCTGATGGCTTGAGCATTTTCAGCGCGACTGGCGTGTAAGCCGAGTAAGACGACGCAGCGCTGTGACCGCTCGATTCGGGTAATGGCTTCTTCGATCGCTTCTGGGCTGGCTTGGCTTGAATGAGCATTACGTGATGGAACAATAATATCAGTGAGAGTGTGGTCGGATAACACATCTTGGGGAATGCTAACGAAACACGCCCCCGGCCGGCCTGATTCTGCTGTGCGAAAGGCATTGGCCATCACTTCGCTGGCGGCATCAACATGTTGAATTTCTGCACTGGATTTTGTGATAGAGCGGAAAATACTGACGGTATCCATACTCTGGTGCGTTTGCTTTTGTTGATCTGCTCGTTTGACCGCGCCGCCGATAGCGACCAGCGGGTCACCTTCTGAATTGGCAGTGGCAACCCCTGAAACCAAGTTGCCACAGCCCGGGCCTGAGGTCACCATGGTGACTCCAGCTTTGCCGGTTAAACGGCCGATGACGCCGGCCATAAAGGCCGCATTGGCTTCGTGACGCACTGGGATCATTTGAATATTGGTGTCTTCAATGGCGTCAAATAACCGATCAATTTTGGCCCCCGGAATGCCAAAAATATAGCGGACACCCAAAGATTCCAGCTGTTGAGCGATTAATTGAGCGCCATTTCTAGTGGTAGGTTTTGTATTCATTTTTATACCCTTATTGTTGACTGACGTTGACACTTCTTCACGAAGTGGTGGTGCTATCTGGCGGCTTTTTTCAATTCAATTATTTTTCTCCTGTTCAGCGCTATTTTTCCGCTTTTTCAATCGCGGTTCGGATGTCATTGGGAGCTAGGTTGGCTTTAAGGAAATCTAGCGAAGTCGGGGTATCAATTACCAAGCGCGATACTTTGCCAATTTGCAAAAAGCCCGACGAAATAGAGTAGTCCTGTATGTGGCCGCCGCCTTTTCTATCTTCGGTAATGAAATGTTCGTGATACCCCGGAACGTTAATACCTGTGGTGTACTGCGGGCTTCTAAAACCGGCGATAACGCCTTGTTTGAAGGTGAAATTAAATGTGGGCTGCTCTTTTACAACATCCAACATTGGGCGAAATGGGCGAGTTTGACGCGGCACGGTACGCGTTCTGACAAACTGATATAAACCGTCAATGCGTACTGCGCAGAAAATATTGTCACTGGGTACTAGCTCATCAATCAGATGATGAACGTCAGCACGAGACATTTTAGAGGTGATAGGAACTTCGACATCAGGAGTGAAAAAAGTCATGACGGCGAAGGGGGTTTGCTGCGCTAAGTGTGCGGGGTTAGCCGAACCATCGGCTTTTAATTGGAAAACCTCTTTATCAAACGCAATGAGCTCACCGTCTAATTGATTGAATGTGCCCAAGCCAAAATCGCCATGTTGCAGCAGTTGTTCAACTGTTGTTGCGCCTTCATAAACGCCAGCAATCAACGCACTCATCAACGAAGTTTGGTAAATCTCTCCATCACCCGTTACATGATGATATTCAGCAAACTCTTTTGCTACATCGAGAGAACAAGCACAAAGCGGAGTGTAGAATCCACGCATGAGAATAACCATTTATGCAATAAAGTGTATATTTAGATTGACTTCTCCACGTGGCTAAATCCAATATAAATAAGATTTATTTCTATATGGAAAAGATATGGAGTTTCGCTATCTCAAGTATTTTGTGGCGGTGGCACAAACTCGCCATTTCACACGAGCGGCTGAAGTGTTAGGTATTGCTCAACCACCGTTGAGCCAGCAGATAAAGAAATTGGAGCATGAGCTCGATACGCTGTTATTCAAGCGTTTACCACGTGGGGTAGAGCTGACCGAGGCTGGGCAAATGTTTTATGTCGATGCGGTCACCATCTTAAATGATGTGGATCGAGCGAAGGCGAAAGTAAAACAGCTGGCGCGTGGAGAAAAAAATGAAGTGCGGATGGGCTTTGCGACTTCGGTTGCGATGAATACCCAAATATTATCCCGAGTGCGGGAGATAAGGGACAGTTTTTCAAACGTGAATCTCACCGCGGTTGAGCAAGCGATGCCAGAGTTGGTTGAGCAGTTGAAAGCTAAGCAGTTGGATATAGCATTGGTGCGTTTACCTTGTTATGCCAGTGAGTCTTTACAGCGGGTGGTTTTATTTGAAGAGCCTTTTGTGGCGGTGATCCCTTCAGGGCATCCCTTGGTTGGAAAAGATCGCCTTACTTTAGTTCAGTTAAAAAATGAGCACGTTTTGTTGTTTCCTCGTGAAACGGGGCCAGCATTGCATGATGGTATGAAAGCGCTGTTTGACGATGTGGGTATCCGTGTCGATCAACGTTTTTCGGCTCCACAGTTGAGGTCGATGGTTGCAATGGCTCAAGCGGGATTTGGCGTAGCTGTTGTACCCCAATCACTGGCTGAACATATCGATGATTCTGCCGTGATCACTCCCATCGAGGAGATGCCTTTTAACAGCCAAATTGCGGTGCTTTGGGAAGCCAGTAACTTAAATAAGCATGTGCTTAAGGTGGTGAAGGCATTAAGTCACCCAAAATAACATCCCCAGCATGATGATACTGGGGATGAAGCGTGCCAAAGTGGTAAGGTTAATCACGCTTACTTAGCGAGTTGAATGCAAAAACTCCACTGCTTTATCGGGATAGTCCGTAAATAAACCATCCACTTTTACCGTGTTGTAGAACACATCGAGCATCCCATCAAAGCTGTCGGCATAAGGTGCAATGCGATCGGGCTCTGCGCGGAAGGTATAAGGGTGAACGACTAACCCTGCGGTTTTAGCGGCTTTCATCAATGGCTTGATGATGATGTTTTCTTTGGTTGAAGCATCGTCAACCAACATAGGTTTCCACGGGCCAATGCCATCGGCGTAGGTGGCGACTTGCTTCATGCCGTTTGCTTCGAACATCCAATCATAGCTGTATGGCTGTGCTTGGTCGCCATCATAGATCATGGTCTCATTCCAATCGGTGTAGGCCATCAATTGAACCAGTTTGAGGTCCATGTTCATTGCTGGAAGCAGTTCATCATTAATGCGTTTTAGCTCGATAGGATCAAAACATTGCAGATAAACGTTCGACTCTTGACTGTCGTAACCATATTCCTTCAGCATTTTCAGTACCGCTTTACTGATGTCTTTCCCTTCATGGCGGTGGAACCAAGGCGCTTTGATTTCTGGATAAATACCAATATCGTAACCGAGCGTTTTGTTCAGCCCTTGGATCAGCTCGATCTCTTCCGCTAAGGTTGGGACGGTGAAGTCTGATTTCCAAAGAGGGAAACGGTTGGGGAAACCAGCGGTTTTATTGCCTTTGTCATCGATATTAAAACCTTCAGTTACGCGCAGGCTTTTGATCTCTGCCAGCGTAAAATCGATGGCGTAATAGCGGCCATCACCACGTGCACGGTCAGGGAAACGCTCTGCAACGTCAGTGACGCGGTCAAGATAGTGATCGTGCAGAACCACCAATTGGTCATCCTTGGTCATCACGACATCTTGTTCAATAAAATCAGGCTTCATGCCGTAAGCAAGCGCTTTGGCTTCAAGGGTATGTTCAGGCAGATAACCGGAAGCGCCGCGATGGGCTATCACCAATGGTTCTGCTTGAACCCACGCCGAGCTGGCTAAAGTAGCCATGGAAAGTGCGAGTAGTGTCAGTTTCATATTGTTATCCTTAAAAATTCCCCCTGACGTTGCAGGGGGAGAGTTTTGATTCAAAGTGAACAGTGCGTAACGCAAATTCAACACATTTAGGTGTCAGATTTATGATGGCGTTGACGCTTTTTCTTCCGCAAGTCTGTCTTTTTCTTTATGGTGAGCACGCTCGCCAATGTAGGCATA
Organism: Vibrio sp. RM-69-4; assembly: GCF_024743775.1. Classification (NCBI taxonomy): domain Bacteria; kingdom Pseudomonadati; phylum Pseudomonadota; class Gammaproteobacteria; order Vibrionales; family Vibrionaceae; genus Vibrio; species Vibrio sp. RM-69-4. Next base: position 63,861 of record NZ_JAMQXI010000063.1, read on the forward strand.
CAGCAGACAAAGGATAGAAATACCGCATGAAGCGACTAGGATCATAAAGCCGCCATCCCAACCAAAGTGGTCAACGGTGTAACCCAATACTGCATTTGCCGCTACTGCGCCGCCGAGATAACCAAATAAACCTGTTAAACCTGCTGCGGTACCTGCCGCTTTTTTCGGAGCCAGTTCCAGTGCGTATAAACCAATCAGCATTACTGGGCCATAAATTAAGAAACCAATCGCAATAAGAGCCGCCATGTCGATACCTGGGTTACCGGCAGGGTTAAACCAGTAAATGAGTACCGCAAAAGTAACGAGAACCATGAATAAGATGCCCGCAGGTGCACGACGGCCTTTGAATACTTTGTCGGATATCCAACCACACAATAGCGTTCCCGGAATACCTGCCCACTCATACAAGAAGTACGCCCAAGAAGATTTATCAACGGTGAACTCTTTAGCTTCTTTCAAATAAACAGGAGCCCAGTCCAATACGCCATAACGAATGAGATACACAAAAGCGTTGGCAATAGCGATAGACCACAACAATTTGTTAGAGAAAACGTACTTAAAGAAGATTTCCTTCGCGGTCATCTCATTCTCATGAGATTTATCGTAGTCGTCTGGGTAGTCATCTTTATACTCTTCAATCGGTGGTAAACCACAAGATTGCGGCGTATCGCGCAGCGTCATCCAAATGAAAATGGCAACTAAGGTTGCAAAAAAGGCAGGAACGTAAAATGCGGCGCGCCAGTCATCGTTAAATGCCCAAAGACCAAACAAGAAAAGGGGACCAATTAAGCCACCGCCGACGTTGTGGGCTACGTTCCATACAGAAACAATTTCCCCACGTTCTTTACGTGACCACCAGTGAACCATGGTACGGCCACACGCAGGCCAGCCCATACCTTGGAACCAACCGTTTAAGAACAGCAAAATAAACATCGCAGTAATGCTGCCTGTTGCCCACGGCATAAAACCGAAACAGAACATCACTAACGCAGACATTAAAAGGCCTGCACTTAAGAAGTAGCGTGGGTTAGAGCGGTCAGAAACACTCCCCATTAAGAATTTAGATAAGCCATAAGCAATCGATACGGCGGCAAGAGCTACCCCGAGATCACCGCGGCTAAAACCTTGGTCAATCAAATAAGGCATCGCCAAACTAAAGTTCTTACGAACAAGGTAGTAGCCTGCGTAGCCGAAGAAAATACTGATGAATAACTGCCAGCGCAAGCGGCTATAAGTGCTATCGAGCCGCTCAGTAGCGAGCCTCTCGATATGCGCTTGGGGTTTAAAGATACCAAACATAGTTGACCTCATTAATGTAGTGCGATGGTTCTAAAGCTCGAACGATAAAAAATGTTTCATTCGAAAGAGAACGGCATTGTCGTGTGCAACTGAATGTATTTCTGTGACAAATGTTACAAGGGAATTAATTTGTGCATAAAAACAAATGATTAGTTTTCATTTTTTCATGGTTAGTGCCATTAAATTGAGATGTAATCGTTTTCACTTTTGTTCGCGAGATGTTTGTTTTTGGTTGTTTTGTCGTCAATTAAATCGCAGATAAGGAAAGTTGGCAAAAATTGTTAAACCATGAAGTCACTCGAAACTCACTGTGAGTTCAATGATTCATATCCTTTTTGATTGGAAAGAGAGTGGCAAAATAAGCAAATAGTCCAGTATTCCTACTCAGATTTGACACTGTCTATTGATAATTCTTGCTAGCTTTGATTGGCAATTCATGTGTTACAGAGTGTCGTTCTGTGGCATTGATGCTAATAATACAAAAAGGAAGAATGATGAATAATTTTAATAAAGTCAGTGTGTTGGGTTTACTTTCATTGAGCGGATTGCTTTCTGCTCATGCACAAGCTCATGGTTGGGTTGAATTTCCGAGCGCGCGGCAAAATACCTGTTACCTAGATGGTGGTTTCTGGAGTAATACGATCCCTAATGCAGCATGCCAAGCGGCTTTTGATCAGTCCGGAGCTTATCCTTTTGTACAACGCAATGAAGTGGCGGCTAATGTGGCAAATTATCGTGACATGGCTCATGTTCAAGCTGTTGTTCGCGACGGCTTGTTGTGCTCCGCAGGCAGCAACGCGAAAGCAGGGTTAGATGTTGCTTCACCTCATTGGCAAAAAACGGCCGTGAATTTAGATGCTAATCAACAAATCGAATTAGTCTTTAATGCTACCGCGCCACATAACCCCTCTTATTGGGAGTTTTATCTCTCTAAACCGACTTATACTGGTGAGGCCCCATTAACTTGGGATGATCTGGATCTTATTGATACCAAAGGTAATATCACCGTAGGGACGGATAAAAAATATCGCATCAAGATTACCCTACCCGCCGATAGAAGTGGTGATGCAGTGCTTTATACCCGCTGGCAACGTATTGATGCCGCGGGCGAAGGTTTTTATAACTGCAGTGATATTAGTTTTAGCGGTGGTGGATCAAACCCAACGGATCCGACAGACCCATCAGAACCTGCGCAGAATCTCAGCGATCTTGGTGGTTATCTTTCACAAGGTTTTGGTCCTGTTGAATCTGGCGATACGGTTCGTTTGCGTACCTTCGATGCCAATGGCAATGAAACGACCGATATCAGCTTAGCGATTTCAGCCAATAATACAGCAACGTGGCCAGCGGAAATGGCAGGTCAGTTTAACCAAGTAAAAAAAGGGGAGTGGTTTATTGGTATTTGGCACCAAGAAATGAATCACTATATGTACGATAGCCAGAATGTGTATGCTAACCGTGTGTTTGCTCCAAACGCGACTTACAGTTATCAGCTTTCTTTGCTAAAAGAGGAAACGCCACAGCCACCTGTCCCAGATAATGCTTGGAATGCGACTAAAATTTATACGTCCGGTGATGTCGTTATGCACAATCAGCAAACTTGGACCGCGCAGTGGTGGACAAAAAATGAAGAGCCCGGAACTACGGGTGAATGGGGCGTATGGCGATAGTATTAAATAACTATAGTATCGAGTAGTAAAAAGAGGCCATGGCCTCTTTTTACTCTTTAACTCTCTGGTTTAATCATTGCTTATGAGATGAGGTTATTCACACAATTTGCCTTGTTTTGCTGGTTGGGTTAACAAGTAATCACCTTCTAAACTGCGATAGATTATCGCATTCCAAATGCTGCCATCATCCATTTCAAACTCAATGGCATAATTCACCCCGTTAACCACTTGTGAGCGGACATCGATAATGTCTTTTAATTGTGCATTGCTCTCCATTTGTGCTAAAGCGCTCTTCAACGCTTCTTTAGCTTCGTCGGTAATTTCTGTCGCTTGCCAACCTCCCGGCATCAACTCGCTTGCACAGATGGGTGACGGTACGGCATCTGTTTCCGTCACCATCACGGTGGGTTCTAGAGCCTTAGTACTTTCTGTTTGCGTTTGTTGATCACACCCCGCTAACGCGAGCAAACCAAATAGAGGTAAAAGAAATCGTTTCATTGAGTTGTCCTTTGTTTTTAGAAAAGCAGAAAGGGTTAATCTGAGGAGTTCATATTAACAATTGTGGTGTGAGGAGTCCGTCAAGCTCTGTTAGGTGCGTGATAAATTATGATGATATTTTCTGACAATAAAACGCTATTACTATTTCTTACCAATATTGTCAGTTTTTAACCATAAATAACAAAGCCATTTCAACGTTAGGCTAGGTGTGATGCACATAAAAAACGCATTACATGACTGTGTGTTTTTATGCCTAGAAAAGTGATCAAGGTTGCAGAGTTGTAAGCTGATCGGCGATAAATTTTACAAATTGATTTCCATCAAAAAAGTGTGGTTTTTATGTGCTACTGTGCGCGCAAATAAAAACTATTACCCCGCCCTACAAAAAGGAAATCACAATGAAAAAAACACTTTGCGGCCTTGCCGTGCTTTCTGCTCTTGTTTCTACGAATGTTTTTGCCCACAAAGAAGGTGACTTTCTTGTGCGTGCCGGTCTTGCCGCTGTGGTGCCCAATGATAGCAGCGATGGTATTTTAGGCTCAAATGAAGAGCTTGCTGTGGACTCAAACGTTCAGCTTGGCTTAACAATAGGCTATATGATCACCGACAATATTAGCTTTGAAGTGTTAGCGGCTACACCTTTTAGCCATACTATTTCAACCAATCTTTTGAACTTAGGTGACATTGCTGAAACAAAACATCTACCGCCGACTTTTATGTTGCAATACTACTTTGGTGAAGCGTCATCGAAATTCCGTCCTTATGTTGGAGCGGGCATTAACTACACCATGTTCTTCGATGAAGGTTTTAATGGAAAAAATACCGATTTAACGAATCTCAAACTCAAAGATTCTTGGGGCCTAGCGGCCAATGCAGGATTTGATTATATGCTCAACGAACAGTGGTTTTTGAATGCGTCAGTTTGGTATGCCGATATTGAAACTGAAGCGACTTATAAGTTTGGCGGCATTGAGCAAAAAACCGATGTGACCATTGATCCTTGGGTATTTATGATAGGCGCTGGTTATAAGTTTTAGTGGTAGCAAGGTGATTAATAGAAGGCAGCGAGCGCTGCCTTTTTCAATTTCAAGCAAAAATTATATTGATAGTTATGTGCACTATTAAATGTACATATAATTATCATTTATGTTTATCTTGTTGATATTAAATTTAATTATTATAAGAATTCTTCGAGTTATTTTGGCTATTGTCTTTTTTGTGACCATTTTATTTGACGCTCGTTTTGCACTATTTTTCCGTGCTACTGGCGAGGTTGGTTTTCTTGATCCATTTTCAATGAGCGAATCATTCGCAGTCACGTCGCTGGTGGTTGATTGGATGTAAGTCGTCAGCGGATGCTAATAATAACTCTCTAGGATTGAGAAATGAAAAAAGTACAACGTCAAATGAAGTGGCTATTCCTCGCAGCCTCTATCAGCGCAGCACTACCAGTATCAGCCGCGAAAATGGTGCAGGTTGATGATCCAAGTCTACTAGAACAAGCTTTATCCATGCAGGCTCGCAGTATTGTGCCAACACAAAATGGCTTTCAGGTGGTAAAAAGCGTCACTCTACCTAATGGTAAAGTCAAAGTTCGTTACCAGCAGATGTATCATGGTTTACCGGTCTTTAATACGTCAGTCGTAGCAACGCAAACTGAGAAAGGTATCGGCCAAGTTTACGGCATGATGGCGCAGCAAATTGATTCTGATGTGGTAAGTACTTCACCACAAGTTGAACAAAAGCAGGCGGTTAGTATTGCACTTACGCATTACCAACAACAAAACCCATCACTAACGAGTGCGGATCTTGTTACAGAAAACGAGCGTGCTCAATTGATGGTGCGTTTGGACGAAAACCAAATGGCTCAAATGGTTTATTTAGTCGACTTCTTTGTTGCAAGCAATGAGCCTGCACGGCCATTTTTCTTTATTGATGCGAACTCTGGTGACGTATTACAAACTTGGGAAGGGTTAAACCATGCAGAGGCGACGGGTACTGGACCTGGTGGAAATCAGAAGACAGGTTTTTATCAGTACGGAACAGATTTCCCAGGGTTAGTGATAAATAAAGTAGGCAACACCTGTAGCATGGTGAATAGCGCTGTAAAAACCGTGGATATGAAGCATGCGACATCGGGTGGTTCAACGTTCAGCTATTCATGTACCGACGCGAGTAATTACAACGATTACAAAGCGATTAATGGCGCTTATTCACCGCTTAATGACGCACACTACTTTGGTAAAGTGGTGTTCGATATGTACAAAGACTGGATGAACACCACTCCATTAACCTTCCAGCTAACTATGCGTGTGCATTATGATAGCAACTATGAAAACGCCTTCTGGAACGGATCGTCCATGACCTTTGGTGATGGCCAAAATACATTTTATCCATTAGTGGATATCAACGTCAGCGCGCATGAAGTGAGCCACGGCTTTACCGAGCAGAACTCAGGGCTTGTTTACCAAAATATGTCTGGTGGTATCAATGAAGCGTTCTCTGATATTGCTGGGGAAGCGGCTGAATTTTATATGAAAGGCAGCGTTGACTGGGTGGTCGGGAGCGACATTTTCAAATCTTCCGGTGGCTTACGTTATTTTGATCAACCGTCAAAAGATGGCCGTTCTATCGATCACGCTTCTCAATACTACAATGGATTAAATGTTCACTATTCAAGTGGTGTATTTAATCGCGCGTATTATTTGCTAGCCAACAAGGCCAATTGGTCGGTTCGTAAAGGTTTTGAAGTGTTCACCGTCGCTAACCAGTTATATTGGACAGCAAACAGTACCTTTGACCAAGGTGGATGTGGCGTCGCAAAAGCGGCACAAGACTTAGGTTATAACAAAGCGGATGTGGTTGATGCCTTTAACCAAGTGGGCGTAAATGCTAGCTGTGGCGTAGTGCCTCCAACGGAGAATGTGCTAGAAAAAGGCAAACCAGTAATAGGGTTACAAGGTACGCGAAGCTCGGAAGCCTTCTATACCTTTACGGTCGCAAGCTCAACCAGCGCTAAAGTTTCGATCAGTTTGGGCTCAGGTGATGCTGATTTGTATGTCAAAGCCGGCAGCAAACCAACCACTTCTTCGTGGGATTGTCGCCCTTACAAATCGGGTAACAATGAACAGTGCACAATTTCTGCAACACCAGGAACCACCTACCATGTGATGCTCAAAGGCTATAGTAACTACAGTGGTGTAACGTTAAGACTGGATTAATTATCTTTATTGATTAAATTTAAAGGGGCACGAGTCAGTGCCCCTTTGTTATGTAGGAGTGTATTCAACGATAGGTTGTTCAACAACCACGGTGTTTGTTTCTAGTCTTTTCTTGCCAGCTTCTCCACCTCCACAAATTCGCCTTGTCTTAAGCATCGAAACACCGATTTGTTGTTATGGCTTGCTATCGATATAACCACAGCACTTTTGTTATATGTAGTGTGAAAATGTCGTTAGATAAATTGATGGACGCAATTGCCGATCAAGGTTGGTACATATGGGATGACTTTTTAACACCAGAGCAAACCAAAAACCTACGAGCGTGTACGCCACCGCAGTTACAAGTGGCGCGAATTGGCAGGCACGATGCCTTGCAATTAGAGGTTGAAATACGCAACGATAAAATCCAGTGGATTGAAAACAGCATGGGCCTGCCTGTGCAAGACTATTTGCAACGTATGGAGCAAATTCGCGAAGAGGTTAACCGCCACTTTTTTCTTGGGCTATTTGAATATGAAGCTCATTTTGCCAAATATGAAATAGGAGCATTCTACCAAAAACACCTCGACGCCTTTACAGGCAACGCCAGCCGAAAACTGACGACGGTATTTTATATGAATGATCGGTGGTGTGGTGCTGATGCAGGTGAGTTGGTTATTTACGATGTTGAAGATCAGTATCTCGCGACGGTTGCGCCGATAGCGGGGCGTTTACTGGTCTTTTTATCCGAACGTTTTCCGCATGAAGTACAACCTACCAATGCTGAGCGTTTCAGCATCGCTGGGTGGTTTCGCATTAATGGCGTGACGGGCAACAAGCTCGATATTGCCAGTTAACGCAAAGCTAATAAGTAAGCGTGGCTTTTGTGCTGCCACGCTCTTTTATCAGTCAAATTTGATCAGGGTAAAATGAGGATGTGAGCTTAATGCCTCCATCATCAATAAGGCATTGGTTTCAATTAAGTGTTCACTTTGTTCATTTTTCAACACAATGCACTCTTGTTGGTGTTCATTGCGCAGAGTGTCCATCGCGGTGCCTGAATAGGTAATACCATTTTTTAAAGTGAGCTTGACGGGCAAATGAAACAAACACGCGAGCTCAATGTAATCATATTGACTGCAAGTGACCATTATTCACTCCTATGACGTTACGCGGGCTTATTAAGATACGCGTTTTGCAAAATGTACATGCGCTTTACATCACGATATTGGCCATTAATAAAGAATTCTTCAACTAAGTGCCCTTCCTCAACAAAGCCGGCTTTTTGGTATAAATGGATGGCTTTTTCGTTTTCCGTCGACACATGCAGGTAGATTTTGTGTAGGTTCAAAATGGTGAAAGAGTAGTCTAAGGCTTTGTTGATCAAGGTTTGTGCAAACCCTTTTCCTTGGTGCTCTGGCGTGATGATGATCTGAAACTCGCCACTGCGGTGAATGTAATCAATTTCAATTAATTCAACGAGACCGATCAGTTCCTTATCTCGGTTCTCAACCACAAACCGACGCTCGGCGTTATCGTGAATGTGCTTGTTGTACAGCTCTTCCAGTTCATCAAAAGATTCATAAGGCTCTTCAAACCAGTAAGACATAATGTTGCGGTTGTTATTGAGATCATGGATAAAGCGTAAGTCACCGCGCTCTAACGCTCTTAATGATAATTGATTATTCATAGCAAACCTTCATTGAACTAAGGCATTCATCTTATGCCGACTTTGTTGCAATACAAGTGGTTAGTCAGCAATTTTTTAAAATGCGTATGCTTACGTCTTGTGATCTGATGCCACGAGATGAATCAGTTCGGTCAGTTTGTTGATGCTTTCCTGCCATGCCATGTTGTCTTCAAAGTTCGCTACACTGAAACGAATACAGTGTTGGAATTGCCCCTGTGTTGCAAAAAGATGCCCCGGCAGGAGGCTGATTTTGTTTTGCAGGCCACGTTGATAAAGCTCAAAACTATCGATGAATGGCGGAAGTGTCAGCCAGCATAAAAATGAACCTTCAGGCCGGCTTAATTGAAACTGCCCTTGCAGCGACGGGTAGTGATTGAGCGAGGTGGTGAGCAATTTGGCAAAGCGCTGCTGGTTCAGTTGGTAAGTGCGGCGCATTTTGGCTAGATGTTGACGGTACTTACCACTTTCGAGAAATTCCGCTACGGCTGATTGGATTAAATTCAAGCTGCCCATATTCTCGCTGAGCAATATCTTTTCTATTTGTGCTTGATACTTTCCCGCGATGATCCAACCGATCCTCAGCCGTGAATCCAAGGTTTTGGAGAGCGAATTGATGTAAATAACGCGGCCTTTGCCATCCAACATCTTCAAACAAGGTATCGGCTTTTGAAAATACAGGCCACCAAACACATCATCTTCAATAATTGGTGTATCACCACTGACAGCCAAAAGCTGTTTACGTTTTTCCAGAGGCATTTGTGAACCGGTTGGGTTGTTAAAATTAGGCGTGACGAGAATCGCCTTAATCGGCCATTGAGATAGCGCTTGTTCGAGGGCGCTGATGTCGATGCCTTCGACACTATGGCTGGGGATCTCCACCACTTTTAAGCCTAATGATTCAAGCAACAGCAGCGTGCCAAAATAACAAGGTGACTCAACGGCCACAATGTCTTCGCGCTTGGTTAATGCACGAAATGCGAGGCTGATGGCCTGCTGACCGCCATGCGTAATGGCGATTTCTTGTGCTTTGATTTGTAGGCCCAAATCTTGCGATATTTTTAGCAGTTGTTTGACTAAATGGCTATTACCTGGCGGTAGCTGATAGTGGCTAGGAATGTGCGTTTGCTGGCGGCTGTGGCGGCCAATTTCTGCATACAAACTACGAATCGCGGCGCTTTGCGTATTAGGATGCGCTGAACCTGCGGGCATGTGATGTTTCATTGTGGGTTGAACCAAAATTGATTTAGATAAAGAGAGCAGGTCAATGCTATTGGGTTGTGGCAGCGGAATCTCCAAAGGGGTTACAGCACCTTGGACTCGATAGCCTGAACGAGGCTGAGAGTAGACGACATTCATCGCTTCTAACTCTTGATAAGCACGAATAACGGTATTTTTGCTGACAGACAGTTGTTCGCATAGCTGGCGAATGGAAGGCATTTTATCGTGTGCGTGGAATAAACCATCGTCGATGGTCTGCTTAAGATGACGTTTTACCTCAGTATATTTAGGTTCAGTATATTTAGGATCCGTGTTTTTAAGCTTACTTTTCATTCTGTACCCACTAAATTATTCAAATCTGTGCCTTTTGCGAATAACTGTACCCAAATAAAGTAGCAGCATAGAATCGATTGTGGCTAGGAATTTTGTGATGTTTGTAAGAATGATCCCGTTCTTGTTTGTCGTGCTATGGGCATCTGGTTTCGTTGGCGCAAGGTTTGGCTTAATGTATGCGGAACCTGCCACGCTGCTCACGCTGCGCATGGTGGCGAACGTGGTGCTTTTTATTGGTTTGCTGTTATTGCTCAAAAGGCGCATTCCGCGTGGTCGCCATTTGTGGCATTCCTGTATAACGGGCGTGTTGATTCATGGTTGCTATTTGGGTGGAACCTACCAAGCGATTTCTTGGGGAATGCCAGCAGGTTTAAGTGCTCTGCTGGTGGGGACGCAACCCATTTTGACTGCGCTGCTGCTGGTTTTTATGAGTACAGAGCGCTTTAATCTGGCGCAGTGGTTAGGGTTAGCTCTTGGGTTTTCTGGGATAAGTCTCGTCTTGATGGGTAACATTGAGTGGCAATCGGAAGTACACAAATGGCCTGCCATTAGTTTGTGTTTGTTATCTCTGCTCGGCATCACGCTCGGCACCTTATATCAGAAAAAATTTTGCCAAGGTGTGGATATGATTGGCAGCGCTACCGTGCAATATGTGGCTGCGTTATGCCTATTTTTACCTTGGGCTTGGAGCTTTGAAACCATGCAAGTGCAATGGACACCGACCTTTATCATGACACTGGTATGGCTGGTTGTGGTGCTGTCATGTGTCTCTATTTTATTGCTGTTGTATATGGTTGAACACGGTGCGGCCTCAAGTGTGGCTTCAGTGTTTTATCTTGTACCGCCAACCACCGCCATTCAAGCATGGCTTGCTTTTGATGAATCATTGGATGGGTTTGGTGTTGCGGGCTTCTGCCTTGCCGTTACGGCTGTTTATCTGGTGGTGAAAAAGCCGAATCTGCTGAGAAAATTGGCGAAACCGGTATTTGAGCGTTCATAAAATTCACCCCTATAAATCGAACTTAGAATGGGGTGCTCTGCTGGTGGTCGGGTAATAAATGGATAATTTCTGACTCGCGGCGGCACCTAATGACTTTGCCAATTTTTTCAGATTGATCTTAAGCGATGCACTCAAAAATGCGCTGCCCTTCCTCTGTTTTCCTAAAATATTTTACTGTGTCATCTAGTTTTAAACTAAGTGAAACACAACTGTCATATTTGCGTCCTAAAGTGAGTTTCGTTCAATACACAACGGCAATAAAGCCTCTTAAGGATATTTGTGATGAAAAAGACAGTAATCGGTGCAATCGCTCTTTTAGGTGCATTGGCAGTTAACCCAGTTTTTGCAAAAGAAACCATTTCTGCTGTTGGCTCTAGCAGCGTAACGCCATTGATGGAAGTTTTCTCTGAAACATATATGAAGAAAAACGCGGACGTGTTTATTGAGGTTCAAGGCCCTGGTTCTTCTGCCGGTATTAAAGCCGCTAAGAACGGCAGTGCGGATATTGGTATGTCTTCACGTGGCCTAAAAAGCTCAGAAAAAGAAGCATCATTAGTTGAAGAAAAGATCGCGCTTGATGGTATAGCGGTGGTTGTGCATCCAAGCAATAAAGTAAAAGGGTTGAGTGCTGAACAAGTCTCTGCTGTTTACCGAGGCGAGATCACGAATTGGAAAGATGTCGGTGGTGAAGACAAACCTATCGTTGCAATTACTCGCGATACCGCATCAGGGACTCGTGGTGCATTCGAAGAGATTATGAAACTGACAAAAAAAATCTCAGACAAGACGGTATCTGCTATCTCTCAACGAGCTCAAGTAGCTAACGGTAACGGCAGTTTGAAAACTATGGTTGCGTCTAACCCTTATTCCATCGGTTACATCTCTCTTGGCACCGTTGATAACACGGTTCATGCCTTAGCGGTAGACGGTACTGATGCATCGGTAGATAACGTGAAAAATGGTTCATACAAAGTGGCTCGTCCTTTCCTTGTACTGTACAAAAAAGGCCAACCATCCGCTCAAACGCAACAGTTCCTTGATTGGATGCTAACGCCTGAAGCTCAAAAACTCGTTGCAGAACATCACTATATCGCAGTGAACTAATTGACTCTCCCATTCGACTTGAAGTTGCAGCGGCGTTGTTTCGTTCAGCCCAATCACATGCTTTATCCATGTGGATGGGAATTCACTGACTTGCTGTTTAGCCGCCACTTCAAGTTGTTTGGGGAAATAACTTTAAAAGTTTGCTTAGTCCATTGTTGGGGCTGAGCCTTTTCTATCCACGTCGATTTAATCGAATAGTGAGATTGATACTATGACCATCGCAACAAATAGTGAAAAGCTTATGAACAACGTTTCTACGCAAGCTTCCAAACGTGCACTTCGTGCTAAAAAGCGTGTGGACTGGAAAGAGCGCATTTTCCACGGGTTGTTTCTTACCAGTGCCATTATTGGCATTGTGTCTCTTGCCATCATTGCCTACTTCATTTTCCGCGAAAGTATTCCCGCATTTCAAGAAGTGGGTATCTCGGGTATCGTCCTTGGACAAGATTGGTTGCCGCCAGCTCTGTATGGTGTGGCAACTATGATTGTCGCTTCTGTGGTTTCAACGTTTGGTGCGGTTATCGTTGGTGTGCCTGTGGGCGTACTCACCGCTATCTTTATTGCCGAAGTCGCACCAAAACGTGTCGCGAATATCATTCGCCCAGCCGTTGAATTGCTCGCTGGTATTCCTTCCGTGGTCTATGGTTTCTTTGGTCTTGTGATTATTGTTCCTTTGATTCAGGACATTTTCCAAGTTCCTGCGGGCAATACCATTCTCGCGGGCATTATTGTGCTTGGTGTCATGATCTTACCGACGGTGATTACCGTGTCCGAGACTTCTATTCGCGCAGTCCCTCATGCGTACAAAGAAGGTTCTTTGGCATTAGGTGCATCCAGTATTTTTACCATCTTCAAACTGCTGGTACCGGCAGCTCGTTCCGGAATTATGACCGGCGTCATCTTAGGAATTGGGCGCGCGCTCGGTGAAACCATGGCCATTATTATGGTGATGGGCAACGCGCCAGCGATGCCTGAAGGTATTTTAGACTCAGCACGCACGCTGACAGCCAATATTGCGATTGAAATGTCTTACGCAAGTGGTGTTCATGCCAGTGCGCTTTATGCAACAGGCGTTGTGCTATTGGCATTCATCATGATCTTGAATGCCACATTGCTCTATTTAAACCGTGAGAGAGCGAGATAATAGTGATGGATACAGTAAAACTAAAACGTGCCCGCCAGCTAAAAGATAACGTATTGAAAATATCTATTTGGATTGCGGCCGCTGTAACAGTCGGCTTCCTATTTTGGATTATCTGGTACATCCTTTCTAACGGGCTACAACACGTAGATTGGAATTTCGTTACTGACGATTACACCCGTACTGGCAATGAACACGGGATCTTCCCGATGATCATATCGACGATTTATATGGTGATCGCTTCTATTTCGGTGGCCGCCCCGTTGGGTATTATGACGGCGATTTATCTTACCGAATACGCCAAAATCGGTAGCCGCTTGGTGAAAGTGATCCGCTTTTGTACCGAATCTTTGGCGGGGATCCCCTCCATTATCTTTGGTCTATTTGGCATGACCTTCTTTGTGGTGATTCTAGGCTTAGGCTTCTCTATTTTGTCGGGAGCGCTAACGCTCAGCATTTTGATTTTGCCTGTGATCATTCGGACCACAGAAGAAGCGTTGATGGCCGTCCCCCAAACTTATCGCGAAGGTTCTTATGGTCTTGGAGCCTCAAAAATATACACCATTTGGCGTCTGATTTTGCCAAGTGCAATGCCCGGCATCCTTACGTCAATTATTTTGAGTATTGGTCGTGTTATTGGTGAGTCGGCCCCTGTGTTTTTAACCGCAGGAATGGTGGCACGTATTCCAGATTCATTGCTCGATTCAGGCCGCACCCTAACCGTTCACCTTTACAAGCTCACAACAGAGCTGTTCACGGTTGAAGAGTGGAATCAAGCCTACGGCACAGCAACCGTGCTGATTGTGGTTGTGCTACTGATCAACATGGTGACGAAGCTAATCGCAAGACGATTTAATACCGCTTCTTATTAAGCAGAGCGTTGGGCGCGATTTACAGAATTTTGAGAGATAACAAGAATGAACAAATTTAATATTGAAAACCTAGACCTTTTTTATGGCGATAACCAAGCGCTAAAATCAATCAACCTGCCTATTCCAACTCGTCAAGTGACAGCGCTGATTGGCCCTTCTGGCTGCGGAAAATCGACTTTATTACGCTGTTTGAACCGAATGAATGACCTCATTGAAGGCGTGACTATCACCGGTAAATTGGCGATGGATGGGCAAGATATTTACGGCAATATTGATGTTGCAGATCTGCGTATCAAAGTGGGAATGGTGTTCCAAAAGCCAAATCCGTTCCCAATGAGTATTTATGAAAACGTGGCGTATGGGTTACGCGCACAAGGGATTAAAGATAAAAAGCACATCGATGAAGTGGTTGAGCGCTCATTGCGCGGCGCGGCGTTGTGGAATGAAGTAAAAGATCGCTTGAAGTCGCATGCGTTTGGTCTCTCTGGTGGTCAACAACAGCGTTTGTGCATCGCACGTACGATAGCGATGGAGCCGGATGTGATTTTGATGGATGAACCAACGTCCGCCCTTGACCCGATTGCAACACACAAAATTGAAGAATTGATGGAAGAGCTGAAAAAGAATTACACCATCGTTATTGTCACGCACTCAATGCAGCAAGCGCGTCGTATTTCTGATCGCACGGCGTTTTTCTTAATGGGGGAATTGGTTGAACACAATGATACACAAGTGATTTTCAACAATCCTAAAGATGATAGAACCATGGGATATGTCAATGGCGATTTCGGCTAATCACTTATTGCAGCGACTAACCTGGAATAATAGCGGACTCATTATAACTATAAAGCGATGGTAACTTTGCCCCTCATACAGAGGGGCTTTTTTGTAGAAACTTCATGGCATACATATTCTTATCCGCAATATGTATTAATTGATTAATATTGGCTGAATCTTTAGGAAAAGAGGCAATACCAATACTGGTTGAAAGCTTTGCTCCCACTCCATTATCCACGAAAAAATTCTCTTTAAAACACGCTTTAATGTGGCGTTGCATAATGCTCAGTTCCATCGCATCTACGCTATGGATGATCAGGGCAAACTCATCACCCCCCATACGAAATACCGAATAATCAAAGGTTGGAATCGAATGTGTTAAGCGAAACGCTACTTGCTGCAACACACTGTCCCCTGCTTTATGACCATTTTGGTCGTTAATGGGCTTAAAGCCATTTAAGTCGAGAAGAAAGAGAGAGAAGGGGTTGTTGGTAGAAATTTGATTCAGCTCTTCAAACATCGCAAGGCGGTTTGCAAGTCCAGTTAGAGGGTCAGTTAACGCTAAGGTACGCTGAGCAACCGCTTCTTTATGAAAAATATAGCTAACTAAGCCAATGCAACCCAGCATCAAGAACATCAGTAGAAATTGTACCTGTGTTAGCCTATTTGCTTTTTCTTTTTGCTCGAGATAGATAGGGCTTTGCAGTTGAAAGTTTTGGTTTACATAGCCGATAATCTGGTCGTAAATCAAGTGGGTATGTTTTTCAAATACAGCCAATGACTTTTGATCTTTAACGGCCAGCAATAAGCTTTCTAATATTTTGAAATCATCAAAGTTGTTCTTAAAGAAATGCTGGGAATCCGTTCTGCCCATAAAATTATCCGATTCCTTACTCGTTAGAATCAAGTCAAAACGGCTCCAAATCAGCTCATACTGCAGCCAAGTGTGCGATCTCTTCTCCTGTGAATCTAAGTAATAAGGAATCGAAGCAACCAGCTCAGAATACTCCTTGGTGAGCTGGAATAAATACCAAGTTGCATAGTTACGTTGGTCGGTATAGGAGTTGGCTAAAGAGCGTGTGGTCGAAAGTATATACAAATTAGCGACGATCAAGGTGGCTGACAGGACAATCAACAGTGTTTTTGCCCGGTATAGAAAGGGGTGTAAAGTGCTGTGTTTTGTAAAATTCATTATTTACCGTGAATCAATAGTTTTTCTAACTGCCACACCATTTGGGTGTAATAAATGCCATTGTCTATTTGTGGATATTTATCTAGATTGTAGATCAGCCAAAACGGCCCCTTGTTTCTTATTTTCATTTCATCGCCATTCATGTGATAAGCAATAATGGGTTCATAGCGAGTTAAGTTTTCAATTGCAATATTAGCGGCGTAATCATTAATGGCCAAAAATGATACAGAAGAAACCTGTCCAACTTGCAAATGATTAATTAAATCAATAACTTTAAAACCAGTGAAAGTATTTTCTTTTGGTAACCAAGGAAGCTGAGTCGTGAAGGTTTCACGAGGCAGTATCTCTGCCAATTGTGCAAGAGAATAAGTAACCCGATCTTGGTTTGGGAGGGTAATAGTTAAGCTTGCAGCATGAACAAATAAGCTGAAAAAAATAAGTGGTAAAGCGGTTATCCATCTCATCATAAACTACCTTATTTACTTCTGCTTTTTTCTTAGAGCATAGGCTAAAAGTATAAGGTGATAATTTAATCAATGAAATTATTTTCTATTTATATTTCTGTTAATTTGGTCGAATCAATCTTTAGTTTAGAACAAAAAAATCCCCACATAAGTGGGGACTTGCATATTGAAATGTTATTAGTGCCGTTACTGCTGCATTGTTTACTAAAAAATGAGATGTGCTACACCAGCTATCACTGGCAGTGTAATGAGCGTACGCAGAATAAATATGACAAACAGCTCAAGGATGTTGACAGGAATTTTGCTGCCTAACATTAATGCACCCACTTCAGACATATAGATCAACTGAGTCACTGACATGGCCGCAATCACGAAACGTGTCATTTCATTATCAATGGAAGCCGCAAGAATCGCGGGAATAAACATATCCGCAAAGCCGACCACAATGGTTTGAGATGCTTGAACAGCCTCAGGTACACCAAGTAATTCTAGAAAAGGAATAAACGGTTGGCCCAATACAGAAAATACAGAGGTGTATTCTGCAACAATCAGAGCCAGAGTACCCAAGCCCATCACGACAGGTAGCACACCAAACACCATATCAACAGCGTTACGCATGCCTTCAGCGAAGATCGATTTTGCAGATTTAACTTGGCTTGCTTTCGCCAGTGCTAATTCCATCCCCCATGAGAACGAGGTATGGCCGCTTGGAACTGCATCGGCATCTTTAGCTGGAGAGGTACCATCAATATAAGTGTTCTTTTTGAAACTTAATGGTGGCAGGCGAGGAATGATGATCGCTGCAACAAAGCCTGCAAGGCAAATGGTGCCATAAAAAGGTAGGAACAGATGCTCTAGCTTAACTTGCGCAATAACGACTAAGCTGAAGGTAATTGAAACGGCAGAAAACGTTGTACCAACAATAGCGGCTTCACGCTGTGTGTAGAATTTGCTTTCGTACTGTTTGCTGGTCAGCAAAATACCGACACTACCATCGCCCAACCAAGAAGCCATGCAGTCGATTGCGCTACGGCCTGGAAGGTTGAAAACTGGACGCATGATTCTGCTTAATAAACTACCAAATAGCTCCAGTAGCCCGAAGTTAAGCAGTAAAGGCAGCAAAAGCCCTGCAAAAATAAATACAGAAAATAAAGTGGGTAATAAACCCTCAAGAACCATACCGCCAGTGTTTTCTTCCCAGATAGCCTTAGGGCCGATTTGGAAAAACGTCATGATGACGGCGATACCACCAAATACACGGACGGCTAACCAAAGAGCCGATGGATTAAAAAGCCCATTTAAGAAAGGACTCTTTGTAATGAATGCAGGTTGAAAAATTTTACATAAAATGGAAGCTGCAGACATAAAGGCGATGATCACTGTCACTATTGCAACAAGGTAATCGCCCAAAATAGCTTGGATAGATTTAGCAAGGACGGCAACTGGAATGGTTAAGTCACCTTGGTAGCTAATTGGTGCCATAAACAAAAATAGACCAATTAACGAAGGGATGAAAAACATCCAAAAGCTACTTTGTGTTGGTGCTACAGGAGCTTCAATAGTTTGAGCGTTATCTTGCATGTCGTGTCTCGTATTACTGCGGGTCAATAGTCACCAACTGGTGGCATAAAAATGCACTAAATAGCTCTATTTAGTCATTGCAGGCAAGAATATCTATTTTTAAGATGGCTTGCAATACTATTCATTAATCAAGGTTAAGTATTCAAACAAAAGAGCTGTTATTCTCAGATAACATGGTCATTTGTTTTGTTATTGTTGCATTGGTTAATAATCTGTTGGTGGTTGAGGCGTGCGTTTTAAAAAGAGTTAAGGAGGGCTGAGGAAAATTGGGCGGTTAAGGTAAGAGGGACGGGTCAGTCAAAGGCCTTTAACCGTAGGCTAAAGGCCAAAAATGTATAGGTCCAATGAGCTTTATTGAGCTGTACTGATATTCAAACGTTGTAGGCTAACGCTGAGCGCATCATCGAATTGACTAAAGAAATTATCTTCACCGACCAAATCAACAATCCCCGCTTTTTTCAGTTTCATTGCAACACGAGTATTTGCACCAGAGATCAACACTTGCACATTCTTTTTATGGAAGTTTTCGATCATTTCCTCAATGGATTGCAGGCCAGTAATGTCCATAAATGGAACCCATTTAAGGCGAATAATTAAAATTTCTGGCTGCTCTTGAATGCTGCTCATCACACGCTCAAAGGTTTCAGCCGCAGCAAAGAAAAATGGGCCTTCTAAGGCATAAACGGCGAGCTCTCTTGGTAACTGAGTTTGCCCATGACGAAGCAGCTCAGCACTGAGCTCATGGTGTGTACTGGCTTTTACCTCAACACTAGATGCCATACGTTTTACAAAGTGAAGGGTAGCGATGATCACCCCGATGTTGACGGCGACAACTAAGTCAGCAAACACGGTTAATCCAAAGGTTAGCAACAAAATAACCACATCGGCTTTGGGTGCACGTTTAACCAATTTAATAAAGTGGGGAACTTCACTCATGTTCCATGCTACGACGAACAAAATCGCACTGAGTACTGCCAGTGGAATATTGACGGCTAATGGTGCAAGTGCAATAAGGATAATGACCAGAGTGAGCGAGTGCACCACGCCCGAAAGTGGGCTTGTCCCCCCGTTGCGTATATTGGTTGCAGTACGTGCAATGGCGCCTGTTGCTGCAATACCACCGAAGAGAGGAGCAACGATATTAGCGATACCTTGGCCGACTAATTCTTGGTTTGAGTTGTGTTTGGTGCCCGCCATACCATCAGCGACCACCGCCGAAAGCAATGATTCAATCGCACCTAGCATGGCAATCGCAAAAGCAGGGCCAATCAATAGAATAATTTGAGAGAAGCTAACTTCTGGAAGCGAAAACTCTGGCAGTCCTTGAGGTATGCCTCCAAAAGCCGATCCAATCGTGCGGATCCCTTCAAAGCCAACAAAATATTGCAACACGGTAACTGTGACGAGAGCAAGCAGTGGCCCTGGCACTTTCGAGAGCTTCGGGATCTTAGGACCGAAGATAACCAGCGCGAGTGAAAATAATGCAAGGCTTGTGGTGGCCCAATCCATCTGCGGAAAGGCATGGAAAATAGACACTAATTTTTGATGAAAATGCTCACCTTCGATTTTGGGGAGGCCGAAGAATTCTTGCCATTGCCCAACCCAGATGATGACACCGATACCGCTGGTGAAGCCGACGATTACGGGGTCAGGAATATAGCGGATGATGCTACCGAGTTTTGCGACCCCCAGAACCAATAGAATCACACCGGCCATCATAGTGGCTATCTGCAACCCACTGACCCCATACTGGCTAACAATTCCAGCGAGTATCACGATGAAAGCACCCGTTGGGCCGGCTATCTGCACTCGCGAGCCGCCAAACAGTGAAACGATAACGCCTGCAATAATGGCGGTGTATATCCCTTGCTCCGGTTTCACGCCAGAAGCAATAGCGAATGCCATCGCCAGTGGCAGAGCGACAACCCCTACAATCAAACCTGCACTGATATTATTTAGCCACTGTTTTGGTCGTAGCAGACCGGCTTTATAGGATTCATATACGGCAAACATAATTGATAACCTTATTGAAAATAGGGGAAAATAGAAAGCGCGGTGGATTCTACGCTCATTTAAAATGCTGTAAAGAGGGGTGAATATTCAACGGAGGTTATAAATATAGTGGTTCGGCGGCGGAATTTTTACTATTTAGAGTTGTGGATGTGAGTCTATTTTCTTATGATTCACTAGGTAGGATGTTTTTTATACAGAGATGGAGTTTGTGATGATTAATAAACGTTTTTTTAAAACAAAAGAAGAAGTCGAAGTGACCTTTGAAGTGGACGTCCCAGATACGGCTGGCAATGTTGCGATAGTAGCGGACTTTCTTGACTGGCAACCAGAACCGATGAAAAAGGTGGCGAAAAGTAATAGTTTTAAATTTAAAACCCGTTTACCTAAAGATGCTGAATTTCAATTTCGTTACTTGTTGGATGACCAACAATGGGTTAACGATCCTAGCGCTGACCAGTACATTGCCAATGGTTTTGGCGAAGAAAATAGCCTAGTGACGACTTATCAATAGGTTGTTGATAAATCTTGTGAAAGCGTGAAATATGATTAGGACAGTACTCATTTTTACGTGTAATTGTTGATTTATTATAAGGCACTCCGGTGCCTTTTTTGACCATAGAATCACACGATATAGGTGACTTTTGAAACAGAAAGTCTTAATCTTGAGGCTCTTTTGACTTAATCCACAGGATAGATAGTGCTTCCTCGTTCTCTCATTCTGCGCTTTTCTGAGCTTTCACTTCCAAAAAAAGCGTCGATTATTGGCCTACCGATTGTCGCGGCCATCGCATTTTCCTCGTCTATTCAGGATAGCTCCTTACAGCGCCAAATTGAGCTCTCTATTACCGAAACTCAAATTGTTCAGTCGATTTTATCTGATGCTATTGAGGTAAAAAATCTTCCGGATTTTGAATATGAGATTAAATCTGGTGACAATTTAAGTACTATCTTTAATCAACTTGGCTTTGGTTACCAAGACTTGATGAAGATTATGGAAACCGATTTAAACTACCTCGCATTGGATACGTTAAAACCTGGCAACATCCTCAGGTTTTGGAAAGCGCAAAATGGAAATGCGCTTTCCAAAATGGAGCTAGAATTTAGCCTAGTCGAGCGCGCGGTATATTCACGTTTAGATGATGGTACCTATGAGTTTCAAGATGTTAAAATACCGGGTGTATGGAAAGAGTTCGCCATGGTTGGCGAGATCCAAGGCAGTTTTTCTCAGTCGGTCAATTCGATAGGGTTAGGCAGCGCTGAGATAGAACAGATCGTCTCTTTACTTAAAGATAAACTCAATTTCTCTCGTGATCTTAGGGTTGGCGATCGATTTGAAGTGGTTCAATCTCGTCAATTTGTCGGTGAGAAATTGACGGGCAATCGTGAAATCCAAGCGATTAAAATCTACAGTCGAGGCAAAGACGTTTCTGCTTATTTACACCGTGATGGGCAGTACTATGACAAAAATGGTGATAGTTTACAGCGCGCATTTCAACGCTATCCGACGACAAATAAACGCATTACCTCTAACTTTGATGCGCATCGCCTGCACCCAGTCACAAAAAGAGTGGCTCCGCACAATGGTACTGATTTTGGTGTACCAGTCGGTACTCCGGTATTCTCGACTGGCGATGGTACGGTGATCATGACGCGTAAGCACCCTTATGCGGGTAATTACGTGGTGATACAACATGGCAGTACTTACAAAACACGCTATTTGCATTTGAGTAAAATTTTAGTGCGTAAAGGTCAGAAAGTATCGCGAGGTGAGCGGATCGGTTTATCTGGGCAATCGGGCCGAGTCACTGGGCCTCATCTGCATTATGAGCTGATGGTTCGAGATCGCGCAGTGAACGCCATGACCGCCAACATACCAATGGCAAACTCAGTGCCTAAAAAAGAGATGGCGGGGTTTGTTGCAAGGCGTAATGAACTCGATTCTATGCTTCAGCAGCAAGAACTGCGGTATGCCACCAGTGAGTCTTCGGCTGACCAAGAGTCTTAATGTGATAGCATAATGGATATTAGTAATCCCTCACTTTCAGAGTGAGGGTTTTTTATGCGCGCCGTACATGGCTCATGTTGTTCCAGTGAGTCACGATAGAGTGCGGTGTTTCTGGCTTTGAAAAATAGTAACCTTGGATCTGTTCACAGCCCATAGCATAGAGTTTCTCCAGAGCTTCTTGGTTCTCCACCCCTTCTGCGACGAGATCAACCCTAAGTTGATTTGCCAATTGAATAATCAACCAAACTACACGCTCTGCTGTTTCGTTACACACCATGTTTTTGATAAAAGTGGCATCAATTTTAATGCAATCGATGGGGTAGCTATGGATGTAATTCAAGCTCGAATAGCCAGTGCCAAAGTCATCAAGCGCGATGGTAAAACCAAGTAGTCTGAGCTTATCTAAGATGTATCTAACTTCACTGGTTTGTGAAAGTAGTACTGTTTCGGTGAGCTCAATTGTGAATTCATTAGGCTCAAAGCCGTATTGAGTAATGGTTTGCATTAAGTGTTCGAGATAGCGCTTGGAGTTGATCAGTTCATGTGCCGAACAGTTAAGTCCTAATTTTACCTTGTAGCCTAAGCCCTCCTCTAGCTCAACTTTTGCTAGGCATGCCAGCTCAACAATGCGTTCTCCTAATTCCACAATTAAACCTGACTGCTCAGCAGTATCGATAAACTCAATCGGTGAAATCGCACCCAGAGTTTCGCTATTCCAGCGAGTGAGAATCTCAAAATAGTTCCACTGTTCTTGGTGACGACTGACGATCGGTTGCGCCACCACAAATAGTTCACTATTTTTACTGGTTAACTTATTGAGTTCACGGCGTAGAGCTTCTGTGATTTGGGTTTGACGATGGTATTGGTCACTCAGATGGGTATCATAGCAACGGATATTACTACCGCGAGTTTGCTTACACTCTTTGAGTGCTAAACAGGCATTGAGAATCAGTTGATCGGCCGTGATTGTCTCTTGAGTTTTCCTTGAAATGCCAATGCTTAAGCTAATTTTAATGCGATGTGATGCATCGACATAACCTGTATTTAGCTTATCCAATATACAGCGGCAGATTTGCAACGGATCATTAGAGAAGGTGATAAACGCATATTCATCCCCTGCGATTCGAAATGCCAAATTCTCTTCCGGAACGCTTTTAATGATGGCATTAGCCACAAACTTAATGATTTGGTCGCCAATATAGTGCCCATATAAGTCATTGATCGATTTAAAATTATCGATGTCTAAATAAGCAAGAGTAAACGGTTCATTGGTTGTTTCAACTAAGCGTTCTAATTTGTCAGCTAGATAACTGCGGTTCATTAAATCAGTCAGGTTGTCGTGAGAAACTTCATAGCTAAGTTGATTAACCAAGCTGTCAGAGCGTTCGCTCAACCACTTATTGCGCAGGCTGTGAACGACTATGTTAGCAATGATTCGGTGGTAGCCAATCACGAATTCCTCATCTTCGATGGGAGAATAGAAGGTAGACACGAGCATTCCGAGTATTTCGCGATTCTTGGCACGTAGGGGAATACCGATATAGGCATCAATCTTATTTTCAATTAGAAACTTGTCATCAGGAAAAATTTTGGTTACTTGTGATGGAAACAGACAGTATTCCTGTTTTGATTTCCACACTTGCTCACACGGTGTTCCCCTGAGCGGATAACCCGTGTCGTTGTTGTCTGGCGTCTCACCAGCATGAGATAAGGTGTGAGCTCTGTAATGCCATTTGTCTAACTCGACGATGCATGTACAGCAGGTTTGAAAATGTGTATGCAGCACCAATGTGGCTCGATCATGTAACTCAGAGCCATCGAGCAGCATGAGCTCGTTAATGGTGTTTAGACTAACTGCATCCCTAGCCAATGATGTTTTAGTCATATGTCGTACTCTGTTTTTTTAGAATATGCACTTAGTGACTATGGTCGACATTGCGCAGTTTTGCCACTCGCAATGATGGGTGCTTGAGACGTAAAAAATAAAATATTGGTTATTCAGCGGCTTAGTTGCAGAGTTTTATGAGTACTTTTTTGTCTAGGATAAATTTGCTCTGGTGGACAATTGTGTGATGGAAATAGACGTAATCCCAATTTAGTTACCTAGCTTCATTCGTTAATTTTTCTTTTAAGTAGTTGAGAAATAAATGAGTTCGAGTGTGTTGATAATCAAGTTTAGGGTAATAAGCGTAAACCGTTGCTTGATCAACGGTGATATCGAGTAGCAAACGTACCAGATTGCCCAAACGTAGCTCTTCTTTGACCATCACGTCGTTGGTGACAATCACTCCCATGCCATTTTTGCCTGCATAGAAAAGTGCTTCTGGATTGGTTGTCGCGAAATTACCCGATAACGATAGGCGTTTGCCCGTTGAGGTTTTTAATTCGCGTGTTGTGTGTTCTCCCCAAATCAAGACATTGTGCTGTTGAAGCTGTTCGGCAGATTTGGGCATACCATATTTTTCAATATAGTTAGGAGAAGCATAAAAGCCGGCCTTATGTTCAAATAGGGGTGAGGCTTTAAAACTGAGGGAGTTGAGTTGGTCAATTTCTCGGCTGATGAATAAATCAAGGTGAAGTTCGGGCAATTGCCCCGGAGTTGTTGTGGTCAGTTGGATTCGAATGTCAGGGTAGCGCTGTAGAAATTCATCTAAATACTGCACCAAAAATTTTGAGCCCACAGAGAGTGTCGCCCCAATTTTTAGCAGGCCAGCGGGAGTTTGGCTGACAGAGCGTGTTTCATCAACCACCGATTGCCAACTTTCAAGTTGTGCTTTTGCTCGCTCATAAAAGAGAGCACCCGCTTCGGTTTGTGTCACCGTTCGTGTGGTGCGCTTAAGTAACTGCACGCCAATTTTCTCTTCCAGCCAATGTACTCGTTTACTGATGGCTGAGCTGGTGGTATTGAGCTTACGTGCCGCGCCGTTAAAGCTGCCTTCTTCAACCACTCGCATGTATGTTTTAACATTTTGTATCCAATCCATCGTTACCCTACTCATTCCTCATTGGAACTAATTCATTTCCTGAGTGCTTTATTATCAAATCTGAGTTGCCAATATATACTGAAAACGTATTTTGACACCACATCTACCGACGATAAGAGCTCACTTAGCAACCCATGAAAACTCTCGCTAGCACACCATTTAAAAAGACGCCGATGTTATTGGCGATGATGATCATTGCCACGGGCCAAGTTGGGGTGAGCATCTATTTACCTGCACTGCCATTGATCAGCCGAGACTTAATGGTTGACCAAGCCAGTATTCAATGGCTCGTCACGCTCTTTTTAGTGGCGTTTGGGATGTCACAGCTTTTTTACGGGCCATTGTCTGATGCGGTTGGTAGACGCCCGACATTTTTACTCGGGCAGGGGATCTATTTGGCCGGTACAGTATTGTGTGTCTGTTTTTCGGATAATTTTCATGCGTTGGCTGCTGGTCGCCTACTGCAAGGGCTTGGCGCGGGAAGTGCTTCTGTTCTTGGCCGCAGTGTGCTGCGCGACAGTTATGATGGTCTGCAATTAACAAAGGCACTTTCTTACATCGCCATCACCGCCTCAATTATGCCAATTATTGCCCCTGTGCTCGGTGGGTGGCTTGCCTTTCATTTAAGTTGGCAGTCCGTGTTTGTGTTCGTATTAATGTATATCTGTACCATTTTTATTTTAGGTTGGTGGATATTGCCAGAAACGTTGCCATACGCGAAACATCGGTTTCAACCTAAGGCCGTATTGCATAACTACTTGCTACTCTTGAAAAATTCCCAAGTGCTGACCAGCGCCAGTTACAACTGGATCAGCTATTTATCTAGCTTAGTGACTCTGTCGGTGCTGCCTTTTCTCTTGCAAAACAAGCTGGGGTTAACGGCCGCCGATTATGGAACCGTAATGATCGTCCCTTCCGCGGGTTTGATGATAGGCAGTGTTGCCGTTAACTTACTCAATGATCGTTTTTCATCCCAACGTTTACTTGCTTTGGCGATTGTCATTATGGCTTTTGCCGGTGTTTGGTTACTGATAACACCGATGAGCGTGTTCAATTTAGTGTGGGGATTTACTTGGTTAACGATTGCGCAAGGTATCTCATTTCCATTATCCACCAGCATGCTGCTCGGGCCACACAAAACTCAAGCGGGCTCCGTTGCGGCTCTATCTGGCTCCATTCAAATGTGCTTAGCTGGATTCTTAGGAGGATACTTGGTGGAAAGATGGATCACGAGTCAGATGTCGCTAGGCTGGTTCTATTTAGCAACCAGTTGCGCTATGTTTTTGGTGTTGTGTTCTTCCTATCGCTTACGTCAAACCAAATTCGCTTAATGCTTGTTTATACCCTTCCGGTTTGAAGCGGTTTAAGTCTAGTGGTGCATTGGCAGCGTACATGTCGGCACAAGAGAAATAATTTGAGGTATAATCTCGGCGACATTAATTCGACGGAAAAATCAATGCAACAAGATGAATTTCAAGCATTAGTCAAAAGCTTGTGCGAGCAAAAAACACTTCCTCAAGCGTTAGATATGCTGAAAGTATTTGAAGATCAAGATATTGCTGAAGCAGCCTTATCGTTAGTGGGTCAGTTTGCTTTAGCCGAAGTGGATGGGGAGCAACGCATTTACCACGTCGTGTTGCAAGAAAATGAGCAAGGTGAAGAAGAAGAGTTTGTCGAACACATTATGAATGAAGGCGATGACGTTATTAAGTTTGTTGCTTGGTTTTTTGAAACCATGTTTGAAGTTAAGCAGAAAGAAACTTACTTGGCTGCTGGTAAAACCTATAAGCAGCCTAAACGCGGTTAACTGAAAATTAATTACTTTATTTTGTGACTCGGGTCTTGTTTTTGTTCTTTTTTGGACTAATATACACCTCGTTAGGTAAATAAATTACATGTTGAGGTGATTCATGGGTTATGAATTAGGTGGTGCTTACGTTGGTCAACTGATCGCAAAAAAAGCGATGTATGATGCAATGCATGGCAAACCACAAGCAAAGAAAAAGTCTTTCATTAAAACGCTAGTGAAGAAATTCAGCAAATAGTGAATGCCTAAGAATCAAAAAGCCCTAGCTTGGTAACAAGCTGGGGCTTTGCTTTATTTACTGGGGTAAAAATGACTGTGCAAATTCGTCCACCATTCGTCCACAAAGAGCCCGTATACCATTACTGACTAAAGAGTCGGCGGTTTCTGAGGCGTCAGTACTTTTTCTTCTAAAGTAACCAGATGCTCTGGGGCACTACTGACTTTTTTTGGTTAGCCAATCTTCCAATTTATCACACCCGCCGATATAGCGGCTTTCTAGCCAAATTTGTGGCACGGTGACGGGCGTTTTTTGACCGATGATGGCTTTAACTTCTGGGATCATCCGGTACAGCGCCGCACTTTCTTTGACGACATCATGATAGGTGTATTGAATTCCCGCTTCATCCAGCAATTTCTTTGCTTTTACGCAGTACGGGCAAGTGGCTTTTCCATACACAATATTGCCAGTTAACTCGTCACGTTGTGCCCATTCTTTGATCACCGATTGAACCAAAACACCTCGATTTAACGCTTCTCCTTGGCTGATCACTTTACCTTCAACGACCAATATTGGGGCGTGCCATGCGCCAAGTTTCAAGGGTTCCCACCAGTACGATAGCCAGTCTTTGACTTCTAACTCGATGGGAATGCCCTCCAGTTCATTGTTGAAGGTGTCAGTCAAAATGTCCTTGGTGAGCGTACACTCGCCGCAAGGGATGGTGACTTTAAATGGGCCCCAACTTCCAGCCCATCGGTATAGTGTGATTTTTATCGGTTTTGCCATCGTGTTTTCCTCAAGAAGCATTGCTTAGAGAATAGGAAAGAGTTGAGTGACTTTTTATTTCAACGCGAAGATTTTTTTGTTTCCCAGTGAGTAATAAAGGCCACTGAAGCGATAATGATGGCAGCGCCAAGCCATAATCGCCCGGGTGGTGCCCAGCCAAACACTAACCAACCCGCCAAAACATTCAGTGGCAGCTTCGCGTGATCAAAAGGTTGCACAAAAGACGCATCTGCCACCGCATAGGCTTTAACGATCGCCCATTGAGCCAGTGCTGTCATCGCACCCGCAAAAAGCAATATGAGCCATAGAGTGCTTCCTTGAGGTGTTTGCCAATCTGGTAAAGCGAGCAGTAGATTGAACGGTGTGATCAGTACTAAAAGGTAGACCACCATAGTAGACGGTGAGTCATGGGCAGACAGTTTTTTCACCATCAAAGAGTAACAAGCCCAAAAAAATGCCGCGCCAACAGGCAGCAACGATGCCCAGTTGAAATCGTCAGCCCAAGGTTCAAGGATGATCATCGCCCCGACAAAGCCAGTTAATGTTGCTCCCCAGCGCGCTGTACCCACTTTCTCTTTTAAAAAAAGGCCTGAGCCAATCGTGGCAAACAGAGGAGAGGTCATCAGCAGTGCAATACCTTGCCAAATGGGTACGGGATAGGCGAGTGCCCATAACCAGAGTTGTATGCCAATCACAGATAAAAACACACGGAAAATATGCATGCTTAAATGCTCGGTGCGCAGCGAGTAGCGGATCCCTAACGTTGATAAATACGGCAAAATAACGACTAACGCGATGGCATATTGAACCAGCGCCACCGTGGTAGATGACAGGCCATAATTGATACTGGCGGCTTGAGCAAGGCTATTGACTATCGCAAAGGCGAGGCCTGCGATTAGCATCCAACTTGCCCCTTGGATTGGGTGGTGAAGTATTTTGGTCATAGAGAAGAGGGTTATAGAAAAAGTCGTTGAATCATACTGACTTATCAGCGTTAAACCAATCTCTGAAATGAATGGAGTGGTTCAATAAATTTGAGCAAGTGTTATCCCTGCTGATTTCCACTTGTCTGAAACGCCAAACATTTTGCGTATGGGCTGTGGTGATGGGATAAAAAAAGCCCTCTAAAAAGAGGGCGAAAGAACATGAACGGCCAGTGCTCTGCCTTAGCACTGAAAAGAAGCACAAACGCTGCCATGCATTTGTACTTATTCCATAGCAGGTTGTGTGCCACCTTTAACTTATTGAAAAATAGTGAACTTATATTGTTGGCTCTGTTAAGCATGGTCTAGCCTAGTGCAATGTGTTTCATTGTGGTGCAATACCGGCAAATAAAAAAGGCCAAGCGAGTGCCTGGCCAAAAGGACAAAATCCTTAGGGAGTATATGCGTTCGTATAATTAAAATTAGAAGTTGTAACGTAGGCCTAGGCGAATAGAGTCTTTTGCATCATACGCAGTGCCGAGGTCTTTTTTATCTAGGTTGTTCATTTTGTAGGCAACGTAAGTGTAGATTGACTTATTGAAATCATAACGCCCTGTCAACTCAGCAAAATCACTTTTCGTCGTTGTGACGTTTGCAGTTTCATTTTCCGTTTTTTGATACACCCCAATCAAGCGGAAGTTACTTGTGATTTTGTATTGCGCAGCAAATTCAATCCCGTTGAATTCGCTCTTCGCTTTATCGTCCAAATCCCCTTGTGTATAGGTCAGGCCTAAGTACAAATCGTCCAACGTGTAATTCACACCGGCAATAATTTGATTCGCTGCACCTTGGCCTGTGCCATTATCGTTGCTTGCGTAGCCCAAGCCTAAACCAAGGCCGATAGGTAAGTTATAAATTGCAGAAAGACCAAAGCCATCGGTGTCTTTTTCTTCGCCTGCAATAAAGCTTGCTTTCACATTGAGGGCATCAAATGTAGCTGCGTAGAGGAAGGTGTTGTTGATTTGCTCATTACCTGCGTTGATGAACTCTTTTTGAGCGCCAGTATAAGTACCGATGTCTGACATTTGAGAAATTTGCACGCCAGCCGTATCTTGGCGGCCGACAGAAATAGCACCAAAATCAGCTTGTAAACCTGCAAATAGGTAACGTTGGTTGAAATCAGAATTCTTATCGTTGCTGGCGGAGGAATTAACCGTTTGCTCTGCTTCATAGGTTGCAAAACCTTTCAAAGAGTCAGAAATTTCTGTTGAACCTGCAATGTTCAAACGCGCACGGCTTTTGTTTTTCATCGTGCCTTCAATTTCTTTGCCTTTGTCATCACCACCGAAATCGCCACGAAATTCTGCACGTCCACCAACTTTAAGCTCATTTCCATCCGCTTTGTAAACGGTCGCAGCAAAAGAAGAACCTGATACCAATGCTGTAAGAATTGCGGTTGCGATTGTTGCTTTTTTCATTTTATTTACCTTATCCATAATCAATGAGCTTCAGTGCTCGAACGGTTTGATGTGAGTAAAGTAGATGTTTTAAATGAATGTTTAATTACTGATTCATGATGTTTACATGTTGTTTTTATTGATGATTTATTAAAAAGAATGTTATGTAGTGATGTTCAAAATAGTCAAGGTGCCATGAATTTTGAGTCGAAGATCTTACTTTTATCTAATGAAGATGCAAATCCATTCACTCGCGCTGTAGATGAGGTAAACTCGACGATCTTAGTCATCTCAAGGAAGAGTATATGTATTCGGTTCGTTTGGATAAACAGAAGATAACCCCGTCTAAAGTGTTGTGTGTTGGACGGAACTATATTGAACATATTCAAGAGCTTAATAACACAATACCAGAACAAATGGTGGTATTTAATAAACCCAATACGAGCATTACAACCACTCTATCCTCGTTTCACCAAGAGACGCTTCACTATGAAGCTGAAATTTGTTTTTTGATCAAAAAAGGTCAATATAGCGCGGTTGGTTTGGGGTTAGATCTGACTAAGCGGGTACTGCAATCTCAGCTTAAAGCAAAAGGTTTACCTTGGGAGCGGGCGAAAGCATTTGACGGTTCAGCAGTACTTAGCCGATTTGTGCCACTGCATGGTATCGACATCAATAAGTTGCAGTTAGAGCTATTCATCAACTGTGTTCGGGTTCAGTGCGGCGGTGTAAACCAAATGATCTATTCACCCGCCATCATTTTAGAAGAGCTGAAATCTTACACATCACTGCGTGATGGTGACGTTGTGATGACCGGAACGCCACAAGGAGTTGGAGAAGTGCATTGTGGCGATCTCTTTTTAGGGCGTCTTAAATGTGGAGAGCAGACCTTAATCGAGATTGAATGGCTAGCGCAATAAAACTGATTTGCGCTATTTGGGCTGCGGTTATTATCAGTATTCACCGCAGCCTCTGTCTTTAATGGGCTAAGAGCGTTAAATTTAGCAAAAAGAAAGTCGCCATGCTGATGATCGTGGTCAGCAGGACATTCTTGGTTTTCCATGCAATCAGCCCCGCTAATGCTGCGGCCCACAAGTAGGGATTATGGCGATCAAGCCAAAGTGTTTGCTCTGGCAGGAACACAATCGGAGCCCAAATAGCAGTTAATACGGCAGGGCTAGAATAAGTGAGTAAGCGCTGGATAACTGGGTTGAGACGCAGCGGTAATTTAGGCTCTAAGAACAGATAACGGCTCATAAAGACCAAAGCGGTCATGGCGAGGATCGAAAGCAGAATCATCGTTGGTTCCTCCTGCTCGAACAGAGTAAAACTTCAGAAACATAACCTGCACACATTGCGCCAATGCTTGCTAGCATTAAGCTACCTTCAACTTGCCAAAGAGTCAGGCTTACCGATAACACTAGGGCACTGATGACAGCAACGAGTATCGGTATGTTTTTAATGTTCGGAATGACAATGGCGATAAAAGTAGCCGCGACTGCAAATTCCAACCCCAACTCGTTTAAAGCGGGGATGTAGCTGCCCGCAATAATGCCGGCCAGTGTGGCCAAATTCCAAACTAAATAGAAGCTTAAACCCGCACCAAGCGCGTACCAACGGTTAAACTGTTTTTCATTTTGTTGTCCGCAGACAGCAAACAGCTCATCAGTGAGCAGAAAACCCAGAATTAAACGCCAACGTGTCGGGAGTGGGCTGATTTTGCTGCGCATGGAAACGCTGTAGAGAAAATGGCGAGAAGTGATGAAAAATGTGGTGATCAGCAGAGTCAACAGCCCTGCACCTGTTTTAAACATCCCCGTGGCGACGAGTTGCGCTGAGCCTGCAAATAAAACCGCAGAGAGTGCTTGGCTCTCTAATACGGTCAGGCCACTTTCAATCGCAAATGATCCCGCCAATAAGCCCCATGGTAAAACGGCAATACTCAGCGGTAGCATGGCCAGTGCGCCTTGCCCAAAGAGGCGACCTCGAGGTTCTAAATGTATGTGGTTCAATAGTGTGCTATCCATAGTAATTCCTTTGCTGGAAGTGATGAATCTATCAAGCCACAAGGTTGGGTCAAGCGATTGTACAAAATTGCGCTTGCTATTTGGCTAAGAACTGTTTTGGCGTTAAGCCCATTGCACGCTTAAAGTGGCGATGTAGATGACTTTGGTCATGAAACCCAGATTCTTGCGCAGCATCTGAAATGGGATGACCACTTCTCAATAGTGTTTTAGCATAACGCAACCGCGCTTGAATTTGATAGGCATGCGGTGGGAAGCCATACATTTTTTGAAATGAACGAACCAAATGATAGGGGCTAACTCCAGCTAGTTTTGATAAATCTTCTAATGAGACATCGGCCTGGGGAAAGTCATCTAAGAATTCTTTAACCGTATAGAGCGACTGCTGAATTTTAGTTTTAGGTACTGAGATCGGAGGACTTTTGGCATGACGTGCTACCAGTTTGGTTAGGGTCGCGTACACTAATGTTTCGCGTAATAGACGGTTACTCGACTGCTCTAACGTATCAAAAACTAAACGAAATTGGTTTGCTAATTCAGGATCGTAGACTACGGGTTCTGGAAAATAAGGAGCGCATGAGTTAAAGGAACCTAACTCTTGAAGCACGGTACTAAATTGTTCTGGAAGTGGATACATGGCTTTATAGGCCCAACCACCTTCTACAGCAGAATGGCCATTATGGATTTCTTCGGCATTAACCAAAATAATGCTGTCTTGTGGAGCAATATGATGACCACCGGTGCGGTAAAATCGTTGAGCACCGCGTTCAATAACTCCTACCGTGTACCCTTCGTGGCTGTGGCGCGAAAAGTTTTGTGTTTCGTATTGTGCATCGAGAAGCTCAATTCCGCCAAGTTCATTAGCGATATAAAACTTGGCTAGTTCTCTCTTTTTGCTTTTCTGCTTGGGCATTTCATATCCTACCTTTTTGCAACAACCAGTGTAGCCGATTTATTCAGAATGGTTTTGTACAAAATTGCGCATATCGTGTTATCCACTGAAGGCAAAAGAGTGTCGCGATGGTGCGCAACCTAAACAGATGAAATAAAAATGCCGCCAACAATGAACTGAAGACGGCCTGTTATTTCGTTGTGCTTATCCAGCAATGAGTGCTACAAGCTGTGTTGGTGTTCTGCGATAAGCATCGCCATTTGCTCGTCAGCTTTTTTCTCGGCGCTGGCGAAATCTTCTTCTGCTTCGAAGGCTCCGACGACCTCGTAATAGCATTTCAATTTAGGTTCAGTGCCCGACGGGCGCACAATCACTCTCGCTCCGCCTTCCAAGTGATAGGTCAATACATCACTAGCAGGAAGTTGAATCACTTGCGTTGTTCCATCGGCAATATAACGTGTTAGTGATTTGAGATCGTCGATCATGAGCACTTTTCGACCGGCGATTTCCGTTGGCGGTGTGGCGCGAAGCTTATCACCGATCGGCGGTGAGTTAGGGTCTAACTTAATGCTACGTTGTGCATTAATGTAAAAACCGTGCTGGCGGTAAATGGTTTCGAGTTGATCCCAAATAGTCTTACCTTGGCTGTATAATTCGGCCGCTAGTTGTGCAAATGCCACCATGGCCGAAAGGCCATCTTTATCCCAAACGGTTTGCCCTATGGTGTAACCCAATGCTTCTTCATAGGCGAATAAGAACTGCTGTTCATCGCTTTGTTGTTGCATCGCCACGTTGGTCAACCATTTAAAGCCAGTCAAGGTTTGGTAGTATTTTGCACCTTTCGCCTGCGCAATATTACCGAGTAAACTGGATGAGACGATGGTGTTGCCAACCAACTGCTTTGAGGCATCGGTTTTGGAGAGCAAATAGTCCCCAAATAGTGTGCCAACTTGATCGCCAGTCAGCATTTGGTATTGACCATCCGCGCGTTGTACGGCAACGGCAAATCGGTCGGCATCTGGGTCGTTGGCGCAGGCCAGTTGTGCATTTTGGGCATGGGCTAACGCGATAACCATATCCATCGCCCCCGGCTCTTCAGGGTTGGGGAAGTTGACGGTCGGGAAACGGCCATCTGGTTCGCGCTGTTCTTTCACACTGATGACATGGGTAAACCCAGCGTCATGCAGCAAAGTTTCAGCCATCTCAGCGCCGACACCATGCATCGCGGTATACGCAATGGTAAGGCATTGCGGATCAGTGTGGTGGTTCAACAATGGGCTTTGATTGAGGATACGACGGTAAGTTTGGTAATACTCTTCTGTTAGCCATTGCAAAAGGCCTTGTTGGTGCGCGTTGTCTAACGGCATCAGAGAAATAGCTCGTGTTGCCGCTAAGTCTATTTCTGCTGCAATACCTGAATCGTGAGGTGGGATAATCTGGGCACCATTTTCCCAGTACACCTTGAAGCCATTGTATTCGGGTGGGTTGTGACTGGCGGTGACTACGACGGCGGCGGCGGCATTAAAGTGTTTTACCCCAAAAGCGACTACAGGGGTCGGTGCCACTTTATGCGTGAGATACACTTTGATCCCCAGCGCGGCGAGTACGGAGGCGGTATCATGTGCAAATTGCTGAGAATCTGGCCGGCCATCATAGCCAATCACCACCCCACGTGTTTTGGCATTGCTGACTTGCTGAATGAGATAGTGTCCTAAACCCGTCGCCGTTTCTTGAATTACCAGGCGGTTCATACGATTAGGGCCGCATCCCACCATGCCGCGTAAACCTGCGGTGCCGAACTCAAGGCGTGATTGAAAGCGATCTTTTATCTCATCTAACTGATGCTGATCGACTAGTGCTTGTAGTTCTTGGCGAGTTTTAGGATCGGGATCTTTTTCTAACCATTCGGAAACGTGTTGCATCATGGTTTCACCTTCTTACATTCATGTTGAATTGATTCTAACTGATATTCATTCTCAATAATGGGGGCGCAATCGCTAAACATCGTTCTTATTTTGTTTCTCATCACGTGTTGCTTCTCTTTGATTGGTTGCGCAACTGACGCTGACAAATTCAGTGTTATCTAGTTAGAGTGATGAAGCGAGAGATGGCGTAAACTGCGTAGCTCGAGCCGCCTAAACAGTAAAGAGAGGCTTAAACATAAACCTAAGTATGCACCGCCCACTAACAACCATATTTCAAAAATAAGCCCAGAAGAGTTAGCGATTTCTGTGCCAACAAACGTCATTTCTTGAATTGAAATTAGCGATACAATCGAAGAATCTTTGACCAAAGAAATCGCTTGCCCAGCTAAAGCCGGCGTGATCGCCGCCAATACTTGAGGGGCAATGACGTATCGGTATTTTACCCATCGAGACAGCCCTAAAGAGTGCGCTGCTTCCCATTGACCTTGAGCGATTCCGGCCAAACCTGAACGAACAACTTCAGCGATATAGGCCGATGAAAGCATCCCAATACACACAATTCCAGAGAACAAATTTTCCCATAGATGAGAAGGACCAAACAGCCAATGCTGAATGACATTGGTTGGCTCATGGTGTTCCCGTAGTAGGTTTTCTAGGCCCAACAACGGGATCAGTTGATTGGAGACAAAAAAATAAAAAATGAACACGAAAACCAGCGGCGGAATGTTCCTAACTAATTGCACAAAAGCGTTAGCCGGAATTCTGAACCACGAAAACTGAGAGTGGCGTGCTACGCCAAGCAGTGTGCCTAACACAAGGGCCAGCACCATCGCCCAGACACTTAAGCGCAAAGTGGCGAGCAAACCTTGAAAGAAATAAGGGATGTCGCCATTGCTGGTGGGAGTGAAAATCAGAGCAAAAGCTTCTCGCCAACGCCAATTATAATTCACCCCAAGCTCGGCTCGGTGTGTTAACCAAATAACAAAGCCTAACAGTACTACGAGTAACGCATAATCGAGCTTATTGAGCGATAATCGTAACCATGGTTTAAGGCTCCGTTTTTCATACAGCATGGTTTTTGTTCTATTCACATCCGCCCCTCAGGCTATTGCCCTGAGACGATTTGGTTTTGCCAATCTAGTGTTGAGAACCAATATTCGTAGCGTTCACTCAACCAGCCGTCATTGGTTCGTTCAATAATCCATTGATCAAAAAAGGCTTTTTTGTCCTCTTCACCTAAGCGAACGGCAAACGCTTCGTTTCCTTTGGACAACCGTTCATTGAAAGGAATGAACAGTTTGTCACTGTGTTTCACTGTTTCATGTTCAGGTTTAGGGCTTGACGCAATCACGGCGTGTGCTTGGCCGTTTAATACTTCTTGAAAGGCTTGTGCATCGTCATCAAATTGCAGAATTTTGGCTTTGGGGAAGGTTTCACGAGCGACTTGAACGGTAAATGCTCCGCGTCGCGCTGCGATAGTCACTCGACGAGAATTGAAGTCTTCTATTGTAGAAAATCCTTTAGCGAGGGACTGATTAGCGGCAAGTTGTACTCCTGAATGTGAATAGGGGGTGGTAAAGAGCACGCTTTTCGAGCGTTCTGGCGTGATAGACATGCCGCCGATAATAACATCAAATTTTTGTGCTAAGAGTGCTGGAATAATGCCATCCCACGCGGTAGGTACAAATTCCACTTTCCAACCTGAATCTTCAGCAAGACGTTTGGCAACATCAATTTCAAAGCCAATCAGGTCGCCTTGCTTGTCGCGCATTGCCCAAGGCACAAACGTAGACATACCCACACGCAATGTGCCTCGTTCAGTGATTTTATCAAGGCTAGGCGTTTCACTGGCAAAGGCGGGTATGGAAATGGTTATCCCTAGTAACATGGTCAACCCGAGCGATAGAGCGGCGATAGCCTTCAATCCAGCGCGTTGCCACGCTTTTGGTGCAGATTGCTGCATGATGTTCTCCTTTTAAGGATGATTATTGAGCGCGCCATTGCGCCCCGAGTTTGTGTTCTAACCATGCTGAAAACCCTGATAAAGAAAGAGTTAACAGTAAATAAATTGCAGCGACGGTAAACCATATTTCAAATGGCATCGCCGTTTCTGAGACAATATTTCTACCTTGAGTGGTTAAGTCAAAAATAGCCATCACACTGACGATAGACGAGTTTTTAATTAATGACACGACTTCATTGGTCAGTGGAGGTAATGTACGTTGGATAAGTTGCGGTAAGATCACATCAAC
Source organism: Vibrio sp. RM-69-4 (assembly GCF_024743775.1). Lineage (NCBI taxonomy): Bacteria > Pseudomonadati > Pseudomonadota > Gammaproteobacteria > Vibrionales > Vibrionaceae > Vibrio > Vibrio sp. RM-69-4. The sequence continues at coordinate 101,185 of NZ_JAMQXI010000063.1, forward strand.
ATAGGTATAAAAACGAGAAAGCCCTAATGTTCGTGCCGCTTCAAACTGTCCCTTCGGAATGCTGTTTAAACCACCACGAAACACTTCGGCAGTATAAGCGCCTTGAAACAGTGCCAAAGCTAAAATGGCAGTAGAGAAGCGATCTAAGCCCAGCACTGGGCCAAACACAAAATAGAGCAGGTATATCTGCACCAGTAGCGGCGTGTTGCGGATAAGCTCAATATAAATATTGGCCAACCAACGCCCTACCACAGAATTGGAAAGCTTCAACAAAGCGGTTGTTAAGCCAATGACCAGCGTAAAAAATAGGCTGACCGTTGAGATTTGCACCGTGACGGCTAACCCTTCGAGCAGTTCCGCGGGCCACCATTCCCCCTCGTCGTAAAAAGCGATGAAATCAGGCACACGATGCCATTGCCACTGGTAACCCATAGCATGTGCGCCAGAATCAAGTAGCCATATCATCCCCGCAAGCAATAGAACTATCTGTACTAGAGCGGAGAAGATCGGTTTTATCAGTACTTTTATCATCAATGGCTCAATATTTGGTTGAGAAACTGTTGAGTTCTTGGGTGTTTTGGCTGACGAAATATCTCTTCCGGCGTAGCGATCTCGAGAATTCTTCCTTCATCCATAAAAATGACGCGATCCGCTACTTTTCGGGCAAAACCCATTTCATGAGTGACGCACATCATGGTGATGCCATCTTGAGCAAGATCTACCATGACATCCAGTACCTCCTGGATGGTTTCAGGATCGAGAGCGGAAGTGGGTTCATCAAACAATAAAATTTCTGGTTGCATACAGAGTGAGCGTGCAATGGCAACACGCTGTTGCTGACCACCAGATAATTGCACCGGATATTTGTCAGCTTGGTCAAGAATATTCACTCGCTGTAAAAAATGGCTCGCTCTTTGTCTTGCGGCTTGCTTACTCAATTTCAGTGTACGAATTGGAGCTAAAATAAGGTTTTCAATCACCGTCAAGTGAGGGAAAAGGTTGAAATGCTGGAAAACCATACCGATTTTTCCCGCAGGCTGTGTGATGTCGGAATGGTTAGAGTTCAGGGTGATCTTGCCCGCGCTGATAGCTTCCAACCCATTGACCGTTCGGATTAATGTTGATTTTCCTGAGCCTGAAGGGCCACAAACGACTAAGATTTCCCCTCGACGAACCTGAAGAGTAATGTCTTTCAAAGCGTGAAAATTATTGTACCACTTGTTTACTTTTTCAAACTCTATCGCATTCATGGTTGAATATCTTGTTGCTATTTTGTTATCACCTACCTTAGCAATATCAACGAGATAATGCACCTACGAAGCTCATATTAGCGTTAATTTGTGGGTTCCAGCATAAAGGTGTAACTATTTTTTTACGCAATGATAATCTTGTAAAAAAGTAGCCAATATTGCCTTTTGTTGAAAATAATGATTGAAGTTGTGGTTTTTAGTAGATAAGTTACAGGGGAGAGCCGAAAGCAAGGCTGCGTATAGATCCAACCTGTCCGTTGTTCGGTAGGCAGTAGAAAAGAATAAGGAAGAAGTAAGCAATGTTTCAGACTGATGATGTAAAAATTAAACGAGTTAAAGAGTTATTACCTCCTGTTGCGGTTCTAGAAAAGTTTCCGGCAACAGAAGTTGCTTCTTCAACCACATTTCAGGCTCGAGAAGCCATTCATAATATTCTACAAGATAAAGATGATCGCTTATTGGTGATCATTGGCCCATGTTCAATTCATGATCCTCAAGCGGCTGTTGAATATGGAAAACGTCTTAAAGTGTTGCGCGATGAACTAGGTGATCGCCTTGAAATTGTCATGCGTGTCTATTTTGAAAAACCTCGTACGACCGTCGGATGGAAAGGGCTCATTAACGACCCTTATTTAAATGATACCTATAAAATTAACGATGGTTTACGCATGGCGCGTAAGTTACTGCTTGATTTGACCGATATGGGGATGCCGACAGCGAGCGAATTTTTGGATATGATCACACCGCAGTATGTGGCTGACCTTATCAGTTGGGGTGCTATTGGTGCTCGTACAACAGAATCTCAAGTTCACCGTGAACTCGCATCGGGTCTATCTTGTCCGGTTGGGTTCAAAAATGGGACAGATGGCAATATCAAAATCGCTTCTGATGCGATTCGCTCTGCCAGTGCATCGCACCATTTCTTGTCGGTCACTAAGTATGGTCATTCGGCCATCATTCAAACGGCAGGCAACCCTGATTGCCATATCATTCTACGAGGTGGTAAAGAGCCAAACTACAACGCTCAACATGTCGCGGCTATCAAGCAGGAACTAGAAATCTCCGGTTTACCACAAAAAGTGATGATTGACTTTAGCCACGCAAACAGCTCTAAACAGTACCAGCGTCAACTTGTGGTATCACAAGATGTGAGCGAGCAGATTGCATCGGGTGAACATGCTATTTTTGGTGTGATGATTGAGTCTCATCTCGTTGAAGGACGTCAGGATCTCGTGGATGGTTGTGCGGCCACTTATGGTCAATCGATTACGGATGCATGTATTGGCTGGGATGACACTGAAGTGGTATTGCGTCAGTTGGCTGGTGCCGTAGAGGCGCGTCGCGCACGCTAAATATGGCATCACTCTATAATATAAAGTATCAACAGAGCTCCCGATTCGGGGGCTTTTCTATTTAGACTCAGCTCTGATCGCGTCACTTTAAGCGCTATGGTTGTGAAAAGTGCTCAGATAATGCTGAACGACGATTTTTACTTGGGTCGCCGTTTTCATCGTTTTCTACCGTGCTTTCATAGCCTTGTTTGATAAAGCGTTGTAAAGGCATGACAGGTTCAATGCGCTTGAGTTGAGGGGAGTTTGTTGTCCCAGCAAGTTGGTAAATGGTCACACCACTACCAGTGTTAATCACAATTTTATCCCCATCATATTCAAACTGAGTGCTGACTAAGCGATTATTTCGAAACACGCCATTTGAATTGAGAGTGAGAACCTCAGTGCTATAGCTGGGTGTACCGATTTCGATCCATGAACCATAGACATTTTTGGGGCTTGTATACTCTTGATAGCTCACTAAAAGTAAAGTGGCAAAACTAGCTGCGATAGTGAACAGCACTATCCAAAAAAGACTTTTTAATACCCACTTTTTTTTCATAGGGTGACCTGAAGAGGCTTTATTTGCATGCGTGAAACCCTTAACTGCCATTCCCACTCCATAACGTAAGCAATCAGCGACTAGTACCGGTAAGGCTAACCAATTAAAACAAGGTTAGAGAGTGGAATATGTCGTGTGGTTTAGCAAATGTCACACTGGAAAATATGATCTTTTTTCCAAAACTAGTGCTAATGGATGACAAGATGAACATTGCATCATGAATTTTGTTGACTTACCGATCAGTATAGGTCGCGTTTCACTATTTGTTTAATTCCAATTGCCACTTGTGTATTTTTATGATTTCAGATAAAACGGCTTACAAACGTGTTATTCACCATATTTTGGTGGTTTATTTTACAAGGAAGAGAAATGATCAAAGAAAACACATACTTCGATGGGGCTGTTAAATCTTTAGGTTTTGCTCACCAAAGTGGTGACAGTTCGGTGGGCGTAATGGCTCCTGGCGAATACACCTTTGGCACGGCGGCTCCTGAGCGTATGACAGTCATCAAAGGTTCGTTAACGATAAAGCGTTTAGGGGATGAACATTGGTCTACATTTAAAGCGAATGAATCTTTTGAAGTCGCTGAGAATTCGTCCTTTGATTTGAAAGTTGCCGAAGCAACAGCTTATTTGTGCGAATATTTGTAGTTGAAATAGGGCTTAAAAGCCCTATTTCTTATTGAGCTGTTAAGCCAAATTTTGCAAATTTTGCATAGATGGCTTCGATCCTTCCACTTTTTACCATTTCAGACAGAGCGTTTTGTAATGCATCCGCTTGTGGATGGCTTTTAGGCATACCGTAATAGTTGCCGATAGTGTTTGGATAGTAGTAGGTTGCTACTTGGTAGTTACTAAAATTGATTGTTTTTAATTCCACTTCTAGCGCAGGTAAATCCAATACGATAACGGTATCTATTCTCTTTGCCTCTAGCATTCTTGCTAGGTTGAAGTCATCATTAACAACCGTTCTATTTATCTCTTTGTCTTGATCAAACGCTTCGAAATAAGCGGTACCTCTTTTCACACCGACATTTAGCTCTCGTAAATCTTGATAATTGTTGATTGCTGGCCCATCACTGCGAGTGACAAAAACAATATTCCGTGTTTGCTCACTTATAGGACCGATAAAGCGAACAAATGCTTCTCTGTCTGCTGTTCGTATGACACGTGGAACAATGTCAACAGTACCATTTTCTAAAGTAGCAAGGCTGCGAGGAAATGGAATGTTTCGCCACTCGATATCGAAGCCTATATTTTTTGCTGCTTCTTCAAGGATTTCCTTTAATGGGCCGCTGATTTTTTGACCATCTGGACTGATCACCATTTCTGGTGGTCGATGCCTAAAATCAGCTTTAAGGGTGTTAGCAAAAAGCGTTGAGCTGAGCAGCACTGCTGCCAATGAAATGAGAATATTTCTAGTCAATACCCACATATTTCGTGCCTCTCGTCAAATTTACTACTTGAGTATAGGCAAACTTTCTGAGAACCCCAAAATGACACTTAAGATCAGCCGGATGGTTACCCTATGATTAATACTGTTCAAACACACCTGAGTTGTAGTCTTTAATTGCTTGTTCTATCTCAGAAAATGAGTTCATTACAAACGGCCCATAATGCACGACAGGTTCATCAATGGGTTGCCCCATTAGCAACAATACTCCGCTCGTATCATTGGCTGTTAATGTTAAGAACTCACCTTTTGAGAGCAACGCTAGCTCGCCTTGCTTCAACACTTTACTGCCTAGCTGTGCATTGCCTTTGTAGGTAAATGCCATGACATTAAAGTGATTCGGAGTGACGATCTCTAATTGGCTACCCGGTGTGGCTTGCCAGTCGGCCACACTCAATTTAACGCCCGTTTTTGTTAATGGGCCTGTTACTATCTGGTTGCCACAAGTGACATCACCCGCGAGTACTCTCAGCAGGCCAGTCTCTTGGGAGTGGTATTCGGTAATGGTTTCGGGTTGAAAGTCGTGGTATTGCGCTGGCGCCATTTTTTGGCTAGCAGGCTGATTGATCCAAATCTGAAAACCGTGCAACTGACCTTCAGTCATGATTGGCATCTCGCTGTGAATAACACCTCTTCCTGCGGCCATCCATTGGGCACCTCCAGAGCGTAATTCACCGACATTACCCATATGATCTTGATGTTGGAAATGCCCATTTAGCATATAAGTGAGCGTTTCGATTCCTCGGTGTGGATGAGGAGGGAATCCGCCAATATAATCGGCTTTTTGATCAGATTTAAATTCATCGAGCATTAAAAATGGTGAAAAATTAGCATTATTAAAGCCAGCAACGCGGCTAATTTTTACGCCATCTCCATCCGAAGTGGGTTGTGCGGGGATTATCTGTTTTATTTCACGTTGCGTTAGCATAATGATTCTCCTTGTCGGTATAACATCAGTCTAAGACAAGGTGCTGATAAAGAAGAGCGCTGTGTTTTGAAGGTCTTCGTCGAGAAATTCGAACATATCTTGAGGGGGCTATAATTAGAGTAGGTTGGATCACGAGGAGGATGCCCAATGTCTATGTTGCCCAAACATGAAGATCAGAATCCGCATTATGATCCCAAAGAGGATTTTACGCTTGAGCAGATGCACCGATTTACCAAGGTGGCTAATCAAGCGCAGAAAAATCGCGATACGCTTGAACAGCTCAGTGACAAAGACGTTTCCATTGTTGAAGCAGCAAGGCGTGCGGCAATGAGGCCAGTGATTCACCCTAAACCAAATAAACCTAATACAGCACGCTACGCCGCATGGATGGTGGTGGTATGTGCAGTAGGTTTGTGGATTATGTATATGACTCGCTAGCTTTCTTTATTGGTGTCACTGTTGCTGAATGGGTTGCAGTAGATGCTTCAGTATGGTCAAGTGAAAGATGTTGGTAATACTGATATTGATTTTTGCCGTTGTGTTTTGCTGCGTACATTGCTTTGTCTGCGCACCGAGTCAGCTCGGCCAAGTTATCAGCATCGGAAGGAAACAAAGCAGCGCCGATGCTGACGGTGAGGTTATTGATCATTTCTGAGCCTTGATATTTATCTTCAAACAGATAACAAATCCGGTTGAGAACGCCATCCAAATCCTTAACCGTTTTGATATCGTAAAGTAGTAGCACGAACTCATCTCCGGCAAATCTCGCGATGGAGTAATCGTGTTTATCGGTCTTCCGGTCTTTATTTCGGACGTTGTTTTTTAAACGATTGGCGAAATACTGCAAGACTCGATCCCCGACCTCATGTCCGTAGCTGTCATTAATGGACTTGAAATTATCAATGTCTAGAAAGACGAGTGCGGTGATGGTTTTTTTATCAGTCTGCTGGGAGAGTTTTTCACGTGCCCAAGTTTCGAAACTCCAACGATTGGCGAGCCCAGTCAGTTGGTCGGTGTAGGCAAGGTCTTCAATTCCCTCTTGATAAAGATGCTGGATATAGCAAACCGCTTTGTTGTAGTAGTAAGAGGAAATATGACACATGCAACAGAGTGCGATGAGACTGAGAAAAAACCGATCTATGGGGAGATATTGAGGAAGAATATCGGCTCCGGAGAGTTGTACTGAGACGCCAATCAGCATAAAGAAACTGCAGCTAAAAACTAAGCCTATACGAAAGTCATTAATGAAGATCACCGCCGCAATAATTGGAAACAACCACAGCACATTGCCGATCATATGCTGTCCATATAGTAGTAATATGACCCCTTTTGTTAACAAGATGGCACTGAGGAATAAATCGGCATAGGAGGTGTTATCAGAGTGATGGTAGAAATAAAGGTAATTAGAGGCAATGGCGATCAAGCATAATAAATTAAAAGTGCTCAGGTAATATTGCTGTTCAAGAAAATGAAGAATGCCATAAAAGGCGAAAAGTAGCACAGACACAAACGAGCATAAGGCAACGACCCTACGCTTGCGTGACGCTCGCATATTGGCCATCTCTTCTAAATGTCTACCTACCAGTTCAGTCATACTCGATCTCGATGCTATCCTAAAGTATTAGATACCGAGTTAAGTCTAGAATAAATAACAGAGTTTTGCGGACGAAGTGCATGGAGTCAGTTAAAAAATACAATGGTTAATCATTTGGCGTTTTCGTTAAGTCATTAGGCTATTAATAATCGGTGATCAATGGTCTTATAACTTATTGTATTATCAGCATGTTTTGTCGATTATTTTAACGTTGTTCAAATAAGCCATTATTTAAGCCATTATTTTTTTATAAAAAAATGAATATAAGCAAATGTGGATATAGCAAAAAAATCTAAGCCGTCCTGTAGTTACATTACAAATTTAGTTACATCGCAAATTCTTTTTTGATCCAACTTCTTAACACTAAGATACTCTCTTGTTTCAGTTGCTCTTTGGCACAAACGAAGTAGTAGTCTTGATAGGGATTAGTCACTGCGGAACCGAGTTCTTGTAGTAGGCCTAACTTGATGTCATCTTTTACAAAGAGGCGATGGGTAACGAAAATACCTAATTGGCGGATAGTTGCTTGTACGGCTTGTGCTGAAGAGACAAATGATAGGTTTTTGCGACTTGCTGGCATGGTAAGTTGATAA
>NZ_JAMQXI010000064.1:0-192513 GCF_024743775.1 Vibrio sp. RM-69-4
GGCTTGGTGTATCACTTCATTCATGAAGAGGGGAAACACACCCTCTTTTTCAGTGACGACAGCCAAAGCCTGATAAAGCGAGAAACGCCTATCCCTTACAACGTCCTTGCGGGTGGCGTGATGGAGAGCCCTTATGTGTCGCAATTAACGCAACACAGCCAAACCGAAGTGAGCCACAGCGCGCTGCAAGATTACAGCTTTAAAAAACCGAGCTACTCGTTTGCTCAGCAAGCGCAAGGGCGCGAGATGGATTACCAGCAAGCGACCTACGAGCACTTTGATGCACCGGGTCGCTTTAAAGACGACATCAGCGGCAAAGCCTTTAATCAAATTCGCTTAGAGTACTTACGACGAGAAGCGCGTACCGCGAGCGGAAAAAGTAACCATCCTGGCCTGCAAGCGGGCACAAAATTTGACTTACAAGAGCATCTTGACGACAGCATGAACCGCGATTGGGTTGTAGTGCAAGTGCATCATCAAGGGCGTCAGCCACAAGCTTTGGAAGAAGAGGGCGGCAGTGGCGCGACCACGTACAGCAACCAATTCACGCTCATTCCTGCCGATGTCACGTGGCGTGCGACACCGCAAGCCAAACCTCAAGTGGATGGCCCTTGCATGGCGTTAGTCGTGGGCCCTGACGGCGAAGAAATCTTCTGCGACGAACATGGCCGCGTCAAATTGCATTTCCCGTGGGACAGATATTCCAACGGCGATGAACACAGCTCATGCTGGGTGCGCGTCTCACAAGGTTGGGCTGGCAGCCAATATGGCATGATAGCCATTCCGCGCATTGGTCATGAAGTCATCGTCTCGTATCTCAACGGCGACCCAGACCAACCGATAGTGACAGGCCGTACCTACCATGCCACCAACAAAGCGCCCTACACACTACCGGATAACAAAACCAAAACCGTGCTGCGCAGTGAAACGCACCAAGGAGAAGGGTTTAACGAGCTGAGTTTTGAAGACCAAGCAGCGCAAGAGAAAATCTACCTACACGCGCAAAAAGACTTAGACGCCTTGGTGCTCAATGACGCTACGGCGCACATCAAACACGACCAGCACCTCACGGTGGATAACGACCAGTTCACGCACGTTAAACATAACCACCACCTCACGGTGGAGGGCGAAAGCCGCGAATCGGTTAAGGGTAGCTGTATATTAATGGTCGATGGTTCTTTGCACGTAAAATCAGGGCAAGTTTGGACTAATGAAAGTGGAGATGAAATCCACATCAAAGCTGGACAAAAAGTGGTGATCGAAGCAGGGTCAGAAATTACCGTGACAGCCGGCGGCAGTTTTGTCAAAGTCGATCCTGCTGGTGTCCATCTTTCTGGGGCGGGCGTTAATTTAAACTCAGGCGGAAGTGCGGGCAGTGGCAGTGGTTTTAGTGGTGATTTACCGTTATTACCTGGTGAGCTTGAACTGCAAAAATCCCCCGCTCCACCTCAAACCATTCTTTACCAAGCGCTATTGCAAGCTGAAGAAGCACGAGTGCCAGCCGTAAAAGTATGCCCATTAGCCGGGGATGCCTAATGTTGAAATCGTGGTTTGAAGCACAGTCAGAGCATCAATATTGGTTGGTTGATCATAAACTTCACAAGCTTGCTTTAGCGCAAAATGGTGGTTTTGGATTTGAGGAAGCCGTGCCTTTATTTTATGGCTCCATGTTTGACTCAGTTATGCCGCTATCACCGTGGCTAATTCCTGTCACTGATATTGTGTTGGAGTTGCCAGAATCGCTCCTTGCTCAGGGACTAGTGTTGTCAAGCCTGGTAAGCACACAAGAAGTTTTGGGTCATCTGCGGAGCTTATTAGTTGCCGCATTAGATGGCGAAGAAGTGGTATTTCGCTTTTATGATCGTGATGTGATTGTTCCCATACTACGAGCGATGGATGAAGCCGAGGTGAATCACTTTTTAGGCAACATCAACCAATTGGTGGCGATTGATCACCATGAAGAAGACGCTCTCATTACCTTCAGTAATACCTCATGCAGTGAATTTGTGCTTCGTCACGGGACTTGGTGGAAGATGTTACCTCACCACCTAGCGCCTTTGTACAACGTAAATGTTCATGCAAATTCTTTAGAAAGACGTTGGTGGGAGCTACTGCCGCATCTTTTACAACGCCTAGAATCACCGCAGCAGACGATACTATCAGCCTTGCAATCAGCATTAGAAAAGCAAAATAGCTATGAGGTCGCAGAGCAGCATGCGTTAGTTGCGCTCGTCACTGCAACCGATACCGCGCTTGATGATTTATCCCATCCTTTACATTTAACATCGGATGAACTGAAAGAGTTAAAGGCCATTAAGGAGAGCTGGCAATGAGAAGTACAACAGGAGTTAGCCCTTTTTGTGCGCCGTGTGAAAATCGAACGCATTGGATTGAAATTATCATCCGTGATGAGTTCAATAAGCCATTTGAAGGCATCACTGGTTCTATCACTGACTCTGCAAAGCATGAATTTCCCGTCGTATTAGGTGAAGCGCCTATCTTGCTTAAAACACTTGCCCCCGGCCCAGTGACGCTAACTCTCGATGCTGATCAATGGCTAAGAGAGGCTCAAGGTAAGCGGCGAAAACCCAATAATGAAGCTGACCCCACTTTAGATTTTGCCAAGCAATACCAAGACCATTTAGGTAATAGTGCTAGTTTTCTAAACGTAACCAGTGGCGATCTAACCGAATTAGCGCCTGAATATGCTTTGCCAGTAAGACACCAAAAAGGTCAAGCGGATGCTTGTAAATTACTGACAGATAAAAGTTATGTTCTTAAAGTGAGAGGATTTAACTTTATTACTTTGCGGATAGGGATGTTTTTTGATGGCACAGCCAATAATAGCTACAGTGCGCAGTGGGGGAAAACTCAGTTAGAAAATTACTATCAAACATGGAAAATGAAATACAAGGTTGATTGCGACATTATTTCCAGAAAAACAGGGCGGCTTAAAAACGACATTCCTGCTACTCACTTATCGAGCGAGTGTTTTGATTATCCTAAAAAAGACAATTTCTTTATCTCTTTATTTAAAAATGATGAAGGCGAAGTAGAGACAGTGGCAGGCAGCGCCACTAATGAGCTAACCAATGTACAGAAGTTGTTTGATCGTTATATTCTAAGCGATGATATCCGAGAAGGAGGAATATACACTGATGCTGTGTATATAACTGGTATAGGTACTGGAAATGATACCAATATTGCACCAGCAGATGAATCTGAAATTTTTGGGCAAGGTGCAGGGATAGGTCAATATGGTGTGACGGCAAAAGTGAGCTCAAGTATAGATCAGCTTACTGGCAATCTTGATGCCTTGAAGGCTAAGTTTGCTAGTGCTCAGCCAAATACAGTCGATGGTCTTGACAAGCTGCAGTTCGATGTGTTCGGTTTTAGCCGTGGAGCCGCCGCTGCAAGGCATTTTATTAATGTGGTACTAGATGGCGAGCAGGGCGAGTTTGCTCAAGCGTTTAGTAAGGCGTGCCAAAAGAGAGGCATTTCCTTGGCGTATGGGTTTGATTGGAGTGAAGCAGATGAGGCTAAAGCCAGCTGTGAGATTACTTTCGCTGGCCTGTTTGATACCGTTGCTTCTGTGGTTGACCTACTCTCTTTTGATTTTTCAACTCATCATGACAACGGTGATGTAAGGTTATGGCTTGATCCTCAGCGCGTTCGGCGTGCTGTTCACTTAACCGCCGATCCTACCATTGAGTGCCGCTATAACTTCAGCCTTAACCATCTTAACTCTGTTGATTCGGTAGATCATTTTCATGAATTTGTCCTTCCAGGAGCCCATTCCGATATTGGTGGCGGTTACCATTCACGCCTAAGCTACAACAACAGTGATTATCTCTTGCCGATCCTAGAGAAGAAGTTGGTGAAGCGTGCGAGCCGCTCTTTCTCTGACCGCTGGGATAAGGATCTCGCCGAGCAATACGTGAGAAAAAAACTGGCTGAGTATAAGCAACGTGATTTAGCCACTGGCTGGCAGGAAAGTGACTATGTAGAGCCAGAAGTTGAGTTTATTAATCATGGTAAAAAAGAGGGCGGAAGAGTGGTTGGTCGCCTTTATATACAGCGTAGGGTGGAAGGAGAGCTCTCCCGTTTATACCTCAGATTGATGTATGGTTTAGCTGAGTTTCATGGTGTTCCTCTTGAGGATTATGATGGCAAGATTTGGCATGTTCCGGATCCTTATGCGGTTTATTACACAGTAAGAGATTTTCCAGAGCGAACCATAAATGGTTTAGCCGCCAGCTTTAAGGCTTTCAATCAAAAAGTACTGGATATGGCAAAGCAAGGACAGTATGCCAAGTTAGAGAGTGAGTTTGATGAAAAACGTAAACAAGAGTTGATGCAGTTAAACGTATTTCACCACTCGTCAGATGATAGTTTTGCACTTAAACCGCTTTGGGATGAAAGTAAAGGTTGCTATAAGCGCGCCAGCTACCCATGCGAAAAAGGAAAGTAGAATGTATTTGAAAAGTATGTCTGTTTTGCTAATTACGGCATTGTTGAATGCTTGCTCATCGTATGCTGGGTCGATACCGGAGACGCCATGGAGTGTCAGTATCTCTATGCCCACTTTTTATCCTGTCAGTGTTACTCAAGCTTATGGGGTGAACGATGCGCAAGATTGGACATCCCCTTTACATACATTTTCTCAGTTTATGAGGATCAGTGCATTCGAGAATATCAACAAACGATTTCATGAATACGATGGCTTCGGATTACCAATCCAAGATTATGCAATGAACCAGAAAAAGCAGGTAGTACAAATTAAGCTACCACCCGATGCTCTTTACTTGTATTGGGTTTCACTTATTAATACCCAGTTTTATGTCACCAAATATACTGTATCTGAAGAAGTTAAAAGTTTGATGGCAAGAAAAAGTCTTTACCAAAATCGAGATGGTTCATTGGGTAATGTTTGTTATCGTACCGAATTCGTGTTTGGTTTACTGCCCAATGGACAAGCCAAGGTTTGGCTAAGAGGCTGTGGTGAAATCATCTATTTAGCTGAGCTGGGACCGGATAGAGTATTGGATCGTGATAGTAATGGGTTTGATGAAGAAAGATATAAACAGGGTTCTTTACTAAATGATATACAACAACGCGCAAAAGACGCAGGTGTATCAATTGACCCGATTCCTTGGGATAAAGTAAATAAGGTGTATTCAATGGAAGAGATCAAATCTCTTAATTAGACATTTTTGACCTGAAAGTAGAATGTATTTAAAAAGTGTATCTGTTTTGTTGATCACGGCATTGTTAAATGCCTGCTCATCGTATGCGGGGCCAATACCAGAGAAGGCATGGAGTGTTAGCGTCTCTATGCCCTCTTTTTACCCTGTTAAAGTGACTCAAGCTTATGGAGTAAATGAGGCGCAAAACTGGACGTCTCCTTTGCATACCTTTTCTCAGTTTATGAGAATCAGTGATCTAAAAAATGTTCAAGGTTGGTTACCTGAATATGATGGTTTTGGGTTGCCTGTTCATAGTTTTGCTATGAATACGCAGGGTGAGCAGGTTGTAAAGATTAAATTACCACCAGATAGTCTTTACTTGTACTGGGTTTCACTTATTAACACTCAGTTTTACGTGACCAAATATACTGTATCTGAAGATGTGAAAAGTTTGATGGCACAAAAAAGTCTTTACCAAAATAGAGATGGTTCATTGGGTAATGTTTGTTATCGCACCGAATTCGTGTTTGGTTTACTGCCCAATGGGCAAGCCAAAGTTTGGTTAAGAGGTTGTGGTACGACCATCTATTTAGCTGAATTGGCACCAGATAAAGTCATGGATCGCGATAGCAATGGTTTTGGTGTGGAAATGTATAAGCAGTCTGGTTCTTCATTAGAGCGTATTCACCAACGCGCAAAAGACGCAGGTGTATCAATTGACCCGATTCCTTGGGATAAAGTGGATAAGGTGTACTCGGCTCAGGAGATTAAGCCACTCCAGCACTAGAGATTGCAGTGATCTGAACGTGTTTGATGCACTACTATAGAGGCACTGCTGACTTGAAAAGGAATGACCATGGTTACTGCTCTATATGCATCGATACTTTCAGTATTATTTTTGTGGCTAGCGATTAACGTTATTAAACAGCGTCGGGCTAACCAAGTGAGATATGCCGATGGTGGAGTACCAGCACTGCAATTAGCTCGCAGCGCGCAAGGAAATGCCGCAGAATACATTCCTATTACTTTAATCCTAATGGGGTTATTGGAGTTTAATGGTGCCAGCGTATGGTGGATCCACGGGGTGGGTATTACGTTTATCGTTGGCCGAATTTTACATGCCAGAGCGATTTTAAGTGACCAACTTAAAGGGCGGATTCGTGGTATGAAGCTAACGTTCAGTGCGCTGGTTATCTTGATCGTGCTGAATATTGTTTACCTGCCTTTTGGCCAAGTATTGGGTTAAGAATGCTATTCATTCACGGCAGGGTGAAGTTTATCTTGATAGGTGGCCAATTCTCGGCGCAAGCCTTTAAATGTGGTAAAGGCACTGTCAGTGGACAGTTTGTTCACTAACCAGTTAGGTAGTGCACCTCCTGGATTAGCGAAGGCAATATAATCGATGTGAGTCATACCATTAGTCAGTTTTTGCAGCGTCCAATGTGCGTTGACTTGAGTGATACGGATGTATCCCGGTTGTTCAGGCAAGTAATTTAGGGCATCCACTATGTCTAAACTTAAACCATTAGGTAGCATCTCAAATTTTGAATAAGTCACCATATCTCTGTTTTTAGCTGGCCATGGTGCCGAGAATTGGGTGTAAACAATATTCTCGGTATCTGAAATTTTTTGCAGCACACGGCTATTACTCACGTTATCTATCCAGTTTGGTACATGTTCACTGTCATCTAATAGCTGCATAAAAGCGAAATAGCTGGTGGGTACGAACATTTGCGCCCGTATTTGGACTAAGCCATCGCTATGGTGTCGCGAGTAGATCGTAATGCCGTCTTCTGATTTTACCTGTAACCAATCGACCGAAGTCGCTGCCAAACTAGCAACATTGCTAAATAGTAGGCTTAAACCAACTATCCATTTCATCATGGTTCTTTCCTCATTGATGTTGTAGTACGTGGCCTTATTTTTGTCGTGTTGGTTACAAAAAGTGGGTTTAAGAACTGCACTAGCATAAAAACATAAATATATTATGTATACGTTTTGTTTTATTAGTTTTTGTTATGTTACTTAAAAGTTTGCTCAATGTTCAGGTACGGCAATGAAATCTTTAAGATGGTATGAGGTTTGGCTCTGTCTCATCCTATCATGGATTTCTATCCCCGCATGGGCAGCGCCATCCTCAATACACAATGGTCATATTATTCGTATTAGTGCTGGTGAATGGCCGCCGTTTATTGGTCAACACCTTGAAAATAATGGTTTTGTTGCTGAGATTATCCGTAAAGTATTTAAGGATGCCGGCTACGAAGTTGAGTTTCATTTTTTCCCATGGGCGAGAGCATACGCCGAAGCCAAAGCTGGACGTTATGATGCAACTGCTATTTGGATGTTTAACCAAGAGCGGACGGTAGATTTTTATTATAGCGAAGCGGTGAGCGATGAACGCTTCGTGTTTTTTCACCATAAAGAAACCGACTTTCACTGGGAAAGCCTCTATGATCTTAAGGGGTTACATTTAGGAGGTGGCATTGCCTACAGCTATGGTGCCGAGTTAGACAGATTGTTAGAAACGCAGCAAATAAAAATGTCTCGAGTCAATGATCCAAAACAGAACTTCGAACGGCTGGCGAAAAAGCGGATTGATCTCATGCCAGAAGAAATTCATATTGGTTATTACACTCTGGATAAATACTTACCACAATGGCGAGAAATGATCACGCACCATTCCAAACCTTTTCTCATCAATAATAACTATCTGTTGTTCCCTAAAATGGGTGAACGAAGTGAACAATTGTTGACGCTATTTAATCATGGACTGAAAGAAAGTGATGTCTCCATGATGGAATGATTCGCTCTTTTTTGAATAGCCCTTCCTTCTTACCTTTCCGCAGTAAATTAAAAGGCGGTTAGATTAAGTTCAGAGACGCGAGCAGGAAGATGCCTAGTGTACAAGTAAACAGTGAAAATACGGTCGTCAATGCAATGATGTTGGCCGCTAAGGTTGCATTTCCTCCCATTGCTCTAGCCATAACATAACTGGCCGCAGCGGTAGGGGATGCACTCATCAAAAAGACTAGCCCGAGCTCTAACCCGCGAAAGCCAAAAAGTAACGCACCCGATGTGATCAATATCGGGGCGAGAATCAGCTTATGGGCAGTGGCAAACCAAGCCGGTGATTTGTCGCTTCTGAGTGAACCTATATTGAGTGAGCCGCCAGTACACAGTAGTGCTAATGGTAGTGTCATATTGGCAAAGTATTGGCCAGCATCAGTGACCATTTTCGGGATTGGAAGAGATAAGGAATAGCATAAAACACCGAGCAGAATACCAATAATCAGTGGGTTTTTGGTGAGTGTTTTGGCAATTACTCCTGCGGCTTTGAGCCCTGAACTTTCCCCTTTTGGCGTGAGTGTTATCACCGCTTGAATATTATAAAGGATAGTGGTTGCGGCAACGTACATCGCCGCTAATGCTAGCCCAGGTTCGCCATAAGTATTTGCGACATAAGCCAAAGCGATAATAGCGGTATTCGCACGAAACCCGCCTTGGATGATCACGCCGTGATCCAGATGTTGTGGGAACGCTTTTTTGGTGAAAAAAGTCGTGAAAAGGAAAAATAGGAAATTAGCGAGTAGTCCATAGCCAATCAGTGCTGCACTGGAAGAAAAATCGTGCTGTGATTTGACTATGCTAAGAAATAGCATGGCTGGTAAGGTGACTTGGAATACGATTCGTGACGCGACATCGATGAAATTATCGTTGATAACCCCCGTTCGCTTTAGTACAACGCCCAGTACTAACATCAAACAGATAGGCCCTGTAATTGAGGCCGAAAACAAAAGTTGTTCGATAATCGTTGTCATATCAATCCATTGAAGTTGCTCATAGCGTTGCTATTCTTCCACAGTTCCTCATTTTGCAAAATCAAATTTGCAAAAAAGAACGAACGTGCTAAAAATAGCATGGTCTGAAGTGAGAGTCGGCATAATATGAGCAAAGGTAGAATTACAAGAGAAAATGTACTGAACAAAGCGTTCGAATTAGCCAGTGAAAACGGTTTGGAAAGCCTCACTATCGGTGAGTTGGCAAAACAGTGCGGTTTATCAAAAAGTGGTTTGTTTGCGCATTTTAATGCTAAAGAAAATTTGCAAATTGCAGTATTAGAGCATGCCCATTCTGTGTTTACTGAGCGTGTTATTACACCGGCTCGCCTGATTGGCGACGAGAATATCGAAGCTAAATTGCGAGTGCTGTTAGAGCACTGGTTAGGTTGGAATCATTCATTCCAAGGCAGTTGTATGTTTTTAGATGCGTGGAAAGATGCCGCAACTTGTGATTGTGCAATTCAAAAAGTACTTAAAAAAACCATCGCGACTTGGATTCATTACTTGCAAATTCAAATTCAAAAAGGGGTTGATAGTGCACAGTTTCATCCGAAATTGGATGTAAAGCAGGCTGCTTATGAGTTGTATGGACTCTATTTAAGTGCTCATTTGTTCTACTCGATCTACGGCCAAATGGAAAGTTATCAACATTTTTGGAAAGGCGTGGACGATTTAATGTCTCGATGGCGAAATATAGTGAAGCAGCAATGTTAGCTAATTCTCGCTTTTCGCAGCGAGAAGAACGAGCCTGCAACAGCGAAAATGCACTTTTATTTAACTAAATCAAATTGTTAACAAAATCAAAATTTTTTAATTAGAAATAGTACGAACGTTCTATTTTATCGAGAGGAAGGGCAACTCAGTGAGTGAAAAAATCTATTTCAGCACCTCAAACACATTCAGTGTGAAACGTACATTGGTCAATATGAGCACTCGTCTTCATCACACGCTCGCACCGTCACATGCCAAAAAAGTTGCACGAAATGTATTGTTGACTCCGGCAAGAAGTAAGCCTCAAAACCAGCCGCCAATTGGCCTGAAAACTGGCCGTGTAATGTGCATCGAAGGGGCTCTGACGACTTATCAACTCGGAAATGGTCCCATTTGGTTATTGACTCATGGTTGGTCTGGCACGGCAAGTCAGTTTTATCCACTGATGGAGCATATTGCGGCACGTGGTTATACGGCATTAGCTTATGATCACCCAGCACATGGCCAAAGCGAGGGCGCGTATGGTCACATTCCTGCGTTTGTTGGAGGGTTGGAAGCGATACTCGATAGTATTGACAATGTTGCTGGTATCGTTGGACACAGTATGGGGACGGCCGCCGCATTAGAGTGCCGACATCATAAAATTGAGCATTGTCCAATGCTATTGGTCGCGCCCGTGCTGGATTATTTGGATAACTTATTCAGCAGTGTGGCAAGGTCTGGCTATTCGATGCGCTTATTTGAGGCCGTTGTTGCGGAAGTTGCCGATCAATATCGTTATCCCATTCAATCTATCGATCCTTACCATAAGCTTGCTCAGCGTCAATCTCGCAGCGTCATTGTTCACGATGAGAATGATAAGTTCACCAAATATTCTGTGTCAAAGCGAGCGGCAGAAGAAATCGAGAAAGTGTCACTTATTACCACTCAAAACCAAGGACATGGACGAGTGATGAAAGGTGAGCAAGTTAAGTACGGATTTGATTTGTTGGCAGGAATACCATGCTAAGGTGTTCGTTTTAAGTTAATTTGAAGCCGTAATTGGATGGGTGTAATTTAACCAATAGTTTTCCATTTATTTCAAAGTGTTAAATTGTTAACCATAGTCTTGATAAGGTTAACAATTTCGCAATAATTATTATCTCCTTGTTTGAATATGTGTGATCATATTGTTGCCAGTAGGCCCTCATAAGGAAAAATAATAATGAATAGAAATGATAGTGTCCCTTTACCCTCCAACACCCGAGAATGGTTTTTTAACCGTAACAGCCTTATCATCCTAGCCGATATTGTCCTGTTTTTTGTCCTGTACAATGCCTTGCCTGTTGATTCTAATGTCGCTTTGGGCATTAGTATGCTGGCATTTATTGCTGTGCTGTGGTTAACGGAAGCTTTACATGTCACGGTCACAGCCATTCTTGTGCCTATCATGGCCATCGTTTTTGGTGTTTTTAACACCCAAACGGCGCTCAATAACTTTGCTAACTCGATTATCTTCCTATTTTTAGGTGGATTCGCATTGGCTGCTGCTATGCATCGGCAGGGTCTGGACAAAGTTATTGCCGATAAAGTTCTTATCATGGCGCGCGGAAAAATGAGCGTTGCGGTATTCATGTTGTTTGGTGTGACTGCCGCGCTTTCAATGTGGATCAGTAACACCGCCACCGCTGCGATGATGCTACCGCTTGTGCTTGGAGTGCTCAGCAAAGTGGATAAAGACCGTGGTCATTCGACCTATGTTTTTGTGCTGTTAGGTATTGCTTACAGCGCCAGTATTGGTGGTATTGCCACCATCGTAGGAAGCCCTCCTAACGCGATTGCCGCGGCTGAGGTTGGTCTTTCATTTACAGATTGGATGAAATTTGGTGCTCCAACGGCGGCGATTATGCTGCCCATTGCGATTACTATTTTATATTTCGCATTAAAACCGGATCTTAATGGAGAGTTCGAGCTCAATTATGAACCGGTTACTTGGGATAAAGGTAAAGTCGTCACGCTTGGTATTTTCGCATTAACGGTTTTTTGTTGGATATTTAGCAAGCCAGTCAATGCCATGCTGGGTGGTTTTGCGAGCTTTGATACTCTGGTTGCGCTGGGTGCGATTGTTTTGGTCAATTTTGCCCGAGTGGTGCACTGGAAAGATGTAGAAAAAACGGCAGATTGGGGAGTATTACTGCTGTTTGGTGGCGGTATTTGCTTGAGCAACGTACTTAAGCAAACGGGAACCAGCGTTTTCCTAGCCAATGAACTAAGTGCCCTGATCTCTCATTTAGGTCTGTTCTTTATTGTATTCGTGATTGCTGTTTTCGTGGTGTTCCTAACGGAATTCGCGAGTAATACAGCCAGTGCAGCGCTGCTTATTCCGGTGTTTGCCAGTGTTGCTGAAGCCTTTGGTATCTCACCCGTGATTCTATCTGTATTGATTGCTATTGCGGCTTCTTGTGCATTTATGTTGCCCGTTGCGACGCCACCCAATGCGATAGTGTTTGCCTCTGGACACATTAAGCAAAGTGAGATGATGCGAGTGGGTATGATGTTAAATATTGCTTGTATTGGCTTGTTGACCATGATTGCGATGCTGTTCTGGTAAGCTAAGCACAAACTACTTCAATACTAATGAGCTCTCAATTAAGAGAG
The DNA here is from genome assembly GCF_024743775.1 of Vibrio sp. RM-69-4. Taxonomy (NCBI): domain Bacteria; kingdom Pseudomonadati; phylum Pseudomonadota; class Gammaproteobacteria; order Vibrionales; family Vibrionaceae; genus Vibrio; species Vibrio sp. RM-69-4. Next base: position 12,377 of record NZ_JAMQXI010000064.1, read on the forward strand.
CTCATATTGAGATGTTATTACTGTTGGTTAACGAATTCTTTAAAGCGTGCTTTCGTTTTCTCATCAGCCTTGTTGTACCAAAAATGCAGCATTTCTTCGGCGGCGTTTTGTACATTTCCTGACTGAGCTAGTTCATTTTGCAGCATAGCAACATCCGTCATTCCAATAGCCGCAATACCCCCTGCGCGATTATAGTCATTTGCTTCACGGATATAGTCACGGCCTACTTGATACCCTTCTTTAAGAAGGCGATCTTGCTTTATCTCTAGTGTTTGGCCTGCTTGGTCAATCAGTGACCATTGCATTGTTTTAATCTCTTTCTCTGCTCGATGTGCATCACGGTATTCAGGCATGGCAAAATTCAGTTTTGCATCCTTTGCGGTGAATGTGGCAATGACTGCATCGCTTTCGATAATCACGCGGTCATTCCCTTGCGTAAAATAAGGCGCGTATTTGAAGACGATTTGTTGTTCACCATCGGCCAGCTCAAGGCTTTTCGCTGAGGAAAATAGGCTGCCAGAAGTTTCGGGCTTCTGACCATTCACCGCTAATAAGTTAATGGTGTCTGGAATTTCAAGAGTGATATTAGCCAATACAGAGGCACTGAAGATCATGGTTAATGTACATAAAGCCGGTTTAATTAGGTTCATTATTTTATCCTTGCAAGCAATAGAGTAGAGGTTGCCGATAGTTGGTTGTAAAAGCAAGTTCTCAACGGCATAAGTGACTAATTTTCATTGAAATGTAACATCTTTAGTGCGAGGCATGCGTCATGCATTCGTCAATATTATCAGATCGTTAGTCACGTGATAATGTCATTCTCTTAATTTTAAATTATTCCATTTAGTCTTCTTCAAAGGCCTTAATTAGCGTAAAAAATTAAACTTACCTGCTTTGCTTTGTCAAAATTCTGAATTCCTGACTCAGAATTGCTTTTAAGATGTAACACGGTGAATCCCCATAACAATATTTTAATGATGACTCGAAAAGTATTTTTATTTTTTTGTTAAAAAAAATAAGTCGCGTAAATACTGAAATGGATGTTCTTCAATGCCTTATCAGAAGAGCAGCTTGCTTAAATGTAAGTGAAACATTCAGAAATGAGAGATATAGGTATGAATCGTATTACTTTGTGCGCCGCAAGTATTGCAATGGCTCTTTCGGGCACGGCAATGGCAGCACCAGCAACCCCTAGCGTCGATGTCTATGGGTCGAATAATCTACAGTTTTCTAAAGTTGAATTAGCCATGGAAAGCACGGCTGGTTATAACCAAATGGTCAAATATTATGACCAAGCGCCGATTGCCGTTAAGTTTAACCAATGGAGTGGTACAACGGGCAACACGTATAAAATCTATTTTGATGGCGCACAGGTCGCGACAGGCCCAATCACTGGCAGCCAAACCACCGCAAACTTCAGTTATGCACAAGGTGGGGTTTACCAAATGGAAATCGAAGCTTGCGATGCGACAGGTTGCAGCAAAAGTGCACCTGTTGAGATAACGATTGCCGATACCGATGGATCGCATCTCAAACCTTTGGTGATGAATATTGATCCCAATAACAAGACTTACACGACCGATAAAAATACGGTGGTTGGAACCTACTTTGTTGAGTGGGGCATCTATGACCGAAAATATACCGTGGATAACATCCCAGCCGATAATCTGACGCATATTCTATACGGCTTCATTCCAATTTGTGGCCCTAACGAATCATTGAAATCCGTTGGTGGAAACAGCTACAACGCGTTGATGACAGCATGTAATGGGGTGAATGATTACGAAGTGGTGATCCATGACCCTTGGGCGGCGTATCAAAAGAGTTTCCCGCAAGCGGGTCACCAATACAGCTCTCCGATCAAGGGCAACTATGCCATGTTGATGGCGCTCAAACAGCGTAATCCAGACCTCAAGATCCTTCCTTCTATTGGTGGTTGGACACTCTCTGACCCATTTTTTGATTTTACCAACAAGGCCAATCGCGATACTTTTGTTGCTTCAGTGAAGAAATTCCTAACCACTTGGAAATTCTACGACGGCGTTGATATCGACTGGGAATATCCTGGAGGAGGTGGTCAAGCAGCGGATCGCGGTGACCCAGTCAATGATGGCCCTGCGTACATTGCGTTAATGCGTGAACTGCGTGCCATGCTTGATGAATTGCAATCGGAAACTGGTCGTACTTATGAGCTCACGTCAGCAATTGGTGTTGGTCATGACAAGATTGAAGATGTTAATTATAGCGAAGCCATTCAATATATGGATTACATCTTTGCCATGACTTATGACTTTTATGGCGGTTGGAATAACGTATTAGGCCACCAAACCGCGCTTTACTGCGGATCATTCATGCGCCCTGGTCAGTGTGATGGGAAAGGAGTAGATGAAAATGGCGAACCTTATAAAGGCCCAGCTTATACGGCGGATAACGGTATCCAGTTACTGCTAGCACAGGGTGTCCCTGCTAATAAGTTAGTCTTAGGTGCGGCTATGTATGGCCGTGGCTGGGAAGGGGTGATGCCGGCTTCATTAAGTGATCCAACCGACCCGATGACAGGGGTAGGTAACGGAAAATTGAAAGGCACTTCCGCGCAAGGCGTGTGGGAAGCGGGTGTGATTGACTATAAAGGCATCAAATCATTCATGTTAGGGGCTAATAATACCGGTATTAATGGCTTTGAATATGGATACGATGCACAAGCTGAAGCACCTTGGGTTTGGAATCGTACAACGGGCCAACTGGTTACTTTTGACGATAACCGTTCAATCAAAGCCAAGGGCGCCTATGCTCGAAACCTTGGTTTGGCCGGGTTGTTCTCTTGGGAGATTGACGCTGATAATGGTGACATCCTAAATGCGATGCATGAAAGCTTAGCAGGAGGAGGTACTACACCCCCTGCGAACCGCGTGCCCACTGCAAATGCAGGTGTTGATCAATCGGTGGTCGGTCCGGTGAGTGTTGTTCTTGATGGCGGTGCATCAAAAGACAGTGATGGCACTATTGTCAGTTACGTGTGGCAGCAAACGGCGGGCACAGCAGTGAGCTTAGTAAACGCTAATTCTGCACGAGCCAGTTTTGACGCGGCCGAAGTGGCACAAGTACAAACGCTGACGTTCAAGTTGACGGTCACAGATAACAAAGGCGCAACGGCTTCTGATGTTGTGACTGTAACGGTCAAACCTAAAGCAACTGAGCCTGTGAATATGCCACCAGTGGCGGTGATTACTGCGCCAAGCAATGTCAGTGCTGGTGAGGTTGTGGTGGTGGACGCTTCCGCTTCAAGTGACGTCGATCAAGACACCTTAACTTTCGCATGGGATGTACCTGCAGGCCTAAATGCAACCATTCAAGGTGCGAGTGTTTCGTTTGTTGCTCCTGAGTATACACAAGACACCACGCTAAGCTTCACTGTAACTGTCAGTGATGGTAAAGCGGCGGCCTCTGCAAGTGCATCGGTTATCGTGGCGAAGAAAGATTCTGGTGGTGGTGACACTTGCAGCAACTTGTGGGATAAATCAGCGGTTTATACTGGCGGTCAACAAGTTTCTTGGGCTGGTAAAGTATGGGAAGCCAAGTGGTGGACAACTGGCGAAAACCCATCGACTACTGGTGTGTGGGGAGTATGGAAAGAGATTGGCCCTGCGAGTTGCCCAACAAGCTGATTGCTTTAATAAACCAGCTACCTCAATGAGCTAACGGTTTTTAATAAACTTTTTATTGCAAACAATGACTTCAAGCCTCGTTCTAGCACGAGGCTTTTTTGTGCGTTTTTCTATGTTTTTTCATTCATCACTTGCAATTCAATATTTTTGCTTTAGTGTTATATATGTGTATAACACTATATCGGTATAAAATTGTGACAGATTGGCAAGATAACCAACCCATATTCCGTCAGCTAGCCGACAAAATTACCGAGCAGATCCTACAAGGTATTTGGCTAGAAGATAGTGCGTTGCCTTCGGTAAGAACCGTTTCGGCAGATATGAAAATCAATCACTTAACTGTCATGAAAGGCTATCAACTGCTTGTTGACGAAGGCATTGTTGAAAAAAGACGAGGTCAAGGTATGTATGTCGCGAAAGGAGCGCTAGCGCAATTACAGGCGAAACAAAAGCAGCACTTTTTAGAGCAACAGATCCCAGAAATTGCACAAACACTCAAGCTATTGGCGATGCCGCTTGAGGATTTTATCAACCAACTACAACAGCATATTGAAGGTGACCAATGAATCCATTAGTCGAAGTCAACGGTGTATCTAAACAGTACGCAAAGCATGCCGAGTCGGAAGCTCTGCAGAATGTGAGCTTTAAGCTCTACGCAGGACAGGTGCTCGGTTTGCTCGGACATAATGGTGCGGGCAAGTCGACCTTAATTAAGTCGTTGCTCGGTGCTCACCATTATCAAGGTGACATTTTGATCCAAGGCTTAAATCCGATTACGGAACATGCGCAAGTGATGGCGCATCTTTCCTACATTTCAGACGTCAATGTGTTGCCAGATTGGATGACGGTTAAACAAATTTTGCGTTATACGTCAGGCGTGCATCCCAGTTTCTCGTTAGACAAGGCGACGCAAGTCCTTGCACAAACCAACATTCGTTTATCAAGTAAAATTCGTACCTTATCAAAAGGGATGAAAGTACAACTGCATTTAGCCATTGTGATTGCCACCGATACTAAAGTGCTGATTTTGGATGAGCCAACTCTTGGTTTGGACCTAATCTACCGTGATACCTTCTATCGTCACTTACTCGAATGGTTTCATGATGGTGAGCGTGCCTTGATTATTGCTAGTCATGAAGTCTCGGAAATTGAACATTTGCTAACGGATGTGCTGATCTTGAAGCAAGGTAAGGTCGTGCTGCAAGACTCAATGGAGGCGATTACACAAGGGTATTTTGTTCTAGAGGCCAGTAACGCACATCAAGACGTTATCCAAACCTATCGTCCTTTGGCATCTCAGCCAAGCTTGGGAACAACAAAGTGGTTGTTGACTTCAGAACACCGTCAAGCCGTTGAAGGGCTTGGTTCTATTTACAGTGTAAAACTTGCTGAACTATTTCTTGCCTTGCAGAAGGAGAACGCATAATGCACCCCAGTATTTATATGCTTGAAAAAGAGCTGATTGAAAACAAAAATGTTACGCGTATTCCTTTGTTTCTATTGGTATGCGGAACCCTATTGTTCATCAGTTTGTTAATGAACAATACACTGCAACACAACCTGTTTTTTGAGATGGAATTTGGTGGCGACATCAGTGATGTCCATATCGAATTTGTGGATGATTTCAACACCTTTATCATCATGCTTGTTGGTTTTATTTCGCTAATGCTCAGTTCACTCTATTTCCCCAGAACATTCCGCAAGGAGCGTAAAGAGGGAAGCTCTATGTTCTGGCGCAGCATGCCAGTGACGAACAATATGACCCACATAGTGAAACTGGGGTTTGGCTTATTTGTAATCCCTGTGGTCTGTTCCGTGTTAGTCATTTGTGCGGACGTTCTGCTGTGGGGGCTTAACTTAGCGACAGAAAACCGTTTAGCCCTACTATTTGAACAACGTTCTCTAGGATATGCCGTTCAACACTGGTTGAATTACCTCAGTATCATGTGGGTGATTGCTGTGACGATGCTGCCATTAGCCTGCTTTACTTTAGTTATTTCACAGATATTTAATTCGCCGATCCTTGTGATGTTCGTGGGCGGTTTCGCGCTTAAATGGATCTCGATTGTTATGCTGAATTCTGACATTGTAGGGGAGTTTTACCACGCGATTTTTAACTTGCCGTTGCAGTTAATGACTTCTTCAAACATGTTCACGGCTTTTGAAGGTGCTGGTTGGGGTAATTTATTTGTGTATATCATGATTGGTATCGCCAGTTACTGGATTAGCCACAAGCTCTATAGTACTGATGAACTTTCATTGAAGTCACTGTTGACCCGATAAGTTTCTGGTTAATTGTGGTCAAAAAGAGAGCGTTTGTTCTCTTTTTTTTCGCCTATTTCCTGCGGTTACTATGGTGAGGCTAGAAAAGGTTAGACCAGAAAAATTCACTCAAAATTAGAAGTTAGTTCCAAAGTGATGAGTAATCAACTCTCTGACTAACATGATATAAATGTGTTAAATGCACTATGCTATTTTGTAGTCCTTTGTGAGCAATGACAAAGACGTGGACCGCTTCAAGTTTTATTTCGAGGCTTGAAATTATAATGTCCAATTGATCGAGAATTCTATCGGTTTGAGTTAAATTACTATTACAAATAGGTCTACCTATGTTTAAAAAAATGTCGTTAAAAAACAAACTGGCGATTTCAGCCAGCGCTGCCATTATTCTTGGGGGATTACTCGTTGAAGCATTGTCGTATCGAGCTGCACTGGAGCGATTAGATATTGATGTTGAACAACGATTACAAAGTACCACCGCTTCTTATAACCAGTATGTTACGGACTGGTTACTGTCGAAAGAGCGTGCTTTAACCTCGCTGTCGCAAGATGCCGAGAAACAAGCCATCGTGACACATTTAAAACAAGTTCGAGATTCTGCAGCGTTTGACAACGTATTTCTTGCTTACCCCGACGGTTCGCAAAACAACGCTAATGGTGTCATCTTGCCGCCGGGGAACGATGATCCGCGCAAATGGGGCTGGTATACAAACGCTAAAGCAAACCCATCAAAAGTGTTTATGGATAACCCAACCGTTGCTGCGGCAACGGGCGCTAATGTGGTTTCATTAGGTAAGGCACTGAATTTAAATGGCCAACAAGTCGTTTTAGGCGCCGACGTAGAAATTACTGACATCCTCAACAGCATGAAGCAAGTTATTTTGCCGGGTGAGGGATATATGTTTATTGCTAACGATAAAGGCAATATTTTTACCCATAGTGATACTAAGTTGCTCAATAAAAGTGTTTCTGATCTGGGTTTAAATTTCGCTGATATCCGCCAAGCGATTGCGAAAAGCAGCGATTTATTGGTGGATATTCGAGGTGAGGAGTATGTTCTCTACGCCCGAAGCATCAACGGAACGAATCTCAGTACTGTTGTGGTCATCAATCACGATTCGCTCATCGCACCTTTATCTGAAGCTACTTTCAGCCAGCTCATTGTTACTGCCGTTGTGGTTATACTCTGTACTCTGCTGTTCAACTTATTGTGTAATATTTTGTTCCGTCCTTTGAATAATGTTTCTCAAGCGTTGGCACAAATTGCAAACGGTAGTGGCGATTTAACGCAACGCATTAAGGTTGAAAATAGTGATGAAGTTGGCGAACTAGCCAATAATTTCAATACCTTTGTGGAGAGCTTACAACAACTTATTGGCCATATTCGTCACCAGTCTCATCAACTGGAAGCGCAATCAGAACATGGCGCGCATCGCGCTAATCAATCGGCATCAGAGCTTAGTCACCAGCAGCAAGAAATTGTGATGGTCGCTACTGCGGTTACTGAAATGGCGTCGGCAACGCAAGAGATAGCCTCTCACGCAGAGCAAACGGCAAGAGCAGCGCAAGACTCGGCAACCAGCACCAACAATGGACATGCCTTGGTGATTCATACCAAAGGCTCGATCAATAACTTGGCAAAATCAGTGAGTGAGGCCAGTGGCGTGATTGCCGCACTAAACCAACACGCGCAAGAGATTTCGACCGTACTGGCAACCATTCAAGGCATTGCAGAACAAACCAACTTACTTGCGCTGAATGCGGCTATTGAAGCTGCGCGAGCCGGTGAGCAAGGCCGAGGTTTCGCAGTGGTAGCAGACGAAGTCCGTGTGCTTTCTCAGCGCACCCATACTTCTACCGAAGAGATAAAATCAACCATTGATACCCTGCAAGAAACCACTAAACGTGCGGTATCGTTGATGCAAAGCAGCTCAACGCTCGCTGAGAACTCAGTGGAAGATGCCGATAAAGCATCCGGTGCGCTTGAAGAAATTAAAGCAGCGGTTGCCTTGATCAGTGATATGGCGACGCAAATTGCGACGGCAGCCGAAGAGCAAACGCATGTGACTAGTGAAATTACACAAAATGTTACTTCTATCAAGGATGTGACGGAGCAACTGGTCATTGGTGCAGAAGATAGCTTGAGCCAATCCAATGAACTCAAGCAGCAAGCGGAAGAGTTGAGTGCAAAAGTAGCGACATTTAAATTAGCGTAACGGTTGTTTCTTTTTTGTTCAAAAGGCTCTGCGGAGCCTTTTTTTGATCAGATTGTTATGTTTTCTCACTTAATGAGAAAGTAAGTCTGTTATTAATCTTAAATTCTCGATATATAAGAATCATAGTTGAGGCGTGGAATAAATGAGGCTAAAAAGAAAACATGAACGAAACGAAATTATCGGCCAGCCAAGTTAATGAAAAGTCACTGCAATTATTGATGCAAGTGGCGGTAAATGAAGAGCCAGTATCAGCGAAAACCTTGAGCGAACAATTGCAAGTTCCGCTGAGTAGTTTGTACCGACATCTGAAGATTTTGAAAGAGTGGAACTTGATCGAAGAGAGCCCACACGACAAAACGTTGATCATCGGTTCGGCGGCTCTACTTTTAATGCGCAGTTATGAAACGAGTCAACACAATTTAGATGCAGTCGATGCGGTGTTAAGTCGATTACAGAAACAGACAGGCGAAATGGCGGCATACATGGTTCCGGTGGGATACCGAGCCTTGTGCGTTAGCCAAAAAGAAAGTATGCAGGCACTTCGATGCAGCTTCGTCCAGGGTCAAAGTCAACCCCTGCTTCGAGGTGCCTCATCTAAAGTGATGTTGGCGTATTTACCCGCTCCGCGCTGTGAAAAAATTCTTCGTTATTTTGGTGAAGACCACCAAATGGAAAAATGGCAGACAGAGTTGGAAAAAATACGTCGTAATGGGTACGCCGTGAGCACGTCAGAAATTGATCCTGGCGTTTCCGGAATTAGTGCCCCCGTAATGAAAGGGAGTAAGTTGATCGGCGCAATTTCAGTGATGGCTCCAGCCCATCGTGTTGAAACCAACAAGCAGCGGATCATTTTACATGTATTACAGGCAGCAAGAGCGTTGCCACCAGAAAGGTAATTCATAATGCTAAGTTTATTCAAACGCTACCGTATGAGTCGTACACAGAGCCAACCCGCTTATCCATTCACGTTCATGACACTCTGTGAACAGATAAAGCCAATGTCTCAAGTAGAGTTTGAATTTGCTCAGCAGAGCCTTGAATTTGCATCAGATTGGCTCTATCAGCGTCAATCCACGCCTTGTTACTCTGATGCTGGACATATAGTCGTCAAAGATAAAAATGCCACCCGTTTTCAAGATACCTTGAGTCATCAATTAGCACTGAGCTCAGTGCCCGTCGTACTAGCGAATTGTCACGAAATGCTGCTCAATGCATTACCAGTGATGGCTTTTGAGAATGACGAAGTTGGTATTGTGAGTATCGGACATCATTTTGAGCTGAAACAAACGCTGGACCTACAAGTTGGCTCTGCATTTCATTTTGCACTCTCTCGCTATAACAATACGCGCCTATTTTGTATTGGAATTGATGAAATGCATCAATCCAACCAAGTGTGGGAGTATGCAGAAGATTTAGGCTGTGATTGGTTAACGCTGAATGAGTGCAGTTTTCGTCATCGTAATCAACTAAAAAGCCAATTAGGTCACTACATAGAGCATTGTGATCAACTGATCGTGACGATTGATTTAGCCTCTTTAGTTCCGGGAGTGGGGGTTGATGAGAACAACGCGTTAGATAACCAAATGGTATTAAGAACGTTAAGGCAATGTGCGCTTTCGGGCAAGGTAAAGCTTATCCAACTGGTGGGGGCGAAGGATAAATTGATTTATTCTAAGCAGACCAAAGAAATTTTAGATGAGCTATGTGCTTTATCACCTGATGTGATCCACGCTGCGTAGTGACATATTGATTATCATATATACCAAACAAAAACCCCAGTTGTCTGGGGTTTTTGTTTTATAGAACTCAACTATTTGAAGTATGCTAAGTGTGTTGTTCGGTTTTTAGTATTAGGTTAATGAGCGCTAAACTTGCTGAGTGATAATGAAGTGGCTTGTGCTTTTTGGAAGAGCTCTTTACTACAATCACTCATCACTTTGCTGTCATTAAGTAGTTCGATTGAATGTTGATTGAGATTGCTCAGTTGCGTTAGCAAATCTTCAACATGTGACAGTTGCTCATCAGATGAATTGACCGCTAAGTGGTTGGCGTTATTCGCTTGATTAACATCCTTGATCGCTTGGCTGACTAACTCGTTACTACTTTCAATTGCTTCAACGCAACTCATTGATGCATTGACACTTTCCCCCATGTAGCCGATCAAGTCTTTCGAAAAGTTACTAAGCACGGTAAGGATCTCTTCCACTTGGTTGGTTGAAGAGGATGTTTTTTCCGCTAGGTTACGCACTTCGTCTGCCACGACGGCGAACCCGCGACCATTCTCACCCGCGCGAGCCGCTTCAATGGCCGCATTGAGCGCAAGCAGGTTTGTTTGATCAGCGATCGTACGGATGATCTGTAAGATATCGGTGACTTTTCCAACTTGGGCATTTAGGCTCTCAGCGGTTTTTGCTGTTACTTGTGACTTTTCTGCTAGGTTTTTATTTTCACTTAATGCATGTTTAAGTTGTTGTTGACTTTCTTGCCCAGAAATAACGGCTTGTTGTAAAGACAGCGACGCAGTATTGATATTCTCAGTGACTGACGCAATGCTTTGCCGAGCACCTTCACCAATTTGTACTGATTGCGCAATTTCCCGCTGCTGACCATTGATATTGTGTTCTAGCTGCTTCACTTGTCGTTCAACAGCTTTCGTAACATCAGTGACATTGCAGATGTTTTGTTCAATAGGGTGGAAGGTGTGTTCCACTTTTTCAATGAACATATTGATTGCTGTGGCAAGGTCACCTAACTCGTTATCTTTGTTAAATGGAATTCGTTGCTTGAGGTCACACCGACCAGAAGCCAATGATTCACATAAGTTTTTCAGCTGATTTAAAGGATGCAGTAGAGCGCTCCTCAAAATAAAAAACAAGCCAATAAAAGTAATCAACACGAAGGTTATGCCAATTGAAATGGCCCATAGCCCCAGTTCCTTGGAAATGGCATTGACCTTGTCAAATTGCCACTGAGTGACTAAGTAACCCACCAATTTTGCTTCCTTGCCCGACGTTAATGGGTTGATGATGATCACGTGTTGTGTGCTTTGTTCAATAATGATGGCGTTGGTTGATGCTTGGGTCAGTGCATTTTTTATATTGACTCCGCTAGGAGATACGGACTTCTCATTTAATTGATAGAATAAAGATCCATCTGCAAGGAAAACCGCTATATGTTTGAGTTCTTTATTGCTGCTATCGACAGCGACTTTAACCCGCTCTTCCAAGCTCTCTACTTTGTTAAAGCGCACCGAAGTGGCGACGTTTTCAGCTAGAGAAGCCGCCATTTGTTGATAAGTTTGAGCGCTCAGTGAGTACATCACTGTGGCACTTTTCGACCATAGAGCATAGGAAATAGCAATCAGCGATACGACGCTAAGTAGCGACGCACTTGCCACTACCAACCGACTAATACTAAGTCTCATATAGAGTAATCCTGATCAATGAGTTAAAGAGCTTCTACGTTAACGCCGATGGTGATGGCACCAATCACTTTCCCTGAACTAGGGTCAACCACGCTGTGGCTTATCTGTGACTGAAACATTTGGGTCGACTCATCTTCTTCTATCTCACCAATTAGATATGCGCTTGGACCTTTAAGGTAGGTGTCTTGCCACTTTTCCTCATCTCCTTGCCAGTAGTCAGAAGTAATCTCGCTTTGGGCGACATTCAGCCCTTTGTTGTCCATAGCAAAGATCTCCGTAATTAGCCCGTTGCTAGCTTGTTGAATCGATTTAAGTTCAGAAGATGCGGGGGAAGAGAGCAGTTTGTTGATCAGTGGAGCGTCGGTTTGGCCCACTTGGCTACGCCAATCCTTGTCGAGTTGATCAATTTGCATTTGAGTTAGGTTAGCGTGTTGAGCGTTTTGAGCATTAATGGCTTGGATTAAAACGGGATTAGCAATGATTTCAGCCACCTTGGTATCAATGAAGTTTTTTAGCGCCCCTTCAAACTCATTAGCAAAGGAGGAAAAGGAGAAACAAGCGATCAGGCAAATAAAATATTTCATAACAGACTCCAGTCGAGTTAGGTATTTTGCGTTGTGTATAAGGTATGTAGTGATCTTAGATGTTCATATTCATCCATATGCACTTTGAGCCTAGTTTAAGAATAGAAAACTGTAAAAAAATAGGTGTGATTTGAGCGCATGATCAAATGAATATTCATCTCTTGCCAAACAAAACAAAAAACTATCCGTTTTGACAATTGACAATTGACAAGCTTGATGGCGGTGCCGGTTGTATTGTTTTCTCGACGAGGTCGGTTAGAAAATATCGATTTGGAGTGATACTTGTGGTGACCCAGCTGTGCTGAATGGCTTATTTAGCTAACGCATAGATTTTATTTTTTAACTCACTGTCACCGTTAAGCAATGTAAATTTAACTTATTTGTCACGATAGACCGCTAAGCTGCTTGCAAAATCCAATAACAAGACAAGTAAAGTCAAGGAGCAAACATGTGGAAGCGTGAAGAGCAAGAGTCTCAATTTAGTGAAATGATCGAAGCGAGACTCTCTCGCCGCCGTTTTATGGCGGGTAGTGCGGCAGTCAGTGCAGGCGCGTTTTTATCTTTAAATCCAGTTGCTAAGGCTGTGGCGGCAAAGTCGAGCTCTTCACTGCTCAACTTTGAGGCTATTCCAGCATCAACGGCTGATAAAGTCATTGTGCCTAAAGGGTACAAAGCGACGCCGTTGATTTCATGGGGTGACCCCATTTCTGTTGATGCTCCTGAGTTTGACCAAAGTGGTAAACAAGATTCACGAGCACAAGAGCTTCAATTTGGTGATAACACTGATGGCATGAGCTTCTTCCCAATTTCGGATGATCGCGGTGTACTTGCGATTAATAATGAATACACCAACTACGAATACTTGTTTGATCACAAAGGTAAATCGATGACAGCAGATGATGTGCGTAAAGCGCAAGCTGCGGTCGGCGTTACTGTCGTTGAAGTGATGCACAAAAATGGCCAATGGACGGTTGACCGCGCAGGGAAGCGTAACCGTCGTATCACGGCAAACACACCAATGCTGCTCACTGGGCCAGCTGCAGGCCATACGCTAATGAAAACCGCCACTGATCCTAAGGGCTTAAATCCACTGGGAACTTTTAACAATTGTGCGAATGGTCAAACGCCGTGGGGGACATACTTAACGTGTGAGGAGAACTTTGATGATTTCTTTGGTAGTAACCAAGATGGCGTGAAGTTAACGGCTGATCATAAGCGTTATGGTATTGAAGCCAAACCCAGTGATTATCAATGGCACCAACATGATGAGCGTTTTGACGTTGCGAAAAACCCCAATGAGCCAAACCGCTTTGGTTGGGTGGTGGAAATTGATCCGAACGATCCAACATCGACGCCACTTAAACGCACGGCGTTAGGCCGTTTCAAACATGAAAATGCGGCGCTTACTCTCAACAAAGATGGCCATGCTGTGGTCTATCTGGGGGATGATGAACGCGGTGAACATCTATACAAATTCGTTTCAAAAAATCGCTACCAAGCTGGTAACGATGCGGCGAATCGCAATTTATTAGAAGAAGGAACCCTCTTTGTCGCTAAGTTTGATATGAATGAGAAAGAACTGAAAGGCTCGGGAAAATGGCTTGAACTGACCTTTGGTAAAAATGGTTTAACGCCAGAAAATGGCTTTAAGGACCAAGCAGAAGTGATGATTTTTGCTCGCCGCGCAGCGACTCAAGTGGGTGCTACGACAATGGATCGTCCTGAATGGGTTGCGATTCACCCTGATAATAAGCACGTGTTCTGTACACTGACCAACAATAAAAACCGAGGTAAAGAGGGGCAGCCTGTTGGTGGTCCTAACCCTCGTGCTAAGAATAACTATGGCCAGATTCTGCGCTGGATGCCAGCCAATGAGGATCACACTAGCACTATGTTTGCATGGGATCTGTACTTGATTGCGGGCAACCCAACGGTACATAAAGGCGATCTCTATGCGGGCAGCGACAATATCTCAGCAGACAACATGTTCAACAGCCCTGATGGTATCGGCTTTGACAAAGCGGGTCGCTTGTGGATTCAAACCGATGGCAACTATTCCAACAAAGGGGATTTTGCTGGGCAAGGCAACAACCAAATGTTGTGCGGGGATCCAATTACTGGTGAAGTGAAACGTTTCCTAACTGGGCCGATTGCTTGTGAAATAACAGGGTTAACTTTTTCACCGGATCAAAAAACCATGTTTGTTGGCGTTCAACACCCTGGGGAAGATGAAGCGCCATCGCATTTCCCATACGGCGGAACCACCAAGCCGCGTTCGACAATTATGATGATCACTCGTGAAGACGGCGGGGTGATTGGCGCATAAGCCCTGATCATTTTCCTCTGAAGGGAGCTGCGGCTCCCTTTTTAACATTCCTGCTGTCGGTCAACGCTGTTGCCATCATCCATTCACGGTCTTGGCGCCTCCTATCTTGCACGAAAGAAGACGTTGTTTCGGTTAGGCAGGACACGGTCTGGTTTGCCTTTCCTACACGTTATGTATGAATTCTTTGTGTCAGGAAAATAAGTAAAAAGGGTGAGATCGGGGCGATTATTTTCCCTCAAATTGACAATTGCTTGATACGTTCTTTGCGTGTCGTCCGTTATTATGCTGATCTTCAATAATCCAGCGGTGTCTATTGAGCGTGAAAAAGCAAATCCAAATGAAAAAATCGGGCTTAGTACTCTTAGCCTTGTTCTCGTTGCTGTTAGTTCCCATCTCATTGGTTGGGTCTTCGATTGATTTGACCACGCCAGTGAGCGAGGGCGTCGGTGCATTTTTTACCTATTTAACCGATTCGGCTGGTTGGCAAGGTTTTGGCTTTACCTTTGCTTTGTTGGCTTTTTTGGCAACACGGACAGCGACTTCCCGCATTGAACTGCTTAACCGCATTATTCAAATTGGCTTGTTATTGATGATTGGTATGGCTGCCAAAACGGGTTTAAAACATCTGACAGAGAGCCCTCGTCCATACACCGAATTAATGACGTATGAGTTACTTATCCCAAACCCTGCGCATTTTTATAAATTGAGTGAATTACAAAAAGAAAGTGTGATGACCGACATCGCAACCCAAGTCAGTGACTGGCGTTTACGTCATTGGCAGGGTGAAAAGGACTATTCATTTCCTTCTGGCCATACGATCTTCGCTGCTATTTGTCTGGCTTTCTTTGGTGGCCTGTTTATTGAACAAAAGCGCTATATTTTTGCGGCGGGTCTACTGCTTTGGGCCTGTGGGGTCGCCTTTAGCCGCTTATGGTTAGGGATGCATCGTCCGGTTGATTTATACGGTTCCTTGCTGTTTGTCAGCATGATTTACCTTGTGATACCCAAAGTGTACCCCTTAGATCACCATAAATTAAAACCACTATTAACGCGTCTTCATCTCTGTTAACGGGTCACGAGCCATCATAAAAAAGCCAGCACATTTAAACGTGCTGGCTTTTTTGTAATCACATTTTACAATCACATAAGTAACGGCAATCAGGCAAAGAAGGAGGAAACCACACCAATCAAACCACCGAATACTCCACCCCAAACAACCAACCAGCCAAGGTGCTGTTTAATCATTTTCTGTACCATCTCTTTCACCAATTTAGGCGTGAGTTCATTGAGACGTTGATCGATGATGTTTTCGATGTTAGCGGTGATCTCTTCAATCATCTCAGGAGCTTCTAACTGCTCTTTGAGCGCTTGTTTAACGCTATCGCTTTGGCTGATATCAATCATAGATTGCTGCATTTTTTCGACAAACGGTTGCTTGAGTGGTTGCAGCGCGTCGGTTCCACCAAATATCGCCAGCATGCCGCCGAATGGAGAGTTTGCAATCACTTCGACCAAAGAATCAAAGGTTGGGTTGAAGTCAACTTTGGCAATCACAGGCTCAAGATCCAACGTTTTACTGCCCGTCATCTCTTTACTGAGGAAGCGGTCAATATTGGACTGAGTGAAAAATTGCTCCATCATCAGGCTCTTGATTGCGGTTTTGAACTCTTCAAAGCGAGCAGGTATCACACCCGAGCCATATAGTCCTGGCACTTTTTCAAACAGCATGTGAATCGCAAGCCAGTTGGTGATTGCGCCAGAGAAGGCAAATAAGCCCGCATACAGCGCAATAGTGTTATCCAGTTGATAGCCCGCAGCAAGGAGCGCTAGCGCAATGATATTAGTGAGTAAGCTCTTGTTCATAATCCAAATCTAGTTAAATAAAGGGAATGGGCGAATTCTAAGGAAAAAGAGTGAATTGTGGAAGCATCAACGGAGCGCAAACTCCGTTGATAAACCATTAAGCAATCTCAATGTCGTCGCAACCGATAAAGCCACCCGTTTGGTGCGCCCATAGGTTTGCATAAATGCCGTTTTGAGCAATCAACTCTTGGTGTGTGCCTTGCTCAACGACGTTACCTTTATCGAGTACGATCAACCTGTCCATCGCGGCAATGGTTGATAAACGGTGAGCAATGGCAATCACGGTTTTGCCTTGCATCAGCTCATTTAAGCTCTCTTGAATTGCCGCTTCCACTTCGGAGTCGAGTGCGGATGTGGCTTCGTCGAGTACCAATAGTGGCGCATCTTTTAACAGCACGCGGGAAATAGCAATTCGCTGGCGCTGGCCGCCAGACAGTTTTACACCGCGCTCGCCCACTTGCGCATCATAACCTAGGTTACCAAATGGGTCGGTGAGTGTTTCGATAAACTCATGCGCGTGTGCCTGTCGGGTGGCTTGCAGCAGTTGTTCTTCACTTGCATCAGGGTTGCCATACAAAATGTTATCGCGGATCGAGCGATGCAGTAGCGAGGTATCTTGTGTCACCATGCCAATTTTACTGCGCAATGAATCTTGGGTGACTTCATTGATGGCTTGACCATCGATGCGAATTTGACCACTTTCAACATCGTGAAAACGAAGCAGTAAATTGACTAAAGTCGATTTTCCAGCGCCAGAACGCCCCACTAAACCGACTTTTTCACCGGGTTTAATGGTCAGGTTTAAATGGGTAATGACGCCTTTATTCTCGCCGTAATGGAAACTCACGTCATCAAATTCGATGCCACCTTGTACAACCTGCAACGGCTTTGCGTTGGGTTTATCTTCAATGGTGATCGGTTTAGAAAGGGTTTTCATGCCATCCACGACTGTGCCCATGTTTTCAAAGAGTGCGCCAACTTCCCACATGATCCATTTCGACATACCGTTGATGCGTAATGAAAGGCTGATCGCAATCGCGATTGAACCGATACTGATGGCACTCTGCATCCATAGATAAATCGAAGTCGCCGCAATCACGAACACCAAAATATAGTTAGCGAGCTCAACGCACAGGTTAAAACCAGTCACTAAACGCATTTGGCGGTGAACCGTGTCTAAAAAGCTCTCCATGCCTTGTTCGGCATAGTCGGTTTCTCGGCGGGTGTGCGAGAACAATTTGACCGTGGCAATATTGGTGTAGCTATCGACAATGCGCCCCGTCATGGTTGAGCGAGCATCGGCTTGTTCTGATGCCACTTTTTTAAGCTGTGGTACAAAGTGAAGTTGAATGCAAATGTAGGCCGCGAGCCAGACTAGCATCGGCACCATTAAACGCCAGTCTGCTTGCGCCAACATCACCACAATCGCAGTGAAATAGACTGACACATAAACAAACACATCCAAGGTCTTCATCACTGTTTCGCGAATGGATAACGCCGTTTGCATTACTTTAGTGGCAATTCTTCCCGCAAAGTCATCTTGGTAAAAAGAGAGGCTTTGTTTGAGCAGATAACGGTGCGCCAACCAACGGATCGACATGGGATAATTGCCGAGCATAGTTTGGTGGATCAACAGTGAATAGATGCCAATCAAAAGTGGCATGATCACGAGTACTAAAATAGATAAACCGATCAAGGTGTCTCGGTTCTCGGCCAGGAAAGTCTCTGGGTTACTGGATGAGAGCCAATCCACCAGTTGGCCCATAAAACCGAACAGTGATACTTCAACAACGGCAATTAACGTGCTGATTAACGCCATTAAAATGAGTGGTTTTTCAAAGCCGCGCGTGTAGTAACGACAAAAGGCCCATAAGGTCGCAGGAGGCTGTTTGGGTTCCTCTTTGGGAAAGGCTTGAGTAAAGCTTTCAAATTTTTTATACATCGAAAATCCTTATGCCAATTCTCGCTAAAGTATGAGAGACCAAAAGCCTAGAACGCGAGAATCTAACGTTGAACTCCTATAAGGGGAGCAAATGATGGAGTAAGTCGAACAGAAGTATAACGAAATCACAACATAAGTGGCGGATTACTTTTCGCGCTTGGCTCTAGAAAACAGCGTCTGATTAATACTGTGGTCAATGCAGCAGGCATCGGCTCGAATGGTCAATAACGTCCATCGGGTGAAAAAGTGAAGCGAGTTAAATATCGTCATCGACGATAAGAGAACCATAAACGAGTTGCGTTACTTTTAAGTGAGTTTTTACTGTGAATATTTTTTGAATAGGGGTGAATATTTTTAGGTGTGACGGGGATTTTGCCGTAATTTTTAATGTAAAGAGTAGTTTTCTCAGTAATTAACCGGAGTTATTTGATGAAATAACCCAAAATTCAGTCAATGTTATTTTAACATTATGCTTACAATTGGCCTAAAGTGAGTAGAAGGGAAAGTTTCTATGATGTTGCAGGAACAAGTGATCACACAGCCAACCGTGAATACGGTGCAAAATGCCAATTGTGTCGTAATGGTGCCGCCAAAAGAGTTTAAATTTAACGCTCAAACGGCACAAGATAATGAATTTCAACACCAAGTTGCATTGAGTACCGAACAAGTTCGCATCCAAGCCATGGCCGAATATCAAAGCATGGTTGAGACACTGCGTCTCGAAGGCGTACAAGTAGTGGAGTTTGATTACCCATTATCTGAAGTGGAAACGCCAGATGCCGTCTTTCCCAATAACTGGTTTAGCACTACGCCAGAGGGAACCTTGTTTACCTTTCCGATGGCTTGTAAAAATCGACAGCAAGAAGTGCGCCCACAAGCGTTGGTTGAAGCCCTTACTTTGTCAGGCCGCAAGGTATTGACGCAAGATTCGTTGCTCGCGTATCAAGACCAGCAGGCTTATCTTGAAAGCACCGGTGTGATGGTGATGGATCACCTTAATCGAACCATCTATTCGGCGTTGTCACAGCGCTGCGACCGTGAAGTGTTAGAGGAGTACGCCAAACGTATCGGTTATGATCGCGTGGTTTCTTTTCAAACGGCGTTGCCTTCAGGCCAACCGGTTTATCACACCAATGTGATGATGGCGGTTGGTGAAGCATTCTGCGTGATTTGCGATGAAGTGATCCCGGAGTTTGAACGCCGTTTTGTGGTTAAATCACTGGCCAAAGATAAACAGATCATCTCAATTTCACTTGAGCAGATGAACTGTTTCTGCGGCAACATTTTACAATTAGAAACGGCGGCAGGGGATAAAGTGATCGCTATGTCACAATCGGCGTTTGATGCCTTTTCGCCGGCGCAGCGTGCGCAGCTGGCCAGTCACGGTAAGTTACTGCCGTGTAATGTGAAGACCATTGAGGATATTGGCGGTGGTTCGGTGAGATGTATGTTAGGGGAAGTGTTTTTGCCTTCTATTGGCTAAGATTGATGTACTCAACGCCATTTTTGCCATTTTTCTTCACCTGATACATTGCTTGGTCGGCCAATTCATATAAGGTTTCAAAAGTATGCGTTGAGGTTGTGAATTGGCAAACACCAATACTAAAGCCAATTTGCACTTCTCCATGGCTTAATTTTAGTGGTGAATAGGCTTTGGTGAGCAAACTGTCGATAAACTGCTTTAACGTTTCTGTGCTTTGATTGATGCACAATAGGACAAACTCATCGCCGCCCAAACGAGCAATCGATGATGGTTGAGGCGCATTTTCTTGAAGCCATTGAGAAACTTGGAGCAGCACGAAATCCCCAGCTTGGTGCCCAAGATGATCATTGACGGTTTTAAAGTCATCCAAATCGATAAAAATCAGTGCCGCAGAGTGTTCGACAAGATCATTCATCTCGTCAAACTTAGTTTCTAACGCCTTTCGATTTAATAGGTTGGTTAATGGATCTTGCGCAGCGAGTTTGGAGAGTTCTAATTCATAATGTTTTTCATTGGTAATATCCGTGTGGGTGCCCATCATACGCAGCGGCTTTCCATTCTCATCATATTCAACGATTCGGCCGCGATCCGACACCCAGCTTTGACCTCCATCTTTGCGGATCATCCGGTGTATGACCTGATAGATGTCAGCCTTGCCATTCAAATGGTCCTCAAAAGCGCCCACGGCTAAGTCATAATCATCGGGGTGGAGTTTGCTTTTCCAAATGTCGACGGTGGCGTCTAGCTCGTGTGATTGATAGCCAAGCATATCACCCCATTCTCTATTGAATATTTTAAGGGTTCCGCTAGGAATGTGTTGTTCCCAAAGACAAAGACCAGTGCCTTCTAGCGTTGCATTCAGTTTTTCTTCAAGAGAGCTGTTTTCTTTTTTGAGATGCTCAACTTGCTCTTCAAGCTGCTTGATTCGTTTTAAGTACTCTTCCATAAACCGTGATGAACCGAGTCTGCATTTATGTCGAGTGTGCCACAGTTTGCCGATGGATTCACAAGGTTGTTGATATCTTGTTCAACATACATCTCATTTTTTCCCGTGGGTCACAAAGCTTATTTGGTTTGAATAAATTTGCTGTAGGTACTGACTCGGCCGTTGATGTACTCAATACCGCAGTGAATGCTGTGTTCGTTATTGCCAACAATCTGATATTCGACAATAAATTCACCGCTGATCACTTTGATAAATAAGAAACCGTCGATGACTTTCCATAATCCTTGCAGTGTTTTTTCACCAAACAGATCTCGCTCGACCAACGTGCCATTCGGCTTTAAATGCAAAGCGGAAGAAAAACCGTCTACATTCACTTTTACCCAAATATGCTGGTGAGCCTCAAAGCTTAATATTTTGCGTCGACACTTAACCCATTCTGCCAGTGCTTGCTCTTGGGTTGGGGTGAGCGTAGGGAGCGCTTCCATTTCTAAAAGGGTGTGATGCTTTTCATACCAGAAGAGTTGTAAGTGAAGTAATTTCATTGGTTCTCAGAGTGTTATGCATCGGGGCGTTATCAAAAGCAACTCTGCGCGATTGTGTTGGTGATGTCAATATTTGCCAAGAAAAGCTACCGCGCTCACGGGGGAGAGGGCGCGGTATTATCCAATATGAGGATGAAGGATGCATAAAAGATGCACCCGAGCACAATTTATAGGTTGAATAAATGAGCTATAGGTTGAATAAACGAGGCGAATCAGCAGCATCACAAGCTTGATTTAGCCGATGCTGCGCAACACGAATATTGTGTTTCCAATGTTCATCTTGCGCCCACATTTCGATCACCATAGGTACAACACAGTTTGCCTCTTTCAGCGTTTGGGAAATAGCATCGAAATTGACTTCTCCTTCACCAATCACCAAGTCTCGAAATTGGCCCGTGGAACTAGAGGTGACGCAATGAGTATCTTTAAGGTGGATCTGAGTAATGTGTGGCATACCAAGTGCCAATTCAGTACACACATCGTAGTTCCAACCTGAAATGTTGCCTACATCTGGATACGCCATAAAATAGGGGGAGGGTACTTGCCGCTTTAGAATTTCGAACTTACTGAGTGAATTAAGATAGCTGGTATCCATGATCTCCACTGCCAGCATTACGCCAGCACGCTCGGCTAGTTTGGCGGCAAGCTGCATGCCTTCAATGAAACGTTGATGAGTTTCTTTATTAGCGGGTTCGTAATAGACATCATAGCCTGCGAGTTGGATGGTGCGAATGCCCAGTTTGTAAGCTAAGGTAATCGCTTTCTCCATGTGCAGAATGGCTTGCTCTCTAATGGCGGGGTCTGACGAGCCAAAAGGAAACTTGCGGTGTGCACTTAGGCACATCGATTGTAGCGGGATTTGGTATTGCTCACACCATCTTCGTAGCTGATAGATGGTTGCATCATCCCAGTCTAAGCGTTGACGACGTTCATCCGACTCATCGACGGATATCTCTAAAAAATCAAACCCCAGCTCTTTCGTTGTGGCGAGCTTTTCTTCCCAACTGAAATGATTGGGGAGCGCTTTTTCATACAACCCGATACGTTGGCGTGGCAAATGTTGATACATACGGCCTCCTAGCACCAAAAACGATCGATTTGACTGCGCAGTGCTTCGGCAGTGACGCGACCTTTTTCACCGACCAATGCACGCCCCGCAATGAAGGTTTTGGCCTTAATGCCTTCAAATAAATAGAGATCTTCTGGCACGATGCCACCTGTGATGGAAAGTTCAAGCCCCATATCGGATAGAGTTCGCATCTTCTCAACATCTTCGCTTGTCCAACCAATACCGGCCAGTTCGGCATCTCTTGAACGGTGATAAATGGCTTGAGTGATACCAAGGTCAATCCACGCTTGTGCATCAGCAAAGGTCCAGTTGCCGTAAATTTCGATTTGGATTTCGCCATCCAGTTCATCGGCGACTTTCTTACACGCGCTTATGGTGGCGATATGCGCTGCGGCAGAAACGGTGATCCAATCCGCGCCAGCTTCAAATGCCATTCGCGCTAAAATAGCGCCGCCATCGGTGGTTTTCATATCGCACACTAGAATATGGTCAGGGTGATTATGGCGTAACGTTTTGACGGCCTTCATGCCTTCAGCAAAGGCGAGGATGGTGCCGACTTCGATGACATCCACAAAGCTTGCTACGTTTTTTGCCACTTCGATGGCAGAAATAAGGTCAGTTTGGTCGAGAGCGATTTGGATCATTGGTTTAGTCATGAGAGTTATCCTTGAATTTTGTCACGGATCAAACGGGCGAGCCCGTCGTGATTGTTATCGGTTGTACAAATCAGTTTGGCGTGGGATTTCACCGTATCGTCGGCATTGAGCATCGCCACACTGAGCCCGGCGTAGTCGAGCATTGAAATGTCGTTATGGTTATCGCCGACAGCCAGAACGTGATTAGCGTGGTAGCCGAGCGATTGCACATATTCAGCCAAGCGCTGACCTTTACTGTTGCCTTTGGCAGCAAAGTCGACGCGATTCGACCATGAACGCTCACCGTTGAATGTCTCTTGTACCCAAGCTTGTTGGGCAAGGCGTTCAACGGAACTCGGTAGCCCTTCAACCACAAATTTCCAAATAAACGTTTCTTGCTCGACGCGGTGACGAAACGAGTCAATTTGCTCGATTTTGGGCTGTGCTGTTGGTGGGTACTGGTTGGCCCATTTTTCCAACGCTTGCATGTAGGCGATTGGGCTACACTTGGAATAGGTCATCGCGTCGGTCACATACATCACCAGTTTCATTTGAAACTCTTTAGCCAAAGCGAGAAAGGTCAATGCATCGTGTTTGGTGATGGCATTGTGCTTGAGCACTTTTTCATTTTGGTAGTCATACACATAAGTGCCGTTGCAGCATATGATGGGGGTTGTGAGCCCCAATTCTTGATAATAGGGTTTAGCCGCCGTGTGGTGACGGCCAGTCACGATCACCACGTGGCAGTGTTGCTGCGCCTGTTGAATCGCCCGCTTTAGCAGCGGATGAATGGTGTGTTCATCAGTCAACACCGTGCCATCAAGGTCGAGCGCGAGAACTTTATACATAGCCGCTACCTTTGACCGTAGTAAGCGTTATCACCATGCTTACGTTGATAGTGTTTATCGGATAATTCCGGTTGAATCTTGATGCCACTGTTGAGTGAACGAGTCGCCAGCGCCATGGCGGAAATCTCCTCCAAGACGACGGCGTTATGAACGGCATCGTTAGCATCTTTGCCCCAAGAGAAAGGAGCATGCCCGGCGACAATCACGCTTGGCACTGCCATCGGATCAATGCGACGATGTTTGAACTCTTCGATGATCACAAGGCCGGTATTTTTCTCATATTGGCCAGCGATTTCATCGCAAGAAAGTTTGCGTGTGCAGGGGATGTCACCGTAAAAATAATCGGCGTGAGTGGTCCCTAAAGCGGGTATGTCAATGCCCGCTTGCGCCCAAATAGTGGCACTGCGCGAATGGGTGTGTACCACGCCGCCAATCTCTGGATAAGCTTTATAGAGTTCGAGGTGAGTGGCAGTATCACTGGATGGATTAAGTGTGCCTTCCACAATCGCGCCGTTAAGATCAACGATCACCATGTCATCGACTTTCATCACATCGTATTCTACGCCGGAAGGTTTGATGGCGATGACGCCCTTCTCGCGGTCTATTTCTGATACATTGCCCCAAGTGAAAGTGACTAAACCGTATTGGGGAAGCTTAAGATTTGCCGCAAATACTCGCTGTTTTAGTTCGCTATACATGACATCCTCACTCGACCAATTGCGCCGCTAACGCTTCATCAATCACTTGGTAAACATCCTGCGCGGTACGACAACGGCGCAGTTTATCGAGATCAACGCCAGTCTCGCTCTCTTCATCATCCAGCACTTGGGTTACTTCCATTAATCCTTCCATATGCTGATCAGACGAGCTGCCCGCTAAGGTGATCAGCACATCGACCGGTTCATCTTCGCCGTCAAAATAGACAGGCGTTTGCAGCGTCACTAAAGCAAAGGCGGTTCTGATCACGCCATTTTCAGGACGAGCATGAGGCAGGGCAAGATTAGGCGCGATGACGATATACGGGCCTAATTGTTCAACGCTGCTGATGATGGCATCGTGATAGCAGGGGTGGATGGCTCCTGATTTGATCAGCCTATCCGTACCGATTTTGATTGCCTCTTGCCAAGTGCTCGCCTGTGCATTTAATTGGATGGAATCATTGTCGATCAGTGATTGTTTCAGTCCCATGGTTCTATCTCCAGAGTGGGTGCCAGTGCGTCTGGCACCTATTGTTGTTTTTGTACTTATCGTTTTGTAGTAAATAGCTATTTCAAAGTGACAAAGTTTTTATCGATGATATCGAGCAGCTCATCACCAAAAGAGTTCGGATTCAGCATGTTTTGTACGCCGAGCACAAATTTGCCTTCGCCGGGCTCCATCTCACCAGAGAGATGTTTTGATGAGACGATGATGTCGGTGGTGGCGAGCTTAGATTTATAATCAGACACTGCGCAGGAATCCATCACGTGTGGAATGCCTTTTTTCTCCAGATACTTACCGATTTTCATCTTCATCATCATTGAGGAGCCTTGCCCATTACCACACACGGCTAAAATGCTGACCGGGCGCACGCCATCACTGACTTTCAGTGCTTGTTCGACGGCGGCGATGACGTCTGGCTCGTCACTGATGTTTACCAGACCCTGCGCATCTTCCTCTTCACGCAGCTTTTTAGAGGCGAAGAACATGTACACCCCAGCCAATGCAATTAGCACAAAGAAGAACAGTTTTGAGGCGGATAAGCCTTGCATGATTGGCGGGAAGACTAACGCCCAGTCGGCCATGCCCATCCAGCCGCTAAATTCAGTGCCGTATTGGTTGAAGATGTGAATGGCCCATGCGGACCCCGCTACTTCGATGATACCCATCACAAAACAGATCTTCATGACCGCGCGCCAGCCGCCAAAGTGGTTAGCAAAAACACCAATGGTCGCGTTGGAGAAGAACATCGGGATAAAGCCGGGAATGATCATGATCGGTGCATCAAAAGCGAGCATGGCCAGCACCGCGGTAAATTGACCAATCGCGCCCCACATAAAACCAAACACCATGGCATTAGGTGAAAATGCGTAGATAGCGGCGCAGTCAATGGCTAAAACCGCGTTAGGGATGACGCGCTCTGAGATACCTTTAAAGGCTTCAGACAGTTCAGCAACGAACATGCGTACACCTGCAACAATCACTTGGATCGCTACCGCAAATTTAAGACCAGTTTCCAGAATGTAGATAGACCAATGGGTTTTGCCCGCCATTGCTTGCAGGTTGTCTAAACCAAATGAGAGCAAAATAATGCCGAAAAATAGCGTCATCACAATCGCGGTTGCGGCAATGCTGTCGTGGAAAATGTGCAACCATTTAGGCAGCTCAAGGTGGTCGACACTTTCGTTTTTATCGCCCAATTTGGGGGCAATCTTAACTGCAATCCAAGACGCGACTTGTTGCTGGTGGCCGATGGAGAAACCGGCTCCACCCGTGACGGCTTCGGTGGGTTTGAACATAATGTTGGAGGAGATAGACCAGTAGAGCGCCATCAAAACAGCCGAATAAAGGATGGTTTCCCACATGCTTGCGCCCAGCACAAGGTAGAACACCGCAATTAACCCTGCTTGTTGGAACATAATATGCCCCGTTAGCATGATGGTGCGAATGCCTGTGTAGCGGCGCAGCAAAACGAGCAAGATGTTGATCGCCAGTGCCAGTAGTACGGTATAACCAACCCAAGAATAATCATCCCCCATGATTTCCATGGTGGCCATCATTGAGGTGTACGGGTCGATAACCGAGCCAGTTAAACCATGATATTCCGATAATTTCTCAATCACAGGCTTAAAGCCTGCCACTAAGGTCCCTGCACCCACCTGTACCAACATAAAGCCGACGATGGTTTTGATCGACCCTTTAATGATGGTGGTGGTGTCTCTTCTTAATAACCAGTAACCGATAAGGGTGACTAAGCCCAGCAGCAAAGGTGCTTTAGTCATTACTTGGCTATAAAAAATGTAGAAGATATCGTAGATGAACTGCATATCTTTACCCCTTGATTCTCTATTTATCGTTATGTGTATTCCCGTCTTACTCGAAGCTGGGTGTAGGTCAGAGTGAATCAGCAAGGTGATGCCGATTTCAATCCTGTTTTGCTCACGAAATAGACTTTACCAATCAAAAGTAATCATTCAATGCTCATTTGTGATTATTTTGATTTTTATCAATTTCTTCGCCAAATGGAGACATTATTTGATACTCAAGTCACAGTTAAAATTTTATTTAAAATAAAATCAATTGGTTAGGTTTTATTGTGAGCGAAAGGGAAGTTTTGTTCGTCCAGTGTTTGACATTGTGATGGATGAGAAATAGAATCAAAACAAATCATAAATAATCACCAAGTAATCACTTGATGAAAAGATAAGGTGATAACCATGAACGAAGTACAAAGACATAACGAGATACTGTCTTTGCTAGACAATATGCGCACCATCAACGTCACGCATATTATTGAGAAATTTAACGTGTCACCAGCAACGGCCCGCCGCGATATTTCTAAGTTAGATGAGCTAGGTAAGCTGAAGAAAGTTCGCAATGGTGCTGAACGTTTAGAGATTAGAAAGCGAGCGTGGACGCCGTTAAATATCGACAGTACGGATCATTTCCATGAAAAATCACAGATTGCCATGGCTGCGGCTAAGCTCTGCAACCCAGGTGACAGTGTGGTAATTAACTGTGGTTCGACCGCCTTCTTGCTCGGTAAAGAGTTGTGTGGCCAAGATGTTCAAATCGTGACTAACTATTTTCCACTGGCCAGTTACCTTATCAATGAAGATCACGACGATGTAATCATCATTGGTGGGCAGTACAACAAAGCACAAAACATTTTCCTCAACCCCGCCCCTGATTCGTTAGGTGGTTATGCCGGACATTGGATGTTCACCAGTGGCAAAGGGCTGACGGAAAATGGCCTATACAAAACTGATATGCTCACCGCCGTTGCCGAGCAACAGATGCTAGAGCAAATCGGTAAGTTAGTGGTGGTAGTGGATAGTTCTAAAGTTGGGCAGCGTACGGGCATGCTATTTTGCCCCGCCAGCAAGGTTGATATTGTTATCACTGGCAAAGCCGCCGATCCGCAAGTTATCCAAGCGCTACAACAGCAGGGGACAGAAGTGATTCTGGTATAGAAAGCACTTCGCTCTACACATTCTAATAATAAACACAGGCTCAGTGTCTTCACCTTTGGTTAAGACGCTTGGCTCCCTACATCCAAAATTTGTCTAACTGATCGTGAAATAAAAGGTGTTGCTATGAGTAAAATTGATGAAATCACACGCGATTCATGGGTTCTCAGTACGTTTCCTGAGTGGGGAACTTGGCTGAATGAAGAGATAGAAAAGACCGAAGTGGAAGCCAACACCTTTGCTATGTGGTGGCTTGGTTGTACAGGCATTTGGCTAAAAAGTGCCGGTAATACCAATCTTTCGATCGATTTTTGGTGTGGGACGGGTAAGAAAACGCAAAAGAATGCCTTGATGAATCAACAGCATCAGATGATGCGTATGGGGGGCGTGCGTGAACTGCAACCCAACTTAAGAACGTCTCCTTTTGTGTTGGACCCATTTGGCATCAAAGAGATTGATGCGGTACTGGCGACGCATGATCACGCTGATCATATCGATATTAATGTCGCAGCAGCTGTGCTGCAAAATTGTGGTGAGCATGTGAAATTTATTGGGCCACAAGCTTGCGTTGACCTGTGGCAAGGCTGGGGAGTACCGAGTGAGCGCTGCATTGTGGCGAAAGTGGGTGATTGCATTGAAGTCGGCGATATCAGTATCCGAGTGCTGGACTCTTTTGATCGCACTGCGTTGATTACGCTGCCTAAAGGTGTTTCATCTTATGATAAGGGGATTCTTGATGGTATGGATGATCGCGCGGTCAACTATTTATTGGAAACCTCCGGTGGCTCAATCTACCATTCAGGTGATTCGCATTATTCGAACTACTATGCCAAGCATGGTAATGACTACAAGATTGATGTAGCGCTGCTCTCATACGGTGAAAACCCACGAGGCATCACAGATAAGCTGACTGCATCTGATATTTTGCGCGCAGGCGAGGCGTTAGATTGTGAAGTGGTGATCCCATTCCACCACGATATTTGGGCTAACTTCCAAAATGACCCGCGTGAAATTGAAGTATTGTGGCAAATGAAAAAAGATCGTCTGCAATACGGTTTTGCGCCATTCTTTTGGCAAGTGGGTGGAAAATACACCTACCCAACCGACAAAGGACGTATGCATTACCAGCATTTCAGAGGCTTTAAAGATATTTTTGTCGATGAACCAGAGCTGCCTTTCAAAGCATTCTTGTAATGTTTTGAAAGCAAAAATTAGAGAAGAGAAAGAGGCCAATTGGGCCTCTTTGTTTATTGGTAATCTCTTTGCTTATCGGTAATGATGTGCAGCACTTGATTTTATACTTCAGGTTGGTAGTGCAAAATTGTCATTGATATAGGCGACTGTAACAACTCCCCTTCTGCATGGCCGGGTTGTACGTTACGTAAATTGGTATCGCATATCACTTCCCAGTTTTGGTTACGATCTTTAGGTAGAGTAAAACGAGCTGGTGCATTGGTTTGGTTGATCAAGTAGAGCATTTCAGCCCCATCCGATCCAATGCCCATCTGCAATGCCACAGAACTTAAGCGGTTCCAATCATCATGTTCCATCAGTGTGCCATCCACGCGTCGCCAGAATACGCGGTTGGCATTACGTTCCTCACCACTAAAAGCACGAATAAAGGGCACCATATAAAGGTGTCTTGCCGCCACCATTTGACTCAACCAATGTTTGAAGTAGCTTTTGCGTTCGGTCATGTTCCAGTCAAGCCAACTGATCTCATTGTCTTGGCAATAAGCGTTGTTATTACCTTGCTGAGTATGCGAAAGCACATCCGCGGTGAGAATATGAGGAATGCCAAAAGCAAAAAGTAAGCTCGCCATCATATTGCGTTTTTGCTTTTCTCGGGTTGCTTTTATCACCATGTTCTCGGTTTCGCCTTCGACGCCATAGTTGTCGGAGCGATTGTCACCGTGACCATCTCGGTTTTGTTCACCATTCGCTTCATTGTGCTTATGCTTGTATGACACCAAATCTTGCATGGTGAAGCCATCATGATAAGTGATGTAATTGACGGTCAGTTTGTAGGGCCAGTTTGCGGCACTGTACAAGTCGCGCGAGCCCATTAAGCGTGTGGCGAACTCTTTTAAATAGCCTTGATCACCGCGCCAGAAGCTGCGTGTGATATCACGTAATTTGTCGTTACATTCATTCCAACCGAAAGGAAAATTGCCTACTTGGTAACCGTTTGGACCGATATCCCAAGGCTCTGCAATCAATTTGACTCGTTTTAACGTTGGATCTTGCGCCACCGCTTTAAAGAACGCAGCATCGGGGCTGAAATTATCGCCATTTCTTCCAAGCGTTGCGGCCAAATCAAAACGAAAACCATCGACTTGGTATTCGCTAACCCAGTAGCGCAGCGTGTCCATGACTAGGTTAAGGGCGGGTTGATAAGAGAGATCAATGGTGTTACCACAACCGGTAAAATTCGCGTAATGTTGGCCGTGTTTTAGATAATATTTAGGGTCGAGTGCTTTTAAATTGAAAATAGGCCCATCTTCGCCCCCCTCCGCTGAGTGGTTATAAACCACATCCAGTATCACTTCAATTCCGTGACGATGCAGTTCTCTGATAGCCGTTTTCAGTTCCGTTACCGCATCTTTTTGCGCATAACGTGGATCTGGCACCATAAACAGATAGGGGTTATATCCCCAATAGTTGACTTTGCCCATATCCAATAGATGTGGCTCATGCATACAAGCCGCGATGGGCAGTAGCTGTAGTGTGTTGATGTTTTGCTTGCGATAAAACTCCAGCATCTCCTCACTGATTAAGCCTAAATAAGTACCTTGTTCTGCTTTAGGCACACGTGGATTGAGTTTGGTCACCCCTTTGACATGAGTCTCAAATAAAATAGTCTTATCGCGAGGTATGTGTGGCTTTTTAGTTGATTGCCAATCGAATTGATCGTCGACCACGACACACTTAGGCAGCTCGAAACTCTTTTTTGAACTAAATGGTGTTTTATAGCCTAAGTTTTTATCTATCGCCTTCGCGTAGGGGTCGGAAATATAGTGTGGCTCGTCACCATTTAAAATGAGGTAACCGTATTTTTGCCCTGCTTTAATGTTTGGCACATGAGTGTACTTCACGCCCGCATATTCATTCTCTAACTCGTGGGTGGTGAAACTTCCCTGTTGATCAAACAGAGCGAGTAGAAGCTGTTTATTTGCTGGAGCATGAATAGCAAAATTGCAACCTGTGTTGTCAAGGGTTGCACCGAGTGGGTAAGGGCTAGAAATAGTACATTTCATATGGGCATCTTTAATTGTTATTTTGCTGCACGTCATCGCTTTAAGTAAAAAGCTTTGTTGATATTAGGTCAAGCGCCCAATGAATAAAATTTGAATGTAATTTTATTTCATTTTAATGATGTTATTGGCCCTAAATAGTGATCAATAAGGCATTTTGTATTCTATTTTATAACCATTAACTGATCTCCTCCCCCTGAAATCCGTGATCCGTGCTTTAAAAACGCCATACTATAAAATTACTCATCCTTTCTCCTCCCCCCTAAATTACTTTGAGGTGGAGGAAGCAAGCCTATTACGCCTTTAGTAACCTTATCACCGTTGAAACAACTGGGGACTTAGTCCCGTCTTACCTCTTCTTTTAGCGTCTATCTGTCAACTGCCTTGCAGGTTCCAATAGGAGAAGAGTGAAAGTTTTAAATGCTGTCCGTAGTTAAAATTTTCCATAAATATAAATCGTCCTTAATGGAGTTAAGAATGAAAAAAGTAAGTGTAATTGCTGCCGCAGTGGCTGCTACTCTAGCAGCAGGTTCTGCTTTTGCTGCAGAAACAGATGTACTAAAAGACGGATGGGAAGTTCATGGGTATGCTTCAATGAATTTCCGCATGGTTGATGGTGAAACTGTTGATACAGAGTTTGGTAAACCAGATTACAAAACAGCGGGTACTCATGGAAAAAGCACCAATCAGGTTGAGTTTGTAATTAAGAAACACACAGAACATGAAAATGGTGTTTGGTCAAATTTCACTGTTCGTTCTGAATACGGTAATGGTAACTCGTACGCTTATTCTTCATCTGGTAGTCAAAAAGCCAATGACACTGCACAATTTGAAGTGAAAGAAACTTTTGTTGAAATCGGTGGTTTATCCTACTTAGGAGAAGACACATCTATATGGGCTGGTCAACGTTTCCTAAACCGTGCTGCTGGTATTCTTTCTGGTGAATTTTGGAAACAATCTTCTGGCGTAGGTGCTGGTGTTCAAACTAAGCTTGCTGGCAATACTGCAGGATTTGCGGTGGTGGTCGCCGATCCTGATGCAGGTGTGGCAACGACAAACCCTGAACGCACAACGCTTTCATCTTACGATCTGTACTACTACGGTGTCGATGTTGGTTTTGGTAGCTTAGACTTTGATTTTAAATACATGGAACAAGCGAACAAAGACAGTAAATCAGATGATGGTTTTGGCGCATCAATCACGTTAAATTCTAGCTATTACGGCTTGGATGGTTGGGCTCAATCTGCTATTGCATATGGTAAAGGTGTTGCGCAAAACCGTGGTGTTAACTTTGGTGGCTGGTCAGGCGGTGATGATAAGCAAGAGTCTATTTTCTTGACTTCTTACGGTGTACTGAATATTTCCGAAAACTGGCAAATGGGCTCTGAAATTACCTATTTTGGTGCGCTGGATGAGTTATTTGGTGCTAAAGATTTGAAACGTTATATTGCTGCTGTTCGTCCATCGTATAAAGTGAATGATAACCTACGTCTTGAAATGACAGGTTCTTATGCTCATGAAGAGGGAGCTGAAGGTTACTGGGGTCGTACTGGTGAGGCACTAGAAAGCGATATTTTCAATGTGGAATTAGCTGCTGCATTTACAGTCAATGCTGATTACTTCGGTCGTCCACAAATCAAACCATACATTAGCTATATTTCTGCTGATGATGAAGCAAGCGCATCACAAATTGGCATCAAAGATGGCAAAAATGAAACAGTTATCGGTGTCCACACTGAAATCTGGTTCTAACTCAACTAAGATTTAAGGCAGCCTATTGGCTGCCTTTTTTGCTTTGTAAATGATAGAGAATAACGATGAATAATAAAAAATCATTAATGACCCTTATCCTCGGAGCAGCTTTGACTGCCTGTAGTTCAGTTCCATCTACCTCAAACCTTTCGTCTACTGAGGCTATCTCATACGCAAAAGTATGCTGTAATAATTATGCTGACTTTCCTTGGATTGAGCTACAAAGCAATGAAAGTATCGAGTTTGATATTGATGAAAGTGCCTCTATTGGCCATTTTACAGATGGCAATAGCTATTTTAATGCTTTTCAGCTCCCTCAACGTTCAGCAAAAGTGCAAATACAGCTTAGTAGCTACATGTTTGATAAATCGGTATTTTTGCCAAAATTAATTATGTTAGATCAGACGTTCAATATTGTTTCTGAAATTGATTTATCACAATTTAAAATTAAAACCTCGGATACTTTTACAAGAACACAATATTATGTAAACGTTCAGGTAGACTCTAAGCAGACACCTTATTTTATTATTTACTCTCCAGAGCAATATTTTGGGAAAACAATCAAGGTCGATCATCCAGCGAAGGTTAGAGCTAAAGATCTTGGTGAAGCGATGCCAATGGTCACGGACCCTACATATATATCATCCCACTTTGGTCAATTTAAACTAGAAATCAAGACATTATCTTTACAGTCTCATCAAACAACGAGGAAAATTGAAAAGCCAGCATCAGAACAAACTGCAGCGGCAGTAGTTGTGCAGATAGAAACGAAAAAATATTACATATCAGCTATTGAAAATGCCGTCAATACTGGTGATGTTGCAAAAGCTCTAAGCTTATTAGATGAAGCGAAAATGTTGAATGTTGATGGTGCTCAGCAAGCATTTATTAAAGCCGTTAATGCCGAATAATTAAAAATTTAAGGTAAGCGTTATATTGGTATGTCATCGTTTTTATGGATGATTCTTATCCTAGATTTCTATATCCCTGATGGGCACTGAATGGTGTGGTTTCTGATATATAAGCTCCTTCATTGATGATGAAGGAGCTGTGGTTATACTAATCAACTGCCTTTTGTAAGTTTTGACTATGACGCTTGGTTTGAAGGTAGTCGTTCTGCTTTAAAGAATTATGCGTTAAATGCCAATTGGGATAAGTGAACTTTAATTTAGAGAGTTCAGGATAAGATGGAGCCACTACTTTTTTTACAATAATATCATTTCTGTTGAATTTAATATCATCAGTGTTTACATCTAGTATTATTTCCACGTTTTTTGTTAAGTTGCACTCAATATTTATTTGATAATTCCCCAACTCCAATATGAGATTCAATATGAGATCAGCCCTCAGGTATCGTGGATTGATCATATAACTAGCCTTACCATCGCGGCATTGCCAGTTGAAGTATAAATTCTCATCTTGACCATATGGGAGGGTTGCACTAAAGCTTGTCCAGCATGACGGTAGTTTCGGTGAAAGATTAATTTTATTTTTCGATAATTCTGGTTTAAAGCCTAGGTAATCTTGTTGAGCATTTCGTGCATATTCTGAAACAGACCAGGCTTGAGCATAGGTACCTGTTTCTATCAATTTGTCTTCATCATGTTGATAAGCATCGAGGTTTTCACTCATTGTGCCACGATGTCCTTGCTGCAAAATTTGTTTGGCTAAGTTTTTGGATAATTGAAAAGCCAAATCTTGCTTGCTAAAACTTGTTAATGCACTGACGGTAAAACCAGCGTTCCAACCCCAAATCGTACCGTTATGGTATGCCGCATCTTTATGGTACTCAGAGCGATTATCATGGTAGGGGTGAAAATCTTCGTGATATTGCTCTAAGGAACAAATACCCCATGGAAATAAAAGATTATCAATGCTATTTCGAATAATAAATTGCCCAATTTCTAGTGGAAGAAAGGCTTCTGTCTGTGGGATGGATAGTACCATTAATTGATTTGGACGTACGCTATTATCTGGTATATCGAACTCTTTTAGATGATCAGCTAGTTGTTTTTTATCCTCATCCCAAAATTTTCTGATAAAACTCATCTTTAATTTTTCAGCTAATTTTAAATAATATCGATGATCTAGATCATTTTTATTCATTTCTGCCAGACGTGCCGCAACATGAAAGCTTTCAAATAGCAATGCTTGAATATCATTAGCTTTCGGTCCGCGAGGAGACCATGGAATTTGACCTTTGATTTTTGCATCCATCCAGGTATCGGGATGACGATGTTTTAGTAACCCATCTTCACTAAGATAATTACTTTCTATCCCATCAATAAATCGTTTTACAATCGGATAAATATCCTTTGCAAAAGCGATATCGCCACTGTAATTAATATATTCCATCACCTCCCTAATCATCCAAGGCGTACCATCGGTCGTGTTATATATTATGTCCGTTTTGCTCGTTACTCGATTGGGAATACGACCGTAATTGACTGAAGTATGATCTTGCATTTGCATGGAAGCAAAATTTTCAATGATTGCTCTGGACTCTGGAAATTGACCATTAATGAGACTTGTCCCAGATAAGGCTATGAACGTATCCCTTCCCCAACAGTCTTTGAACCAAGGTAAACCAGCCCATATACCAGAACCAAACTCTTGGTTCACAAATGTACGACTTGCCAATCTAGACCACATCACGGCTCTGTTATACTCCAGATCGTTGGTCCATAGATAATTACGTGTCAGAAAGCAATACAGATTGTTTTGAAAAATAATATTTGCATGGTTTTGCGCTGCGAGTTGAGCTCCTTTTATTGCCTCTGTTTTGGTGCTTTCAAAGTAGAGGTAAATGACTAATTTTTGGGTTGATTCAGTGGAACTAATCATCAGCTTTACATTAGAATCACTTAAACCCATTAATTTAGAGGTGGTTGCACATTCATCGGTTGCCATTTCTTTGGCAATAACGGATTGATTTGCGCTAATCGCAATAAAACGTGGTTCTTCGCTAACAGAATTTGCGTCATTTATTTCATAGATAAGGACGTCATCGATGCATTCAGGTTTGCTTGCATTTACTAATATATTAAGCTCAGGGAGTATGGCAAGAGATTGTTTGGACTCAGAGGTGATGGTGAGACAAGCAAGTCGTTGACCTTGTAATAAGCTCAAACATTCTACAGAAGATGTACCAACATAGTGATGTTCAATGCCAAAAGGCATCAAGCGGGCTTTACTGGCTTGTGTTTTATCATTGATGTTACCGTTTACAAATGACGCAAATTGACCTAAATACCAACCTTGAGAATGACGGTAATTACCGCTTGAGCTGAAGCCATAGGTATGTCCTTGATAATATCCATCCACGCCATCACTGAATACATAAGAAAATTTTGAGGTACTTTCTATTGCTAGATTTGAAAATAAATTTTCTAGCTCTAAAGTGCCATCAATTCTTGGTGTACTCGGTTCTACACCACATATCGGCGTGAACTCCTTACAAATGAGAAGGCGTGTTTGTGTTTGGTTTATTGAGGTAATTTGAGAATGTCTATATTTTGAAGTCATGACCGATACCTATAAAAAGGGGTACAGTAGACTGTACCCAAAGGTGAACATGAAAATTGTGCTTGTTGGGGATGAATTATTTCGTGATTTGTTTCGCTGCCATATCTAATGCTTCTTTGACACCTTGTTTTCCTTGCATCGCATTATCAATCGCTGCCCCTTCGGCAAACCAGTATGCTGTCATCTGTGGGATATTAGGCATAATTTCACCATTTTCGGCGTTAATCATAGTGGCTTTGATTCGCTGATCTTGTTCTAAGATTTTTTGAAACGATTTTAACGTTACTGCGCCAAGTGGCTTATCGTCATTCATGATTTTTAGTGCATCATCTTGAAAGACATAATTTTCTAAAAACTCAACGGCAAGATCAGTATTCGGGCTGGCCGAATTAATCCCAGCACTTAGAATGCCAACAAAAGGATTACCTTTGCCACCGTTTAGCGTTGGCAGCTCTGCAACGCCATAATTTATGCCTAATTTATCTAAATTACCCCAAGACCATGGGCCGTTTATCGTCATGGCCACCTCTCCTTTGCTGAATGCAGCATCAGAGACGGCATAATCCATGTTTGGGTTCAATACACCTTGATTAACCATATTAACTAAAAACTGCAGACCGTTGATTCCTGCTTCATTATTAACTCCGGTACTTTTGGCATTGTAACCCCCTACAATTTTTTCAAAAGCATAGGCACCGCCAGAGGAAATAACAGGCCAAGTAAAGTAAGCATTTTTAATATCCCACATGATGGCTTTTTTACCCTGTTTCTCCATTGTATTATGAATACTGACTAGTTCTTCCCAAGTTTTAGGCGGTGTTGGTAACAGATCTTTATTGTAAATAAGAGAAGGGGCCTCAATAGCAAGAGGATAGCCAACCAATTTTCCATTAACGGTAACGGCATCCCAACTGAAATCGACCAACTTTTCTTTAAATTGCTTACTTGGTTTGATTTCGTGAAGCAAGCCTGCTTCTGCATAGCCACCGAATCTATCGTGTGCCCAAAAAATAATATCAGGACCACTGCCAGTTGCAGCGTGCTGTTGGAATTTCGCTTCAAGCGATTCTGGATGCTGAACAATGATTTTAATTCCAGTATCTTGTTCAAATTGTTGGCCTATTTGCGCTAAGCCATCATAACTTTTATCACCGTTAATCCAAATGGTGATTTCACCTTCTTGCATCGCCATCAGTGGTGCCGCCATTAAAGTGGCCAGTGTACAGATAGACAGATTCTTAATTGAATTTTTCATCACTATTTCCTGTTTTACCTAGGCCCGAAGCGAATATGGTACGCATGAGTCCTTGAGTGTAAGTCCTGTTGAAAATATAACGGCTTTTGCTTGCAATAAGAAATAGATGAAAGTGAGTTTGATATAGATTCTATCAATATCATTGCTCTAATATTGATAGAATGTAACTACGGTAGATAACACGGTGAGTTTTTCTACTTTCAAAAGTGTGAACCAAAACAAAAACTATTGTTGTAATGCCCGCTTTGTGTGCCGGAAGCCTATGTTATCAAGGCTTTAGTCCACACTGATCTTCAATAATCTGTTTAGTAGGGTGTTAGCCTTCATAAGGAAGAGGTATACTTCGTTAGTATTTCAATAAAACTGGTAATTTTTGGGTCAGCTATGCCTTGTTTAATATAAATTCCTACATTACCTTTTTTCTTTTTGTTGATGGTTAATGTTGCAATATTTCTTCTGGCCATCCAATGGCACATTTTATCGCTATATGGCATTACAGCGTTAGCCATCTCTAATATATCTATGCTAGCAAATAAAGAATCGACATCATAGATGGCTCTTTTACTCTCTCTTTGTTCCGTATATTGTTTAGCCAGTGATGCATGTTCAGCCAACATTGTACGATGTCGAGAATGATCCGGCGTGACGCGGATGAGAGGGTATTGGGCTTGTTCAAGCAGAAGTTCATCATCACTTTTTTTTGTATTCAATATCGGATGGCTTGAACATACAAACAATGCTTCTTGGTCTCGGAACAAAGGTTGGAAATGGACTTTACACCTTTCGTGTAGATCTTGAATTTCATGGCCAATAAAGAGGTCAATATCTCCCTGCACCAAATGATGGATCAAAGAAAGGTTATTGCCAAATTCCAAATGTATTGAACAATTAGGGGTGTTTTTTTGATATAGGCATACCGTATCGCGAACAAATAATTCCCACCACGCTTCCCCAGTGCCAAGCTTTAATTTTCCTTGATGTCTCTGTTGCATATCGGTGAACTGATGTAACAGTTGTTGCTGCTTTTCTTGTTGCTCCTGCACATACTCCCTAAATAGTTTGCCATAAGCGCTGAGCTCTACACCTTTTGAGCGGCGAATAAATAGCTCAACTCCAAGTTCATGTTCAAGCTTTTTAATTGCTGTGGTAAGAGATGGTTGACTGATATGCAGTTTCTCTGCGGCTTGCTTAATATTATTTTCAATCGCAACCATCAAAAAATATCGAAGGGATTTATCCATGCTGTTTTATCTTGTCTTCTGCTTATTGCTATCATGTTTGGCATAAATCACATTTTAGGTGATGTTTTTTTAATCTCTTTGCATGCAGAGAGGCCTAACTATAGTGATTTTTCTTATGATATAGGTATTGGCTATATCATATGGGGAATGTTCTATTGTTACTTTGCGTCAGCTCTCATTATGATGAGCAATAAATTAATTTACAAAAAGGCAATACCATGGAACCCAAATGGTGGCATAGCGCTGTGGTATACCAAATATACCCGCGCAGTTTTTACGATTCTAATCACGATGGTATCGGCGATTTAAATGGCATTATTAGTAAGCTTGATTACCTTGCAGAGTTAGGCATTAACGTTATTTGGCTATCTCCTGTTTATCAATCTCCAATGGATGATAACGGTTATGATATTTCTGACTACCAAGCAATAGCTCAAGAGTTTGGTTCCATGGAAGATATGCAGCGTTTACTGAGCGAAGCACAAAAACGCAATATTAAGATAGTGATGGATCTTGTCGTTAATCACACATCGGATGAACACCAATGGTTTTTACAAGCGAAGCAATCGCGAGACAATCCGTATCGAGATTACTACATTTGGCGGGATGCAAAACCGGATGGCAGTGCGCCGGATGATACAGGGTCAATTTTTGGTGGCAGTGCTTGGCACTGGGATGAGCAAACGCAGCAATATTACTTCCACCTTTTTTCTAAACGTCAGCCAGATCTGAATTGGGAAAACCCTAAAGTGCAGCAAGAAGTGCACAGCATGATGAACTGGTGGATTGAACAGGGTATTGGTGGTTTTCGATTAGATGTTATTGATTTAATTGGCAAAGAAATTGATAAGGGCATTACTGGTAATGGCCCGCGCTTGCATCCGTTATTACAGCAAATGAATGCCGCCACCTTTGGTAATCAAGATCTGCTGACCGTGGGAGAAACTTGGGGAGCCACACCAGACATTGCAAAACTGTACAGTGCGCCGAGTCGTCGTGAGTTATCGATGGTTTTCCAATTTGAACACATCACTTTGACATGGGAGCAGGGTGACAAATGGAACCCTATTCCGTTAGATCTTAAGCAGTTTAAACAGGTATTAACCAAGTGGCAGATTGAGCTTGCCGATCAGGGTTGGAATTCATTATTTTGGAATAATCATGACCTG
The DNA here is from genome assembly GCF_024743775.1 of Vibrio sp. RM-69-4. NCBI lineage: Bacteria > Pseudomonadati > Pseudomonadota > Gammaproteobacteria > Vibrionales > Vibrionaceae > Vibrio > Vibrio sp. RM-69-4. The sequence goes on from NZ_JAMQXI010000064.1 coordinate 52,565, forward strand.
CCACGCGCTGTATCTAAGTATGGTGATGACAAACGCTACCGAGTTGAATCTGCGAAAATGTTGGCAACGAGCTTACACTTTCTGAAAGGCACGCCTTATATTTATCAAGGCGAAGAGATTGGTATGACGAATGTGGCCTTCGATTCGCTCGATCAATACCGAGACATCGAGACGTTAAATTTTTATCGTGTGAAGACAGAATCGGGCGTTTCTCATCAACATATGCTGGATGCTATTCATCAAAACAGCCGTGATAACGCTCGAACGCCAATGCAATGGTCAGCGGATAAACACGGCGGATTTACTCAAGGTTCTCCGTGGATAGAGGCGAATCCTAACTACCTAAAAGTCAATGTTGAACAAGCGCTCGCTGATAAACAATCGATTTACCATCACTATAAAAAGTTAATTGCACTGCGTAAAAAACACCTGTCCATCGTCTATGGATCGTTCACGCCTTTATTTGAAGAACATGATCAAGTGTTTGGCTATGTGCGCGAGTACCAAGGTGAGCAAATTGTCGTGATCAGTAATTTTTCATCGGCCACGGTTTGTTTAACAATACCCGAAAAGTTTCAATTGAGAGCGGTGGAGTGTTTGAGCTCTAATTATCAAGAGATTGAAAAATTAGAAGAAAATCTAGTACTCGAGCCCTATCAATCCATCGCGGTTTTGATGAGAGAGTAAAGTGAGTGGCTCATTTTTGATCTGGAATGAACGCAGCGATTTGGCTGCGTTTTTTCATTCATTGACCCAAATCGGAATCTATTCCTCAATTAGTGTGATTGTGCGTAACACTCTTGAAAAGAGTACGGTACTATCTTAGTGCTAAGGCTATGTGGCTTAATTAATCCACGAGCATTAGATATCACGAGCATTAGATATAGAGTGGCCTCTCTGTTTTGGATGAACGAATTTGACTGTTTCGTATGCTTTAAATGGTTCGAGACAGAATGAATGTGGTCAGACTTTTTCAAAGATTGAGAAAAATGGTCGATAATGAAGTTAATCAGCTAAATAAGATTTGAATCAATGAGCACTATTGGGATTGCCATAGGCGCAACCGGGTTATCACTTATCCTCATCTTCGTGTGGATGTTTTCGCTCTCTTTGCGCAAAAAACGCTTAGAGGAAGAGAGAAAAGAGAGAGAAATCGCTTATCGCAAAGCGATAGAAAAATCACGTGAACAAGAAAGACAAGATCGCTTGTTTAAGGCCGAAACAGGCCATGTGCCGACGATTTTGTATTTAGCGAAAGAAGCCGAACGAACCAACCTCAAAGAGGCGATGTACTGGTATGACAAAGCGGCAAATTATGACAATGTTACGGGAATGTATGGTGTTGTTCGGATTTGCCAAAAGTTTCGAGATGATCTGATTTTGCGGGAAAAAGAGAAGTTTTGGCAGACTTGTATTGCAGGCATTGAAGGTAACTTAACCGCAAAGTATGAAACTGGCATGGCCTATATTCATGGCCGTGGCGTGGAAGCGAATACTGCGAAAGGAGTCTCGTTAGTACAAGAGGCTGCGGAAGCGAATTTGCTCGACGCTGTGATTTTTATGGGGGATTGGTGTGTTTCACATGACAATATTGCGCCATCACCAGCGGATTCAACATTTTGGTATTCCAAAGCCGCGAAGCTAAATAGCCCGATAGGACAGATGAAACTAGGCTTGAATTACCTTAAGGGTGTTGGTGTCGCAATGGACCACAGTAAAGCTTGTTATTGGTTAGAGCGAGCTTCTGAAAAAGGTCATGTAGAGGCGATGTATCACGCAGGAGAAGCTTGGATAGATAAAGGTTCAAATGGCAATGCTATTGCTTATATTTGGTTATTTTTATCGGCTCATTTTGGTTTTGAACCAGCAAAGGTGCTAAGAGATCAAGTGGGCTCACGTATCGGTGTCGATTCTGTTGTGGGGTTGCAATCGTTGGCCAAACCACTCATGAAGAAAATCGGCGCGGGTACTGTAAGTAAACACTCAATTATTAAGGCGCTGAACAAGCTCTACAAACGTGGGATCCCTATCCCAGAGAAAGGGGAGTTGCCTGATGAAGACGATCTCTCATTGAGCGTAGGGGCGGATGCCTCCGAAGAGCGTTTGTCATCCAGCCCATCTGATGATCATGAGGTTCTAACGCGATTAGATTTCTCCAATACTTCAATGGACAGGTAATGCTGGATCGATAAAGTGGCTAAGCACTGTAAATAAAAAATCTCTGAAATAAAAATCCCCAGCGAATCGGCTGGGGATTTTTGTTGGTATCGGTTTTAGTGTATCGAATGATTATGCTGATTTATTGTACTCAGCTTGGCAAACCGCAGCAGTGAAGACAACATCTGTGGAGCTGTTGAGCGCTGTTTCAGCTGAATCTTGAATCACGCCTATGATAAAGCCAACGGCAACAACCTGCATTGCTACGTCATTTGAAATGCCAAATAACCCACATGCGAGCGGGATCAGCAGCAGTGAACCACCGGCCACACCGGATGCGCCACAGGCAGAAACAGCAGCAACGATGCTCAGTAGCAAGGCTGTCATCAGGTCAATTTCAATACCTACTGTGTTTACTGCCGCTAGGGTGAGAACTGTGATAGTAATGGCGGCACCAGCCATATTAATGGTCGCACCGAGTGGAATCGAGACTGAATAAGTATCTTCATCCAGTTTTAGTTTCTCACACAACGCCATGTTTACTGGGATATTGGCGGCGCTTGAGCGTGTGAAAAATGCGGTGACACCACTTTCACGCAAGCACTGGAACACCAATGGATACGGGTTTTGGCGAGTTTTCGCGTACACAATGATTGGGTTGACAACTAATGCGATGATCAACATAGCACTGAGTAATACGAATAAAAGGTTGGCATAACCAGCCAAAGATTCAAAGCCAGTCGTGGCAAACGTGGATGCAACCAAGCCGAAAATACCAAACGGTGCTAGGCGAATAATAAAACGCACAATTTGTGAAACGCCGTGGCTTAAATCTTCAAATACGGCTTTAGTTGTTGCTGAGGCATGGTGTAAAGCTAAGCCCAACCCAACAGCCCATGCCAGAATGCCAATATAGTTTGCACTCATTAGAGCATTGACTGGGTTATCAACCAGCTTAAACAGCAGGGTATTAAGCACTTCAGCGATGCCTTGAGGAGGCGTTGCACCTTCTGCCCCCGCAACCAATGTTAAGGTTGTAGGGAAGATAAAGCTCAATACAACTGCAGTAAGAGCGGCGGTGAAGGTCCCAAAAAGGTAAAGCACCACGATTGGGCGCATATAAGTGTGTTGGTTTTTCTTTTGGTTTGCGATGGACGCGGCGACCAAAATAAACACGAGGATCGGCGCTACGGCTTTAAGTGCGCCAACGAAAAGGTCGCCAAGTAGGCCGACGCTTTTCGCATCATCGGGTGAAAGGGTTGCTAATATCCCACCGAGAACGATACCGGCGAGTATTTGCAGAACCAAATTGCCACGCGCAAAACGGGCGAAAATATTGTTGCTTTGCATAGTTATCCCTGCAATAAATCGAATTACATCCTGCATGACCTAAATACTACGAAGCCATAGCATCGGTTATGGTAGACAAATAGAGTTATAGTGACATCAGTGAGCTCCACTGAAGAGGGTAATGATATCTACGCGGGATATTGTGTCTAGAATTAATTGATAATCAGCACAAATAATTAATCAATGTGTGGAAATGCAATCGATTTTGAGTGAAATGTAAATAAAATGTAGCATTTGTGGTGGTGGAATGATAAGCCTCTCGTCGGGATGTCTCGCTCTCGCCATTAAACTGGGCAATGAGCGGTTAGTGAGATGATAAAAGAGGGTAAGCCAACATCGCTCACCCTCTTCTTTTTAATGGTGTGCCATACCACTCATCACTTTTTTTACTGGTGCAGTAATGGTTTGCTGCTCACCATTGGCAAAGGTCAGTTGTACGTCAATCTTTTCACCTTCAACCAATGGTTTCTTCAAATCAAAAAGCATGATGTGTAAGCCGCCCGGTTTGAGTTCGACGTGCCCTTTGGCCGGAATTTTAAATTCAGTGACTTGACGCATTTTCATCACATCTCCTTCGGTGATTACATCATGCAATTCAACTTTCCCTGCCACATCGGTGTTGGCCGATACAATGAAACGGTCCGTTTCACCTTTATTCATGATTTGAGAAAATACTGCGCTGGTGGTGGCGGTTGGTGCGGTAGCACGTGCGTAAGGGTGATGTACCATAATATCTGTGTTCGCAAAAGCAAGTGGGCTAAAGGCAAGGCTTGCTAAAAAAAGAGCATTGAGCTTCATGTTATTTTCCTTGTGATGACGTCATTATTGTTTTGATGGCTTCAACAATGGGAGCCGGTGAAAGCGTGTGTGGAACTTTAGTGATTAATGTTCCATCTGGTTGTAAAAAGTAGAAGTAGGAGCTGTGATCTAATGTGTATTTCAGTTCAGATCCCTTTAATTCGGTTTTGCGGAAAATGACGCCATACTGATGCGCCAGTGGTGTTGTAATGTCTAGAGGAGCAGAAAGTCCCTCGATCATAGGGTGGAAATATTGGGCGTATTGATGAGAAGCATCGGCAGCGTCACGCTCTGGATCGAGAGAGATAAATAAAGGGCGCAGCTTTGCTTTGGTTACATCATCCAGTTGATTGAGTGCACCTGCTAACATAGCCAGAGATGTTGGACAGACATCTGGGCAGCGTGTAAAGCCGAAGTAAACAACACGTATGCGTTCATCTTTAGTATCAAAAATAGAGATGGGTTGATTTGCTTTGCCAAATAAAATCACCTCAGAAGATGAGCTATTACCGCCCTCTAAATCCATACTTTGCTGCGTATCAAAATAGGTTTTTATGCCAAAGCCTAATACAAACGCAACCACCAATGCCAGAGACCAATTTTTACTCATCTTTCCATCCTTATTGCCGGGAATACTTGGGTACGACCATCAGAGAGCTCGCCAATCCATGTCATTTTTTCAGTCGTGCAAACTGGGAGTACAATCTGTGCTGTGTAGAGCCCGTCTTCCTGCGGCGTCAGTACATATTTAGCGGTGCCCATCTCCATCTCTAGCCCATTGAGTGTGAGTGTGAGTTTACTTGCATTGGCTTGCGGCCATTCAACGGTCAGAGTGTTAGCCAACAAAGGTTGAGATTTATCGTGTGCCAATGTCATGACAACATCTCCTTGTCGACAAGGGGTACTCGACAACTGGCAATATCGATTAATGTCTGGAGAAGAGTTTGCTGAAGAGAGCCAATTGAAAATATCGCTGCTAAAGTAACCCGCTAGCAGGGCTAGAACAAAGACGCCGATTTTGATTGCGTTGTGCATGGGGACAATCCAAGCGGTTATAAAACGCGAATGTTATCACAGCTATCTTTTTGCAGTGGTGACGAATGGATAAAATGTGCAATAAATCAATATAGAAAAGGTGAGTCTCCCCACCTTTTCTCATTCATGCTATGCGGTGTGATTTACACATCGTGATGTTTTGCATATTGCTCCAAGCCAAGCACGAGGGCAACAGCGCAAAGCATCAATAAAATGGCTACCAGCAGTTGCGAAGGCTGTGAAGTGATGGACTCAAATTCGAATGGAGAAAGGTTTCGCTGTAGCAAAGGAACGAGCTCGCCGTGAGAATTGGTTCGCCAAGTGAGCGTTTCTTTCCAAGGCCAGATTTTGGGTAAGGTGCCGATCATTAATCCAGTAAGAAAAATTAAGGTCAAGTCTCTAAATTGTTTGAGTAACCAAGATAATACGTGAGAAAAACTCAGTAAACCACCGACACATCCGAGTAAAAAGAGTGCCAAAATATCGGCTTGCATCTCTTTCACCGCGCCCAGTACCGGTGCGTACATACCAATCAGCAACAGGATAAAACTGCCTGAAATTCCCGGTAGAATCATGGCGCAGATGGCAATAGCACCGGCTAGAACTGTGTTCAGCGCTGTTGGTTCCATCTGCATTGGGTTAAGTACCGTAATACTGTAAGCAAACGCAATTCCCAGCAAAGCGAAGAGCAACCGAGAAAGTTTGAACTGCTCAATTTGTTTCACAATATGGAACACCGAAACCAGAATTAAACCGAAGAAGAATGACCAAATGGGAATAGGATGCGTGGCTAACAGCCAAGAAATGAGTTTAGCCAAAGAGAGGATACTGGTGAATATTCCCCCAAACAGTGCGAGCAAGAAGAAGCCATTAATATGTTGAAATGCGGCGGCTAACCCATCTCGTTTGACTATGCGCAATAAACTTGGATTAATCCTACGAATGCTTTCAAGCAAAGTGTCATAGATACCAGTGATGAATGCAATGGTTCCACCCGAAACACCCGGTACAACATCGGCGGCGCCCATGGCCATCCCTTTTAAAAACGTACTGAAATAGTTCATTGAATCTGCATGATTAAGTGTATGTACCGGAAGTATATAATGAAATAACTAAGAAATGCTTGTACAAAAGATGAGTGAGTGATGCTGGCTTAAGGTGAAAAAGCTCAGAAAGTTAGTTTGTTTTATAGCAACTGGGTGAGTATTGTTTTGCATTCGTTTCGCATAATGCAATTTGCGTAATGCGAAAAAGTACTACATTTTGATGAATTAATGCGATGCATAGCTAAAAAGCAGACCTTTTTTAGTTGGCATACTTCATGCATAATACTATTCGACCCTTCTTAAAGCCGAGGGTCACCTAGCCAACTGACGTTGTTAGTGAATGAATTTGTTCACACTATATATAAGCCAATCGCATCATTGCGGTTGGCTCTTTTTTTGTCTGTTAGGTATGATACGCCTCCTCGCTCGTCTAATGAGAGTTTGCAAATGACAATCAAAAGCCGTGAGCGAAGATGTTTTTCGAGCAAAACCAGTTAGGCCATACGTTCGTAAAACCCATCAAATAAACATCGTATATCATTGTAAATAAACAATATCCATAAGGATGATCCGTATCGATCAATCGTATTTTTTTCGAGTTTATCAAGCTTTCTTTGATGATCTCCAAACTCATTAAGGAAGATGAGTGAAGCAGAAATAAGAGGTTATATGCACCATTTAATTTCAATTGGGCCCCTTGAGTCTTTCTTAATCGCTATTAGCGTGCTTTTTTTAGGCCACTTTATTAACGCAAAACTGCCTATCTTGGAAAAGTTCAACATCCCTGAGCCCATCGTCGGTGGCTTAATTGTCGCTTTCGCGATCACTCTTCTACATTTTTACGGCTTAGATTTAGAGTTCTCATTGCCGTTGCAGAATATTTTTATGCTGATGTTTTTCAGCACCGTAGGCCTTGCGGCCAATTACACTCAACTGGTTAAGGGTGGAGCAAAAGTCTTTCTTTTCCTCGCCGTTGCCTCGTTTTATATCATCATCCAAAATGGCGTCGGTGTATCGTTAGCGACGGCTCTTGGTCTTGACCCACTGATGGGGTTGATCGCCGGTTCTATTACCCTCTCGGGTGGACACGGTACGGGAGCGGCGTGGGCTCAAACATTCAACGACAATTATGGGCTTAGCAATACGCTAGAAATTGCCATGGCCTCAGCGACCTTTGGTTTGATCATTGGTGGGATTATCGGTAGCCCAGTTGCCCAAAAACTCATTAATAAAAACGGGTTTGAATCTGAGTATGGACGAGGAACCAAAACGCACGATAAGTTCCCAGAGCTGGTTACGTACAATGAATATGAAGAAGATAAAGTCACCGCTAAGAAAGTGATCGAGGGTTTGTTCATCCTTCTTATTTGTGTCACTGGTGCTAAATATTTAGAACAGTGGGTAAGTGCATTTGAAATCAAATGGTTGATGATCCCCGATTTTGTCTATGCGCTTTTCATCGGTGTGTTCATTACCAATATACTGGAATTGACGAAAGTTCATAAAATTGATGCTGAAACCGTTGACATCTTAGGCACCGTTTCTCTATCGCTATTTCTTGCAATGGCACTCATGAGTTTAAAGTTATGGAATATTTTTGACTTGGCTGTCCCATTTCTGGTGATTTTAGCGGTGCAATCGGTCGTGTTGGGTATTTTTGCTTATTTTGTGACATTTAAAGTCATGGGATCAAATTATGACGCTGCTGTGATCGCTGGTGGGCACTGCGGTTTTGGTCTTGGAGCAACCCCAACCGCTGTGATGAATATGGGCTCATTGGTGACACGATATGGGCCATCACCACAAGCGTTTATGGTAGTGCCTATCGTAGGTGCATTCTTTGTGGATATTGTGAATTTGGTTATCTTGCAGGGATATATTTCTTTTCTAGGTTAAAAACAATGCAGTTAAAAGCAATGTAAAAAGTAAAAACGCCCTGACTTAACTTGTTTAACAGGGCGTTTTTATTACTTCAACGTCAATTTGGTGCCATCAAACTTCAGTTGACCTAATAAACTTTTCGCATTTTTGACACCTTCTTCATCAAACTGCACTCCGTAACGAGCATAGTGCAGTGAGCGTTGCAAGTTACAAACTTTACCCATCAAAGGCGCAAAGAATTGGCTGCTGCGAGGATCAGTAAATAATTCGAGACTAATCTTATCACCCACTTGGAAAGTACGCCCAAGAGGAGGTGTGACAAAACGACAGCCACTTTTGGAGAGATCTCTTACCTCACAATCCGACTTATGCGTTCCTACCGTTGCTTTTCCTGCTAGATTCACATCGTAACGAGCTTCTTTGCGCAGTTGGGTCACTTGCATGCTGTTGGGAATAGATAACATGGCGAGCGGTATAGGCTCTTGCAATACATGTAACAACTGGCTACGAAAATGGATTAAAGCTCCTTCGCCACGTGGTGAAATAGCTCTGATATTCATCCAAAAACCTTCTTGGAAGAAAAAAGAGAGATCATCTGCGGAAATTTTAGGAATTTCTACAAGGAGATGGGAATGAGAGTAGGTACCGATAAATGACGTTTTACACTGGAATTTCGTACCAACGGGAGTGGTTATACTTAAGGTTAGTTCGCTACTGTGTTCAACCATAGATAACGCATCAGTACTATTAAGTGTCGATAGGGTTTTATTACGTTCGGTTGAACGGTTTGGGTTCTGTTCATCTTTCAGCACTGCCGACTGCGATTCCATCTTAATTTTCTCCGTGATGCAGTAGCTGCATTTTATTCTAATTTTTGTAATAGTTTAAATTCTAGGGGTAGATGTTGGAAGATTCAATTCTGAGAATATCAATTTATTTGATTTATATATCAATTAGGACGTTACCATGATTCATGAAGTGCAACATGATATACAAAATTGTCAATATAAAGTACATCTTGAGGGGAATCTATTCGCAACTGTGACATACCAACAACAGGATGAAGTGTTGTTTATTACTTCGACTCGCGTACCGGATGAACTTCAGGGTAAAGGATACGGAAAAATAATGATGGAGAGTGTATTACCGCAAATTGAAGCGCAAGGTTACACCATTAAACCTGTCTGTAGTTATGTTGTGCATTATTTAAATCGACACAGTGAATGGCAGCATTTATTGCATCGAGAGTCGTAGCATACAAGCCCATTAGCTCGGTGCTGTGTTTACTTTTAATGTGACCGCGACCAGTGCATGGTCAGTACTAAAGTTATCGAGCTCATAGCTCGGGTTGACCAGATGTTGATCAAGCACAGTATAGTGGCTGATATAGCTTTTCATTGGCTGGATAAAAGGCGCGAAGTCTGCGGAAAGGAGAATATAGTCGAGTACAGATCCCGTGGCTCCGGCGTAATGAGTGGCTTTGCGAGGCTGCTCAACACTCTCGGTATGCAGATCCCAAGCATCGTAAAGCGCATAGCCAGCCAGCGGTTGTTGTGTTTCTGGTCTGCGGTATAAGGCCTGCGATAGTAGTCCTTGAAACTCCTCGTGATGTAACGGTTTATTAAAATCGCCCATTAGCACACAAGGCCGCCCAGTTTGTTTTTGAGTATTGACGATATATTGGTGAGTCAGGTTTGCTTCAAAGCCTCGCTGAACAGTAGAGAGCCAGCGTCCTAGCGTTTCTTGTTGCCATTCATCGATCAGATGATGAGGTGCCGCAGGCGATTCTGCCGGACGTTGAGATTTAAAATGCACAATATAGACATCGATATCCCCGAGCATTGGCAGGCAAACCGTAGCGTGTAACGGTGTACGATTAAAGCAAAAAGGGGCAGCTTGGTTTGGTAACGTGCCATGTACGGCGCTCACTTGGCGCAGAGGATAGCGAGAGGCAATCACCACAACCGGATGGCTATAGATGTATCCATCTTTGACGATAGGTTCATCTACACAGGCCACATACGGGTAGCCTAAATCCATCATCTGGTTGCGCAGTTCATCAAAACTGAAAACTTCTTGAAAGCCAATGATATCGGCATCCAGCTGTTTGATCTTCTGGCTAAACCATTGCTTTTTTTTCTGCCACTCTGCTTGCGTGTAAATATTGTCGAACTGATAATATGCGTTCGGCGGAGCTAAATAATTGAATAAATTAATCGTTGCGAACGTAATCGTCATGTTAAATCCCAATATTTGTGTCTCGGTCGATCTTATACCCGAACGGTGTAATTTAGCAGTGCTAATCCCTAACCTTGTTTCCTGTTGTGATGAGCTCTCGCCTTTTAAGGCGACTTGAGTATATGATGCGCTGAAACATAGATAAGGATCTCTCATGTACCCTAAAGTCTCTCAAGGTTGGCGCACGCCACAAAATTTCCTATTGATTATCTCCATTATTGTGCCGATTGCATTTTCTAGTTGGATGGCACTGTTGAATAATTTCGTGATTGAAAAAGCGAATTTCGATGGTTCAGACATTGGCTTATTACAAAGTGTACGAGAAATCCCCGGATTTTTAGCCTTCACCGCCGTATTCGTTTTACTGTTCATTCGAGAGCAGCGATTTATCCTGATCTCATTGGGTATGTTGACGTTAGGAACCGCGATGACGGGTTTTTTCCCTTCTTTAACCGGGTTACTGCTCACGACATTATTGATGTCGACTGGGTTCCACTACTTTGAAACGCTTAAACAATCCTTGTCTTTGCAGTGGTTGAATAAAGATGAAGCGCCAGAAATGCTTGGCAAACTCATTTCGGTTGGAGCACTTGCATCACTGATCACTTACGGTGCTTTGTGGGTAATGTTAGAAGTGTTTCAGCTCGATTTTAAATGGGTCTATGCCATTTCTGGCGGTGCTGGTTTTGTGCTGGTGTTGATCATTGCCTTTGCCTTTCCTGAATTTAAAGCGGAAGTGCCACAAAATAAAAAGCTCGTGCTACGCAAACGTTATTGGCTGTATTACGCCTTGACCTTCATGAGTGGTGCGCGTAGGCAAATTTTCACTGTTTTCGCTGGTTTCCTTATGGTGGAGAAATTTGGCTATTCAGCGGCCGATATTACCTTACTGTTTTTGATCAACTATTTGTTCAACTTTTTGTTTGCTAAACGTATTGGTAAGTTCATTGGTGTAGTCGGCGAGCGTAAAGCGCTACTGTTTGAATACACGGGGTTGATTGTTGTTTTTGTTGGGTACGGTCTTGTACAAAACGCACATTGGGCGGCGGCACTTTATGTGGTTGACCACCTCTTTTTTGCCTTGGCTTTGGCGATTAAAACTTATTTTCAGAAAATTGCAGATCCTGCGGACATGGCGTCTACAGCGGGAGTTTCTTTTACCATTAACCATATTGCGGCTGTGTTCATCCCCGCCACGTTTGGTTTAATTTGGCTTATCTCTCCGGCGAGCGTCTTTTACATTGGAGCGGTAATGGCACTTGTTTCGCTGCTTTTATCACTCAATATTCCAATTAAACCCGAAGCGGGTAATGAAGTTAGAATTCTGCGTTGGAGCGACAGGTAGCAAAAGGGTCGTTTACGACCCTTTTAACATGATGCCAATAGTCACTAGACAAGCAACATCTGGGTTGGCTGTTTTTCAACGTATGTCGTGATGGATGGTATCTAATGATCTATGTAGAGATAGTTTTGCCAACTTTTCATCCGGATGAGTACCTTACGCATAATCGAGACATGAGAGAAACTGTCTGAATAGATAGCGGCTTCAAAAGCGGTACCGAGCGGCAGGTGATAATCGCTTAAATCATCGGTAACTTTAAGGGTGACGAGTACGCGTCCATTGGTACGTAATGCCTCAGTTCCTAGCAAGGTGCCTCGTGCTTGGATCTGGCTTTCACCAATCACAGGCAATATCTCAACCACCTCTCCTTTGAAGACTTTTCCGGGCAGTGCTCTGAACAAAAACTCGGCTTCAAAGCCCGGTTTTAGGCGTTGAAGAGAATTTTGCCTAAATGCAGCTGTGTAGATTTTATCTTCTGTGTGTACAAACGTCATCATTGGCGCTAAGGGTAATGGTACGGACATCGCACCTGGTCTGAGAGCTAATTGCGTCACATAGCCATCAGTAGGCGCTCTGACAATGGTTTGTTCAAGGTTGAATTGGGCTTGTCTCAAATCGGCAAGCAGGCGAGCAACGGTAGTATTCTCACCATTGATTTCTGAGTTTAATGAGATATTGGCTTGATTTAGACGTGCTTGGGCGACTTCTACTGCTGCCTCTGCTGCTTTATAAGCTTGGCGACGGGTATCAAGATCTTGCTCGGTGAATGCACCTTTATCATACCCACGTTGATAACGAGCATACTCACGTTGTGCTTTATCCCGGTCAGCGATAGCCTGTACTTTCGCTGCCGCAGCTTCAGAAACATTCGATTCTAGGCCGAGTGCACCTTGGCTCGCCTCTTTGATCTGAGCTTCAATTTTTGCCAATTCCGCTTCAAAAGGCACAGGGTCAATTCTAAAAAGCACATCACCTTGTTTTAAGGGCTGGTTTGCTTGTACCGGAACCTCAATCACTCTTCCTCGTACCCCTGATACGACAGGTGTTGTGGAAAAAACTTGGCTACCTAACTGAGTAAAAGGATGATTATAGTTCATCAGTAAGATCAGGGTGCCGATCAAAACAACACCGCCTAATACGGCGGTAGGGACGGTCCACTTATTTAATGGAATTTTGAAGATTTTAAATATCGCAATGCACAAAGCGGCATAAGTCATGATCAGAAGTAAATCCATTATTTCGTCTCCTGATTATTGGTATCGTCTAGGTTTACTATGGATTGTTGCTCTTTTAGCTGATGTAACTCCCGAGTGAGTATTGCTACTTGATCGATAAGTTCATCGACGCGATGATGAATATCGTGTTGTTCTTCTTGAAGTTTAGTGAACCCCCAACCGCGATCTTTGCGCCACAAGGTTGCCCAAATCCACAAAAATGGCCAGATAGTGTGCAAGGTAAATAAACTCACCCAGCCAGAAACATGAATGGCATCTTGATGTGGATGGTCGCGCTCTTTGGCTATTTCATAAGGGATATCATGAATGACGATGATTCCATAAAAAATGACCAAGGCTACGAAAATCAGTAGACCAAGGGCAAAGTAATCTAAAAACATAGTTGCTCCTGTATTTCAATGAAGAGTGTAAACGGCAGCCAATAGCTTAACGTGATGGAAAGTTACTCAGTGCACACTTGGTTGCGGCCATTCGCTTTAGCGCGATATAAGGCTTTGTCGGCGCGGTAGAATGTGCGTTGTGTATTTTCACCATCTCGATGTAAGGTTATACCGATACTGACGGTTAAGCCGCGCTCACCTAGAATATCGTGCCAACCGAATTGGAATATGCGTTCACGATAGTTTTCGGCATGCATTTCAGCTTGGTCGAGCGAGCAATCTTCTAAAATCACCAGAAACTCTTCTCCACCAAAACGGACACAGGAGGAGCCTCGGAATTTAAAGTAGTTTTTCAACTCACGTGAAACATTGACTATCGCTTTGTCACCAACCAAGTGACTAAGTTCATCATTAATCGATTTAAAATGGTCAATATCAATGACTAGAAATGCAAATAGCTTCTCATGAAGCAGTAGGTCTTTCAGCTTTACATCTAACCAGCGGCGGTTGTGTAAGGTGGTGAGTGGGTCAGTGAAGACATCCTGTTGAAGTTGGGCTACGGCATTCTTTTGATGTTCGGTGGTTTCTTTGAGCTCGCGATTTTCAATCTCAGATAAGATCAATTTCAATTGCAATTCAAAGCGCGATAAGCGACGCAGTTGATTGGCCCCCAGCTCACTAATCGGGATGTTTTTCATCAGATCAGTTTCAATTCGAAAGCCTTTTTTTTCATAAATCAGGGCGGCTTGATAAAGGCCTTGGCGCTCGCACACGGCACTGAATGCTCGATACAGCTGCTTGGCCATCGTGGGTGACGTGTATCGTTGCAGACGTTTGTCTGTACTGGCCAGCATCATATTGGCAATATGACTTTTGCCTATTTTAGCCAGGCAGTTGGCCGTTTCAATTCGAATCATATTCGATAGCCAGGTGGAATTCATATTTCCAGCACTGTACTGAACACTAGAGAGCGTAATGAGCGCTTTATCGACTTGATCCTGATGAAGATAAAGTTGAGCTTGATAGAGTGAAATTTGCCCGGTAAGAATTTTATCGCTGACCAAAATACTCAGCTCTTCACACTCTTTAATTAAGTCGGTGGCGGCGGAGATTCGGTGCAGTTGAATGTAACACGATAGCATGTAAAGTTTATAACGCAGGCGTAATGAGCGGCTGGTGATTGCGTGATCAATACTATCAATTTTTTGATAGTAACGAAGGGCTCGGCTGTGCTCGCCATAAGCATCACACAGGTTACCCATGCCAATGACGGCTAGTACATATTCGTCAATGTAACCTGTGTCGACGGCAATATTAGAAGCGGACACATATTCGTTGAGTGCCGCGGCAAATTCACCGCTTTCCATTAGGCGATCGCTTAAACTGTTTTTCACAGACAAAATAATTTCGGCGTCCTTAGGCAATTCAAGTAATGCTAAGGCGTGACGAAGCTCCTCTATACTGGCGGACGACTGATGCAGTTCTGAACGATACTCTGCACTGATGATGTAGCTAAGTGCTTTTTCTTTTGATGTTGAGGCTATATGTTGTCGGACGTGATTCCAGAAAATGATGGCCTCCTCTCCGGAAACGGAGGTGGCATCCAAACCCGTATCTTTAATCTTACTGAGTAGTACTTCCATGCGACCATTCCTGAGGTTGACTGTCTTCCAGTTGTTCTAATGTGAATGGGAAACTCAAAATGTCTTGGAACATCACTTGAGGTAGCGACCCCGTTAATCCTTTTCTTTCCCAGGGGTATATTTCAATCATCTTAGCCAATACATGGAAGACGTGCAGCGCTGCGTCGCCTTTATCGGCAAGAAGCAGCGCTAAGCGTTCGCTACTTAAACGAGAAACGAGATCTTTTTGGTTACAGAGCGAGTGGGCAATCTCGGTACATACATCGAGGTACTTTGAGTCGTTATGTTGGATGACAATGACGGCGTGATTAGAATGCTTCAACTCGGTCTTGAACAGCATGAGTTGTTCCCACCAATAAGTCTCTGAAACTACATTGGAGAGATGTTTCTCTGGGTCGTATTCGTGTTGACCACGAATACGGTTAATGAGTTTACGTGCTCGTTGCTCAAGTTGTCGCTTAGAGGCTCTTGCTTTATCAAGGCCAATGCGCGCCGTTTGTTCTCGAAGCATCTCAACCGTAAATTGGCGATATTTCTTAAATGAGGCTAAAGAAGCTTTAAAATCACCACGCTGCTCTGCGACTAGGGATTGTTGGTAGCAAATTTGTGAAAGTAGCTCACCTTTATCAAATGAAGCAGCAGAGGCTTCAGCAAGAAGCAACAGCTCAGTTGCTTTCTTGGAGTCTTTTCTCAGCAGTTCCAAACGAGCTCGACTAATGAATGAGTGGGCCTTCATCCACACAAGGTTATGCTCTACGGCAAGTTCGAGTGCTTTGGTGGTTGCCGCTTCCGCATCTTCGATTCGTTCAAGCCCGAGCAGTGCCAAGCCGCGAAAATCCCAAACCTCGGCTTGCCAAGTTTTATCGGGATGATCCTGTAGTGCTTCTTCTGCACCATCGAGTACGGTCAGCATATCGATGTATTGGTTGAGTAAGTAGAGATCCCATGCCCAGAGAATACGGGCTTTTCCTTCTAACCAGTGGATACGGCTATTGTTCGCAACTTTAACCGCTAACTCATGAGTTGAGCATGATAGCTGATATTCGTTGGTGATACGCCAAACGTTTCCCAAACCAATCAGGCTTTCTATTTGGATCTCAACTTCATCAACCAGAGCCGATTGTTCTAGGGCATTTATCCAATATTGTTGGGCGGTATAATATTTGGCCTGACCCCAAAGTTGCAGCGCATGAATATGCAGAATTTCGGGGAGGTAGTCATCAGTATCGAGGGTGTTCTGAGTGGATAAGGCTTCTTTAATGTATTTTAAACCCACGCGGTAGTCCATTAGACACCAAGCGCAGCGAGATAAAATGATCAAACATTGAATCGCCCCTTCT
This sequence comes from Vibrio sp. RM-69-4, assembly GCF_024743775.1. Classification (NCBI taxonomy): domain Bacteria; kingdom Pseudomonadati; phylum Pseudomonadota; class Gammaproteobacteria; order Vibrionales; family Vibrionaceae; genus Vibrio; species Vibrio sp. RM-69-4. Next base: position 69,010 of record NZ_JAMQXI010000064.1, read on the forward strand.
GGGAAAAAGATCTGCTGTGCTCTCAATAAACACTGCTCCGCGACGATCGACACCTTCTCCGGCTCAGTTTCAATACGGGCTCTAAGCTGTTCTATTTCAATTTCAAGAAGGTATTGGCTTTTATCCAAACGGGCTGTTCCTCAAAAGTAAGAAGCCTAAGTCACCGATTCATTATATGAAGCCAACGTTAAAGCGCACTATTTACTTTCCCAAAAGTGGGTGCATTGGTTATTCATTACCACAATAATCTGCGCTACTTCACAATCCACAGTCTAAATATAACCTAAAAATCTAAGAGAGTAGTTCTTTCAATGTCAGTGGATGTTTGGTTAATTCCAAATTTTGGGCGGCGGTGAATCCATGTTTATCTTGGTAGCACAGATTGTGCCAAGCACGAAAAATATCCAGCATTGGTTGTAGGCCGCCAGGGCGAAGTTTGCGCCTCGGTTCGTTGATAAAGCTTTCGAACAACAGTTGGAAGCGTTTTTGATAGAACTCTGTTTGCTTAATCGATGCTTTATCGAGCCAAGCTTCGGGTGTTGGATTGTCTCCTGCCAAATAGCAAACACCTTTGGCAGCCCGTGCCTGATTAGCAATAGCCCAGCGATCTCGCCACCATCCCATGTGAACAATGTCCGTTTTATTCACGGAATGTCCATTTTGCCATTGCGGATCTTCCTCAACGTACATCAAGTCAACATTCTTACGCTTGATTCGCGGCAAACAGACGCTCAATGCGGCAGAACGTAAAACCGGATCTTGAGGCAGATAGATAGAAACTCGCTTATCTTCAAGGCACAAATCCAGCACGTGGAGGAAGTGAGCATAAGAGGTGTAAGGAGGGCGAATCAAGGCGCCTTTAGAAGGGTAATGAAAAGTGGTGAGGTTACCCATGGGGTCTTCAACATTACCGCGGGCTAAAATTGTTTGGTATTTCTGATCAATACGCTCACGCAATAGCGGAGATGCGTCAGGAGTGGGTAGATTCGCTTCGGATGAATGTTCACGAGAAACAAAACGCGCGGGCGAGTGATAGGGGTTGTGATCAAGCTCGCCTGCAGGCTCTTCATTGGCGGAATAGTTTACGTGCTGACAGAGTATGTAACCTGTTTTGGCTTCACCTGTTGCAAACCACAATACGCCGTTGTCGCTATGGGGTTGGAGCGGGATGTAATTGCAAGCCAGTTCATATTGGTTTGCATGATTCACCCAACGCGCATCAATCATGGCCAGTTTTCGCCGACAGCGACTGGCAATGTGCTCGACATGATCATAAAACGTTTTTGGGTTGATGGATAATTTACGGCAAATCTCTCGCACCGAATAACTCATGAAGAGTAGGCCGAGTAAGGTTTCTTGAAAAACGAGTTTTTTGTTGGCTCCTGACCACTTATCAACAAAGGTACTCTGACAAGCTTTGCAACGGTATCGCTGGCGATCGCCGCTGTAGCCAAAAGCGTGATAGAGGTGTTTGTGTGTATGAACAGATAAACCGAAATTTTGGCAATCATCACTGCGACAAGCGGGCAAACCGTCGCTGTGAAGCTGCCTTAAACGGTGTAATTCGTTTAACACTTCTCGGTTGTTAAGTAAGGGGGGGAAAGCTCCACATTCACGACAAACCATCGTTGGACGCTTCGGGTTTACGCGCTGCAGAACGTACCGTTCGGCTTCACTCAGTCCAAAGTTGTCACACGCCAATGTTTTACAAAAGTTGAGTTGTAAACCATCTGCGTCCTTGGGTAGTTGGTCGTTGGACACAATCGCCCCCTCGGGGTAATTTAAGGCTGCCAATTTGGGTGAGCAGCTGAGGTTTAAAAATTAGATACTAATCGCTGTTTCAAGCGCGACTTTCATCATGTCGTTAAAAGAGGTTTGGCGATCTTCAGAGCTTAATTTCTCACCGCGAATGATGTGGTCTGACACGGTAAGAATCGTCAATGCTTTTGCGCCTAGATCCGCTGCAACGCCATAAATACCGGCCGCTTCCATATCCACGCCTAAGATGCCAAGCTTATTCATTTTTTCGAATAAATCACCTTCAGGTGTGTAGAACAGATCAGCGGAAAACACGTTGCCTACCTTCACGGGCACGTTTTGTGCGCGGGCTTGATTGACGGCCGTTTCAAGCAATCCGTAATCCGCAATCGCGGCGAAATCGTGGTTGTTAAAACGGATGCGGTTAACTTTGGAATCGGTTGAAGCACCCATACCAATAACGATATCCATTAGATTGACATCGTCACGAACTGCGCCACAGCTACCAATACGGATGATATTTTTTACACCGTATTCTGAAATCAACTCGTGAACATAAATCGAGCATGATGGAATGCCCATACCGTGGCCCATAACGGATACTTTTTTACCTTTATAAGTACCGGTATAACCGAACATACTGCGAACATCACAAACCTGTTTAGCATCATCTAAAAAAGTTTCAGCAATGTATTTTGCACGTAATGGATCGCCTGGCATTAGAACGGTTTCAGCGAAATCACCAACTTGTGCATTAATGTGTGGGGTTGCCATCGTTATTACTCCAAAGTTTTCGAGTCAGCAATTCATTTCTCTAATCAGATAAATTACTAATTCTGTTGAATCTGATGTGTTTTGTTGAGGCAATACTAGCCATGCATGGCAACTATCCTTGAGATATTGGTCACAGAATGAAGGTTAATACCCTTTTTTGAGCTCATTGATAACTAAAAATGTTGAAAGTGGTAAGGCAATCGATTTGGGTAAACGTTTACTTTTTATGTGTACATAAATATATTTTGTATAAGGTGGTTGGAGTGTGCTATACATTATACAACAAATATTTTTGTATATGAGGCGGCGATGAGTAATCCAGAAATTCGTATCGGGATCAGTGCATGTGTGCTGGGAGAGCAAGTCCGTTTTGATTCTGGCCACAAAGCGAGTGACTTTGTGACCAAAGAGTTAACGAATTATTTCTCTTTCATACCCGTTTGCCCAGAGGTTTCGATTGGCTTAACCGTGCCAAGGCCTACCATTCGCCTGATCTCTCACGAAGAGCGTTTAGCGCTGGTTGAAACTAAAGATGAAACCAAAGATTACACGCAAGCCATGTTCGATTTCTCAGAACGAAAAGTTGATGAGCTCGAATTGATGAAATTGTGTGGTTATATCGTTTGTGCGAAATCCCCGACATGTGGCATGGAAAGAGTCAAAGTCTATAAGCATCAACGAGCAGACAAAGAGGGTGTTGGGCTTTATACCGCCACTTTGATGCGTAAAATGCCGTGGTTGCCTGTAGAGGAAGATGGCCGTTTGCATGATCCAGTGCTTCGCGAAAACTTCATTACGCGTGTCTACTGTTTACATGATTTTTATCAATCGATAGGTGACAACCCGACACCGGGCAAAGTGGTGGCTTTTCATTCACGCTACAAATTGACGTTAATGGCGCATCACCCGCAAGCGTATCGAGAACTCGGCCGTTTGGTGGCTGAAGTCAAGCAGCATCCGCCACAGTATTTTATTGAGCATTATCGCCAAGGGCTAATGGATGCGCTTAAACACAGAGCGAGCCGTAAAAATAACACCAATGTTTTGATGCACATTCAGGGTTATTTCAAACGAGCCTTAAACAAAGAGCAGAAAGTAGAGTTAGCGCAATTGATTGATGACTATCGAACTGGCGAGCTTCCTTTACTTGCGCCTATTACGTTGCTCAAACATTACATAAAAATGTATCCCGATGCTTATCTGCAGCAACAGCACTATTTATCGCCTTATCCACAAACGCTAAGGTTACGTTATGGACTATGAGAACCCACTGACTGAAAACATGATGACTGAAAAATTATACGCTATTCGAGACGTTGCCGAGATGACTGGAGTAAAGCCCGTTACCTTGCGTGCATGGCAGCGCCGCTATCACCTCGTTCAGCCACAGCGCACGGAAAAAGGGCATCGCCTTTATTCACAAGAGGATATTGCGACGATTCGCATCATTCAAGGCTGGCTGGCGAAAGGGGTTTCGATTGGCAAAGTGAGTGCATTGCTCAGTGGCAGTGAAAGCATCATCGATACTTTGGCAAATCATGGTTCAGAGCTTTTAGAGCAAGAACAATTGCTGCAAGCTTTAGTGGATCTCAATAAAGGCAAAGCGGAATCAACCATTGCTACAGTATTGAAAGAGTATCCGTTAGAGATTGTTGAGCAGCAGTTTGTCTTTCCTGTCATCGACACGTTAGAGCGGGTTAAAGGACCGTTGCGCAGTTTGCAAAAAGGGCTTTTTCAGGCACTGATGATAAGCAAGTTGAGCTCGATCATTGAAGCGGAAAACAAAGCGGCAACTAAAGGAAAATGTCTTTGCGTTAATCTTGATCCAACATCGAGCATACTGGCTTGGTTATGGTTCGTGGGAAAGGTGGAAGCTGGGTATAACCTCACTATCTTAGATGGTGTCGAAGATCTTACCGCTCTTGTTGATCATGATGCTTTAGCAAACTACCAACAGGTTGCGCTGTTTGCCAATCGAGCACTAACCGAGCAGCAAGTTCAAGCGTTACGGAAATTGCGTATCTCACTGGGAGATAAGCTTTCGTTGTCAGATGTGGTTGCTCGTCTGCACCATTCGTTAGATTAATCAGTAAGGATGTACAGTGAAATTACTCTGGCTGCGCCGAGATTTACGATCCGTTGATAATACGGCATTACATGCCGCCATTGATGGTGAAGAACCTGTTGTTGCCGTATTCATTGCAACGCCAGCACAGTGGCAAAAACACCATCTTGCTCCGATGCAGGCGGATCTTATTTATCGGCGTTTATTTGAGCTGCAACGTGAACTGCAAGCACTCAATATTGCTCTGCTGTATGAGGAAGTTGATGATTACGCTGATGCTGCGCAGCAGATTGCCACTATTGCTAAGCAGCTTAATGCCAGCGCTGTGTTGGTTAATCGCGAGTATGAAATCAATGAGTTGCAGCGTGATGAGATGGCGAGCCAGTTTTGCCTAGAGCGCCAGATCGAGTGGCGAGCATACGACGATAAGTGCATTATTGCCCCCGGTTTGGTCAAAAACAAGCAAGGTGATTATTTCAAAGTCTTTACCCCTTTTAAACGGGCGTGGTTGTCACAAGCGGCTCTTCCTCAAATTTTACCAACGCCTATTTCTGCACATTATAAACGCATAAAGGATCTTGAGCCGTTGCTGTGGAGCGAACACCGCTCGTTCAGCTATCCACGCATCAGCAGTGATCATTGGGTGGTCGAGTTCGATGCAATTCGCGCTAAATTACGCCAGTTTTGCCGTGATAAGGTACAGAATTACCACCAGCAGCGTGATTTTCCCGCGTTGGATTCGACCAGCGCACTGTCACCTTATCTCGCAATAGGGGCGCTTTCTGCGCGTCAATGTATGGCGCGTCTATACGCTGAATCGCAACATATTGGGTTGTCTGAAGGGGCGCAAACTTGGCTGAGCGAAATTATTTGGCGTGAATTCTATCAGCATCTGATCGGGTTCCGTCCTGATCTCTGTAAAGGAAAAGATTTTGCACCTTGGGGGAAACATGTCTCTTGGTGGGAGAACTCAACGGCCTTTGAACGTTGGCAGCAGGGTCAAACCGGGTTCCCTATTGTCGATGCGGCGATGCGCCAACTGAACAAAACGGGGTGGATGCATAACCGATTAAGGATGGTTGTGGCCAGTTTTCTAACCAAAGATCTGCATATCGATTGGCGACTTGGTGAACAATATTTTATGCAAACATTAGTGGATGGCGATTATGCATCCAACAATGGCGGTTGGCAGTGGTGTGCTTCAACAGGGTGTGATGGGCAACCTTATTTTCGAATTTTTAACCCTACCAGCCAAGGGGAACGTTTTGATCCGAAAGGGGATTTTATTCGTCAGTGGGTACCTGAATTGGCTTCGTTGCCAGATAAGTACATCCACACGCCTTGGAAATTCCCTGCCGTCAATTCCTTGTCATATCCCGCGCCAATGGTTGATCATAAAGTAGAAAGAGAGATAACCTTACAGCTCTATAAAGACGCCAAGGATACCTGATTACCATGCTACGCAAGCTACTCTCTTTGTGTTGTTGCTGGGGTGCGCTCAGTGTGAACGCGTTTGCCGCGACTTATGATTTTCCTGCCGAAGGCAGTAGCATGGTTGGCCGAACTCAATATCACGTGATTGAGCAGGGCGAAACCTTAGCGCAAATTGCAAAACAGTACGATGTTGGGTTTTTATCTTTGATGGCGGCTAACAAAGGAATTGACCCATTTTTGCCGCAGCAAGAGTTTGTGCTAACCATTCCGTCACAAATTATTTTACCGCGCGTGGCTTACGAAGGCATCGTCATCAACTTAGCGGAACTGCGGCTCTATTACTTTGAGCCTGAAAAACGCAAAGTGCATATTTTCCCCGTCGGTATTGGCCGTATTGGTCGTGACACGCCCGAAATGGAAACCACTATCAGCCAAAAACGACCGAACCCAACTTGGACACCTCCTCAATCTATCCGCACTGAATATAAAGCGAAAGGTATTGAACTGCCTGCGGTGGTGCCTGCTGGGCCAGATAACCCGCTTGGCGAATACGCGCTTCGTCTCGCTTATGGTGCGGGTGATTATTTGATCCACGGTACCAACAAAGATTTTGGTATTGGTATGAGAGTCAGCTCAGGTTGTATTCGTATGGATCCCAAGGATATTGAATGGCTGTTTAAGCAGGTTCAGCGTGGCGAGAAAGTGAAAGTAATTGATGAGCCGATAAAATTAGCCTTAGAGCCAGACCGAAGCGTATTTCTTGAAGCTCATGAACCTTTAACGCGCAGTAACGGTAGTAAAAAAGAGTTGCAGGTACCGCAAGAACTTCGCTGGTGGTTGGATGAATTTAACAAATCAGATGCGAAAGCGAGAGCGGTGATCTTGGCGCAAAATGGTGTGCCTGTCGAAGTTGTGGCTGCAGATTTTTCAACCTCATTGGAGTAATTAAAGAAGTTGATGAGTTCATTAATGGTGAACCATGTAATAGCAGCAATAAAAAAGGCTTGAATTAACAAGCCTTTTAAGCAATTTCAGCTATGGAATATAACGAAATTATTTCGTGTATGACTGAGCAATATTATCGATACGCTCGTTTGCACGAGCCGCTTCTTCTTGCGCAGCGGCAGCGGCATCAGCCGCTTGGCTTACTTTAGACGAAAGTGTCGATTGCTCGCTCTTAAGTGCAGAAATTTGATCACTGAGTTGGCTAACTTGGTTGCTTAGCTGATCCATTTTCGTCATTGCTGCGTCATCAGGGCCTGATGCGCAACCAGCAAGTAGAAGTACAGAAGAGGCTGCAGCTGCAATTAACATCTTATTCATTATTGAACTCCTTGTTTGTAAGATTATTATCAATGACGCCCTATTATACTTTTCCTACTTGAAGCTACAGCGGTGCTGTTTACCTGCAACGTCAAGTTGTTTGGGTATACACTTGTTTGGAAATCATCATATAGTGACGAACTCAATTGTAGACACTATTCTAGCGTTCACCCAGTAGCCGAACGTCAAAATAATCCAAGAATTTCAATTTATGCTCATTTACTCCGCTATGTCTCATCGTTAAGAGACGTATTTTCTATCTTCTTATGCCTTGAAAAAGTGTGCGTGCTGATTATTTTTATGTGATCTCTATCTATCTAAGCGCCTTTCGGGCTATCATATTGCGTTTTCATTTTGACCTCTTGCCCTATTTATTGTGGCAACTTTACAAATTTTTGGAGAATCCTTTGCAGTTTAAAGATTTAGGCTTAGACAATCGCTTATTGAAGACCCTCAAACACTATGACTTCAAACAAGCGACAGAGATCCAACAACAAGCGGTTCCCGTGGCGATTGCAGGTAAAGATTTGTTGGCATCCTCTAAGACTGGTTCGGGTAAAACATTAGCGTTTGTTTTGCCAATGCTGCATAAGTCTCTCAAAACTAAAGCGTTATCAGCAAAAGACCCTAGAGCTCTGATTCTCGCTCCGACACGTGAGTTGGCCAAACAAGTGTACGGTGAGCTGCGTACTATGCTCAGTGGGTTGAGCTACGAAGCAACGCTGATTGTGGGCGGTGAAAACTTTAACGACCAAGTAAAAGCACTGCGCCGTTTCCCCCGTTTTATTGTGGCGACTCCCGGTCGTTTAGCGGATCACTTAGAGCACCGCTCGTTGCGTCTTGATGGTTTAGATACGCTGATCCTTGATGAAGCTGACCGCATGCTGGACCTAGGTTTTGCTCCGGAACTACGCCGTATTCATCATGCAGCGAACCACCGTCGTCGCCAAACACTGATGTTTTCCGCAACGCTTGATCACGGCCAAGTGAATGACTTTGGTACCGAGTTGCTTAAAGATCCAAAACGCATTTCGATTGGTGTTGTCAACGAAGAGCATAAAGACATCACCCAAAAATTCTACCTTTGTGATCATCTTGATCACAAAGAAGCCTTACTCGAACGCGTGCTGCAAGAAGCCGAATATCGACAAGTGATCATTTTTACCGCAACCCGTTCTGATACTGAGCGTTTAACGCTTAAACTCAACGAGCAGAAACTGAAAGCCGTTGCGTTGAGTGGTAATTTAAATCAAAACCAACGCAACACCATCATGAGCCAGTTTGAGCGCGCTGTATTTAAAATTTTGGTCACGACGGATGTGGCTTCACGCGGCCTTGATATCGCGAACGTGACGCACGTGATTAACTTTGATATGCCCAAACATACGGAAGAGTATGTGCACCGTGTTGGTCGTACAGGCCGTGCGGGTAATAAAGGTGATGCAATCTCGCTGGTTGGCCCAAAAGATTGGGACAGCTTCAAGCGCGTGGAAGCCTTTTTGCAGCAAGATATCGAGTTCTCTCAATTTGATGATCTGAAAGGTAAATTTACCGGACTAAAACCACGCGTTCCGGCCTTTAAGAAAAACGCAGCCGCTAAGACTAAAAGTACTAAGCCCAAGGCGCACACCGCCAATAAAAAGCCCGTTAAACGCGATAAAACCTTTTATCAGAATGTGGCAGTGGGTGATGCGGTATTTGTGCCGAAAAAGAGAGTTGCACCTAAAGTTGACGATGAGTAACAGCGAGCGTCTTGTCAGCGTGACCTTTCGGTCAATCGAATCTGCTGACGGACTCAATGCCAGTATTTGCTGAGACAACCTCACCCTAATTATAAAAACACCGCCAAATTGGCGGTGTTTTTATATACACGCAAACGTTCACCCTTATAAATTTCATAATTTCTCTATTTTATATAAAAATGATAATTGATCTCATTATCGTTTAGTGGCAAGCTGCGCCTCATTATAATAATTGGCTATGTTTTCACTGATCATAATGAAATTACTCAATATCATTGCTTTTATTGTTGGTTTGTCTTGTTTTCATTCATCTTATGGTGAGTCACTGCAGTGGCTGGAAGATGGCTCGCGTAGCCAGCCTAAGGTTCGAGCACACCTTGAAGATCACAATAAAAAAACACAACAGTGGCTCAATCAAGCCACACCACTTTCTAATGCACTAGTCAAAACATGGTCAGAGAATAAGAGCGTAAAAGCACCGATACCTTGGCTCATCCAGTACCAAAATTACTATCATGATCAAGTAATTAAGGGTGAACGTTTTGTTGTTAAAAAGACCGCAGAAGACAGCCCAATTGAGCGCTTGGTCAATATCAGTGTAAGACAGCAGCAATCAGATTATTACCAGTTAGCCAATTGGGCGGTGGCAAAAGGGGACCGCTTTATTGCATTAAGCGAAGATTTGACTGGCGAAGAGCACTACACGCTGACGCTGGTGGATCGTGTATCGAAGCAGGAAATCGTGCTTAGCCAATCTGCAACGACCCAAGCTATTTGGTCTGAAAATGGCCAATACCTCTATTTTTTGGCGGCAGAAGAAAGCCGTTCTTCTCGCTTATTACAGCGCTATGATGTGCTGAGCAAGCAGACAAAAACCCTATGGGAATGGGCTGATCCGCAGTGGATCGTGTCTCTCTATTTGGCGGCGGATCCGCATTTTTCCCTCGTGCAAGTCAACAACGAAAACAGCAGTGAACAACGTATTTTAGAGACTAACAGCTCTCACTTAAGCCTTCCGCTTCGTGCCGCACAGCCGGGTATTGAATACTACGCAGACGTTGCTAATGGCTGGCTTTACATCAATAGTAACCTCAACGGCAAGTTTGCACTCTACCGTCGATTACTGAGCATGAATGAAAACCCTTGGCAGCTTTTTTATGCGCCAGATGATCATTCCACGCTGGATAATTTTTATTTATATCAAGCTGGCGTTGTGGTTAAAACCAACCAAGCACAGCATTCTCAACTGGCCATTATAGATCAGCATGGAAAATTGAGAGCATCACAGCCTTTGGCAACAGAAAGTGAGGTCGCTTGGGTCTCTCGTAACGGTGATTGGCAAAGCAATAAACTGCGGGTGCGTTCAATGTCGATGGTTTCTGCAGGAGTTTGGCGTGAGTTTGATGTGGCAAGCTTACAATGGAAGCGACTGGGTCAAGACCACTATCCTGCTTATTTACCGGAACAGTATGAGTCACAACAGATTGTGGTGGATGTTGATGGCGTAGCTATTCCTGTCACTTTGGCGTACCGAAAAGACACCTTGAGCGCACAGTCCAGCGTCTTTCTTTATGGCTACGGCGCGTATGGCGTCACTATGCGTCCGTACTTTATGCCACAAGTGATCAGTTTATTGGATCAAGGCGTAATTTATGCGATTGCTCATGTGCGCGGTGGTGGTTATCACGGTGAATCATGGCACCGCGCTGGGTCTGGCATTCTGAAAAAAATAGGCATCTCAGATTTCCTGAACGTCGCCTCTTCATTGCAGCATTTTAATAACGGCCAACGCGCTATTTATGCGATTGGCGGCAGCGCTGGTGGAACCTTAGTTGCGGCCGCGGTTAATCAAAACCCAGCACTTTTTGCTGGAGTGGTGCTGCAAGTGCCTTTTGTGGATGTGCTTAGAAGCATGTCCACAGAAGACTCCTCTTCACTCTCGGTGCAGCAGCGAGAAGAGTGGGGAGATCCTAGCCAGCCATTGCAACGCTCAGCAATTGAAGCTTATGACCCACTACTCAATATTCAAGCCAAACCTTATCCGCCAACCCTTGTCCGTGTCGGGTGGTTTGATAACCGTGTCCCTTATTGGGAAGGCGCGAAATACATAGAAAAAATGTCGATGATGAGTACGGGTATCGGGCCTTACTTGTTATGGACGGACTTCAATAGCGGGCACAGTAGCGATTCACGTAAGGCACTACAGCAACAGGCCGTGGAATACGCCTTTCTTCTTACCATAGATAAAAACAAAAAAGCGGAGCAGTAAATGAAGCTTTCTCCAATCACCGCAGCGGTGCTTAGCGTACTTGCGGTAGGGTCAGTGCATGCCGAATTCAGCCTAACCAAGCTTGAAGAAGTAGTGGTGAGTGCCAATAAAGTAGAACAGCCGTTGTCAAAAGTCGCTGGCTCAATATCAGCGATTGACGGTGAAACCATTGAAAAACAAGGCGCGACAGAACTGTATGATGTATTGAGTCATGAACCCGGAATCAGTGTTACGGGTGGCGCTGGTCGGCCACAAAACATCACGATTCGAGGGATGACGGGCAACCGCATTGCGATCATTCAAGATGGCGTCGCCGCATCGGACGGCTATGGTGCCAATGACATTAACGACAAAGTAGGCCGCAATACTTTCGCCTTAGACAACATAAAAAGCATTGAGGTTGTGAAAGGGGCAGGGTCTACCATTCATGGTTCGGGCGCGATCGGCGGCGTTGTGGTTGTCACCACAAAATCGCCGGCGGATTATTTGCAAGGACGTGATTTCTATATTGATGCCTCTGGCTCCTACACAGGGATCAGCAATCAATATAAGAGCAGTAGCACGCTAGCGGTGCGCAATGGAAATGGTGAAAGCTTGGTGACCATTTCATATTGGCAAGGCGAAGAGACTCGCAACTTTAACCAAGATCTCTATAACCGAGATATTGAAGGATTCAGTGCATCGTTAGCCCACGATCACATGGTCAATGATTCGCTGTTACTCAGTGCAAAATTTAACGCCTATAAAGATGAAAACATCCGCAAAGAAGGCATTGCTTCCATTCAACGCGATGACAAATGGGAAAGCAAAGAATTTTTTGAACAGGAACAGCACCAAACCTTATCGGCATCATTGGGGGTGCAATTAGATACCCTTTCTTTCTGGGCAGACCATGTGGACGCCAAGCTTTACTGGCGTGATAGTCAAAGTGATACTCAAACCAATCGCTTATTGACCAAACAACATGCCTTTTTCGACACCCTTGAATTTCGTCGTGAGAGACGCGATGAAAGTTTTTCTGATCAGTTGATAGGGCTATCGGTTGATTTAGAAAAAGCAGCACGAGTCCACAACATCGAGCACCAATTTATTTACGGTGCAGTGCTTAATACCAATCGTTATGAACGCCCTCGTCACGTGGATACCAAGGATTCCAGTGGGGAAACCTACGAAAATATTATTCCGTTTGCACCAGCGAAGGCCTATGGTTTGGGCGTCTATTTGCAAGATAGATTTAGCCTTAACCAGTGGACATTTAGCGCTGGTTTACGTTTTGATTTGAATAACCTTACTCCTCAGTCAGGGCAACCTATTGCTGGTTTTGCTGTTAGTGAAATTCAAACCAGTGAATGGTCACCGAGCGCATCCGTAGCTTACCAGTGGACGCCATCATTCAACAGTTACCTCAGTTACAACCACGGCTACCGCGCTCCGACCTATGACAAAGCCTACGGTGCGGCAGACCACAGCTTTGTTCCACTGACGCCGTTTTTTATCGCGCCTAACATGAATTTACAGGCTGAAACCAGTGATAGTTTTGAGTTGGGTTCAAAATACGATAATGGCCAATCTCAAGCTTATGTCGCGGTTTTTTACTCTCTCTTTGACAATTTCATGGACACTAAAGACGTGGGATTTGATAGCGATAGAGGCGCTTGGATCAAGCAGTACCAAAATATTAATGGCGTCGAAACGTATGGCGTGGAGTTCACCTTCGCCCATCAACTGAATCAACATTGGTCAACCACGTTCAAAGCGGGTTATGTGGATGGCAAAGATGATCAACATGAATACGTTCGTACCATCACGCCGTGGGAAGGAAATGGACAACTAAATTACCAGCAGCAAGATTGGGATGCCTACGCACGTTGGAACTGGGCGAGTTCGATGGACCGAGCACCAGCATGCTCTGATGATATCGGCCGTAAAGCGCAATGCGCGCAAACGTCGGCATGGTCTACGGTCGATCTTGGCGTGAGTTATCAAGTGATGCGTGACCTTGATGTGAGTCTCAACATCATGAACCTATTCGACCGTGAATACGTTCGTTATCAAGACGTCGCGGGTGTAAGTCAAAGTCAAACTCTCTATTCCACTGAGCCCGGGCGTTACTTTACCGCTACGGCTAAATACGTGTTTTAGGAGCTAGAGATGAAAAAAATTATCGTTCTGAGCACCTTGCTATGCTTGAGCCATTCCGCCTTTGCGGGGGAGTGGGACTATCCACTGGCGAAAACGACCATTGCAACGAAAGAGTCGGCTGAGCTGTATTTGAGCTCGCTTTATCCTGATGTTGGGACACTGAAGTTTCGTTATCAAACCGAGAGTTTACTGGGAAATCATTACAACTTTGATGTATGGCAGAACGGCCAATACCAACCGCAAAAAGCGTTAGTGCTCTCGACCGATCAGTCCGGCGTAGTGACGCGCGTGTTCAAAAGTTTGCACAATACGGTCGAGCGAGATGGCGTTGCATTGGTAGCGGCAGAGCTCGAATCGCCCCGCCGATTGGTGGCGAATGAACCGCCTTCGCTCTCATCGGGAGATGTGCAGAGCATCAATGTGCAACTTTTTGACCCCGATTTAAGAACCATGGATCAATTGCCTGCGCCAGATTCGGCGTGGAATGACCTTGCTGATTACCCAAACCAGCCGCACTACCAAAGTGTGAATGTCGAGATGTTGCAAAGTGCAGGTAAATATTACTTAGCCAATGAACGAGTACGACAAGTTGATGCCACCGCCATACAGCAACAAGATGATGCCAAGCAGTGGGTTGATAGCGGTGTTGGCTTACTTAGCGCTGAAGACGTGGCGCAATGGAACTCAGATGCTGAAATTCTCTCCATGGAAATGCTTGATGATCGCTTTGTACAGCTGATGGCTTTTTACCATCTTGATCAATCGATTGATTATACCAAACAGCTCGGTTTTTCTCTGTTTAGTGAGCCCGTGAGGTTTGATGCGAGAGGTTTATCTAGCAACAACTCTTCTTATTATGTTGGCCCGAAAGCGTTGTTGTTTGGTGTTGGGGGCTCGCCCGATGCATTAGATGCCGACGTGGTTACTCATGAGCTTGGGCATGGAATTCATTATCAAATCGTTCCCGATTGGGCTTATGGACATTCGGGCGCGATTGGTGAAGGCTTTGGTGACTATTGGGCGGGTTCGCACAGTTTTCGCCGCCAGTATGCCCAAGGAAAAGCGTTCGAAATTGACACCGTGTTTAATTGGGATGGCTATTTTGGTACTCGTATTTCAACGCGCAGTTTGTGGAATCAACGGGCCAAATATTTTGCATCCGCAGAGTATCGAGCGCATGAAAGTGTAGCAGGTGAGTTGGGTGATGAATTGTGGTCTACCCCTTTATTTCAAGCGCTGAAACAGGCCGTGAATGAGTACGGTCAAGAAGCGTTTGCTGAATTTGACCGTATTGTTCTTGAATCAATGTACGGCTTAGGTCGTGGTCTAAAAATGCATGATTTGAGTGAAAGCATGCTGTATACCGCCAAACAGCTGTACCCGCATCGCGCTTATGATGCGATGCTATTACAGCAATTTAAGCAACATAACTTAGTCCAAGAACCCTTCAAATTCCTGTTGGAACGTCGATTTGTGATGCCAACGGATCCGCTGAACGTGCACATTCAGGCCACGGATCGCCAAGCAAGTTTACAAACGGTAGCCACTTTGCAAGGTGAAGCCGTTACTTTCGCTAGCGAAAAATTCCAGCAGCAGCAATGGAGCATCGCGCTGCCAACCACCTACACCTGCGGAGTCAAACAGACTCTACAACTTGAATCGAGTTATCAATATCAACCGTACCTTGCGATGCAATCTGACAAGCAAACTTTATCGTTTATCGTGGGTAAGCCACAGCTTGCAACGCCGCCAGTAGCGATAAATTCAGTATTGAAAGACGCCAGTATTGACGGTACAGACACGGTTACGTCCGGATTTAAGAGCTATGGCTTGACGCTCGATGTTGGCAACGCATTGATTGATGAAGATTTTGTGGTTCGCTTGCAGTTATCGCACCCAGAGCTACAAGAGCTGCGCGTTACCTTGATTTCGCCCGCGGGGACACGCGTCGAATTACTCAACCAAGCACCATCGGCCATCAATGGTTTTGATGACTATTGGGTGCTGGCACATGATGCCATATTGGGCTCTTTACAAGGCGAAGCCCTAAGCGGCTACTGGCGTTTGGAAGTGATTGACTACAACCCGGGAAATTCCGGCACCTTGATTGAATGGGGGGTAGGCCGCCTAGCGGGCTATCAATGCCCTCAACCTGTGACCAACGCACTTTCACCTGAAACAGGTGGTGGTTCGACTTCACTGCTCTTATTACTTCCTCTCGCGGCATTCGCCATGAGACGACGTAATTTGTTGGCTATTTTTTCACTTAAACTGAAGAACACATAACTATGTACTTAAGACTTTCAACACTTTCGCTGGCACTTTTACTGGCTGGTTGTGGTGGCGGTGAAAGTGGAGATGTAGCCAATACATCTTTACCCAGCCATAAAATCAGCGGGCAAATTCAAGCGCAAAACGTCGCACTTGATGCCACGGTCTGCATTGATTCTAACCAAAACTTTGCCTGTGATGTAGGCGAAATCAGCACGCAAGCCGATAGCCAAGGGCACTACACCCTCACGAGTGACAGTACTCAAATCTACCGTTTTCCTATTGTGGCTGACGTTTCTACTGGTATTAGTGTCATGACGAGAAGTCGCCAAACCAGCCAATCATCGATCCTGATTGCGCCGGCGCTGGGCAAAAGCAGTGGCAACATACTTAACGGTGTGAGTTCTATTTTTGCCGGCATTATGCTGGATGGAAATACGGAGAAAGAAGCGAATCGCTTGCTTGCCGAGCAGCTTTTGCAATTAGGCGTTGAAGTGAATGGTGATATTTCACAAAACTTTAGCCACACAGCATTGGCAATATTGGATGCCAATGCTGTCGTGTTGCTCCAAAAAGCGAAAGCAAGTGAACGAATTGATTTGCTGGCAACGCTTGGGCAAACCATGGCAAAAAACACACCACTGATTGCCTCTGAGATCGTTTCTGGCGAAAAGATGACCGAATATGCTAATACATTGATGGCGCAAGTATCGGAAGAGCGACCTCTGCAAGACACGGGCATTATTCAGTTCTATTCCGATCAAGGCGCACAAGCGCGGGCTGATGCTGATTATCCCGGTCAAGATGCTGAATATGGCCTAGATATTACCGCCAAAAATGGCGTGACGGGTAAGAGCTTTGCGTTCATCAAATTAGATGCGGCTGGCAATGAACTTGAGGCAGAAGCAAGCGATTGGTCATGCGTTAAAGATGTTTACAGTGGACTTATTTGGGAAGTGAAGTCAGAAGATGACGCGTCTTTGAACTATAAAGAGCGGTTGTTTGCATTAGAAATTGCCGACAAGTTTATCCCTTTTGCAAAAGATGTGACGGCTGCTTCCTGTCAGGCGGCAGGTGATACTATTTGCACTACGCAAGATTACGTCAATCGTATCAATCAAGATAAATTGTGCGGGTTACAAACGTGGCGTTTACCGACCAACAGCGAGCAATACATGATGCTCGATTTAGGTGAAGTGGGTGACGATGCAGTTGGTTTCAACAAAGATTATTTCCCGCATCAGCCGCAGAACACCGAATTTTTGGATGGGCATACGTGGACTTCTGGCATTGCTTATCTCAATACCTCTCAATTTCAAAGTGATGGTTCGATGCAATATCTTTACACGGCGCTGTCTGGTGCAACCAAAGGGGAACGTAGCCCGATTGAACTCTACTCCAGCAGCACGGCGGCGGACAATGACCCGTCTTATGTCCTTCCGATTCGAGTTGTTGCAACCAAGGAGAACAACCAATGAAATCTCATTTAATCGCGGCTTCTTGCTTGATCTTTTCTGCTGTCGGCGTCGCCCAAGAGTGTTCTCCTGATATGACGAAAAGCGCACCCAACACGCGCTATGTCTACAGCGAGCAGGGGACGATCAAAGATAAGCTCACTGGCTTAACGTGGATGCGTTGCCAAGTTGGTAAAACATGGGACGCCGCTACGGAGCAGTGTGATGGCGAAGCGACCGGGTTTCGTTGGCAAAGTGCTTTGCAAGAAGTGGCGGCTATCAACCATCCTCAAAGCCGACATGCATTGCACCAATTTGCCAGCCAAGCCGAATGGCGATTGCCGAATATTAAAGAGTTAGTGTCATTGACTGAAATGGCGTGTTTTGGCCCAGCGATGAATAGCAGAGCATTTGCCCAAGGCTTTAAGTATGAAACAGGCAATATCTTGTCGTATTTATGGAGCCAATCACCCCATTTAGCGAGTGGTCAGGTGTGGTCTTTTGATTCCGTCAATGGCGAAATTTACCACTACGCACCGAATTTTGAATTTGGTGTTTTGCTGGTGGCTGAAGAATAAGTGTTATGAAATGACGCCACTTACGCTGTAAGGAAAACGATCAGTCATGTCATGTTGACATGACTGATTCTCTAACCAGAGTGTTCAAAAAATTAGCTGGTTTTATCATGGGTGATCAATCTGTCGACATGGATAGATGTCATGAGTGATCAAAACCCAAGAAGTACCATTGTCATCATTGATGACATTTCTGCTGGTCATTGAGCAACGAAGTGATTGGTGTTCCATGATCGGGTAGTTGCGCGCCGAAGAAAGCACAGACCGTCGCACCGACATCAGACAGTGTTGTGCGCAGCCCAATAGATATAGCTTGTTTACCCTTTTGATAACACAGAAGTGGTACTTGTTCACGGGTATGTTTAGTGTGACCGATGAATGGGTCGTTACCGTGATCGGCCATGACGATTAATACATCCTTTTCATTCATGTTCGTAATAACGTCTTTTAAGCCTTCGTCGGCTTTTTCCAAAACGGTCCAGTATTGTTTAGGATCTTGTTGGTGACCTGCAAGATCGGTTTCTTGAATGTTGGCGCAGAAAAACCCCTCCTTTTCGATACACAAATCACGAATAAGAAAACGAAATATTTGGTTTGTATCAACGAGCGAGGTGTACGAACAACCATGCGGATTTTGTACGATATCGGCCACTTTACCATAAAGCCAAGTTTGGATATTACGCTGATGTAAGTACCAAGGAACTTGGGTTTTTGCATCCACGCCATAGCCTAAGTGCGCCACCTGAAATCCCTCACTGTATACCCCGCTACTGGGTGCATTAATGCCGATATACTTTTGCCCATTAGTCGGGTTTTGTTTCACTTCAACAGCACTTAAGATTTGATCCATAGTGATACCGCACCCAGAGCCGCCAAATGCAATATTGCGACTCACGGAGTTGGCTCTACGCACCACGGCGGCTATTGCCAGCAAGGATTCAAATGTCACTCGGTTAAAGTTACAAGTTAAGTTATAAACTTGCCCCAAATCCGCTTCAAGATTGTCACCAATCACCACCCCTTCATTGACGATCAACAGTGATACTTGTTGTATTGTGTGGCGATTGACGCGATAGCCTTGTGCGAGCAAAGCCGATTCAATATCGGGCAATGCTACTTGAAATGGTTGGATAAGAGGGGCAGTTGGACGAGTGCCCATAATTTCTTGGTGCCCCATAAAGGTGTCGCCCCCCTCGTGGGCTAAGTTTGCACGCCCGGTATTTGCCTGCGGGTTTATCTCCATGACGGATTGTGGGCTGGCAATAATATTTTGCAATCCCAATCTTTCTAAGGTAGGCAAGCGTTTCAACGCAAAATGAGCAAGTAACTTACCCGCGGTATTCGCACCACAGTCTTGTGGCCTAACCAGCGGTACATCCGCCATTTCACCGACACCAAAGCCATCAAGTACAACAACGATAAATTTTGCCATATTAAACCTCATTACCTAAAGCATCATATAGGCCGATTAACTTGGGATTAGGCGTGGAAACGCCCTGCACTAATGCCACATCACTACGGGTTACAAAAACTTGTGTTCGATACGCCATCACAACCGGAGAACCGATAGGATGAAGACCGGGGATGCGTAAGTGGTAGTCGATGCTGTCCGTATCATCATTGAATACAGAGACCCGTTCACAGCTGTCACCGCTATAAACTCGAGCGTTTTCCAACTGCCCGCGCCGATAGTACCCTCCGCCGAAGCAATAACTGTCGTTAGCGAACTGGTGGGAGATCTCGCTTAAATAAAGTAATGCGATTGATTCTGCTTGGGGCTGCGTAGCATTAGCGGGTGTGGTGCCAGTGAATGCATGACCGGGTTCTCCATGGGTGCAGCCATATTGAGCCAGCAATGGTAGGGTCTCTATACTGGTGGAAGAGGGCGCATTGACTTGCTCACATTCGATGCCTAAATTGGCTAAAGCTTGCTTAGCATCAATAAGCGTTGTGAGGTTCGGTGTTGGCTCTGTTTTCCCTAATGTTTCATCGTATAAAAAACAAGGAAAATGTGTCACACCTGCGATGTAAACTCCGGGCATGTTTTGAATCGCGCGCACGACGTCGGCAGCTTGCTCCAACGGAAATCCCGCTTCTTGATTGACGTACAGCTTGTCGCGACTGTGGAAAAACTTTAATAACAAACCTTGTTGCCGATTGGAGGCTATGGCCGCATCCGATATTTGTTGCGCTTTTTCAAGGCTATAAATGGTCATTACTTGTGGTTTGATCTGAGCAACCAAAGACCGAATCATATTGCTAGGTGGTTGAACTAAGTGCCCAACGTTAGCAATGGGTAAACCGTGTGCCGCCATCATTCTGGCCTCTTTATAATCGACACACACAATCCCTTCATAGCCACATTGCTCTATTAACAAGCGGGCGATTAATGGGTTGCGGCCAAACTGTTTAGTCATGGCGTAAAGGCATATGCCCAACCTGTCAGCGACCTCCTTCATGCGTTGAGCATTATTGAGCAATTGGTCGACATCGATAACGGTGGTGTCTGGTTGTAACTTACCTTGCTTAAAGAGTGTCAGTGCCGCCGTGATTAAATCTGGATTTTGTTTTTCTAAAGCGTCTAAAAACATATTCTCCCCTTTTTAGGCATGAGCTGATCCTGCACATTATTTGGTAATGCGCATGCTTAATAACAAAATAAACGTAAAGAGTAAGTGTGCTATATAACGCTGAAGAACAGCCCGCCTAAATACAGTATCAAAATAAATTAAGATTAGTTAAGCGTCTCATTACAAAGCAAATAACCCAATAACATAAAGAATATTTAAAATAACCCCAGTGAGAATAGCGGCAACCGCTGGCGCTGCAATTTTAAGGACTGGCCGTCCCATGACTTCGTTTAAGAAAAATAACATCGCGAAAATAGTAAAACCTGTAGTTGAGCCCATTTTCATCACTGCCAATACGCCACCAATTAATAATGCAAACTCCATTAATGTATTCATTGAATTACGTATATTGTCTGATGCATTTCGAATCGATGGGAATTGTTCCAAGAAACGACCAATGCCACGAAGTAAGAAAATTTCGATACAAATGGTTATGGCTCCAAGGACAGCCGCGACGGGCATATTAGGAGCTAAATAACCGACGACGAATACAAATGTCATCCCAACCACGCCGTAAACGCCAGTCGCCAGTGCCGTAGTGGCAATCAGCGGAATAAAGCCGAGGCCACGCATGAATTCCGATAATGCCACTTGTTTCATTGCGGTATCGTGAGCCGCTGGGTCGGTGATTTTATAAGCTTCAGCGAG
Organism: Vibrio sp. RM-69-4; assembly: GCF_024743775.1. NCBI lineage: Bacteria > Pseudomonadati > Pseudomonadota > Gammaproteobacteria > Vibrionales > Vibrionaceae > Vibrio > Vibrio sp. RM-69-4. Next base: position 90,095 of record NZ_JAMQXI010000064.1, read on the forward strand.
TGAATAAATAGAAACTTCAGATCCCGCGAAAATACCACCATTTGAAACCGCAGCAATTAATGCCCCTGTGACTGCAAGAAATGGCAGGTTTTTTACGATACGTTTAGTCCGCTCTTCAAATAGGCCATGTAAACCAGACATATCTGGTGCTTCAATGCCTTTTTTACGATCGGATATATCTTTTTGAATTGCGAAAAATACCAGCATTAACATGCCGATAAAAATCTGGATTGATTCTGGATAAATCCCCGTAAACTTCATCACCATTAATCGAGAAAATAGGATGACGACTGCCGTAATTGCCCCAGCTTTCCAGCCGAATTGATAAAATATCGCAAGCAATGGGAACAGGGCAAAAGCCGACATGACGGGAGTACCCAGCTCACCGAGTGCGCTCAATGCATCGACGGGAAGGCCTGTTAAGACGGCATTAACACCAGCAAGCGAAGTGACAACCAACACACCCCATAAACCACCCGCCGCGGCAGCCAGCCAACGGCTACCAATCATTACGCCTAAAATGTCTGTTGGTAAGAAAAGCAGCCAAGGGTTGAGTAGGCCCGTTGATAAAGTGAATGAAATCCCCACTGATGCCACAAAGCCAATCGATAGGCCAAAAGCGACGGATCCCGCTTCTCGGCGAGTCATATTGCCTTCAACCAATTGGGGCAGAATAGGCCGGATCCCATCATGAAAAACCGCCGCGCTCATGTTGGCGATTAAAGCTGTCATTGCACATAAGGTTGCAACGAGTCCAATATGCATAATATCCATAGGTTGCCTTTACTTTTTAGCGAGTAAGTTTGCGAGCATGGGTATAGCATGCTCAATGTGTTCAATGGAGAGTCCAAATGCAACGCATCCACGTTCAATAAACTGGGTCACTTCAGTTTCCTTGGCCTTAATCGCAGGTTTAGCGATAGTGCAGCTTTGACCAAAACCGATAATAGCAATGGCCATGGCTAATGCGCCTCCGGCGCCGGTATTACAGCAACCAATGAAATAGTCCATTTCCCCCGCTTTCACTTTCAGTGCGGCTTCCATGTCGCTCAGAATATGGCATTCAAATATGCCCGGTTCAGAGAGTTCAATCTGTGCTCGGATTTGCTCTCGTTGCAAACCCGCGATGGCGATTTTTTTCATGTTTTGTCCTTTTTATTTTAATGAGCACAAGTGCTCTTTATCCAAATAAGCGTGCAGGGTTAGTTTGTAACATTGTGCTTATTTGCAGATCACTGATCCCATGCTGCTTGAGCAAAGGAACAAATTCATCGATTAGATAGCTAAACCCAAGGCCACCATTTGCCTTTAGATGGGAGCGACGTGTAATGTCCATCGACAACATGATTTGGCCAACATAACCCCGTTCGCATAAGGTTTTTAGTGATTGAGCACGACGCGTATCGGGGTAATAGCTGTTTTTACCAATGGTATCGAATTGGATATAGCAACCTTGATCGAGCATCCACTGGATATCGTCCAAGTTATCGCGGAGATCGCAGTGGCCGACAGTGAGGTTTTCCATTTCAACACCGCAACTTTTCAGCAGATCAATCTGCACTTTGCCCATCGTACTCATCGACTGATGAGTTGAAATCGGTCGACCTGTTTCTAAATGAGCAATCGCCGCCGCTCTAAAGACTTTCTGCTCGGTATCACTAAAGCCATTTTCACTGCTACCGATCTCGCCAATCACACTCGCCTTGAGGGATGAATCCTCGATACCCACTTCAATTTCCTTAATCATCTGTTTTGCCATTTGCTGGGTATCCATGGTGTAGAGAAAATCGGGGAAGAAACCTTCGATATAAAATCCAGTGGCCAGCAACACATTCATTCCAGTGTCGTCGATTAAATTTTCAATAAAATGAGGATTTCTACCCATAAAAGCATTAGTGACTTCGATGATATTTCTCACCCCACGAATTCGCAGCTCTTTCATCTCATCACACAACAACTCATATTGATCCAGACGGCAATCAAGGTTGCCTTTTTGTGGGGATAAATCGATATGTAAATGTTCATGGCAGTAGGTGTAACCAGTGCTGTCAATCATCGTTCACTCCTGAGTTTCATCGTGTTGCGCCGCGAGATAAAGAGCATAAATATTTGCGATGAGAAAACTTTCCTCGGTGGCAGGGACGGTACTTAAACTCATCGCATTGAGTGTTTTTTGATGAATATCGATGACCGATTGAATCCCCGGATCGTCATAGATTTCATCGAGTAGTTCGCTATCAAGCCCTTCAGCTACGGCTTCACCTTGCCAAATTCGATCCGCAGCACGCGATAAATGGGTGAGGGCCATTTGGTATTGCTCATTGTCATGAGGCAAACCCAGTTGACGGTCCATCATGGCGATAACTTGTAAACATCCATCATAAGCACGCTGGCTAATCACATTAGCATGCAGTAAAAATGCAAGGCGCTGTTCCATATCTGTCCTTTTGCGATTATTTGTAATAAGCATTATGTGTGGTTAAACAGGGTCAATAGCTGGGAGTGATTTCCCCATTGACGACGGCTTGTTGATGCTTAATTAGTTGATCCATTCGGATCAGTTTTCTGAGTAAGGTCGTTATGTGAGTAGAAGCTCCATTCGCCAAGATCACCGCTTCGGATGCATCCCGACAAGCAGGAAGATCACTGAGTGATTTCTCATCTAAACCATATTTCTCCATCTCAATCGCTTCAGGTAACCAAACCACGGCATCAATATCGCCATTCGTTAAGTGGATGAGACTTTCGCCATAATGGATTTCTACAATTTCAATGTTTTTATCCTTAAACGATTGGTGAGTAAGAATTTTTTGGTCAGGAGAGTCTGGGTCAACACCAACTCGGCGTATCTGGTCATAGCCTCCTTTTTTAAAAATGAGACGGTGTTCATGCGAGTAAGAGTGGACCCCTAAAGTCATGGCCGTTACTAGCCCATTGGCTAGCTCTTTTGCTGCCAATTTCGACATAATGGCAATATCATAAGTACCATTTCTGAGGCATTCTGCGCGTACGCTTGCCCCGCGCATATGTGCAAAGTAGAGCGGCAAATCTCCAATTTGAGCTTTCAACCCACTTGCTAACCCTTCGTAATGACGGGTATAAGGCAGCGGCATCGCACATACGACATTGTTTATCCCAGCACAAGCCACTAGTTCACGGTAATTCAATTGAGTAATAAAGGTGCCGTTGCGCCCTTGTTTTGAAAGTATCACTGCATTGCGATGCTCTATGGTTGTTAAGGCTTTCTGAATAAATCCTACTGATACGCAAAATTCCTCAGAGAGTGAATCAATCGTTCTAAGACGGTCACCTTCTGTCGTTGTCATCAAGTATTGGGCGATGTTCATGATCGCCGTACCTTCTTTATTGATGTATTGAGTTGGCATAATTTTTATCTTCAATATTTTGAAGATAAACTATCAGCCGAGGAGTAAAACAAAAAGGAGTGGGTGGGAGAAATGTGAATTACCTCGAATAACTTTTTCTTATTTATGTCAGCTTATAGATGGTTTTGATCTTTTTATCTGGGATATTTCCAGATTTCAGGTTGATCTTGGCTGTTTTTACACATCCATTCCATTCGAAATAAATTACCACTGTGGATAGGTGAATAATTTGATGCAGTCAGTAGATGGAGAATTCAAACAGCTTCCAAATAAGGAAGCTGTTTGAATAAGTAAACAGGCTGTTTACTCGGTTAGTTCAAGAAAATAGCCAGTTGTGATAGCGCTCCAGCGCGAAGCACACCATCGGCCGCGTCTTGTGGTGCGAGAAAGGTTGTGTGTGTACCACTGTCCATTTTCACGAAGACCTTAGAGGTGTCAGTGATTACATCAGAGGGTACTGCGTTGGCTAATCCCAATAGTGTTGCCAGGGGTTCGGTACCTGCACGTGTATTTGTGACATTGTTAGGCACACTCTCGTCTCCCGCCACTTGCAATACATAAGTTGGGATTGTCGCGGTTCCACCACTGATTAGGTAACTTGCGTTTGTGTATGGATCCATAGTATCGAGCAAGGTTTGAGTCGCGTAGGTAAATTGATCCAACTGACTTTGCAGTGCCGCTTTGTCTGAGGCAGAGGCTGTGTTTTCAAACGTGGTATAGCAAACTTTCTCTGTTAACCCTGGACAGTATTGGTCGGCGAATGCTTTGTATTTGGGGCTCGCACTTAAGGCGAGATTATGCTTAATGAGTGGGCCATAGTTTGCTGAACCCATTAACAAGTTACCTATTTGACCACCTGAGTTTGCAATGGCCATTCCAGAGAATTTATACAGCGCATCACCACTAGCATCACCGATAGTGCGGTTCGCGTTCGCGACAGCGCTTAAGCCGACGATTCCTCCCAATGAGTGGCCAAGGAATTTTGGTGGTGTCGTCGCGGTATTGTCTGCGTTTGCTAATTGGGAACCAACAAACAACCCTGCACTTTGTGAGTAAGTAATGGCCGCACGCAGCCCCATGATATCTAAGATACTCTGACGCGTGTTGTCACGAGCGACGGCCAAGTTGTTCAAATTGAGGTACGCTAGAATATCGGCATTAGCTGAGCGCTGTGCATCTAAACTGCGAGCACCATGCAGTGGTTGATCAATGGCAATCACGGCGATACCAGCATTGGCTAAATGTGCTGCTGTGAAGTACGCATCTTCTTTAACAGAAGTTATACCGTGTTGGTAAATCACGATCGGCCAGTTTGTTCCCGCGTTAGGAGTAAACAGTAAGAAATCAACGTCTTCTAACGATTTCACCTTAGGTACAGGGCTATAGCGTGTAATGATGCGCTGAGGATCGAGTGCGCTGCCATCAGACTTTGTGAGGGTCAATCCCACTAGCTTAAGCTGTTCACTTGGGCTGGTTGCTAGTTGAGTCACGTCGATATTGTTAGCAATGAGCTGATTGGCGATGGTGGCTTTTTCATTGTCATCTGCCAAAGCATTTTTAATCAAGGCCAAACTTGGCATTGCTGATTCAAACGGCTGTGAGTTCCAGTTGCTTCCTTTCTCTAAATAATAAGGGAGCTTAACCGTTCCAGTCGTGACATTAACGTGATAACTGCTGGTTGTGTATTCATTTTCAATAAACGCTTTAGCGGTTGTTTTTTCTGCGCCAATGTAAGTTTGGAAATTTGCATCGTTATTAAGTGCGGTTACAAAATCGGTTGTAGCACCAAAGCTCATGGTGTAAGCGGCGCTCAAATTAAGGTTGTTTGGGTTCGCACCTTGCTTCCAAATGTTGCCAATATCTGTCGTTGCAAGGCCTGCGGCGGTGGCGCCTTTCACACTGTAAAGTGTTTGACCAACAGATTGAGTACTAAACCACGTTGAATAAATAATCTTGGTTTGATCCACCCCTGCCAAAGCGAAAATGCTTTCCACGCCTTGGGTCACTTTTTGTAATGCCCCTAGCTTATCATCGGTATAGATTTTCACTTTGGACTTCAACGCGGCGTAGCTGCTGGATGTGCCTGCAATATTGCCATTCACATCGGTAATCTCATCTGTCACGGCTAAAATATATTCACTGGCAGGGTTGAGCGCTTTGTTTGGCACGATCGCAATTTTATCGCTGCTGGCACTGGCGATGGCAGCAAAGTCGGTGTTCAATGTCAGCACGTTTTTAACCGTTGGGCTGCCAATCATACTGTCGGTCAGTTCAATTAAATAAATACCGTTAGAGATAAGACCGTCAGCCAATCCTACGCCTTCAAAGTCTAAAAACAATGGCATTGATGTTGACCAACCATCCATGGTACCCATAGCGGCGACTGGATTGGTTAAGGCGTCATCACCCTTGGTTGGAATTTCTAACGTGCCGTCTTTGGCATTCATGAGTGCAAAAGAGGGCAGTGGTACGTTTGCGTTTGCGCCGCTGAGCGTGAATTTTATGCTGGTGTCGCGTTTTAACGCGTCTTGAATGTAGGCTTCGTAAGTGGGTGTTGTGCTTGCTCCCGAACTGCTCGTTTCATCACCACAACCGACTAACCATAACGCAGAGCAGAGCAGCGATATTTTGAATGTTGTTTTAAGCATGACTTATCCCTGAGTTTAGTTGAATGTGTAGTTAAGTTGAATAGCGCTAAGGTAAGCAGTCCCTTGCGATTCAAACGTCAATGTTTCATTGAGTTTGTTGGTTTCGGTAAACGTGCCGCTTTTACTTTTCACCAGTGCAAAACCCGCATCAATGGATAGCGAGTCGCTGATCACGTAGCTCACGCCTGCTGAATACCAATAACGGTCGCTATCTGGAATACTCAATGTGGCTTCGCCAGCTTGTTCATCAAAAGCAAAACCGGCGCGTAGTGTCCAAGTCGAGTTTAATTGATAAGTTGAACCTAATGACCAACGGCCACTGTCTTCATACTTTTCAGACTTATAAAAACACTCTCCGTTGGTACATTGTGATGACGTTGCCTTTAACTCTTTGAATGAACTCCAGTCGGTACGTTGGTACCCGTAATGCAACGCCACGCTATCAGTGAGTTGGTGAAATGCGGAAACTTCCCACATCGCAGGTAGCGTGATTTTTAAACGTCCTTCAACAACAGCGTTTGTTGCAACACCTGAGCTATAGCTTGAAAACTCACCATCATCAAAATCCAGATCAACGGCAGAGCGGTAAGCAAAACCGACACGGTGGTTTTGGTTGAACTCATATAAGCTGCCGATGTTCCAGCCCCAAGCCACGGTTTCTCCAGTCATTCCGACTAGGTTGTCAGAGGCAGAGCCGCCAGTAAATACGGCTAAAGCACCTTTATGCCGTGTCAGTTTTGCTTCGGCATAGACGAGGTTAACACCCGCAGCGAGACTAAGCTGTTCGCTAACACGGTAGGCAATGTTCGGGTTTAAATTGACAGAAAGAAGAGAAGTATCGCCTGCAAGATCGCCTGCATAAATATCATTAGGGTAGTCTGTAGCGACGCCGTAAGTGGTGAATATTCCCATCCCCCAAGCCCATTTTTCATTGATTGGACTGACGTAGTAAGCCGCGGGAACGACTTGCAGTGGCGCAACATCGTTCATTTTCTGTTGGTTTTTCACATCATATACATCAACTTCTGGGTCAACGATGGACAGTGCACCAGAAAACTGCGTCGTATCAAACCGTGTCATGGCTGCGGGGTTGTGTGCAATCACACTCGCGTTATCGGCCACCGCTCCTTCACCAGAGAAAGCACGTCCTAGCCCTGAGGCTGAATGCTCTGCCACTTGGAAGCCTGCAGAGTGAACATTAAACGCTGTCAATATTGATAGCGCGAGTAGCGTGCGGGGTTTGATGATCATTCTCGACCTCCTAAGGCCTTGTTATGGTAATGGCATTGCGAGATGTTAATTTTGTGTTATTGATATGTCAAAGAAAATGATGTCTTTATTTCAATTAGCGGCGAATGATAGTGTGTAAGTATTTGTAAATCAAATGAAAAGTTGACAGTTTTGGTATGACCAGTAGGGTTGTGCTTATTTGGCAGGGTAATTGGTTTAGCTTGTGCTAAAGTTAATTTTTATGCTTCAACACGTTCATAATATTGATGTTTTGGTGGGTGAGTTTAAATTATTTGACCAAAAAAATGGTGAAGAAACAGAGGCAGTCACTATGGTGTTTGCAACTACCTCTGTGGTGGGTTTAACGGCCAACAAAAGCAATAACGACACGGTCATTATTTAACGTTCTAGAGAACAGATAGGCATTTTGCTGTTCAATCTCATGATGAATACCTGCGCCAATGGCAGGGTGCGATTGACGAAATTGGCCTAGCGTTTGCCAATGCTTCAGCAGCGCTTGTCGCTCTTCATCCAGTGACCACACCATGTCAGAGCGTGTGCCTTGGTGAAAATCATCGGCGTAAGGGCCAACTTGACGTGCGACTTCATCACCGTAGTAAATTTGCACCGCACCCGGTGCGAGAAGCAATGCATTGGCGGCATTACGCTGCATTTCAAAGGAGTTAAAACGGCTAAAAAACAGCTCGGTATCGTGAGAAGAGAGGTAGCTCACGGGGGTAAAATCTGGGTATTTCGCTAGCGTTTGCGCGTAGTCGCGGTACACCATCGCCATTTGGCTTAAGCAGGCTGCGCCTTTATCGACTCTTTTTTGCATATCAAAGTTGATCAGTGCATCAAAGCCATCATCAAAATAGGGGCTGCGGTAAGCTGAATGGCCCCATACTTCGCCCATCATCCAAAAGGGTTGCCCTTGCTGCCCGTTTTGCTCGCGCCAAGCTTCTAAACTGCGTGATGCCTCGCTTTTTAAGCGTCGCCATACCTCGCCTTCCACATGTTTTACGGTGTCGACGCGGTAACCATCAATACCAAAGCGTTTAACCCAATCGGTTTGCCACTCAATTAAGTAATCGGCAACGCTATACTGTTCGCGCGCTACCACGCGAGTGCCGGGGTTATTAAGTAGCCACTGCGGCGGCGTCACCGCTTGTGTTGATTCAGTGCGAAAATCCGGTAAGCCGGCCAGCGTCATCGTGATATCGCTAGATCCGGGTTTCTGGTAGCCGGGCAACCCAGCGCGAACCCAATCCTTGCCCCACCACTGCGACCAGTTGGCGCTTTGATAATCAATGGATTGACTGTAGCTGTGCCAGTTTTCTTCAGCTTTCGGCATCCAATCAACCCATTTTTGCGGTAAATTTTGGGGATTAACCACCTCAATCTGATCCAATTGCAGGTCAGCCAAGGTGGCGTAGCCGGAATGGTTGAGCACCGCATCGAGCAAGATTTTTATGCCTCGTTTATGCGCTTCAGTGACCAGCGTTTTGAGATCCTCCTCATCACCAAAATTTTGATCGATCTTGGTAAAATCACGCGTCCAGTAACCGTGATAGGCATAAAAAGGGAACGAGCCACTGTCACCACCGCCGACAAAACCGTGCACCTGTTCCACAATCGGCGAAAGCCAAATCGCGTCGGTGCCTAAGCTTTTGATGTAATCGAGTTTGGCAATCACACCTTTTAGGTCGCCACCGTGGAAAGTGCCCACTTCTTCTTTGCCATCTTTTTTACGGCCATAGCTATTGTCGTTACTTGGGTCACCATTGTTGAATCTGTCCACCATCACAAAGTAAATCGTGGCATTGCGGTAGGTAAAGGGTTCGCTGGCGGCATCCGTTGCGGGGGCAAGCAGCACCAATCCACCACTGGTTGGTGATGGCATTAAGGTGACTTGGCTATTTTTCACGCTAAGGATTTGGCCGGTAAATGTCTCTTTTAGTCGTGTGCCATCGGGGAACGTATTGCCCAGTTGTAAGGTCACTTCACCGCCTTGGTACTGCTCGCATGAAACACTCGGTATCGGCCGTTTAAATTTGCTCGTAGTGGATTTTTTGGCTTGGCGGACAAAGGTTAAGGTCTGCTGCTCGTCATCATAAGCGAAGGCGTAATCGCCAGTGAAACGTATCGTCAGCGGCAGTTCGGTTTCTTGTCCACAATTGAGGGCGATGGGCGCGTTGAATTTGATGCTCTGCTGAGCCGGCGCGCTGCACTGACCCTCAATCCCTGATACTTTTATTGTGTAGCTTTCTTTGCTCAAGGGAATTACTAAAGGCGTTTTCGCATCCAGCGGAAAGTCGCGGCTAGTTGTGGTGGTCGAAATGGTCAGATTGGGCGCGGCAAACACAACAGGCGCGGCAGCGCAAAGTGCGAGTGTTAACGTGGAGAATTTCATGCTCTATCCTTGGCCTTCATGGGTTAGGGTGATTCGTTTTTCCGTTATCGTCAGTCGCTGTAGGGCGAGGTGCTTCATCGCTAACAATAAAAGCAGAGAGAGAAGTTGACATCATTCTTGTGCCTAAGCCTTAAGAATTTGGCGTTGATCACAAAGCATGGCTTGGGGGCGTAGAAGCGATGAATTTTCCAGCGATATAAATTGTCAACGTGTAGTGAATCTCACAACTTCGGCGCGTAATCTTAACTTATTCGGTAGATTCATTGAGCCGTCATCGAAACCTGCTTAGGATGACGACAATTAAGTCAAAGGAGACAACCAATGGTTGCTAAAGTAACAATCGCGCCGCAAGGGCCAGATTTTTCAGAGCTAGTACAAGGTTACTGGCGTTTGGCAGATTGGGGCATGACGCCACAACAGCGTTTAACGTTTTTAAAACAGCACATTGAATTGGGCATTAGCACGGTTGACCATGCGGATATTTACGGTAACTACCAGTGCGAGAAACTGTTTGGTGAAGCCTTAGCGCTGGAGCCCGCGCTGCGCGAGCAGATCCAAATCGTCACTAAGTGCGACATCAATTTGTGTGGCGCAAAAACGCCGCAGCGTAAGGTCAACTACTACGATACCAGTTCTGCGCATATCTATCAGTCGGTCAATAATTCACTGGAACGACTCGGTGTGAGCGAAATCGATCTACTGCTGATCCACCGCCCAGATGCCTTGATGGATGCCGATGAAGTCGCCGAAGCGTTTTCTGAACTGCGCAAAGTGGGTAAAGTGAAGCACTTTGGTGTGTCTAACTTCAGCCCGCGCCAGTTTGAGCTGCTGCAATCTCGCTTAGGTAAACCGTTAGTGACCAACCAAGTGGAGATGAACCCGCTCAATTTCGATGTGGTACACGATGGCACCTTGGATCATTTGCAAACGCAGCGCATTCGCCCAATGGCTTGGTCTTGTTTAGCCGGTGGCGAGATTTTTAACGGCCAGACTGAACAAGCCCAACGTGTGCGCAGTGAGCTAGAAGCGATCGCTCAAGAGATCGGCGCAGACAGCATTGATCAGGTTATTTACGCTTGGGTATTGCGTCTGCCTTCTAAGCCGCTGCCGATTATTGGCTCTGGCAAAATTGATCGCGTTAAAGCGGCAATTGCCGCGCTTGATTTAGAGCTGACCCGCGAGCAGTGGTATCGGGTTTGGGTCGCCGCCAAAGGGCATGGCGTGCCATAGAGCGGATGTTTTTTGGAACAGGTGCTTTTTAGAACAGATGCTTTTGAAAACAGATGTTTTTGCCCCGCGATACGCTTTTCGTATTGCTATTATTTCAGTATTACGATTAGGTTTTAATCTCACTCTCCCAACCAGCCCTCAGTGGCTGGTTTTTTTGTCTACTTCCCATTCACGTCATCCAGCCTGCCATTAACGCTGCATAATCCCCCTTTATCGCAAAGTGGCGCATCTGGCCTATTTGCTGCGTAATCTGTCGTTATCAAGCAAGTTTCATCACCAACGAATGAAAGGGACCATCATGATGACGACATTTTCTTATTCACGCTCACTTCGCAACCTGCTACTCAGTGTCGGGTTGCTGCTAAGCATCACGGCTGTTCAAGCTAATCCAAGCGACGCTTTAATTATGCAGTACAACCAAGCGGCCGAAGGCGACAGTGACAAAGTGGAGCTTGTGCTTCACCAACTAGAGCAGTTGATTAAACAGCAAGGGGCCAAACCGCTCAGCTTAGCTTATCTGGGCAGTGCACAAACCCTGCAAGGGCGTGATGCATTCATGCCTTGGAATAAGATGAGATACGTCGAAGAAGGCTTGGCCACCATAGACAAAGGCCTGACTTTACTCAGCAATCACCCGCAGCCGCTTGCTGAACAAGAGCGCGTCATGGGGCTGCCGGATAGCTATTTAACGCGCGCGGTTTCGGCCGCGACTTACACCTCACTACCCGATATGTTCAACCATTTTGAGCGTGGTTATGATTTGTATCTCGACCTTCTTGTTGAACCCGAATTAACTGCACAACCTTTTGCCGCCACTGCTTGGGTTTATCGATACGCCATTCAAGCCGCCCTTCGTGCCAACGACATTCCTCAAGCAGAGCAATGGCTTGCCCAGATGCAAAACCATCAGAAGCAAGGTAAGCAAGTTGACAACCAGCCAGCGGAGCATCCGCAAATCATCCAAGCCAAGGCTTTGATTACAAATGCGTTGATTGAAAACGGATTGATTGAAAAAACGCATGAATTGAAAAGCGAATGAGGGAGGGCAACAAAATGCTACGATTTGAACAGATCAGTAAAACCTATCAATTAGGCATGCAGCCGCTGCTGGCGTTGAGCGCGGTGAATGGCGAAGTCAAACAAGGTGAAATGCTAGCGCTGTGCGGCCCGTCAGGTTCGGGAAAAAGCACTTTGCTCAATATCTTGGGGCTGCTTGATCAAGATTACCAAGGTGACATTGAACTGGCGGGTTACCCTTACCCAACCGATCCAAGAGAAGCGGCGGCGCTGCGCCGCAAAAAATTAGGCTTCGTTTTCCAAAAATTCAACTTAGTTCCGGTGATGACAGCGGCGGAAAATATTGCTTACCCATTGATGCTAAACGGCTACAGCCTGCGCGATCAGCGTACTTTAACGCGCACTATGCTAGCCAAAGTGGGGTTAGAAACGCTGGCTCACCACCGGCCGGATCACCTTTCAGGCGGCCAGCAACAGCGCGTAGCCATTGCGCGCGCGCTGATCCATAACCCAGAAATGGTGATTGCCGACGAACCTACCGCCAGTTTAGACAGCCATACCGCCAATGTGGTGATCGACATCATGAAAAGCCTTGGACACGAAATGGGCACCACTTTTATTGTGGCTACGCACGACGCGCGCATGGCCAACCGCTGCGACCGAACCTTGCAGCTTGTGGATGGCAAAGTGATTCAGGAGGCGATGAAATGGGCAAGCTGATTTCTATGGAATGGCGTATGGCGGCGCTGAATTTACTGCGTAATCGCCGCCGCAGCCTGCTTTCGGTATTGATCATTGCCATTGCGGTTTTCGCATTGACTAGCGCCGGAGGGTTTGGCCTTTATACTTACCAAGCACTGCGCGAATCCACTGCGCGCGACACCGGGCATTTAACGCTCAGCCAACCGGGCTTTTTTGAGCAAGATGAAGAGTCACCACTGGCTAATGGGATTGCCGACAGTGCGTTGATTGTTGAGCGATTAATCGACGATAAGCGGATACGAGGCATTCAGCCACGCATTGAGTTTAGCGGGTTGGTCTCTAACGGTAGCAAATCGACCATTTTTGTCGGTTCCGGCGTTAACCATAAAGAGTTTGATATGAAAGGGCCATTTTTGGACGTTCGCCAAGGCAAAACCTTGTCCAATATTGACTCCCCTCGATTTGATGCGAGTGAGCCAGAAGTGATGCTGGCGGTGGATCTCGCCAAAAACTTAAATGTTTCGATTGGCGACTGGGTTACTTTACTGACCAGTACCGCTGATGGCGCGCTCAACGCGGTTGATTTCAAAGTGCACGGCATCTATTCCACGGGTGTGCCTGAATTGGATAAACGCCAATTGTATCTGCACATTCAATCGGCCTCTGAGCTGTTAGCTTCGAATAAAGTGAGCACCTTATCGCTGTTTTTGTTTAGCACCGAACAGACAGAAAGCATGCGGCATTGGGTTGAAAACAAACTGTCATTAATGAGCCTTCGCCAAGCGATTCAAGTGACGCCTTGGCAGCAGCGCGCGTTTTTTTATCAAAAAGTAAAAGATCTTTACGATCGCATCTTCGGCATCATGGGCTTGGTGATGGGGTTGGTGGTTTTCGTCGCGCTATTTAACACCTTAACCATGTCGGTCACGGAGAGAACACGTGAAATCGGAACGCTGTCGGCGCTTGGCACTTACCCAAATGAAATCGTCGCCAGCTTCATGCGCGAAGCCGTACTGCTAGCCATTTTAGGCACGCTGGTGGGTGCGGCGTTCAATGCCCTAACAAGCGTGTTATTGATGGTAGTCGATGTGCAAATGCCACCACCACCGGGACGCACGGAAGGGTATCCTTTACATATTTATTTTTCATGGGAATTGGTTCTGCTGAGTGCGTTTGGCGTACTCAGCATTTGTATTGCAGCGGCTTGGTTGTCGGCACGCAAAGGAGTCAACAAGCCAATCACGGAGGCACTGGTTTATGTATAAATGGATGATGTTATTACTGATCACGCTTAGCGGTGGCTACTCGGCCGCTGGCTGGACGGCGCTAGATGCTGGGCAAATGACCAAAAACGCCGACCAATATCGCCTTGGTTACAGCGCGGCTAAAGTCGTCTCTTTGGTGTCGCTTTATGAACGTGGTGAGCTCGATAAAACGCGTCAATATCACGTGTATACCAAAGCCAATCGCGACTCGTTAGTGGTGTTCAAATCCTCCGTTGAAGCGGGGCAAAAAATGCTGATGCTCGATGAAAACTACTGGTTGTTGATGCCAAAAAGCCGCCGCCCTATTCGTATTACGCCAATGCAAAAACTGCTTGGTGAGGCTTCGGTGGGCGATATTTCAACACTGACGTGGAGCGAGGATTACCAAAGTCAATTGATGGGTGAAGAGCAGATAGAAACACCCAGTGGTCAACCTTACCTGACGCATAAGTTGTCATTACTGGCTGTCACAGAAGGGGCGAACTACCAGCAAATTATCTTATGGTTGGATAAAGAGAACGATTTCCCAATCAAAGCTTCTTTGTATTTACGCTCTGGAAAACTGGCCAAGCAGGCTTGGTTTCGCGCTGGTGAAAAAGAGGGACGAATGCGCGTAACCAGTATGACGCTGCTTGATCAAATTCAACCGACCAAAAAAACGGTGGTTGAGTATCAACACATCGAGCCCATGGAGCTAGATGAAAAATATTACAACCCCGCCTATCTGACTCGTAACAGTCTATCGGAGTTATGAGATGAAGCGTGTTGCGTTCGCTTTTTTAACCAGCGTATTGAGCTTAGCTGCGCGGGCAGAAGCCCCCAGTTTTGATTGGGATTGGGTAATGAGCGCATCCACCACGGCGCATCGCGACAGCCTTTTTTTTCCTAGTAATCAAGTGCGCGATACGCAGCAGATTGAGGCGTTATTGGATGTAGAAATGAGGTGGCATGGCTGGTTGGGTCTAGTGGCTATCAAACAAAACGCCTTGTGGAGTAGCGATGCACAGCAGCACGCCGACAGCGAGTTCATTCTACAAGAACTGTTTTGGCAAGGCAGCCTAGTGCTGGCTGATGTGCCGTTTGAGCTGACACTAGGAAAAGTGCGCTTGGATTGGGGAGTGGGCTACGGTTATCGTCCGCTTGATCTCTTTCAGCCTTATCGCCGCAATCCGGTCGGTATTCAGGTAGAAGAGGGGGCCGGAACGCTCTCTGCTTCTTATTATGATCAGCAAGGTGAATGGACGCTTTTTTATACAGATTCCTCTTGGACAGAGCAGCAAGGCAGCGAGTTACAACAAATGACCGAACAACAAGGGGCGGGCGTAAGGCGTTATCAGTTGATGGGCAATGCCGAATGGCAGGTGATTGCTTACTATGATGACGTTCGACGCGGCGTGCTGGGTAGCTCGTTTGTTACTGTGCTCACTGACGCATGGGAAGTGCATGCATCAGCGCTCTATCAGCGTCACTATTTGGCGTACCAACGGCCCAGCGTGTTGGCTCAAGCAGTTTACTCTCAACAACAAGAGATTGAATCGCGCATGGCTCTTGAATCACGAACGCAAGGCTATCAGGCACTGGTAGGGTTCAACTGGTCGGGAAGTGATGGGCAAAGCGTCATTGCAGAATATTGGTTCGACAGTCGCAGTTGGGGAAAAGAGCAGTGGCAACAAGCGCAGAGCAACGCGGATTCGGTTCGTTATCAGCATAATCAAGCGTTAGGTTGGTCTTACGCACAAGGCTATAACCACGTGAATCTCGTGCAGCATAATGTGATGTTGCATGCTTCGTTAGATAGCCAAGCTTGGCATCATTGGCCGTGGAGCCAGAGTATTGAATGGTTGCAAGGCTTAGTGCCGACACTTGATGTGCTGATTGCACCGCAAGATGGCGGCGTGATCGTTACCCAATGGCTCAATTACTCAGTGTACGATTCGGGTACAGCCTCTATCGAAATCGAACTGGCCGCACGTTTTATGACTGGGCCTGCTGACTCTACATATGCAAACTTACCAGATAAGCATATGATTCTATTAAATATGAAAGGGAAATTCTAATGTGCGAGAAAGTTGAGATTCGAAATCTTGCCAAAAGCTTGCTATTTACTTCGCTGTTTTGTGTGGTGATCGCCTTTACCACTCAGGCCATTTGGCCCAGTGACATCACGTTGCACTTAGCAATAAGCTTTGGCTACGGTTACAGCGCAGTGGCCATTGCTCACTTACTGAGTCGCTTCGCACCGCAGTTGTCCGCACGCTTAGTGAACGTTTTTTCGCTCACGGGGTCGATGATTTTCGGTACGTTACACGCTTATTTATGGCTTAGTAAATACGCGCACTTTAGTCATTTTTCAGCAATGAAACCGGTGATTTTTCTCGGTTTCGTTTTTACTGGCGTTTGCTTTTTCTACTTCTACGCGCATGAACAAAAGCTGATTGCTGAAAAAGCGCTAGAAGCCTCCAAACGGCGTCAATCTGAACAAGAGAAAGCCTTGATTTTGAGCCAGTTGCAGCAGTTACAAAGTCAAATTGAACCCCATTTCTTATTTAATACGCTTGCCAATATCAGCGTGTTGATTGGCTCTGAGCCTTATAAAGCGCAAATGATGCTCGAAAAACTAACCGACTTATTGCGTGGGTCGCTGCGTAGTAACCGCAATCGCACCACAACGCTACGTGAAGAGTTACATTTAGTCGATGCGTATTTGGGTATTCAAAAAATTCGTTTAGGTGATCGGCTGGATTATGAGATTGCAATGCCTGGCGCAGCGGATGACATTCCTTTGCCGCCGATGCTGTTACAACCTTTGGTTGAGAATGCTGTTAGCCATGGTATTGAGCCTAAAGCCGCGGGGGGGAAAGTGACCATCAAAAGTGAAATTTATGACGAGTGGTTTGAAGTCAGTGTCTGTGACAGTGGCATTGGATTGCAGCCAAGTGCTCTTTCAGCAGGACATGGTATTGCGTTGGATAATATTCGCCAACGCTTAAGCGGCCTATTCGCTGATGATGCGTGTCTCACTATCGCCCAAAATCATGATGCTGGCGTGACGGCAACGATTAGAATAAAGCGGCTATTATTGGACCAACTACAAGGAAGTGCCACATGAGTACTGTCTCTGCGACCGCTATTATTGCTGATGATGAACCGTTATTGCGGCATCATTTAAACCGTGCATTAGGAGAAGTGTGGCCAGAGCTCGATATTGTCGCGCAAGCCGAAAATGGACGCGTGGCACTGTCCATGATTGAGCAGCATCAGCCCGAAGTGGCTTTTATTGATATTCGAATGCCAGAAATGGATGGTATGTCGCTCGCAAGGCAATTGGCTGGTTTGGCAAAGCCACCACTGATTGTATTTATCACCGCCTATGACGAGTATGCCATTCAAGCTTTTGAAGCCAATGCGGCGGATTATTTATTGAAACCGCTTTCTGAAGCGCGTTTAGTGCAGTGCTGTACTAAGTTGCAGCTAAGATTAGCCGAGCATTCTTCTGAGCGACAATTACCTGATTTGCAAACCCTTTTACAGCAGATACAGCATATAAGCCAACAGGCATCGCCGTCGTTTTTAAGCTGGTTAAAAGTTCAAAAAGGTGAAGATATTCACCTGATTTCGGTGGCGGATATGTTGTACGCCAAAGCTGAAGACAAATATTTATCCATATACGTAAAGAGTGATTCTGGAGTGCAGGAGTTCTTACTGCGCAGTTCATTGAAAGAGTTGCTGCAGCAGCTTGACCCGAATCAGTTTTGGCAAATCCACCGTTCAACGGCAGTGAATGTTGCCAAGATAGATAAAGTGAAAAAAGAGTTCACGGGTAAAATGTACGTCTTGATTGGTCCTGATAAGTTACCCGTCAGCCGTGCGCTGCAAGCTCAATTTAAGTCGTAACTGAATTTAAACCGTCGTTCGATTGATCGCGTGATTAGCGGTGTGCGATCTGCTTGGCGGACAGGGTAAATTGGAAGAAAGCATCCACAGACATAGGTTCAGAATAATAAAAACCTTGGATGTAACGTACACCCAACAGCTCTAATTCTCTCACCTGATCTTGGTCCTCAACGCCCTCAGCAATCAGCCGCATGTTCAATTGCTTTGCTAGTTTAATCATCGACACTAACACCGAAGTAATGGCTGAATTTTGATGCAAGCTTTTAATAAAAACTTGATCAATTTTGAGAGTGTGGAAGTCGTGTTGGTGGATAAAATTTAAACCCGAGTAGCCGGTACCAAAATCGTCAATCGCGATTTTAAAGCCTAGCTGTTTCAGTCGCTGTAAATTTTCCATGGCTAACTTCAACTCGTCCACGTTGAAATGGTTGTCTTCGGTGATCTCCAACAGAAGTCGTGGAACAATCGCTGGGTGTTTTGTCGCGTAGCGTTTCATGTAATCCATAAAGTAATTATCAATGATCAATAACCGGCTGATGTTGATGCTGATGTATTGATCATGCAACGCATGTTTGTGCTGCTCCACACATTCTGTCACCAATTTCAACACACGGTAGGTGATTTGGTGAATCACGCCAATACGCTCTGACAACGGGATAAAAATGGTGGGTGAAATATAGCCTTGAGAGGGTTCATTCCAGCGCAGTAGCGCTTCGCTACCAACAATTCTATTCTCGGTAATATCGACGATCGGTTGTAAATAGAGTTCCAACTGATGGTTTGATATTGCCTCTCTCAAAGAGACTTCTAAGGTATTTCGGCTGAGGTAATAGTTGTGATAAGCAAGATAAATCAAAGAGATAATACTTGCTGTAAGCAAGACAAGCCATAAGTTATCGAGAAAATGGTAAGCATAAGATCCGTTATTTAAGTAGATCTGAATTGAGAGTGGGTAATGCTCGGATTTAAAGAGAAAGCTAGTATGAGCAGAATCGATCTCTTCCTGATCACTGCGAATACTTTGGCTTAACACGTTGACCTGATAGCCGTAGTGCCATTTGGCAAGTTTAGGAGCGACTAGGTTCATAAACTGTTCTGGAGGCATCAGTGCATTGAGGCCGCTCATATCTGGCTGTGAAGCATAGACAAAAAATGTCTGCTCTTTACTGCGAGATTTGGTTAATGAAATGGTCGTATTCGTTGGAGATTGTTTAAGCCTGTCAAGAATATGTTTGTACAAATGAATGGTGGTATGGCCTTCATTGCTGGTGCAAAAAATAGTCCCGTGAGCGTTGTACATGCCCACTTCTTTGACCATTTTCGAGCGAAATACATAGCTCCTCAGAGCAATGATGTCTTCTCTTTGGCAGTGCTTTGAAATGTTTTTACTTAACTGGTTCAGTTCATCCGACGTTTGATTGATGTGATGTTCCAGTTGTGTAATGGCTTGTTCACCGAAACGGGTTGCCAGCCGATTAGTGTCGTAAAAGTTTTTAATTATCGCCAAAGCGAACACAAAAAAGAAAATACCCAAAATAGGTGCGAATGTGCTTACCTTTGTCGACAGTATTCCTTTTGCTATGCTAAATGTGCTCGGTGAACTGTCATTATTGTGCATTACAGACAGTGCTCATAGGTTATTACCAGTAAAAATCAGTATTGCTTTGATGTTGATTACTATAAGTAATTAATCCCTAAACGTAACCTAAGTAACCGTCTCAAAAATGAGATGATGTGCAGTAATCTGCTTGTCAATCTCTTTGCTAAACGTCTCTAATTTCATATTTTTCTTAATATACAAGCCGATAGGTTTTCTTATGTGGCGTTTCGCTAGCCAGACTCTGTTTTGACGCTAGTGATGCTTTAACGCACAATTATGCTCAGTGATGTAATTTACATAAATATAAATTTGCATAATCAATTGCGACTAAAATAACAGTTGTCTATTGCTCGTTTTCTGAATCGATTTGCTAAAGAAGTATCTGGGGGCTCTATGGATTTACATGTGGTTGTTCAACCTGCGTTAGTACAAGAAGTGGTTGGTGATGTTATCGCAGCAGATGCCAAAGGTAATGCGCGTAAAGTAAGCGCGGGTGATCAATTAAATAAAGATGAAATCTTAATCACAGTGAATCATTCGTCGGTGACGATACTGTTTAATGGCCAAGCTACCGTAGTCGATCAGAATTGTATTACTTGTTTTAGCAATGCGTCACCAGATTCTGAGAGCTCAGTTGACTTAGTTCAATTTCCGATTGAAGGCGAGATCAACGCTGATCTGAGCTTATTAGACGAGGTGAGTTTTGACGCAGATAATATTGCTGCCATCCAACAAGCCATTTTAGATGGCCAAGACCCGACCCAAATACTTGAAGCAACCGCCGCCGGAGCCGGTGGTGAAGGCTCTGCAAATGCTGGCTTCATCACCATTGATTACAATTTTGCAGAAGTATTGGCGAGTACGTTTTTCGAAACTGCAGGGCGTGATGCTCAGCAATCATTGACTGAAACGAATTTGAGTCCGTTGCGTTTTACCGCTGGGGGTGAATCATTATCAGCGGCATTAGTTGAAGGTTCGCTCTCACTAAGTTCGTATCCACAATCAGTGACGGCAAATGTTTTAATCGCGGCGGGAGATCTGCCACTGGATGCCGCCTCTTTTGTCCCTGAATCCCTTTCATTAGCTGCGCTATTGTCAGAGCTGAATAGCGATATTACTTCGGCTGGGCGATCAGTAAGCTTTCGTTATGATGCTACGGCTAACCATATTGTCGGTGAACTTGACGGCAGTGAAGTGCTACGGATTGATTTAGTGGCGACGTCTGTCGGTAAAGACATCAACTTAGAGATAGTGACGACCATTAGTCAACCGATTGACCATGTTCCCTCCGTGGGAGGTGGCTTAGTTTCTTTTGCTAATGATCAAATTGCGATTCAATTCGATGTGACCGGTTCTGATGCGGGTGGAAATCCTATTCGCTCGCCGATTTCTATCGCAATCAGTATTGGTGATGGTAATAATCCTGTTATGTCCGATGAACCGTCGACGTCCGTTTATGA
Organism: Vibrio sp. RM-69-4; assembly: GCF_024743775.1. Classification (NCBI taxonomy): domain Bacteria; kingdom Pseudomonadati; phylum Pseudomonadota; class Gammaproteobacteria; order Vibrionales; family Vibrionaceae; genus Vibrio; species Vibrio sp. RM-69-4. Next base: position 110,937 of record NZ_JAMQXI010000064.1, read on the forward strand.
GGATAATTTGGCGAATATCGGTTCGGATGCCAGTGCTTCACAGACGATTACCGTTTCAGGACAGTTTGATACCCAATTGGGTTCTGATCAAATTGAAAGCTATCAGTTGGATTTAAGTGCTAACCCGTTGGCTGGGTTAACCTCGGCTGGTGTCGCGGTGCAATTGGCCTCTTCCTCGTCATTGAACGGGGTTTATACCTATCAGGCGAGCGCCAATGGCCAGCCTATTTTTGAGTTGATATTAAACCCAGACGGTCGTTACCAGTTTACGTTACAAGGCGCGCTGGATCATCCAGTCAATAGTGATGAGTTATTACTCAACCTTTCGGTATTAGCAACCGATTATGATGGTGATAGCTCTGAAAGTGTGCGTTTACCAATCAACATTATTGACGATAAACCTGAAATCATTGGTGTGGATGCGCTCAGCGTTGACGAAGACGATTTAGCGTCAGGCTCAGACAGCAGCAAAGAGCCGTTGTTCGCCGAAGGCTATTTCACCACTACCCAAGGGGCCGATACGGTAGCGAGTTATCAGCTTGATACCAGCATCAACCCCATCGCTGGGTTAACCTCGCAAGGTGAAAGTGTGGTATTGGGCGCGGCGACAGTTGATGCCAACGGTAACTACCTCTATCAAGCAAGTACTACCCCAAGCGGTCAGACGGTATTTAGCTTAGTGCTTAACGCAGATGGCAGTTATCGTTTTACCTTACAAGGGCCAATTGACCATGCGCAGGGGAGCGATGAGCTACTGGTGAATTTCAAGGTGGTTGCAACTGACTATGATGGCGACAGCGCCAACATTCTGCTGCCTGTCACCATTCATGATGATCAGCCAATCATCGCGAGCGTGCAAGCGCTCAGCGTTGACGAAGACGATTTAGCGTCAGGCTCAGACAGCAGCAAAGAGCCGTTGTTTGCCGAGGGCGTTTTTACTACTCAAAGCGCGGATAAGGTGGTGAGCTATCAGTTGGATACCAGCAGTAACCCGCTTGCAGGCCTAACTTCGCAAGGTGAAGCGGTGAGTTTGGGCGCGGCGACAATCGATGCCGACGGCAACTACCACTATCAAGCTAGCGCTGCACCGAGCAGCAATGCAGTGTTTAGTTTGGTGCTCAATGCGGATGGTAGCTATCGTTTTACCCTGCAAGGTCCGATTGACCATGCGCAGGGGAGCGATGAGCTGCTGGTAAATTTCAAGGTAGTGACAACCGATTATGATGGCGACAGCGCCAACATTTTGTTGCCCGTCACCATCCATGATGATCAGCCAATCATCACCGGAGTGCAAGCGCTCAGTGTTGGCGAAGACGATTTAACGTCAGGCTCAGACAGCAGCAAAGAGTCGCTGTTCGCTGAGGGAATGTTTACCACTCAAAGCGCCGATAAGGTGGTGAGCTATCAGTTGGATACCAGCAGTAACCCGCTTGCGGGCTTAACCTCGCAAGGCGAAGCGGTGATCTTGGGCGCGGCGACAATCGATGCCAATGGTAACTACCACTACCAAGCCAGCACCACACCCAGTGGCAATGCGGTGTTTAGCTTAGTGCTTAACGCAGATGGCAGTTATCGTTTTACTTTGCAAGGTCCGATTGATCACGCCGCAGGCAGCGATGAGCGACTGGTGAATTTCAACGTGGTGGCGACGGACTATGATGGCGATGCCGCTGATATTCTACTGCCTGTCACTATTGTTGATGACAAGCCAACGATTGTCGGCATTCGCGCCGGTAGCGAACAGAGCGTGGATGAAGATGACTTAGCCACGATTGGTTCTGATCGTTCAGACAGCACCGTTATTGCTGGACATTTTGATGTGATTGACGGTGCCGATGGTATTGTCAGTTATCAATTATCGGATCTTGTAACGCCTGTCGAGAATTTAACGTCTGGTGGTCAAGAGATAGAGATCATCCAAATTTCAAGCAGTAATGGTGTCACTGTTTATGAGGCGGTGATTAAGAATACGATGGACGTGGTTTTTCGTCTCACGTTAAATGGCTCGGCCGATAGTTACCAATTTGAACTGCTTAAAGCCATCGACCACCCTACTGCTGCTGGCGAAAATCTCTTTATTTTAGATCTTCCGATTACTGCAACTGATAGAGATGGCGATGTTTCAGCGTCAGTGAGTTTGCCAATATCGATTGTTGATGATATTCCAACTTTGCATGATAAAAGCATCACTAGTGTTGAAAATACGGCGATAAAAACAGTCAATTTATTTAGCCAAGACAACAATACCTCACCGGATACTCAAGGTGCAGATCATGGTGCGATCACTAAATTTATGGCCGTTGATGAAGTGGGTCGTGATATTCAATTTAGGGATGGCAATGGCGCAAGCTTAGCGAATGAAATTGAACTTAACGGCATCACAAAAACGGTCACAGTTGTCGAAATAAAAAATGGTGTTGAGCGCGACTTAGGCACACTGACGATTACGCCTAACGGTAACGCGACATTTAAACCAGTTGCTAGCCTTGAACATGGTGATGATCCGACCATTTCATTTACTGTCGATGTCACTGCGCAAGACTTTGATGGCGATGCCTCAACCGAACAGTTGAACATCAATATTCTTGATAGAAATGCCACTATCACAGTTGCTAATGTTATTGGCGCTGAAGATGCTGGACGCGATGGCGTCACTATTTTGTTTAACGACCCCAATCAAATCACTAATAGCCAAGATAACCAGTCGGGTTTAGATACTTCACCACTTAAAGTGGATTTGCGAGTCAACCTGCACGATTTAGATCGAAACGAATCGCTTGGCGAAGTGAAAATCACGGCCAGTAATGCTCATGGTGATTTTTATTATCTCAACGACTCTGGTGTCTATGTCAAACTAGAGGTCGTCAGTGGACGGTTTGTACTACCGGCTGATGCGGTTGAGCAAAGCTTAACAGGCAGTGTTGCTAATATTGAAAACTTGTATTTTGTGCCTGACCGTCACTATGCCAGCGCTAACGGTGGCTTCCAACTCAATATTACTGTGCAGGTTTTGAATAATGGCCTGCATGATCATAATGTGAACGGGAAATTGCGCATTGAGGTGGAAAGTGTGGCCGATATTGCGACTTGGACCTCAAGCAGCCAATTTCATTATGATGCAGTAGAAGATAGTGACAATATTACTCTCGATGTTTTAGCGCAGACACAAGATAACAGTACCCCCGAAACAATCCTGTATGAGATCCGCTTTACTCAAGGTGAAGGTGAGGCGCAGCTAGTTTATGCCGATGGTACGCCGGTTGTAATGAGCTCGGATGCTTCAGGTCACTATTATCTTGTTAGTACGAGTAACATTAACCAAGTACAAGTTGACCCCAATGATAATTTCAGTGGTCAGATCAAACTTGATATCACAGCGATCACGACCGAGCAAAATAACGCTCACGTTGGTAAAGAGAGCGCCCGATCAGAAACGAAAGAAATCGTGATAGATGTTAGCCCTGTTGCCGATATGGGTAGCTTCTCTGTCAATCGAATCAATGTTTTTGAAGATAATGCCGCTACGCAAAATACCGTTGACCCCACCACAGATCACGATCCCTTGTTATTAAGTGAAGTCATTACGATGGCCGGATCCGTTGATTCTGATGGTTCAGAAACACTCTATGTGCGTCTCTCTGATTTTTCAGAAACAGGTGTCACACTGATTTGGTTGGGAGCTGGAGCCAGCGAAATATCCCAAATAACCGATGCCAATGGTCATACTTATTATGAAGTTCCTGAACAATATCTTGACCAAGTTGAAGTGCTACCCCCGTTACATAGTAACGCTGATTTTACCTTCTCTGTTGAAGGGATTATTAAAGATGTGGTCAATCTTTCTACGGGTGCGGTGGCAGATGAAATATCGTTAGGTGCTAAGACGGTTAATGTTTCAGTTAAGGGCGTAGCAGACATTCCAACCATTGATTTTCACTCAAACAGTACTAACACTTGGAATGAATTTAGTGAAAATGGTCTGCAAGTGATTGAAACGACGATTGATGAAAATCAATCCGTTGGCTTTGGCTTTAGTGTGTTATCCGGTGAGCTTGCGGATAATCCAGCGGACAGCTCTGAGTCGATCACCGTTTTACTGTCGAACATTCCAGATGGTGTCAAACTGTATGACAGTGTTGGTAGCGTGATTAACTTGGTATTTGTTGGTTACGATACTGCGCAGCAACCTATTTATCAGGCGAATCTAACTTCAGCGCAGGTTGATTCAGGTATTCGAGTTGAGCCATCTCATTCATCGACCGAAAACATCAACATCAAAATGACCACCATCGTTACTGAAAATGATGGACATACGCGTCAAATTGAGTCGGAAATTCGCATTAAGGTGTCACCAGTGATTGATGTTGTTGACAACTATCAATCACACTCGCTTGGTAACGAGGACAGCCGCATTAATATTCATTGGCAGCCAGAAGAGGAACAACATCTTGATGCTGATGAATATTTTGCCTCTGTTACACTTTCTGGCTTCCCAGCTGGTAGTACTATTTACGTCGATGGTGTTGTCACGGCCTTAGACAGTGACGGCAAGCTCATTTTGACCCCCGCACTGGGACAGAGCGAGCAAGATTTCTCAGCGCAAGTGCTGACAACTGGTTACGTTCAAGTTCGGCCACCAGAGCACTCCAGTACTGATTTTACCTTGAGCACTGAGATTGTGGTTAAAGAGCAAGACAACGAATACGTCGATGCAATCAATTCTGGAGAAGGTATTGCTTCGAAAGTCATTCACGGCTCTGTTGATATCACGGTAAGGCCGATAGTTGAAGCTGATGGACAACTGCGTGTTGAAGAAAACGGCGTAGTTACAAATAAAGCTGTCGCAGATGCCTCTGGTGCGATCTATTTTACTATTAATGATGCGGCCGGCGGCGAGCCTAATGCGAACGTTATACGCTTTGATAATGCAGACACTCAATCGACAGAAGGTTACCAATCATTAGAAGTGGTCGACCAACTGGTGGTGCGTTTTAGCAATATTACGCCACAGGTACTTGATCAACTACTGATTACTGGTGCCATTAATAATGGGGATGGTTCATGGACCATTGTTGATGAGCAGAATTTCAGTGTAAAAGCGCCGAATGGCCTGACATTGAGTAGTGGTAACGATCCTGATGGTGATGGTTATAACGACATCACTGTGACCATTTTTGCCCAAGTGTATGACCAAGGGGAAGATAGCTCTGAAGCCAAAGTGGTTCAACAAGTGCAATCAGAGCTCACCTTACAATTTCCGCTCACGGTTACGGGCAACAACACGGTAGCGGCTGACATTACTTTAGCTGGCAATGCGGATGATATTGTATTAGGCATCGAAGATAACGCCATTAATTTAGGTCAGCAAATTCAAGATAAATTGATGGTGAGCGCTTCAGGTTTTGATGGTGTAGAAGATGAGCTCAGTATTGTTATCGCGCAAAGTGTCCTGCCAGCGGGCGCAAGTTTATCTGGTGGTCATTTTGATTTCGTTGATGGCTTGTATGTATACAAAGGTACCGTGAATACCGATGGCTCGATTTCAGGGTTAGAAAATCTGCATCTGCATCTGCCCGAAGATTACTCTGGCGACTTTAATTTGCCGATCACTTTTGTGACGACAGACATGGCTTCTGGTGATGAAAAAACCCTCAGTACGCAAATCCCAGTGGCAGTTTCTCCGGTAGCCGATGTTCCCGGAACGCATCAACCGCAAGATGATAACATTAACCCTAAAGCGACATTGACTGTGGAAGGTTCGCTTGGGTTAGATGCAAATCATCAGCCGACTTCAAGCTCGTCCGACGTTCCGACCAATGACGGCATCGGGTATGAAGATGGTATTATTCATCTTTCGCTCGACATTGACCTTGCTGATATTCGCAATAGCGCCACGGAAGGACAAGAGGTGCTGAGCGAAGTCACCTTAACCCTACAAGGAACCAATATCGGAACCTTTGTTGATGCGCAAGGCCATGATCTCGGTACCAGTATCACTTTTAGTCAGCCTCAGCTACCTGCGGCATTAGACAATGTTTATTTCAAACCCGCACCCAATTATCCGACTGGCGATGATGATGATACCGTCAACATTACCGTGGCGGGGAAAGTGACTGATATCACGCAATTTGATGATACCAATGCCAATGCGTTGGGTGTGGCTAATACTGATGCTGATAAACCATTTACCACACAAGTAAGTTTTGATGTGACGCCAGTGGTAGACGACGTCATTATTTCCAGTGGTGGTAGCAGCAATATTGAAGTGAGCGGTCTGGAAGATGAGTGGATTGTCCTTTCTAAACCGGGTTCCGAATTTACCGTTGATCTGACCGATACAGATGGCTCTGAGGTATTTGTGTCGATCAAGCTTACTGGGGTGCCGACGGATTTTGTCGTGAGTTCTCTCTCTTCTGACTATACCGTGAAAAATAATGGTGGTGGTGAGTGGAGCATTCAGATTAACAACCCAGCACAAACCTCGATCAATTTATCCGATATTGCGATGAAACCTGCGAAGAACTTTAGTGGCGAAGTTGAAATTGGTATTAAGGTCTTCACCGAAGAATCCTTACTCGGTGTGCCAGTAGAGCATAACGGCAGCTTTAGATTAGATATTACGCCCGTTGGGGATGTGGTGGATGTTGAACCAGTGACTAACGGCGCTGGCGATGAAGGCGTTGACATTGAAATTGATATCAACGCGCAAATTATCGATAAAGCCGATTCCATTGCAGCTGGTACGAACCATAGTGAAAACTCACCAGAAACGTTGAGAATTGAAGTTTCTGGAGTGCCAGATGGAGCAAGTATTGCATTGCCTGATGGCACGCTGGGGACTTACATCGGTGGTGGAGTATGGCTGTTGAATGCCGATGCGCAAAGCTTAGATAAACTGATTTTTAATTCTGGTGATTGGCATAAGGACACTTGGGCGGGAGATCTGACGATTAAAGTACAGTCGGTCGATACAGGGCTGGACGGTACTGAACATTTGGGGCCTGCGCGTGAGTTTACTGTTTCAGTTGATGTTCAGGCGGTCAATGATGCGCCCACCATTGATAGTGCTACGGTCACCACAACGATTGATGAAGAGGCGGGGCAAAAAGTTACCGGCTTGAGTGTGAGTGATGTCGATTATGCAGGCTCACATGCCAACGACCCCATGACGGTGATTTTGAGCGTGAGCGAAGGTTTGCTCAGTGCCGTGATCCCCGCGTTAAGTTCTGTCACGCAGAGCACCAATTTGGCTGGAGAACTCGTCCTACAAGGCACGTTATCGGATATCAACGCACTACTTAATAGCAGCGATCCCGCCAGTGGCGTTTTTGTTGATGCCACCGCGATTGGTAGTGACCATATTGATCTGACAATTAAGGCCAATGATGGTGGTGTTTATGCCGACAATGTTTCTGGTATGGCGCTAGAAGAGACAGAAACCGTCAGTATTGCGGTGACGCCCAAAGCCAATACGCCGATATTAACCCTTGATCCGAGCTTTAATTATATGAAGCAGACGTATGTTAGCCAAAGTATCAGCGCTCAAGGTATTGCATTGCTGGGGTTAATCGCGGCATTAACGGATAGCCATGAAGTGTTGTCATTGGAGATCGACAGTCTGCCAAGTGGCGCTACGCTTTCTAGTAGCTCGGGCAGTGTGACTGAGCAAAACGGAGTGTGGATTGTTTCCGCTGATGCTATCGACGGATTACAGGTTAGTGGGCTCGATTTAGGGCAACACACTCTGTCGGTAGCGGCTATCTCAACAGAAACGGATGGTAGCCGTGCAGCCTCTGCATCAATTGATATTGCGATTGAAGTATTGCCTGACGGTAGCACGATTGATCAATCAACGAACGGGGATGATGCGCAATTGCTCGCCGGTAATGTTGGAGCGCAGTTGCTAGGTGGCAGTGGTCATGATCACCTTGAAGGTGGCGATGGTGATGACTCCTTAGTGGGTGGTGGCGGAAATGATATCTTGATTGGCGGGCTTGGTGCCGACATCTTAACCGGGGGAAGTGGCGCTGACATATTTAAATGGACGCTCGATACTGTTGATGAGCAAATCGACACTATCACTGATTTCAACGCTGGTGAAGGTGATGTGATCGATCTCACTGATGTTGTGGCCGATTTACATTTGCCCATGGATCAACTGCTCGTTTCGCTACACACTTCTCATCAGATAGAAGCGAAAGTGATGACCAACACGACGGATGTGGAATTGGAAATTCTGACGGACAATAACGTACATCAAACCATTGTGGTGCAAGATCTTGCCAGCCAATTCAATTTTGATGGCATGGCGTCGATTGACATTGTTGGCTTCTTATTGGACAACAACATTATCAAGCATGACGTTTAAATAAAGAAAAGAGCAGTTAAATAAAGAAAAAGTGCACCCAACGGCTTCAGGCTCAGTTGGGTGCACTTTTTTATTTAGCAGTAAACACACCCCAGCGCTGTATCAGTCTGGGGGCATTTACAGTGGGTTAACCAATGATGATTTGGCTCAGCACATAACCTAAACAGCACGCACTCACGACGCCAATTAAACCGACGGACATGAACGAGTGGTTGAAGTAGTACTTACCGATTTTGGTGGTTCCTGTGGTATCAAAGTTGACCGTTGCAATATCTGACGGATAGTTTGGAATGAAGAAGTATCCGTACAATGCGGGCATTAAGCCTACTAGTAGCGCAGGTTCTAAACCTAGCCCGAGGCCTACAGGTAACATCATCACCGCTACTGCGGCTTGTGAGTTCACCACAACAGAAACAATGAATAGTGCAAGCGCGAAGGTCCAGTGATGGTCGGTAACCATCTCAACAATGCCTGATTTAAACTGAGGCATCGCGTATTGAAAATAGGTATCCGACATCCAAGCGATACCGAAGATGGCAATTGCCGCCACCATACCTGATTTGAATACCACACCGTTTGGTACATCTCGTGGGTCGGTTTTGGTTGCCAGTAAAATGATACCGCCAAAGCAGAGCATCATCATCTGGATAACCACCGCCATACTGATCGGTTTACTGCCTTCAACAATAGTGCGTGTTTCTGGCACCATCGCTAGCACGACTATGGTTAATATCGCACCAATGAAAATCAACACAGAATTACGCGCTGCCGCGGGTAACGTTTCATTCAGCGTTGTCGCGGTTGTGTTTAGGATTTTCTCTTTCCACACTGGATCTTGCAGACGTTCTTGATACTCAGGATCATCATCTAGTTCTTTCCCGCGGCGCAAGCTGTACAAAGACATCAACAGCGTACCGAATAAGGTCGCAGGTACAGTGACCAGCAAAATAGAGAGCAAGGTGATCTCGTGTTGAATATTCGACAATTGAGCAAGGTAGTAGACAACGGCCGCTGAGATTGGGGAAGCGGTAATCGCGATTTGCGAAGCAACAGAAGACGCAGCCATTGGACGTTCAGGACGGATCCCATTTTTCAATGCCACATCACCAATGATCGGCATGATGGAATATACCGCATGGCCAGTACCCAGCATAAACGTCATTGCGTAAGTGACGAACGGTGCAATCAAAGTGACATTTTTCGGGTTCTTACGCAGTAAACGTTCTGCCACTTGCAGCATGTATTTCAATCCGCCAGCCGCTTCGAGTATTGAAGCACAGGTGACAACGGCAAGAATGATCAACATGACGGTGATCGGTGGTGATGTGGGTGGCATTTTGAAGACAAAAACTTCAATGACCAAGCCAATACCAGAAACCACACCAAGGCCAATACCACCGTAGCGTGAGCCTATATAGAGCATTAATAGCAGGAATAAAAATTCCAAATACAACATATCTGTTTCCTATCCAAAGGTGTTAATGAAAATATTGTCTAACGTAACGTTAAAAAAAGATGAAACCTTGTTCACACAACCATTTACCCTATAAATGAAACGACATTAATCAGAGATTGCTCACGCATTTTATTCAATAAGTAATGAATATGAATAAACAAATGTAACCATTTTGTTGTGCTACAGGTGGGCTGGCGTTAATGATGAAGCTTATTTTCTCGCCGCGTAGGCTGTTTGCCGATCGCTAACCTTAATTCAAGATAGCACAAAGGGTACTGAGCTATTGGCCTTTGGGCGTTGGAATGAAATGCATATGAGAAAACTCATCGTCCATTTGGTAGTGCGTAAACCCAAATCGCTGATACAAAGCACCGACGGGGCTACCTTGCAAATAACAGAGCTTACATGGGTATTGAGTCAGATTGGCTTGGTTGACGACCAGTTGTAACACTTGGCTACCCACCCCTCTATTTTGAAAATCTGGCAGAATAAAAAAGCGTGAGAAGTAGAGCGTTTCATGCTTGCTCTGCAGTAAATAAGTGCCAATCGGTTGGCCATCAGCGCAGATGATCGTTGGTAGACCAGAATGCCATTCTTGGCGATGCAGCACTTGCTGCAACTCTTCATCCCAGCCAAATATCGCCGTAATACCATCCATTTCTGCGACTTTTTTTAGATCAAAAGCAAATTGATAATCGCTGTCACTTGCGGGGCGAAAGGTTACCTTCATACGTTTATCTTTTTGTTTAATAATACGTTGCTTACCAAGATATCAATCGTCGGCGTATTCATGGGCAATCGAAATAAAGCGCTCTTCTATTGCCAAGAAGGCATCAATGACTTCAGGGTCAAAATGGCTTCCTCTTCCGTCCAAAATAATCCCTTTCGCATCGGCGTGAGGCATCGGCTCCTTATAGATGCGTCGGCAAATCAGAGCGTCATAAACATCAGCGACAGCCATTAACCGTGCGCTGAGCGGTATAGCATCACCTTGTAAACCGTTAGGATAGCCAGAGCCATCCCATTTTTCATGGTGCCCATGGGCGATCTCTTTCGCCATATCGATAAGGTCATTTTTCGCGCCTGACATCTTTTCCGCTTTTTCTAGCGCACGTAGCCCTAAGCTGGCATGGCCTTTCATGATCTCAAACTCATCACTGTCCAGTTTTCCTGGTTTTAATAGTATGTTGTCGGCGATGCCCACTTTACCAATATCGTGTAAAGGGGCGGCTTTAAAGTAGGTATTAATAACATTCGGCGTTAGCTTTTGTTGATATTTTGGCAGCTTAGCCAGTTGCTCGGCTAACGCTTTGACGTAATGTTGTGTTCGCAGGATATGGTTACCAGTATCTGGGTCTCTGGTTTCAGCGAGGCTGGCGAGAGCATACACGACCGCGTCTTGCATTTTATCCAATTCATTTGAACGTTTGATCACCTCTTTTTCCAAGTAGCCATTTTGGTTCTTCAGTATGTCTTTTGAAATTTTGTTTTGCAGGTGAGTATCTACTCTGGCTCTTAGCAACGGTACGCTTACGGGTTTGTATACATAGTCAACCGCACCTAACTCAAAGCCTAGTTTTTGATCTTCAGGGTTATCCTTTGCGGTCAGAAAAATCACAGGGATGTCTTGGGTGTTAGGGTTTACCATGATCTTTTGTATGACTTCAAAACCTGACATTTCCGGCATAACAATATCGAGCAACACTAGGTCAATAGAAAACTTGTCTAAGATACTGAGCGCCATCGGGCCTGATTTAGCGGCCTTGACATGATATCGGTTAGCCAACCCCTGTGACATAAATGCAAGGTTATCTGGCGAATCATCGACGATTAACACGGTACAATTGTCCAAGTTTTCGATGGGCATGAGTCTTTCCTAATAAAAAATAGCAATTGAGCGGCGAAGGTTGGGTTTAAGTCTAAACTTATCAATAACTATAGCTAATCTCAGCGTTAGTAGAGTGAGAAAATTATTAAGAAGGCGCTTCACATGCGATCCATCCGAACTTTATTCACCGTCTTATTTATTGCTATGGGATTATGTTCCATTGCGATGTTTAGTATCACAGACAAAGTAGCCGCTCTGAGAACTGAGAGCCGACAACTGAACGACGAACTTTACCGTTTCTATCGTCTGTCACAAGAGTTGAAGCAGAGCTCAGATCACTTAACCAAATTTGCCCGAGCCTACGCTTCGACTGGCGATGAAAAGTGGCTCAACCTTTTTAATTATGTGCTGAGCGTCAGAAATGGTTCTGTGCCTTTACCGAAAGGGAATGAGTACGAATTTTGGGATGTCGTTGCACAAAACAAACTACTTGCCCGCTCACTGGGTGGTGCACCAGACAACCCTTCGTTACTCGATAGAATGCGTCTTTCGGGCATTGAATCGGTGGAGTTTTTAGAGCTCAAAAATGCGCTTACTTTGTCTGATTCACTGGTGTCACTCGAAAGAGAAGCCTTCATGGCCATCAAAGGATGGAAAAAAAGTAGCCAAGGCGAATTTGTCGACACAGGTGAGCCGGATCTGGAATTGGCTCGGGCTATTCTCTATGGTGACCAATACTTCGCGGAAAAGGCGAAAATTATGCAGGCGATTGGTTCTGCGCATCAATCGATCATGCAACGCATGGAGCAAAACATTCAACGTGCCGATAGCGAAGCGCTGCGTTATGAATGGATAAACTTGGCGTTAGTATTAACCTTACTCAGCGTGATCATCGCCTCCTTTGTTCTGCTGTGGCGTCTTTACATCAATCCGTTAAGTCAGCTACTCAAAACGGTTGTGACTCAAGTCAAACGGGAAGATTACGCTTTTACGATCACTCAAACCGCCTATGCAGAGCTGCAACATTTTATCGACAGTTTGAATGTGGTGTTTCATCATATCGCTGAGCAGCTTAGCCAAAATACCTTGCTTAAAGATTTCAATATCATCCTGCGCAAAAACGATTCTACGGACCGTTTGTGTAATGAAGTTACGCAATTCTTACTGCATCAATTTCCTTTGGAAATGGTTGGCATGTACATCTATCAAGAGGGCGTATTAAAACGAGTGGCTGGGGTGGGTTATGGTGAGCATTCGGCCAGAGAATACACCGATCCATCATCGACGCAGCTCAGCGTGTTGCTCAGCGGTCAGCCCTATGCGATGAAAGCACTCGATGGCAACTGTCACATTGAATTTAACGGTGGCAAGTTAGTCATTAACGAAGTGTATTATTTGCCGCTGCACGTCAATCAGCATCCTGTCGCTTTACTAGAGCTGGGTACTATCGGGTCGTTGTCGAGTTTGCAATTTCAGTGGTTATCGCAAATGTTGGATGACTTATCGGTCAGTATTCAATTGAGCCAAAATCTTGAAATTCAGCGACGAGCCGAGCAGAAAGTACTCGAACAATCTCAACTGAATCAAGAGATCCTCGATGCGACGCCGAACCCCATGTATTGCTTGTCGGCCTCGGGTACGTATCTGACCATTAACGCTAAGTTTATGGATTTAGTTGGCCTGTCTGCCGAGCAAATTATCGGTAAATCGCCGCAAGATATCTTTCAAAATGAAACGGCGACCATTTTTGCCCAAGTACATAAAAGGCTTGGAGAGGAGCAGTCTTCGCAAGATTACGAATTGTCTCTCTATGACGCTTCACACCACAAAAGAGAGATGTTGGTATACGAAGCTTCTTTCCAAAATAATCGCGGTGAAGTCTCTGGAATTGTCGGAATTTTGCTTGATTTAACCGATCGCAAGCAGATGGAAGAGCAGTTAAGAGAAGCTAAAGAGACCGCGGATGCCATGAGCCAAGCCAAAGGCGATTTCCTTGCGAACATGAGCCACGAGATCCGTACACCAATGAATGCCATTTTGGGCATGGCCCATCTAGCACTCAATACCGAGCTCAATCCTACGCAACAAAAATACATTTCACGGATTAATGAATCGGCGAAAAACTTGCTTGGCATCATTAACGACATTTTGGATTTTTCCAAAATAGAGGCGGGCAAGCTGAATGTTGAGCACATTGATTTTAGCCTTGATGAGGTATTGGATAACCTCACCACCTTGATTTCGCTAAAAGCCCAAGAGAAAAACATCGAGTTTTTATTAGATATCGACCCACATATTCCTGTGGGCTTGGTGGGCGACCCGCTGCGTTTGGGGCAAGTCCTCGTTAACTTATGTGGCAATGCGGTGAAATTTACCGAACGAGGGGAGATCATCGTTTCGGCGCGAGTCGTGGGGCAAAACGACGCCAACGTGACCTTGAAGTTTACCGTTTCTGATACAGGTATTGGCATTGCTGAATCTAACGTAGCCACTCTATTCTCTGCATTTTCTCAAGCTGATAATAGCATTACTCGCCAATATGGAGGCACGGGCTTGGGGCTTAGCATCAGTAAACAGCTAGTCGGATTGATGGGTGGCGACATTCAAGTACGCAGTGAAGAAGGGTCAGGATCCACCTTTGAATTCACGGTTGAGTGTGGGCTGCAAGAAGCCAAAATGCGCGATATCGCTAAGCCACTCAGCGCTCTAGCAGGTAAACGTGCGTTGGTAGTCGATGATAATGACTCGGCACGCAATATTTTAATGACCTTGCTCAATGCGATGCATTTTGAAGCGAAGTCAGTCAGTAACGGTTTTGAGGCGCTCGATGAAATCCGCAATACGCATTTTGATATGCTGTTTATTGATTGGAATATGCCGGGTATGAATGGCATAGAGTTGCTGCAGAGAATGAAACCATTGGGTGTTTTTGATAACACCAAACGATTCCTCGTCACGGCTTACGGCCGAGAAATCTCCTTGGTGGGAGAAAACAGTAAATTAGTCGATGCCTTGATTGTGAAACCTGTGAACCCATCAAATCTCCTTGATGCCATTATGGACAGCTACGGCATCGAGCAATTAAGGCAGAGCCATGAGTATCTTGATCATGATACAAGGCCAACATTTATTGGGCAAAAAGTGCTTTTGGTAGAAGATAACGAAGTGAACCAAGAGGTGGCTTTCGGCCTGTTAGAAAGTACTCAATTGAGCATTGTTCTTGCTAATAATGGACAAGAAGCTTTGACGAAATTGCAGCAAGAAGCTTTTGATTTAGTGCTGATGGATATGCAGATGCCCATTATGGATGGTATCAGTGCGACGAAAGAGATCCGCCAACATGAGGAGTGGAAAACGCTACCGATTGTTGCAATGACCGCCAATGCGATGTCTTCAGATGTCGAGCACTGTTTAAATGCAGGTATGAATGATCATGTGGCGAAACCAATTGATGTACAGCGCTTGTACCACGTACTACGCAAATATTTAAAGGCGGATGAAACCACGCCAGTACCCTCTACGGTATTACCGAATCAAGTGAAACCGAGCACTGGCTACCCAGAATTGACGGGTATTGATGTGGAGCAAGCGATTTTCCGAATTGGTGGCAATGCGCAGCGATACTTTGAAATATTGGATCACTTCCTTGCCAGCCAGCAGCAAGAAATAGCCGCATTCCCTAAATTGATTGATAAGGGGCAGTGGGAAGAGGCAGAGCGAGTGATGCACACCCTAAAAGGTTCAGCGGCTAATCTAGGGATTGAGCCTATTGCGCAGCTAGCCAACGAGATGGAAGGGGTAGTACAGCGACATACGAAACCCGCCATTCAAGATCTCAACACGGTATCAAAGTTGATGTCTACTTTGTTGGATGAGCTAAGGGATTGGGAGCTGACACAATTACATCCGCAGCAAGAGCACCGTGATATTGCGTTGCTCTACCAACAATTAGTGCAATGTGTTGAAAACTACGATGCTGATGCGATTCATATGATCCACCAAATTAAACAATGCAATTTATGGTCTGACGAGCAAAAGAAAAGTTTGATGCATGCGATTGAAGATTTTGATTTTGAAGCGGCTAAAGAGGTATTGGCTCAGTTGCCAGTACCGACTGAAAAAATAAGTTGAAGTATGATGGTGCTTAAAATTGATGCAATAATTGTGGCGTAAAATTCGACACTTTGGCCATTCTCATCCTATGCTAAAAGCAATAATAACAATGAATAAACAGAAATAATTTCGTTGATAAATGAAGAAGGATACTTTTATGAATATCAACAACACCATGAAGCTCGTGTTTGCCGTGATCGGCATTGGTATTGTCATCAGTGTTGTGACGGTATTACAGCTCAATGGGCTAATGCAACAAGTTGATAATATGGCTCAAGTTCGTTACCAATCTTATCAAGCGGCCGATGAGCTTCGTCAAAGCTCTGATGACTTAACTCGGTTAGGCCGGACTTATGTGGTCAGTGGCGATGAAAAATACGAAAAAATGTACATGGATATTCTTGATATTCGTAATGGTAAGAAACCTCGCCCGCAGAACTACCACACGATATATTGGGACCTTGTGCTGCAATATGGACAAAAGCCTAAAGCAGACGGTAAGAATATCTCTCTCAACCAAATGATGACGGATCTTGGTTTTACTCAGCAAGAGTTTAGTTTGCTCAAAGAAGCTCAAGCTAATTCAGATGGCTTAGTGAACATGGAAGTCAAAGCGATGAATGCTGTTAAGGGGCTTTATCCTGATAGCAATGGCAACTACACCGTTAGAAAAGAGCCAGACCGTAATATGGCGATTTCTCTCTTACACAGTAATGAATACCATCAAGAGAAAGCCAAAATCATGGCTCCGATCGATAAGTTCTTTATTGAATTAGAAAATCGAACCAATAAACAATTCATGGATGCGGCGCAGAAAGTAAAAAGTACGGTATTGGTTGGAAATATCTCCTTAATTAGTGTTTTTATTATTGCCATTATTGGGTATGCCATTGTTAACCGAAAAGTAGTGAAGCCGATTGATACCATGGCTAAATTGCTACAACAAGTAGACAAAAATTCTGATTTGACTTTGCGAGTTGACGATAACAGTCACAACGAACTGGGTATAATCGGCGGCACCATTAATAAGGTGCTTGGTAGTTATGCCACCACCATTAGCAAAATAAACCAGGTAAACCACACCATTTCGGCCATCTCTGAAACGATAAGCGATGTCACCAAACAAAACGTCAAAGTGGCGAATCAGCAAAATCAAGAACTTGAAATGGCGGCGACGGCGATGGAAGAGATGACATCGGCGCTCTCTAGCGTGGCGGAAAGCACCACCATGGCAGAAGAGTATGCGGGCAGCGCGGAAAAAGAAGCCAGTACCAGTAAACAGGTCTTTGATAAAACGACCCATGAATTCGGTGAATTAGAGGGTGAATTTACCAAAACATCCGAGATCATCCAGCAACTTGCGAATGAGTCTAATAACGTTGGTAATGTGCTTGATGTGATTAAAGCGATTGCTGAACAAACCAACCTACTGGCGTTGAACGCGGCGATAGAGGCTGCTCGTGCGGGTGAGCAAGGTCGCGGTTTTGCGGTGGTAGCGGATGAAGTACGCTCACTTGCCCAACGAACTCAACAATCGACGGGTGAGATCGAGAGCATGATTTCGATGCTGCAAGAGAAAGCAGAACAATCGACCAAAACGATCCGGGTGAGTGCTGATAAAATGCAGTCAACGCGCTCTAATATGTCGGTGGCGAACGAAGCGCTTGGTACCATCCAAGGATCGGCGATTGAGATCCATAAATTGAATACGTCGATATCGGCTGCGACAGAAGAGCAATTGGCTGTGAGCGACGAAATTTCCAGCAATCTCAGTAACATTAAAGCCCTTTCGGGTGATATGAACGTTGCCATCAATCAACTCGGGCCTGTCGTTGTTGATTTGCAACGTAATGTCGATGAGTTAAATAGCGCGATTAAGCACATCCGCACTTAAATTTAATATCCTCTCCTTGCTATTTTTTAGGCTCTCTATACTGAGAGCCTTTTATTTCGGCAAAATTTTTTATTTGCAGAATGATGCCCACTTAAGTGGTCACGGCAATACCGCAAGGTAAGCGATAAGTTAAAGCTCTTGCTTCGGCTGACTTTTTCTTGCCAAACGTTGCCAAGGTAAAGAGAGCAAAATGAAGATAGTCAGAGCATACAGCATTGACCAGCCTAAGCAGATAAATACCGCAGTGCAGAGGATCAACGAAATCGCCGCCAACAGTTTGTTGATGCCACTGAGCAATTTATAAGCGGCGAACATCGCTAACAGATAAACTAAGACAAAGATTCCATTCGCAAGTTTTAGGAAAAATTCCAGATTGAGACCAGACCATTCACCAAGCAGGCAAGAAGCCATTAATACAACTCCAACAGCAATGGTTGCATTGGCTGGGACGCCGCGGATTGAAATTCTGGCGATTGCGCTTTCTGGTCGATATTGCCTTGCTTGTGCCCACACCATGCGAGATAAGCTTTGCGTGTATAAATTGATGCTCGCAAAGCATGCAAAAAAGCCGATAAGGCTTATCACCGTTGCCAAACTGCTACCAAAAATTTGTTCGCTCAGCCAAGGAATGGAGGTGCTATCAAATTCTGCGCTGCCATACGCACCAAATTTAAGGATGACCACCGAGCATGCCCAATAGGTGATTCCAGCCACAAAGCAGCCGACAATGATCGCGATCGGAAAATCGCGCTGTGGGTTTTTAAACTCTTCTCCCATATGAGCGAACGCTTCAATCCCGACGAAACACCAGAACATCACGCCGAGTGTGGCGCCAATCGGCCAAATACTGTCCGTGCTGAGTGCGGGCATGGTTAAATCTGCAGCGCCAACATCGCCTATCCAGAAAAAAGCACCAACTAATACGAAAATGCTCAGTGCAATAACGGTTTGTAACTGCCCGGAAGATTTGGTGCCCGCCAAATTGACCGCAATCAGCAACAGTACGGTTAATACTTGCGCCATCATCGCCGAGTTCAGTGGCGCAGGGAGGAGTTGTTGAGCAAAGCCTGCCGCCAATGCGACAGCGGCCGGAACGCCGACAGGGATCACGCTGACAAAAAGCCAAGCAACCGAGCGTTCCAACTTAGCGTTAAAAGCTTGGCGGACAAAGTAGGCGGTTCCGCCGGCGTTAGGGTAACGCTTACCCAGAGCGGCAAACGTCAGTGCAATCGGGCAAATCGCCACAAACAGCAGTAGCCATGCCCACAGTGAGAGCTCACCTGCAATACCAGCGGCAATCGCTGGGATCATAAATAACCCTGTTCCCATTAAAGTGGTGGAAAGTTGTCCAATACCAGACAGCAAGGTGATCTCTTGTTTTAACTTATTCACGGCTTCCGTTCCCAAATATCGTTCTGGCGGTTAGCATACGCTGAAGCGAAATAATATGCATCTATCTCAGTTTGCTTACGCCCATTGGGTGCAACGGCTCACCTGCAATATCAGGCCGTTTGGGCAGCGCCACATTCAGGTAGCGTTATGCGAGTCATTTCGTTATCGTCATTACCTTAAATCACCGAAACAACAGCGAGAAATCCATGACATTCACCGTTTGGTTATCACTATTTACCATTTGTATTTTAGGCGCGATGTCGCCAGGGCCAAGCCTAGCGATGGTGGCCAAACATAGCCTCGCTGGTGGGCGTAAAAATGGGTTTGCAACGGCGTGGGCGCACGCATTTGGTATTGGTGTCTATGCCTTCATTACCTTAATTGGCTTAGCGGTTGTACTGCATCAATCCCCCTTACTGTTTAAGACAGTAGGCTATGCAGGCGCGTTGTATTTGGCCTATTTGGGTATCAATGCATTACGTTCAAAAGGGGGCGTGGCGGCTAAATTAGAATCGGGTGAGACAGTCAGTGTGTGGCAGTCGGCTAAAGAGGGATTATTGATTTCTCTGCTTAGTCCTAAAATCGCGCTATTTTTCATCGCGTTATTCAGTCAATTTGTCGCCATCGGCAACGAACTGAGTAGCAAAGCCATTATTGTGTTAACACCATTTTTAGTGGACGGGCTTTGGTATACATTCATCACCTTAATTCTTTCTAGCCCAATATTACTCGATAAACTGCGCGCGCGTGCCGTATTGATTGACCGTTTGTCGGGCGTAGTACTGATTGCGCTTGCCATCCGCGTCGTCATGACTCTTTAGCTAATACCAAAAAAGTGGGAGGAAATGCCTCCCGCTTCTAATGAGTTTCGCCGTGCCAATGAAAGAGTGCGAATAGAGTTGTTCATCGATAGTGTACTTGAGTTTTTTCTTCATATTCACCTTCAATAACGTAGCCGCTTTTTGGTGTAAAGGTGTGGCGCTTGAGCTGCTTTTCTATACGTTTGCCAGTGATGATCGCTGCAATAGCGAGAGGAATGGCGAGCAGCAAACTCAGCATCAACGCGAAAAACCCTACAACCAGCGCAAATGTAGTCACAATAAATCTATTCATAATCTGTACCTCTTTCTGAATTGAAGCTAGGTTAACGCAGCCAAGATGAATCCAACATGAATGTTGCGTCTCCATTTTTTTGGAGTTGCATGGACCTTCCACAATATTGGGACGCTGGCAGACAGTTCAAACTTGAGTCATTTTGACATTTTGGTGTCTTTGTTTGTGATTTTTTAGTAGTCTGATTGACATATTTATAATGTGGTTTTTATTGATATCCATTAAAAAACAAACGGTTATATGTTGGCATACATTATGCCCTAGAGGCTTAGGATAATAAGCGTGATCGACACGCCTTAAATAACTGGAGCCAAAATAATGTTCTGTATTCAATGTGAACAAACCATTCAAACCCCTGTGGCAAAAGGCTGTGCCTACTCTCAAGGCATGTGCGGTAAAACCGCTGAAGTTTCAGACTTACAAGATGTATTAGTGTATTCATTACAGGGTGTCTCTTTTTGGGCCAATCTAGGTCGAGCATGTGGTGTGATTGATCAAGAAATTGACCAATGGGCTCCCAGAGCCTTCTTTGCCACGTTAACCAATGTCAATTTTGATCCTGAACGTATCCTCGAACTTGTTCAAGACTCCACTCAGTACCGCCAACGTTTGGAAAAGAACGTGAGAGCCGCTGCGGTATTAACTGGATTTGAATTGCCAGAGCTGTCTGCTGCGGCAAAATTTGAATTACCACAAACCAAAGAGGCGCTGTTGGCCTTTGCACCGATAGCGGCCGTTAACCGTGGGCGTGAAAGCTTGCATGAAGATGTGATTGGTTTGCGTTTACTTTGCTTATATGGGTTAAAAGGTGCGGCGGCTTACTTAGAACACGCTCGCGTTTTAGGCCAAAGTGATCAAGCCGTGTACGCTGAATACCACCAAATTATGGCTTGGCTTGGCACTGATCCAACCGACCTGCAAGCTTTACTCGATACGGCAATGCAAATTGGTATGGTCAATTACCGCATTATGGAGATGTTAGACACGGGTGAAACCGAAACCTTTGGTCACCCTGAACCTACGAGCGTCAATGTGAAAACAGTGGCGGGTAAGTGCATTTTGGTTTCCGGCCATGACTTGCATGATCTGGAAAAAATTCTGCAGCAGACTCAGGGCAAAGGCATTAATGTTTATACAAATGGTGAGATGTTGCCTGCTCACGCTTACCCGCAGCTAAAGAAATATCCGCATCTTGTGGGCAACTATGGTAGCGCTTGGCAAAATCAGCAAAAAGAGTTTGCTAACTTCCCCGGTGCAATCGTGATGACATCAAACTGCTTGCTCAACCCGAATGTGGGGCAGTATGCCGACCGCCTATTTACCCGCAGTATTGTCGGCTGGCCGGGTGTGGCGCACGTTGAAGGTGACGATTTCAGTGAAGTGGTCGAGTGCGCGTTAGCCCAGCCCGGTTTTAAACACGATGAAATAGAGCAACATATTACGGTTGGTTTTGGTCGTAATGCATTGATGGCGGCCGCGCCAGCCGTGATTGAACAAGTCAAACAGGGCCACATCAAACACTTCTTCCTTGTAGGAGGTTGTGATGGTGATAAATCTGAACGCAGTTACTACACTGATTTCACGACGCAAGCGCCGGAAAATAGCCTCATTTTAACGTTGGCGTGTGGCAAATTCCGCTTCAATAAAAATCAATTTGGTGACATCAATGGCATACCGCGGTTATTGGATGTTGGCCAATGTAACGATGCGTATTCAGCGATTCAACTGGCACTCGCACTGGCCAGTGAGTTTGATTGCGGTGTGAATGATCTCCCACTGACATTGGTTCTTTCTTGGTTTGAACAAAAGGCGATCGTTATCCTACTGACGCTACTCGCGTTAGGTGTGAAAGGAATTTATACCGGCCCAACCGCACCAGCATTCCTCACCGAAAACTTGATGAAGATTTTGCAACAAGAGTTCGATCTGCGAGGGATCACTACTGCTGAGAATGATTTGAAAACGATTTTGGCTGCGTAATCGTCAACGTTAGGCTCTGCGTGTTCAGAGCCTAATGCCGCTTAAGATGTTTGAATAAAGCATGATTTGAAAAAAGTATTATATGAGGGATGGGTATGTCAGCTTGGGCTTACCAAGATGTGCTTGAACTAACTTGCCGCCGAAAATGGGCAGAAACTGAGGAAAGCGTCAGTTTTGAACTGGCCTCGAAAGAAGAGAACGCCTTTCATTTTAAACCGGGTCAATTTGCAACTTTAGGCTTTGAATTACCAGAAGGCGTGGCGTTTCGTGCTTACTCCATCAGTTCAATACCACAGCAAAACTTTCTGCGCTTTACGGTTAAACGAGTAGTAGGCGGAAAGGTTTCAAACCATATTGTCGATGCATTGAGTGTTGGCGATACGGTCTCGGTGCTACAACCGCAGGGTGCATTTAACAGTGTAGATTGCGCGCCGAAACGAAAAGTGACACTGATCAGTGCGGGTTGTGGTGTTACCCCTGTGATGGCTATGGCGCAACAATGGCTGCGACAAGGCGATATTGAGATTGATTTTATTAATGTCGCCAAAAGTGTTTCCGACACCATTTATTACGCAGAGATGCAACAACTAGCACAATGTTATCCGCAGTTTCATTTAAAACTTCTGCTCAAAGAGACGAAGGGCAGCTCGCATCAACAAGGGCGGCTGAGTCAGGCTTGGTTGGTCCGATTGTGCCCTGATATTGCCGAGCGCAGTGTGTATCTGTGCGGTCCCGTTGGTTTTATGCAAGATGTTAAAAGCTACCTACAACAGCTTAATTTTGATATGGCACACTTCTTTGAAGAGAGTTTTACTCCATCAGTGTATGAAAGCGAAGTGAGCCACCACAAACAAGAGAGCTCAGATCAAGACGAGATTGAGCCTCAGGAGGTGACAGTCAGCACGCCAGCGTTTGCATCATCCGTGACCGTGAAAAAGGGCAGTTTACTGCTCGATGCTTTAGAGAAAGGTAACGTACCAGTGATTGCGGCTTGCCGAAGTGGGATATGCGGATCGTGCAAATGCAAAGTGAAGGTGGGTATGGTCGAGAGTTTGAGCACCGAAACATTGAGTGCACAAGAGATTGAACAAGGCTATGCCTTAGCGTGTTCAAGCAGATTAGTTTCGGACGTTGAAATCTCATTGAACTGATCACTTCATAAAAAAGCCGCCTTATATCAAAAGGCGGCAAGCAGGGGGAGGTGAGATAAACACTCACTATTATTATGTTGTGGAGATAAAAACAATATTAAGCCGTTTACTGGGCTATAGCTGGGAAAGTTCGGTAACGAACGCCCATCATCTGCTCCATACAATGTACAACTTGGCCGCTGTAGCCAAATTCATTGTCATACCAAATGTAGAGCACGCAGCGGTTGTCTTGAGCGATCGTCGCTGCACCATCAACCACGCCAGCATGGCGAGAGCCAACCAAATCACTGGAGACAATTTCTGTGGAGTCGGTGTAATCAATTTGCGCTGAAAGTGGCGAGCTAAGCGCCATTTCACGTAAATACGCGTTAAGATCTTGCTTATTCACTGCATTGGCTAAGTTGAGGTTAGCCACGGCCATCGACACGTTTGGCGTGGGGACACGAATCGCATTACCGGTTAACTTACCAGCGAGTTCAGGTAACGCTTTTGCAACCGCTTTGGCGGCACCCGTTGAGGTTAACACCATGTTGAGCGATGCGCTGCGGCCACGTCGTTCACCTGAATGGAAATTGTCGATAAGGTTTTGGTCATTGGTAAAGGAGTGCACCGTTTCGATATGGCCAGAAAGTACGCCATATTGATCATGAACTGCTTTCAATACCGGTGTGATAGCGTTGGTGGTGCAACTGGCGGCTGAGATAATGGTGTCTTCGGGCTGAATATCAGCGTGGTTTACGCCGAACACGATATTTTTAATCTCACCTTTGCCGGGTGCTGTCAGCAGCACCTTGCTTGCCCCTTGACAGTCCAAGTGTTGACTAAGCCCTTCGCTATCACGCCAAACACCAGTATTGTCGACCACTAACGCGTTATGAATACCATAGTGTGAATAATCAACCTCTTGTGGCTTATTGGCGTAGATGATTTGGATATAATTGCCGTTGGCAATAATGGCCTTGCGAGCCTCATCGATGATGATGCTGCCGTTAAACTGGCCATGAACTGAGTCACGGCGTAGCAAGCTTGCCCGTTTTTCTAAATCTCCAGCTTTACCCCCACGAACGACAATCGCTCGCAAGCGCAGTGGATAGCCCGGGCCACTTTTTTCTATCAAAAGACGAGTCAGCAAGCGACCAATACGACCAAAACCGTACAGCACCACATCCTTAGGCTCACTGAGTGTTTCACCATTCAACGCACCATTAAGCGCCGTTAGCAGGTAATCCTCAAGGCCATGTTCATCATCATGTTGTTGCCAAAATTGATGAGCAAGTTGGCCAATGTCGATACGACATGGCGACAGAGCAAGCGTGGTCAACTTTTGTAAAATCGGCATCGTTTGCTGGGTTGAAAGCGCCTCGCCCGTGTAGCGACGGACAACGCGATGTGCTTTGATGATATCAATGGTGGTGGCGTTGATGAGTGTTTTTCCAAATAAAACCACTTCAACACCTTGTTGGCGATAAAGCTGACCGATGAGGGGAGACATAGATTCAGCAATCGTTTGGCTGGCTTGCCAGTCTGAGAGATGTTTCTCTGGGCTCATATTGACTTGGGACCTTTCACGTTATGTTAAGCAGTAATGTTCACAGTGTAGGGCTGGTGAACGCGTATCTTGCACGGTCATCTGTGCTGAGATACAAGTCGATGTTTATTGTTGTTTTTATGTGGCCGGATTGTAAATGTGGAATGGTTATTCTGCTAGCAAAAATAATGGCGACATTTTTTACTGAAAACTAGGTAAAAATCAGCGTATTGAGTGGTTTTTGGCGGTGGTTAGAGATATTGACAAATTCTAAAGTCGCGACTTATTTTGTGATGATAATGGTCTGCTTCAAATATTTGATGCCTGAGGTTTTTCCTTTTTCATAAAAATGAGATTAGATTCAAATTGTTATCTTAAAATGTGGTGAGTTTTCGGCTAATTCACCATCACGCTTAGAGGGTGAATAGTGACGGGCAACGCTTTCGTTACTGCGCTGGTTTTATCTTAATAAGAGCGCAGACGCATAAAATAACGTCTACTATTTAACCATTGGCTAGGATGTATTACTTCCAAGGATGATAACAATGGTAATACTTACCCACTTCTCAATTAAGGCACGCTTGTTCTTACTCTGCCTCATACCAACACTGGTTATTCTGGCTGTGGCATGGCGTCTATTCCTCCCATTTGAAAGCCGTTTAGACACATACCATGTGTTGAACCAAAAGATTGGGGCAATCAATCAGGTCACCACCGGTTCTGCCCTTTTTTATACCTTGCTCAGTGCGCAGCTGCGCAGCGAAAATAGCGAGGACTCTCGGCCGCAGCTCAAGCAGGAGTTAGCTGAATCGCTGGATAAAATTGTGCTGGATACAGGTTCTACAAATAGTCATTTTGGGAGTAAAAGCAACCGTACATTGATAGAAAACCGTGTGCTTGACCTTCACCATTTGTTGGATGAGTTGCCGTCGGCCTCACAAAGCGAGACCCTAGAATTAGGCCGCCAAGTATTTAATCTTTTGTATGAAGTGATGGCCGAGCTGCAAAAAACCAACAGTTTTCTTGCGCCTGTTGATATCCATACCTTGGATCTGGTGTATAGCGACCTGCATTGGTTTGCATTTTGGGTGCAAAAAGAGGCGTGGTTAATCAAAGAATTAACCATGGATCAAGAGGTGTTTCAATCTCGACAAACAGAATACTTTCAAGCTGTTGAGCGCCAGCAACAATACTTCGAACGTATCATTGATAACGGCGCTCAACTCGAACAACTGGTGCAGTTGTTTACGCAACCTGAATTTCGCCAAGCCGCCTTGATTCGCGAAAAAATCGTTAGTAATGAAGCCGATCCTCAAGCATTAGCTTCTTATGTCAAAAATGTGGAAGAGCGTTACTTGGTGATAGATAAACTGGTGCAAAGTGTCAACCAACACTTATCGGCTCAACTGAATGTGCGTCTCCAGCAAGAAAAAATGAGTATGTTAAGTATATCGGCATCGCTGTTGGCCGTGTTGGCGCTGCTGTTTGTGCTAGGAGCAAGTACCTCATCTCGTATCTCGTCAAAGCTCAAGCGGATCATCAATACTATGAGTCGATTGCATGAAAAGCAGAACGGCATTGAACAGATCCCGATTGATGGCAAAGATGAGTTTTCCCGCTTTACGATCAATCTCAACCATATTATTGAGAAACAGCAACAGTACGAGAGTGCTTTGGTGGAAACAAAGGAAGCGGCAATTGCCGCTAATCGAGCCAAAAGCGCGTTCTTAGCCAATATGTCGCATGAGATCCGAACGCCTCTTAATGGCATTATCGGTATGATTGAAATATTGTCACGCAGCGAGTTTACGGGGAATGAGCGTGAAATCCTGGCCGATATTGATACCTCTTCGCAAGCGTTGCTGATCTTGATTAACGATATTCTCGATTTATCTAAAATTGAATCAGGCAACTTGGAGCTTGCTCCGCATCGCTTTGAACTCGCTGAATTGGTATACGACACGGTGAACTTGGTGAACGCGAAAGCATTGAGCCAGCATATCGAGCTTAATATTTATCTCGACCCTGCATTACCTCGTTTTATCATCGCGGATGAATATCGTCTGAAGCAGGTCTTGATGAATTTGTTGTCCAATGCGGTGAAATTTACCAAAGATGGTTATGTCAACACGGGTTTAACCTTAGAAACGGGCGATATAACCTCGATACGTTTTGCTGTATCCGATACGGGAAGTGGCATCGATAAAGAGATGTTGAACACGATTTTTGATCCATTTATTCAAGAAGATAGCAGTATTACCCGTCGTTTTGGTGGGACTGGGTTAGGGTTGGCTATCTGTCGTCAATTAGTTGATCTGATGCAGGGTGACATTCATGTACAGTCCACTAAAGGTTTAGGTAGCTGCTTTGAATTTGTCGTCCCGATTGAGGTTGCCGAAGACCAGCCGCAAGTTGAGCCTCTTGCCATGCAGGCGTTGTTAATTACCAATATGTCTAACTACTCATCCGCTATTCGGCGTGAATGTGTTCAATGGGGAATGCAACTCAATGAAGCGCGTGATGTTGAACAAGCAGTCAAGAGTGGGCTTAGCGCCGTATGTATTTTATATTGCCAAAGCTTAAGCCACAGCGTGCAATCTGATCTCATTGCGCTGCGTAAGCATTTTTCCAGTGTAAAAATAGTGGTTCTGCAGCATCACTTGTTCGTCAACAAAGACGCAATTCATCTTGCGCAGGCAAGCATCACGTTGCCTTTTTTAGGGACGCGTTTTGAACGTGCCCTCAAAGCATTAGTGGCCGATACAGAGACGGATTTAACGCCAGTCGAGGAGAGTCAGTTAGACTACTTAGAGTGCAATCATAAGCGTATTTTGATTGTTGAAGACAATTTGATGAACCAAAAAATCGCCAGCTTCTTCCTTGAAAAAGCAGGGATTGGTTATGTGGTGGCCAACAACGGGCAAGAAGCGGTAGATGCCATCACCCAAGGGGGACATTTTGCTGCGGTGTTAATGGACTGCATGATGCCAGTGATGGATGGCTTAACCGCGACGAAGAAAATCCGCGAATGGGAAAAAGAGCAAGGCGTTGAAAAATTGCCTATTATCGCCTTAACCGCCAGCGTTTTGGAGGAGGATATTAAAAGCTGCTTTGACGCGGGCATGGATGCGTATTTGCCCAAAC
Organism: Vibrio sp. RM-69-4; assembly: GCF_024743775.1. Lineage (NCBI taxonomy): Bacteria > Pseudomonadati > Pseudomonadota > Gammaproteobacteria > Vibrionales > Vibrionaceae > Vibrio > Vibrio sp. RM-69-4. The sequence continues at coordinate 138,904 of NZ_JAMQXI010000064.1, forward strand.
CATATAAATCCAAGCAACTTTTTGATATTTTTAGCGATCTGCAAGTGGCGAACTCTTGAGAAGATAGCCTAATCGCTATTTTTATCGATTTTCGAAATTTAAATTAATTGACCTTACCCCTAGGGTAAGCTTTAGTCTGTGGGAGTTTTCAGTCAGATAGTGATATTGGATATGCAACTTTCGCTGCATACAATTTGGGTCTCCATGTTGGTGATGATGACGCTGCTTGCTTCAAGCTTAGTGTCTAGCGCACCTTTAATGGCGATCACAATGTCACCGACTTCGGCTGTATCCCATTCAGTGATTGACGATGCAAACCCTCCGCAACACTGCTCAAATATGAACGCTGCGCACCATGATTCCGATGCAAGTGACATGACTTCATCAGCGATGAGTAACGATTGTATGGATCACAGCGACCAAGGTGTTGATTCCTGTTGCAGCGTCATGTGCATGACCACGTTAGCTTTCTTTATCACTGAACACCAACCCTTCACACCTCACGCGGTTTTATTGTTGATCAATGCAGAAGCAACGCGCGGCATTGTGATGGTCGCCCGCTCACTTTACCGTCCCCCTATCGTTTAATTTCCTTTTCATTACGCCTATGGCGTGTTTGTGCGGCCTTTAACTAGGTTCGTGACTCTCTGTTGCATCTCAACCTTTTGCGATGCATGAAAGATGGAATTTTATTGTGAACCTTAAACTCTCTGTGATCGCTTGGTCGATCAGTATAGTGGGCGTTTTATCATTCCCCTTGATGGTGAATGCAGCCCCACAAGCCGCGATGGCTCAGCCAGATTCGCATGCAAAACAATTAGCTCAGCTGATTGACGCTGCATTATCGAATGATGCCGTCCGCAAGCAATATTTTGCTCAATCTCAAGCAATACAAGAAACTGGAATTGCCAGTTCAACCCTAATGGATCCTAAGATCAAAGTTGGCTTTAGTGGTTTGCCCATTGATAATTTTAAGTTTGATGAAGATCCTATGACTAACATTTCTGTGGGCTTAATGCAGCAGTTTGAACGGGGTTTAAGCTTGGCATTACAAGCGAAAAAAGCAAAGCAACAAGCCACTGGCGTTGCGCTTCAGGTTAATTTACGTGAGTTGGAAGTAGCAAACAGCATGACTCAATTATGGTTAGAGTTAGGCTACCAACAACGCGCTGAACGTATCGTGCGGGCAAACCAAACCTTAATGCGTGAGCTGGCTGGTTTTATTGAAACGAACTATTCATTAGGTAAAAGCGAAGCGCAAGATCTGCTGCAAGCGCAGTTACAAGTTTCCAAGTTGGACGAAAAATTACAAGCCAATCAACAAATGCAGCAACGCATTGTGTCGCAATTATCCGAATGGTTAGGTAGCGCTTGGTTGGTTGAACAGCCTATGTTAACCGCTGAAGAGTCAGTGAACTGGTCCCGTTTAGATGCGCAATTGGCTACGGTTAACGACAGCACCACTCACTACGCTTTGTTGGTCACTCACCCGATGGTCGGCATGGCAGAAACGGCAATTCACACCAACCAAACGCAAGTCGAAATAGCACAAACGGCCTATCAACCTCAGTTTGGTGTGGAAGTGATGTACGCCTATCGCCAAGCAAGCAGTATGCAAGGCGGACCCGCAGCCGATATGGTTAGTGCTTATCTCACCATGGATATCCCGCTGTTTACGGGGAGCCGCCAAGATAGAAACCACGCTGCGGCGCAATATCAAGTGGGCGCGGCTAAATCACAGCGTGATGTTCTATTGGCGCAGATGAACGCCAAAGTGAATGCCTTATTGGTTGATAAAACGAACCTCGAACAGCGTTTATCGCGCTATCAAACCACCTTACTAACGCAAGCGAAAGCCCGCACTCAAGCGGTTGAGAGAGGCTATGAAAACAATACCTCCCAGTTTAATGATGTCGTCAGTGCCGCCAGCGATGAACTAGCGCTGCAATTAGAACAAATGCGCCTAATGACCGATTTAAATCTAACCAAAAGTAACCTTGCTTATCTGTTAAATGGGTTCGATTTTCAAGTTAGCGCTCCTTCACTTACGTCTGTAGAAACACTCACGCCTGTAGAAAAGTAGGAGAATTCAATGAAATCATTAAACATAGCCGTACTTTCCTTAGCGATAGGTGGATTACTGGGGTTTAGTATCAATCAATACCTGTCTGGTCATGATATGGAGACAATGAACTCAACCAATGCGATGTCTGAACCGCTGTACTGGGTTGCGCCGATGGACCCAAACTATAAACGTGATAAACCGGGTAAGTCACCGATGGGGATGGACCTCATCCCTGTGTACACCGAATCGCCGACGCAAGCACAAGAGAAGAGTGGCACGGTGACCATCAGTGCTGCGGTCGAAAATAACTTGGGTGTGAAAACGGAACCCGTGGTGTTTGCGCAGTTATCTCCACGTATTGAGACAGTGGGCTACATTGCATTTGATGATAGTTTATTGTGGCAAACGAACGTTCGCGTTGCCGGTTGGGTTGAAAAACTGAACATTAATGCGGTTGGAGAGCAGGTTCGTAAAGGCGATGTCTTGTTTACGCTCTACTCTCCGGAGTTGGTTAAAGCGCAGGAGGAACTGTTAAATGCTCATCGAGCCAACCGTGAAAGTTTACTAAAAGGTGCAACCGAGCGTTTGGTTTCACTGGGTGTTGATCGTGCACAGATCAGACAGATTATCGCTCGAGGCAAAGCCACTCAATCGATAGAGGTCAAAGCCATTGCTGATGGGGTGATTGCGAGTTTGAATATTCGTGAAGGGGGTTACTTATCGCCAGCGCAAGCAGTGATAAGTGCAGGCCCCTTAAACGAAGTGTGGGTTGATGCTGAGGTATTCGAGCGCCAAGCACATTGGATTACGTCGGGTAGTTTAGCGTTAATGACACTGGATGCTATTCCCGGCAAGGAGTGGCAAGGGAAGATAGATTACGTCTATCCCATTTTGGATCCGAAAACCCGAACGCTGCGTATGCGTTTGAAATTTCTCAATCCGAAGGGTGAGCTGAAGCCTAACATGTTCGCCAATATCGCTTTGCAGCCCGTATCGCAACAAGCGGTGCTCACCATTCCTAAATCAGCAGTTATTCATTCGGGCGGCATGACGCGCGTCGTACTTGCTGAAGGAAATGGCAAATACCGTTCAGCAAGGGTTGAAGTTGGCCGCGAAGCAGGCGAGCGCCTTGAAGTTTTACAAGGGTTAACGGAGCAAGACACGGTCGTCACGTCGGCACATTTTCTGTTGGATTCAGAGTCGAGTCAAAGTGCTGATTTATCACGTATTAATGGAGTGGAAGCTGCCAATGAAGCTTGGTTAACTGGAGACATCAGTACGCTTATGGCTGATTTCGGGATGCTCACACTTAACTATAAACCGGTAAGTAAATGGGGCTGGCAAGCGGGGCAGATGAACTTCACGGTTGAGGAGGAGTTTGATCTCAGCTTATTTGCTGAAGGGCAAAGGGTTCGATTTCTAGTGGCAAAGCAGGGTGACGAATATGTACTAAAAGCACTGGAAGCGAGTGAGCAGGCAAGTAGTGAGACGAACATTACCGCCGCAGAAACGTTAGGAGGTCAACAATGATTGGTGCGATTATTCGTTGGTCGATCAATAACCGTTTTTTGGTGTTGGTGGCGGCTCTGTTTCTCACTTTGGGCGGACTTTACAGTGTAAAGAACACGCCTGTTGATGCTTTACCGGATCTCTCAGATGTGCAAGTGATCATCAAAACCAGCTATCCCGGCCAAGCGCCGCAGGTAGTGGAAGATCAGGTCACTTACCCACTCACAACGGCGATGCTGGCGGTTCCGGGAGCGGAAACGGTTCGTGGTTATTCATTCTTCGGTGATTCCTACGTCTACATTATCTTTAATGATCAAACCGATATTTATTGGGCTCGTTCGCGGGTATTGGAATATCTAAGCCAAGTGACGCCAAAACTGCCACCCAATGCCAAACCAACCTTGGGGCCCGATGCGACGGGGGTTGGCTGGATCTACAGTTATGTACTGCAAGATAAAACCGGCCAACACGATCTTGCGCAGTTACGCAGTTTGCAAGATTGGTTTTTGAAGTACGAGCTACAAACGGTGAATGGCGTCTCCGAAGTGGCTACCGTTGGCGGCATGGTTAAGCAGTATCAAGTGCAAATTGATCCGGCAAAGCTACGCGCTTATAACCTGACTTTGCAACAAATCAATGCGGCGATCCAAAATGGTAACCAAGAGTCGGGAGCGTCAGTGATTGAGGTTGCGGAAGCCGAACACATGGTACGCACCAGCGGCTATCTGACTAGCATTGATGACATTAAAGCGCTACCACTGAAAGTGACCGATAAAGGAACGCCATTATTGTTAGGTGATGTGGCGGATATTAACCTCGGCCCACAAATGCGTCGTGGTATTTCTGAGTTTAACGGTGAAGGAGAAGCGGTTGGAGGTGTGATCGTGATGCGTTTTGGCGAAAATGCTAGCCAAGTGATTGATGACGTCAAAGCGAAATTGACTGATCTCCAACGCAGTTTACCGGAAGGTGTCGAAATTGTTGCCACTTATGATCGTTCAACCTTGATCAATCAAGCCGTTGAAAACCTTTGGCATAAGCTAGCAGAAGAGTTCATTGTCGTTGCGGTCGTGTGTGCGCTGTTTTTATTCCATATCCGCTCATCACTAGTGATTGCTTTGAGTTTGCCCGTGGGCATTCTATCGGCGTTTATTGTGATGCACTGGCAAGGTATCAATGCCAACATCATGTCACTTGGGGGGATCGCCATTGCTATCGGTGCTATGGTCGATGGGGCGATTGTGATGATCGAAAATGTGCATAAACATATTGAACGCACCCCACTGACCGACAAAAATCGCTGGCAGGTGATTGGCAAAGCCGCTGAAGAAGTCGGTGCGCCACTATTTTTCTCACTACTTATCATTACGTTAAGTTTTGTGCCCGTCTTCGCACTCGAAGGCCAAGAAGGTAAGATGTTCTCGCCATTGGCGTTTACTAAAACCTATGCCATGGCCGCCGCTGCAGGTTTAGCGATCACGCTCGTCCCGGTTCTTATGGGCTATTTTGTGCGTGGCAATATTATTTCCGAGCACAAAAATCCTATCAATAAAGGGCTTGTGGCACTTTATCGTCCACTACTCAACCTGAGTTTGCGTTATCCCAAAAGCATGATTGTATTGGCTTTGGCATTAATGGCTTCCGCTTATTACCCAATGAGCAAATTAGGCAGTGAGTTTATTCCGCCATTAGATGAAGGCGATCTCATGTACATGCCGACAACCTATCCGGGGATCTCGATTGGTAAGGCGCGTGAGCTATTGCAGCAAACCAATAAACTCATCAAAACCGTACCAGAGGTCAAAACCGTGTGGGGCAAAATGGGGCGTGCAGAAACCGCAACCGATCCCGCGCCCTTAACCATGATTGAAACGGTGATCCAACTTAAACCTCGCGATCAATGGCGTGAAGGCGTAACCACAGAATCGCTACGTAAGGAATTTGACAGCTTAGTGCAATTTCCAGGGTTAACCAACGCGTGGGTGATGCCAATCAAAACACGCATCGATATGTTAGCTACAGGGATCAAAACGCCGATTGGTATCAAGATAGCGGGTCCCGATCTCAAACAGATTGAAACCATCGGTGCGCAACTTGAACCTATCCTTAACCGCGTTCAAGGTACGGCATCGGTTTATGCTGAACGTGTGGCTGGTGGACGTTATGTAACGATAGACATCAATCGGTTACAAGCGGCGCGCTATGGGCTAAGCATTAAAGATGTGCAACAAGTGGTTTCAACCGCAGTGGGGGGCATGAATGTAGGGGAAACCATTGAGGGGTTAGAGCGTTACCCGATCAATGTACGTTACCCGCAAGATTACCGTGATTCGGTAGTGAAGCTGCAAAATTTACCTTTGGTGACTCAAAACGGTGCACGTTTGGCCTTGGCCGATGTGGCTGATATTCGCTACGAAGACGGCCCGCCAATGATCAAAACCGAAAACGCACGGCCAAACGGCTGGGTCTTTGTAGATATTGATGGACGCGACCTCGGTTCGTATGTGGCAGAGGCGCAACAAGCGGTAGCGGAGCAATTACAGCTGCCAGCGGGATATTCTCTCGTATGGTCTGGTCAATATGAATACATGGAGCGAGCAAAAGCACGCTTGGGAGTCGTCGCACCGATCACGATCGCAATCATCATGTTGCTACTCTATTTCAGTTTCCGTCGAATCGGAGAAGTGTTGATCATTATGGCGACATTGCCGCTGGCGATGGTGGGTGGCGTGTGGTTGATGCACTACCTTGGCTACAACTTTTCAATCGCCGTGGGGGTGGGCTTTATTGCACTTTCAGGTGTTGCGGTAGAAATTGGCGTGATCATGCTCGTTTATTTAAACCAAGCTTGGCACTACAAAAAAATTGATGCGCAAGAAAATGGTGCGGTCATTGACAGCCAAGATCTCATCAATGCCATTGGCGAAGGAGCAGGACAGCGCGTGCGCCCAGTCATGATGACGGTACTGACAGTTATTATTGGCCTGATCCCGATTATGTATGGCACGGGAACTGGTTCGGAGGTAATGCAGCGCATTGCCGCCCCCATGATTGGAGGCATGGCTTCAGCACTATTGCTCACATTATTGGTTCTACCTGCGGTATTCAAGTTATGGAAAAACCGTGAAATCGCAACACTCAAATAGCGTGCAGCTGGCAAAGTAAAAGCTAAGCACTAATCGGAAAATAAATAGTAACTGGATGAATTTAAGGAAAATCAAAATGAAAAAAACACTAATCACACTTTCACTAGCGTTATTCACCTCTTCTGTCATGGCTGAAATGGACCATAGCAAAATGGATCATGGCAGCATGGTGATGAAGCAAACAGACACGATGAACATGGCGATGGATGACATGTCAGAAGTCGGCATGCCTGCTAAAGGAGCAAAACCCGATAAAGTGGTGCATGTTTTACTCTCGGATGACATGAAAATCACCTTCAAAAAGGAGGTGAATATTGAACCTGATGATGTGGTGCAATTTGTCGTTATGAACACAGGTAAAATTGAGCACGAATTTTCGATTGGTTCAGCCGAGGAGCAGCTAAAACACCGAGAAATGATGCGCCAAATGGGCAATCATAAACACGATGGCGGCAGTGCCGTCACCGTGGCACCGGGTAAAGCGAAACAACTGTTATGGCACTTCCATGGTGATAATAATGTTGAGTTCGCCTGCAATATACCCGGCCATGCTGAAGCTGGGATGATTAAGAAAATTCAGCTTCAGTAAAAGTTGTCACGCTAACTCGTTAAAAGAAAAAACCGCCCTTCCAATTTGGCAGGGCGGTTTTTTGACCATTGATTAATTATTTCAAATCACTGAGCGGTAGCCAGTTTACTTTAACACCCGCTTGTAAAAACATATCTTGGCTGACTTTGATCTTATCACCCCAACGGGATAAAAAGTCTTCTGTTTGCTCTGGGCAGTGTACTGCGGAAATCCCAGTTTGAATGATTTTTGCTGCACAGTTTGGGCAAGGAAAATGTGTCACATAAATTTCGCAACCATCCAAATCACGCTTGGCGAATAGGATGGCATTTTCCTCAGCATGCAGTGTTTTGAGGTATTTCATATCACGATCATCGGTGCCTGCACTGTCTGAAATACCATGCGGGTAACCGTTAAATCCAACCGAAACGATGCGATTTTGCTTCGTGATCACTGCGCCGACTTGCGTGGAGGGATCTTTACTCCAAGAGCCAACAAGTTCTGCCATTTGGTAAAAGCGCTGTGCCCATTTCGAAATCATGTGTTGTTCCTCTGACGATTTTCTTGCATTTCCTCAGTAGCGAGGGAGATGTGTGATTAAGATCGACATTAATATCCTAGTTTTCTCACACTTAGTCTAGAGCAATTCTCATTTCTAAATAGAATTCAGCCGTGCCAATCAGTATTAGAGTGAGAGCTCTATCTCATTTCGTGCGGGTATCTTAGCTGCGGCGATAGGCAATTATAGGATTAAGTTTGTGAGAGATCTCTTACACGTATCGTGAGACTTTAACGTTTCGCTATGCAATAAAAAGAGATTGAATTTCTATAATTATTTGAATTTAAATGATAATTTTCATTCGGTGTCTTTCTGGTAGAGAAAAAACAACAGGTGGGGGATTGCTGAAAAAAGTGAAATCCGTAATCTGAAGTTGTCAGCAGGAAGCGGACACGGAACAGGAAAGACCCAAGGATAGGTCATCTTCAGGACGAAGATTCGATAATTCAGGAAGAATGATCGGCAAGGATAGCGAAAGACATTAGCTGGATGCTGAATAACTAGGATGGTTATCAAGGAAAGTTAATGGACGGTGCAAAGGAAAAGTGCACAAATCTGTCGGGACGACGGAGTTAAGGACACCGCTAGGAAGGCGATGAAAGGGAATGCGCTGAGGGAATTAGCAGACTATCAAGGAATTGATGCAGGGAGCACTTATCAGTAGCTGGATTGCTGCGAGTAAGAACTGGAACCCCACTAAGCGAGAGCTTAGTGGGGTTTTCTTTATTTTTGTTACCTGAAAATAATGGCCACCTGAAAATAATAAGTGGTGAGGTTAACATTGCTTCCTGCGGAGTAACTCCAGATAATAGGTGAAAATAATGAAAGGATATGATGATGATTCGCTTAGCTGTTATTGGAACCAACTGGATTACTGACCAATTTATCGAAGGGGCATTAAAAACGGGGGAATTTCAGCTAGTAGCGGTTTATTCCCGTTCGCTGGACAGGGCGAAACAATTTGCCGAAAAATACGATGCTCCTGCTTTGTTTACTGACCTTAAGAGCCTAGGTGAGAGTGACAATGTGGATGCCGTGTACATCGCCAGCCCGAATGTACTGCATGGTCCACAGTCGATTCAAATGATGCAAGCGGGCAAACATGTTATCTGTGAGAAGCCGCTGGCTTCTGATTTCTCATTAGCACAGCAGATGTATCAAGTTGCCAAACAGCATGGCGTAGTATTATTCGAGGCCTTTATAACCCCACATTTGCCCAATTTTTCCGTTCTCAAACAAGAGCTATCGCAGATTGGCGCTATCCGTAAAGCGGTGCTCAGCTACTGCCAGTATTCCTCTCGTTACCCTAAATATCTTAAGGGTGAGATGCCCAATACCTTTTTGCCCGAGTTCTCCAATGGTTCGATCATGGATATTGGTTATTACTGTTTGGGCTCAGCCATTGAACTGTTTGGTGAGCCTAAATCGGTACAAGCCCAAGCGCATTTACTGGAGACGGGGGTTGATGGTAACGGCAGTGTGATCTTAGGATATGACGGTTTTGATGTGCTATTAATGCATTCAAAAACCAGTGACTCCTATTTGCCGAGCGAAATTCAAGGTGAAGAGGCCGCACTGCACGTTGAGATGATCTCTACCTGCAACCGCATCACGAGAATTAACCGTGGTGGTCAAACCCAAGATCTGAGTATTGAGCAACACGCCAACCGCATGTTCTACGAAGCACACAAATTTGCAGATCAGATACAGAACAAGACAATAGATGAGCAATGCAAATTACGCTCACTCACCGTTTCCAAATTATTGACAGAAATACGCCGCCAAACGGGCGTGATTTTTCCAACCGATAACCTGTAGTTTCATCGCACAGAGAAGAGAGCAAAAATAATGCAAGCTGAAGTAAAGTGGGTCGAAAATTTCAAGTTCTTGGGCCAATCCCAATCTGGTCATTCGGTGGTGATGGATGGCAGTGGTGGTGCAACCGCGCCTAGCCCGATGGAGATGGTTCTGATGGCCGCGGGAGGTTGTAGCTCTGTGGATGTGGTTGATGGCTTAAAATCGGCCAATCAACAGGTCACTGCATGTAACGCCAAATTGACGGCTGAGCGCCGTGAAACCGCACCTCGGATTTTTACGCTAGTCAATATCCATTTCGACGTATCAGGCGTTGATCTTGACCCTAATGTCGTTGAAAAAGTGACGGCCGATTCATTAGAAAAGTACTGTTCTGTCTGCTTAATGTTAGGCAAAGGTGTCACAATGACTCACAGTTGGTCGATTGTTTAAGCCATTCAATCAATAAGACTAGGAAAAAGCAATATGCTCTGATCTTGCCTTTTCCTGTGCGTTACAGGTTGGTTGAAATTAAAGAGGAAAGTGAAACAGTGAGCTTTTCTCTTTTTTCTTTTGTTTATCCAAGTAGTCTAAATACACTAGATGCATAAGGAGGAACGGCTCATGACCGAAATGGAAAAAATGATGAATGGTATGGTGTTTGACGGTGCAGACCCAGAAATGGAAGCCATTCGTAGTAAAGCAGGACATTTACTGTTGCAGATCAACCAATGCGCCGATGCTACAGCCCGCCATCAATTGCAAACTCAGCTATATCGTGAAATTGGCCAACAAAGTGTGGTGCAGCCTCCTTTCTATTGTGAATTCGGTGAAACAATTTCCATTGGTGATGAAACCTTTATCAACATGAATGTCACTATGCTTGATGGCGCTAAAATCACGATTGGTAATCATGTTTTGATTGGCCCTAACACCCAGTTTTATACACCAGCGCATGCTTTGGATTATCGCAGCCGCCGCTTGTGGGAAACATTTTGTAAGCCGATTACGGTTGAAGATGACGTATGGATTGGTGGCAACGTTGTGATTAATCAAGGAGTCACGATTGGTGCGCGTTCGGTTGTCGCGGCAAATTCAGTGGTCAATCAGGATGTGCCAGCTGATAGCCTAATCGGAGGCTCACCAGCGAGAGTGCTCCGTTCATTAAAAGAAATGAATGGAACATCTGACCTGCATAGTTCCGTTAAGGAAGGGCATCATTGAAGCAGCATAAACATACACTATTTGGTGTTGCGGCTATCTTGCTGTGGAGCTGTCTAATGGGGCTAATCAGAACAGTCACCGAGCAATTTAGCCCAATTGGTGGGGCGGCGCTGATTTACACTGTGAGCTCAGTATTTCTGATGCTTGTCATGGGTGTGCCTAAATTCAAACACTTTTCTCTGCGTTATGTTCTGATCGGTGGCGCGCTTTTTGTGAGCTACGAAATCTGCTTAGCATTAGCGTTAGGTATGGCCAATGATCGCCATCAAGCGCTCGAGATGGCGGTGATTAACTATTTGTGGCCAGCCTTGACGGTGTTGTTTGCGGTATTTCTCAGCCGTAAACCCGTCCATATTCTGGTGTATCCAAGCGTTGCGCTCGCATTTGTTGGGGTTGCTTGGACCATTACTGGTGATAGTGGATTTTCGGTGATGCAAATATCGGCCAATATTGCGACTAATCCCTTAACCTATAGCATGGCGTTTGGCGGTGCGATTATTTGGGCTGTTTATTGCAATATCACCAAACAGTTAGCCAATGGACAAAATGCCATTATCCTGTTCTTTATGGGTACTGCTATCGCCCTCTGGATTAAGTATTTTCTTAGCAGCGAAAGCACTTTAGTGTTTAGCGTTCCAGCAACCTTGAATTTAGCGTTAACGGGTGTGGTGATGGGCAGCGGTTATGCACTTTGGAATGTGGCAATCTTGCGTGGCAACATGATTCTATTGGCGACTCTTTCTTATTTCACGCCAGTGATTTCAACCTTGCTTTCATCGCTAATCTTAGGTGTAGCGCTTGGGCTAAGCTTTTGGCAAGGTGTGATTATGGTGACGATGGGTTCTTTAATTTGTTGGTGGGCGACCAGAGAACGTCAATCGACGGTGCAAGAGAAAATGCCAATAGCCTGACATCGCAACAGCTTTGCTATGTATAAAAAAAGCCCTCTCGTTCCCGAGAGGGCTTTTTCCGTTTAATTGAGACTGATTAACGAGCTACGTTCATGGTTAATTGCAGTACGAATGGCAGCTTTGATAAACGCTTATGTAGCGAGCGACGAGTACTTTCGATATCTTCGAGTGCAATCATTTCATTCTCATCAGGGCGAATATCGACATTGACCCACAGCTCATGACCGACTTTAGTCACCGCAGTCAACTCGATATCTTGCTCTGATTCTTCACCTACGGCAATGACACCTTGATCCACGGTTTTACAAATCTCTTTGCTTGGTGACATCATCAACAATTCACGCGTTGCCGATTTAAGCATGTCATAAGGCACTTTGATAAAGTAAAACGACATTAATAGCATCATGATTGGGTCTGCATAGACGGCATATTTTGCCCAAGGAGACAAGGTCATCAACCAAGCGGCAATGAAGCCGACCGTTACCGCGACGCTTAATAGCGTGTCCATTTGCCACTGTTTTACTTCAGCGTCAATCAAACCAGAAGAGTAACGTTTACTCTTGTTGACCATGAACCACCACGCAATCGCACAACCAATCACGTTCACTGTGCCAAAAACAGTTGCGATAGAAGCATCCACTTCTCGACCACCGCTAAACAATGCCATGACAGCCGAGTACAACGAATAACTCACGACTAACAAAATAACGCTGGCTTTGATAGCAATAACCGCAGGTTCTAGCACCGCGCGTCCAAAGGGAAAAGTCGAGTCAGAAGGTTTACGAATGTAGCGTGACGCCACCAGCGACAATAATGTTAACAGCAAACTAACCAGTGAATACACACCGTCAAACACGATAACCAGTGAACCGACAAGCATACCAACCACAAGTCCGCCACCAGCAAAGCCAGAAGCTAAAAGGGCCGAAATCGTCAAAATGCGATTTTCATTATTTCTTGTTCGAGCACACATAAAAGACTACCTGTTGAAAACATGCTGTTATTTTGGCTTAAAGCACGGTTTTGACAATCTCTAAGTGCATTGGTCGTTGGCTTGAATATTGGGAGGTAAGTTTATTTTTAATTAAAACAATTGGTTATGAGTTTATTTGCCTGTCAGGATAATTGACGCTGACTGTCTTCGCTTTAGATTGTTTGAAATGTGGGCATCTTGAAAGCTAAACAACGGAAATTAAAAATCAAACAAATAGTCACGCAACTTATCAGCTAACCAGTTCATGCCAGGGTGTTCGGCCATGCCCGTGGCCGTAAACATGCAGTAATCTTCTTGAGTGAGACCGTAGGTGTGCTTAATCACCGTTAGCTTTTGTTCACGTAGGAAGTGGCGAATTAAAGGTTCTGGCAATACGCCCCATGCATTCTCAGTCAAAATGGTATTGAGCATGTAATCGAAACTGGAAAAGCCAATGTAGCGACGAGAGAAAGGTTGTAATTCGGGGTTATCTTTTTCGTTTAAATAGACCATCACGGCTTGCATTGCTCTGCGCAGCTCTTCGTCGGTGACTCGCGAAATTTTAGTTAGCGGGTGGTCACTTTTGCACACCGACATCATCCGGATTTTACCCAAAGGTTGATAAGTGATCCGCGGGTCGTTGATTCTTTCGTAATCGACGCCAAAGGCAAAATCGACTTGATGAGTGGCAATCAAGTTGGCTAAGTCGCCGCTAGAAGCCAATACAAGGTTGAACGAGGTCGCGGGAAAACGATTATTCAGCTGGTGTGCAAAATCTTGCCACAAGGCATCAGGAAGAGAATCATCACGGGCAATCCACATCTCGGCGTTGAAGCCCCGTGATATTTGCGTACAGGTGTGTTTTATACGTGCAATGGTCACCAAAACACTTTCACAATCTTTATAAATCGCTTTCCCCGCTTCAGATAAGGTCAGGTTGTTGCCAGTGCGCACAAAAAGAGCGGTATCGAGCTCTTTCTCCAACGCTTTAATCGCCATGCTGAGTTTGGTTCGGTTACATTCTAATTGTCGCGCCGCTTCGGAGACTGAGCCTGTGTCCGCGACAGAGAAAAATGCTTCAATTTGAGAAAGGTTCATAACGTTCTCTAAGGCACAATAATGGGTTGATCATAAACAATTTTAGTACCACTGCCTATCTGATGTTCTTCTACCAACTGACGGTTTTCTCGCCAATCAAAGCCAGTTCATCATTTCTTAGTCAAGATTGAGCTGTAACTCTATGAACGTAACACAGTTTTGGTTTATTCTTGGGAAAATTTCCCCAATACAAGAAGTAACACGGAGGCCATGATGGCGAACGAATGGGATGAGTGTGCGGCTCAGTGGGAGCAGGACGAATCCACAACGCTTTTTGCTCAAAATGTGTTTCAGCAATTGCAGAAACGGGTCACTCTCGAAGGTAAACATGTTCTTGATTTCGGGTGTGGTACGGGTTTGCTGAGCCAAATGATGTCTCGCCATGCCAGAGATATTGTCGCGCTCGATGGCTCTGAGGCCATGATTGAAGAGTTGGATAAAAAAGAGTTGGTCAACGTTGAACCCGTGGTTGATTTTCTGACCCGTGGTCTAGTCGCGCAACATCCTGCCTTTCGCAAACAATTCGATCTTGTTGTGGCGTCATCTGTGTGCGCGTTTGTGCCGAATCTTAATGAAGTATTTACCATCATTCATTCTCTATTAGATGAGCATGGCGTTTTTATTCATTGGGACTGGTTGGTTGAAGAAGATGATCCTGACTATGGTCTTAGCCAAAACCAAATTGAGACACAACTGAAAAGCGCAGGTTTTAGCCAAGTGGAAACCGCAGTTGCGTTTGAGGTTAAAAATTCAAAAGGTCTAGCGCCAGTAGTGATGGGCATTGGTAGGAAATAACATCATAAAGTCGATGGTTTTCCAGATTGAGAATGGCTTATTTACATTATTTCACTGTTCCATAATGACCAACTTGCGTAAGCTCTAGCTTGTTGATAAGTGTCATGATAGTCACTCCATAGAAGACTATAAGGCATTGATCACGAATAATTCTGTTTGTTGACTGATAACTCATGGCTAGGGTTAAGCAAAAATAAAAGTACATCAGAAGATAAATAAAGAAGGCCAGCGCAAAATAGTGCTGGCCTTCTTTATTTTAAGCATTGAGCTACTTTATTTTGAGCATTGAGCTAAATTTTCAATGTTGATTCACAAACATCAGTGTGGTTTTTTGAGCTGATCACACAACCATTTCAAAGCTTGGTCGTTCATACTGGGCTTGTTCCACACTAAGCTGTAAGCCACTTTCCCATAATTGAAAGGTAATGGTTTGATGAGCAACTCCCTAGCTTGCATCGCTTGTTCCGCCCAGCGTTTGGAGCAAGTAAAGAGTGAGTCAGTATGCTTGCATAAGATGGCGGCCGCACCAAAGTCAGCAACAACAACCGGAACATGACGAGCTCGATGAGATTGAGCTAAATTCTGTTCAAAAAAAGGTTCAGCCAGCTCTTTGTCCATGATGCCGATATGCGATTGAGCAAGGTAGTGATCGATAGTGAGTACTTCATTGGCTAAAGCATGATCACTACGCATTAAGCAGACCATTTCATCGTGAGCAATCACTTCCCACACGAGTTCTTTATCTCGCGTTGGGGGCTGGCTGATATCGTGTGGCAAAATGACGAAATCAATCAGCCCGCTTTGCAGGGCGTCGAAGCCATAGTGATCTTTCGAGTAGATAGTAAAGGAAGCTTGCGGTGCATGATTTTTTATTACGTTTGTCAAAATAGGAGCAAACAACTCAAAGGCACTTTCTCGCATCGCAAGGCGGTATTTCCCCTGATAGTGTTGAGGTTCGAAATTTGAGTGATGCAGCAATCCATTCATGCTAGAGAGGATTGAATGGACAGTGGGGCCCATTTGTAGCGCGAAAGGGGTAGGTATCAAATGTGTACCGTCACGATAAAATAGTTCATCTTCCAAGAGAATGCGCAATTGCGACAAGTTTTTACTGATGCTTGAAGGGCTAATGCAGAGCTGGGCTGCTGTCTGCGTGACGCTGCGGGTACTGAGCATGACGTGTAGCGCTGTTAAGTGTTTTAAACTGATTCTTGAAAGGTGAATATAATCCATAAATAAAGGCGGTTCCTCCAAACTTTTTCAAAAGCATATCACTGACATACTGACAAATTACACGAAAAGATGCGGGTTATTTGACAAGCTGCCGAAATATTTACCGCTATGTACCTACATCAACTTCCATCGCCTTTTATTTCGAGAATCGTGTTTATGTAAACAGCGCGTGGATTTCTTCTAATACATGAGGATTGGCAATGGCACCTAAGTTTTTGACTGTCTCGCCATGCAGTACTTGCTTCACCGCGAGTTCTACCAGTTTTCCGGATTTGGTGCGCGGGACATCACTGATGGAATGGATCTGCGCAGGAACATGACGAGGGGAGCAGTTTTCTCTTAGGCGCTGTTTGATGGTGTTCACCAGTAGGGTGTTGAGTTCGCACTGTGGAGCCAGTTGTACAAAAAGGATGATCTGCTCATCATTATCGATTTTCTGACCCACTGCGACCGAATCTTGTATTTCAGGAAAGCTATTCACTTGCTGATAAATTTCCGCCGTGCCGATACGCACGCCCCCAGGGTTTAAGGTGGTGTCACTGCGCCCATAAAAACGTATTCCCCCATTGTCGGTCCACTCAACTTCATCACCGTGGTGCCATACACCAGAGAACTTGCTCCAATACGCATCGTGATAACGTTGGCCATCGTCATGCCAAAACCCGATGGGTTGATTAGGGAAACTGTTGCGGCAGACTAACTCTCCCCGTTGTTGTATCACGGGTTGACCAAGGTCGTTAAATACGGCGACATCAAGTCCTAAGCCTGCGCCTTGGCATTCTCCTCGATACACCGGCGATATGGGGTTGCCAAGCACGAAGCAGCCACAAATATCGGTTCCACCCGAGATAGAGGCGAGGTGTAAGTCCGCTTTTATGTTGGCGTATACATAATCAAACTGTTTTGGGTACAAAACCGAACCTGTTGAACATAATGTTTTCAGTGAGGAGAGAGGGTAGTAATCGCTCGGTGAATACGCGGTTTTTTGCAGTGCCTCTAAATATTTGGCCGATGTACCGAACAAAGTGATGTTGGCTTCTTCTGCCAAATCCCACAATACACCCGGTTGCGGATACATTGGGCTACCATCATAAATAACCAACGTAGCACCGCTAGCGAGCGCCGAAACATGCCAGTTCCACATCATCCACCCACAAGTGGTGTAATAAAACACACGATCGTCCGGTTGAATGTCACAGTGTAATTGATGCTCTTTGAGATGATTTAAAATCGTACCGCCAACCGAGTGGGCGATGCATTTGGGTTTACCTGTCGTACCTGATGAGTACAAGATAAACAGTGGGTCATTGAAGCCAACGCGTTCATAGCGTAGCCCACGTGGAAGGTAACTTGCGAGAATCGCATTCCAATCAGAAAAAGCATCGTTAAAATCAGCCGTGAGTGAGCGTTGCTGTAAATATTCGATCTGACAAATGTTGTGTAGGCTCGAAATAGCATCGGCAATCTGACCGTTTTTTTCTTCCATGAGGTGGGTTTTGCCATTAAACGTATACCCATTACAGCAGAATAAAATTTTGGGTTGTACTTGGCCGAAACGCTCCACTACGCTGTCGACACCGAAATCAGGAGAGGTTGATGTCCAAACGGCTCCTAAGCTAGTAGTCGCTAACATAGCCACTAAAGTTTCGGTCATATAGGGTAAGTAACCGGCGACAACATCACCTTTTTCAACTCCATTTTGTTTTAACCACTGCTGGATAATAGAAACCTGATCACTGAGTTGCTGCCATGTTAGCTTCTTGCTTTGCCCATTTTCATTTTTAAACCAAACGGCAATGCCTTCCGGTTGTTGAAACGCATAAGAGAGCAGGTTTTCCGCGTAGTTCAATTGTGCTTGGGGAAACCAAATTGTGTCTCTGGCGGCGGTGAAGTCGTCCCATCTCGCAATCCCCTCACCGTAAATGCAGTTACCACGAAAGCCGATCACATCGCAAAATTGCCACACTTCTAACCAAAATTGTTTTCTCTCGGCAACGGACCAGAGATGCAGTTGTGAGTAGCTTTCTATCGCCTCACCTTGCATATTAATGTGCTCAATAAACTGGTTTAAATTGGACGCTTTGATGCGGTCTTGGCTAGGGACCCAAAGCGGTGTGTGCGGCGTCAAATTTTCTTCAAACATAATCGCGTTCCCTACAACCCTACAAGTGGGTATATATCCGTTTATTTTCTGATCTGTTGGCACTGTTTAGTGTTGTCGGCGAACGCCGTAAAGTCAAACGGGTTTGCCATAATCATATCCCTGATATCTAAGTAAAAAAAACATAAATGTAAAATATTTGTTACGCGCGAGCGTCGCCAGATGTCGAGCCTAAGATTGGCAGACTTTTCACGAGGCGATAGGCTTAATGTAATCGGTTTGTTAAAAGGTTGTGGTATGACGCAGTATCATTCTAAGCCATTAAATAGCAAAGGTTTCATTGACTGGAGTAACGAAGAGGATCGGATTTGGTATGATCTGATCGCACGTCAAGAGACCGTCGTTGAGCAGCGAGCATGCCAAGCCTATTTGGATGGGTTAGCGATGCTGCAACTCTCTAAAGATCAGGTTCCTCAGTTGCCCGATATCAACCGTATTTTGCAACGTGAAACCGGATGGCAAGTCGAGCCGGTGCCCGCTTTAATTAATTTCGATCGATTTTTCGCCTTATTGGCAGAGAAAAAATTTCCAGTTGCCACGTTTTTGCGTAGCCGTGAAGAGTTTGACTATTTGCAAGAACCGGATTTTTTTCATGAGATTTTTGGTCATTGCGCGATGCTTACTCATCCTGATTTTGCATCATTTACTCAGGTTTACGGCAAGCTTGGGGCTAACGCGAGCCCAAAACAGAGAGCTTATTTGGCGCGGCTCTATTGGTTTACGGTCGAATTTGGTTTAGTGCAAGAAAGTGACGGTGTAAAAATCTATGGCGGAGGTATTTTATCCTCTCCCGCTGAAACCGTGTATAGCCTTGATAATCAAACGGCCATACGTGAAAAATTTGACATCCAACAAGTGCTGAGAACGCCATATCGTATTGATATCATGCAACCCATTTACTATGTGTTGGATGATCTACGAGATCTGTACCATTTGAGCCAAGAAAATCTTGTACAGCAGGTAGAAAGTGCCATGCAGGCAGGCTTGTTGGCCCCCTTATTTCAACCCAAGGAAGAGACCCATGCTTGAAGAATTACGTTGTGAAGCTTGTAGCCTTGATGCGCTAGCATTATCGATCCCCGAGCAGCAGCAACTACTCACTGAACTTGAGGGGTGGTCTCTTGTTGTACGTGATGGCATCCCCCAGTTGGAAAAAGTGTATATGTTCAAAAACTTCAAGTTGGCGTGGGCATTTTCTAACCAAGTTGCTCAATTAGCTGAAGCGGAATTCCACCACCCCAGTTTGTTATTAGAGTGGGGCAAAGTGACCGTGACTTGGTGGAGCCATTCCATCAAAGGATTGCACAAAAACGATTTTATCTGCGCCGCAAAATGTGATGGATTAATCGATTAAAATTAATACTATCAATGTGTTAGGTTTAGATCTCGACCTGATGGTTATTTTCCCTTCGTTGTGCACTTGAAGCTGCAGCAGTGCTGGCTACGTTTGCTCAACCCAGCATAGAGTTTACTTGTGCTCATGGGGATGAGCTCACTTACCGCCTACCTGCAACTTCAACAAGTTGTTTGGATGTATCCGGTCGTTTTTCTACGCAAAAACCAAACCGTGACCTACACTTTGAAAAGCTCATAATACAAATTTCATATAAACCCAGTGGCTGGGGGCGACGATGGCTTTACAAAAAGTTGTTCATTTCTATGCGTAGGGTTTGACTATGAAAATATCAACGAAAATCATTGCGGCATGTACTATCTTGTGTTCAGTTGGCGTGGTAATCAGCGGTGGTTTTGTTGGGTGGCGAGCATCAGAGCTCTCAAGCCAAGCACTTTATGACCGAGCCGCAAATCAACTTACCTCCGTACGCGAAATCAAAAAGAGTGAAATAACTAACTATTTCAAACAGATCCGTCTGCAAATTGAGACCTTGTCTTCCGAGGTATCGACTCAAGAAGCAATGGATTCTTTTAGTCGTTCGTTCTCTCGTTATCCTGCCCACCGTATAACGCCCCAAGATACGGATGCGCTAGAACGGTATTATCGTGATCAGTTTGGTCGTACTTACCGTCAGGAAAACAATGGCAGTCAGCCAAATGAACTTGGTGCATTTGCACAGCTTTCAGAGCAGGGAAAAGCACTGCAGGCTCGCTACATCGGCGTAAACCCTAACGAGCTTGGATCCAAACATCACTTGGATTTTGATTCATTGGGCAGCAGCTATGATGAAGCTCACCGGCGTTATCACGCCTCGTTTAGGCGATTTTTAGAAGCGTTTGGCTATTACGATATTTTCCTTGTCGATTTGTCAGGCAACGTGGTTTATACCGTGTTTAAAGAACTGGATTTTGCGACCAATTTATCAACTGGCGCATATCAAAATTCGGGGCTAGGCCATGCATTTGCTAAGGCGAAAAACTTGCAAGAGGGGCAATCCTACCTCGAAGACTTTGCACCTTATTATCCTTCCTATGAGGCAGCGGCTTCGTTTATTTCGGCCCCAATTTTCAAAGAACAGCAGCGGGTAGGCACGCTGATCTTTCAGATGCCGATCGATGTGATCAACAACATCATGACATTTGGCGGTAGCTGGGCTGATGCGGGGCTCGGTAAAAGTGGAGAAACTTACCTTGTGGGGCAAGATGGTTTATTGCGCAGTCAATCACGGTTTTTATTAGAAGATCCTGAGCAATATCTTCAAACCTTAACTGATATTGGTGTTGAGCCAGCCATCATCGATCAAATCAAAACCAAGGGTTCGGCCATTGGACGTCAACGCATCAAGACCGACGCGGTACGACAGGCATTGGCGGGTGGACAAGGCCTAGAAACCATCAAAGACTATCGCAATGTTGAAGTACTTTCGGCCTACGCACCTCTGGATGTTTTGGGACAAAAATGGGCCATATTAACTGAAATCGACCAATCTGAGGCGTTACAAGATGTCTCGACTTTAGAGCGTTCAGTACTGCAGACTGTGTTGATTAGCATTGCTGTTCTTGTGGTGCTTTCACTCTTTATTTCTTACATCGTAGGAAGTGGTATATCCAAACCTATCCGCAGTGCGTCGTTAGAGCTGCATCGGATTAATCAGGAGAATGACTTAACCGCGCGTTTAAGTGAAAAGGGTAAAGATGAAATGGCGGAAGTTGCGGTTGCCTTTAATCAGCTATTTAGCAGCTTACAGAAAACCATTGAGCAGTTTGCGCGGGCGACGGAGTCACTCAACGGCAGCACTCATCGTATGTCTTCCAATATGGAGAGCACGCGAGGCGCCGTTGCCGAGCAGAGTATGAGAACAGAATCGGTCGCGGCGGCGGTAAATCAAATGAGTGCTTCAATTGGCGAGGTAGCGCAGTTTGCTAGCCGAGCTGCCGATTATGTGAAATCAGCTAATGATACAGGGTCACAAAGTGTCGACGTCGGGGAAGCGTTGGGAAATGAAATCAGTTTGTTGAGCGATGAGATGAGGATGGCGGTGGAAGCTATTGAGCGGCTCCATAGTGAAAGTAATTCTATTGCTGAAGTGCTTGATGTTATCCAAGGTATCGCCGAGCAGACCAACTTACTGGCCCTTAATGCGGCGATTGAAGCAGCACGTGCTGGCGAGCAGGGGCGTGGTTTTGCGGTCGTTGCCGATGAAGTGCGATCATTAGCAGGGCGCACGCAAACTTCTACTGAAGAGATCCGTAAAAAAATCGATTCGCTACAACATGAAATAAACAGTGTGTCGCAGGGAATTGAAAAGGCCAATAAAACCGTGGTGAAAGGGGTTGAAACCTGCCATTTGAATACGGATATGCTTGCTCAAATCATGTCAATGTTAACCGAACTGAATGACATGAATGTGCAAATTGCTGCCGCGACAGAAGAGCAAAAATCAGTAACGGATGAAATCAGCAGCAGTATTACTTCGATTGCCGATGCTTCACTGTCAGTTTCTGGGCAGGTGAATGATGTTGATGGGGTGCTTACCGACCTTTCTGGGCAAGCAGAGACACTAAATAGTGAGATTGCTCAGTTCAAATATAAGGCGTAACGCTGTGCACCAATTTCATGTCCAAGCAAGATAGAGGCGGCCACGGCAAATCCAAGAAAGGCGGAAATGAGTACACTTTCAATTGGGGAAAGCAGTGAGATAATCGCAAGTTCAGAAACGCCCAACTGACCGACAATAACGTTGTAAATCAAAATGCCAGCCGCTCGTTTGCTTGTTTCTACCGACTGGCCAATCCAACATGTCGGTGACATTGTCGGCTATCCTAACCCAGCAAACTTTAGTACTCATTTTAAGGTATGGAGCCATTGCACACCACGAGAATTTCGTAAAAAACGAAATGATTAATTCCACGGCATTGGTAAATGGCACTCTTCATTCATAAACTTTTTTATCTACTAAACGCGATGAAATTATTGCACCTCGAGCACGGCTTATAAAGGTGATTGAAATATCAATATCATTGAGTATATAGCTTGTAAAAATCAATTTATTCATCACATTAATTAGATTCTAACCACCAACAAAACGGTTATGTGCTAAACCTATAAGAGTAGGAATATTGTCAATATAGAGAGATAAGCGATGGATCTGTTTGCGGATTTTCGACAAGAGGCTCAACCAAAGAGCCAGGAGAGTCATGAACTTAGTGTTGAAAATAAACCATGGCGAGTACTGCTAGTCGATGATGATGAGCAGATGCACCAGATCACTCGTTTAGCGCTAAGAGGGTTTTCATTTCAAGGACGGCCACTAGAGCTACTGTCTGCTATGTCTGGTCTTGAAGCCAGAGAAGTGCTGAATACTCAGCCCGATATAGCTTTAGCGCTCGTTGATGTAGTTATGGAGACGGAACACGCGGGGTTAGATTTAGTTAGGCATATCCGTGAAGAGTGTAAGAATAGAATCATTCGTTTGGTATTACGTACCGGGCAAGCAGGGCAAGCCCCCGAAGATACGGTCATCCAAGAGTATGAAATTGATGACTATAAAGAGAAAACAGAACTTACCACACAAAAACTCAGAACCCTGCTCTATTCGATGTTGCGATCTTATCGGGATCTTTGTTTGATAGAAGAGCAAAAAGAGGGGCTTAAACGCGTGATTGAAGCCTCAGCGAAGGTACAAAATACCACAACCTTACAAACCTATGCTGAATCGGTACTGAGCCAGCTCACTTCTTTACTTAAACTCCATGCATCGGCATTTTATTGTATCGTTCAGCCTAAATCTGAAGGCGAAGGTTCGTGTGCTTTAACGTTGGCGGCTATTGGAGGATTTGTCGATTTTTATTCTGACTGTGATTTCTCGCGCTTACCTTCGGAAGTGGCTAAGCGCTGCCAGCTTGCACTGCAAAGCAAAATGTCTCATAGCTACGATGATGCCTCTGTACTTTATATGACAGACAGTCGTGGTGTAGAAAATTTACTCTATATTAATTTGCTTGAGCGCTTATCTGAAAATGACGAACGTTTGCTTGAAATCTATATGTATAACATAGGGTTAACTTTTGAAAACTTAAATTTACAGCTTGATTTACGCGAAACATCGAGGGAGCTTGTTTATAACTTAGCCAATGCCGTCGAAGCCAGAAGCAAAGAAACAGGGGCTCACGTACAGCGTGTTTCTCTGATCTGTGAAAAATTAGCCACATTAATGACCCTACCTGAGCAGGATATTTATATGATTAAAAATGCGTCACCCCTGCACGATGTAGGCAAAGTGGCGATCCCTGATAGTATTCTTCATAAACCAGGGAAATTGGACGCTCAAGAATGGGCGATCATGCAAAAACACGTTGAATACGGTGTTGATATTTTAAGTCGTTCAAAACGCAGTTTAATTATCAAAGCGAAAGAGATTGCCGGTTCTCACCATGAAAAATGGGATGGAAGCGGTTACCCAAACCAATTAGCCGGTGAAGGCATTCCTATCAGTGGCAGAATCACAGCATTAGCTGATGTGTTTGATGCTCTTGGTTCTAAACGCAGTTATAAAGATGCTTGGCCGGAAGAGACAATCAAACAAGAAATTGTCGCGCAAAAAGGAAAACATTTTGATCCGATGTTGGTCGATCTGATGCTGGCGCATTGGGATGATTTCATCACTATTCGTGAACAGTTTCCAGACTAGAATCTTTTTTGGAACCGAAAAATAAATCCGTTTTCAGGGAGTAGGATAGAGTGAAAAGCAACCAATTAAAGACGATTGTTGGCTTGTGTACGTCTAGCTTAGCCATCGTTCAGATTCCTTTTGTACAAGCACAAATTGATCCTTCAAATCCCAAACTTAATGAACCTAAACAAATGGTCGCACACCTTGGTGAACTCCCTGGACTGATTAATGCGGATGGTTCGGGGCCATTTGTCGAATTAGTGAGGTACATGGATAAGGTCGACCCTGATACAGAGATCCATATTGAAGTTTTCCCTTTGCATCGAGCTGTACATGAGGTCGTTAATAAGCAAGCTGACTTTGCCTTACCCGCGATTTATGTTGATGATCCTGAAGGAAAGTTACCATTTCGTTTTAGTACGAAGTCGTTCGGTTTAGTGGCACATGTTCTTTATACAAATAAAGCCAATCGAATCACGTCAGAACAGCTTTGGAGCCAGCCTGATAAATACTACGTTGAGGCCGTTCCTAGCTATATACCTTTTGAAGTTGCGCGCTCAAATAGCATCAATGCTTCACTACTTAAAGTAGCCGCTGGACGTATTGA
Source organism: Vibrio sp. RM-69-4 (assembly GCF_024743775.1). NCBI lineage: Bacteria > Pseudomonadati > Pseudomonadota > Gammaproteobacteria > Vibrionales > Vibrionaceae > Vibrio > Vibrio sp. RM-69-4. The sequence continues at coordinate 163,615 of NZ_JAMQXI010000064.1, forward strand.
TGGATTTGTCTGGGCACAAGAAGAAGCGGATATTGCGCTGAAAAGTTTAGGTTTAGAGAATGTTTCACGCCAACACTTTGCCGATTTCAAGGATGTATTTGTCATTGCTCACGGCTCTAAAGGCGATGAGGTTGATCAATACTTAACGCGAATACTCTCTCAACTAGAGGAAAGTGGAGAGTTGAAAATACTCTATGATGCTATTCACCGTCCTTACGATGATTGGCAACCTTGACCCTCTTACTTTCTATCTATTATTACTTTCTGTCTATTATTACTGCATCATTTATTGCAGCATCATCATTAACAAGTTCAAGAGCCTTAGGGAGAGTAAAAACGTAATGAACACCTTGGCCAACATTAGAACTAAAATCTAGTTTTCCTTGTAATTTTTGAGTCGCTAGATTAAAGACAAGATTCAAGCCAAGCCCTGATCCGCCACGGCCTCTTTTGCTGGTAAAAAAGGGTTCAAAGATTTTATGGTGCAGTTTTGGTTCGACGCCACAGCCATTATCTTTATATTCTAAGAGGATATTCTCTCCTTCCTGTTTGAACGCAATGGTTATGATGGGGTTTTGCTCATCACTAAAAGCGTGGTTGACGCTATTCATCACTAGATTAGAGACTATTTGAGTCAATACTCCAGGTAAGCTGTTCATGGTTAGTCCTCCATCGCCCTCAAGTACGGGGGTAACAGGGATTTTCCTAGTCTCGGGATGAAGACTGGCGATAAGCGCGCTTAATACTTGGTGGATTGAGAATTGACTACGACTCTCAGATACCTGATCGACCGCTGTTTGTTTAAAGTCTCGGATCAGTTTGGCAGCACGATTTAAGTTGCTTTCAAGCATCGTATTGGTTTCATTCATTCTCTGCATCAATTCAGAAAATTGCTGACTTGTGAGCGTTTGGTTGGCGAAGGCGGTATTTAGCTCTTGTGTGACCTCAATGATCACCGAACTTGCGGTCACCGCGATACCCAATGGCGTGTTGACTTCATGCGCCACCCCTGCAACTAAACCACCTAAAGCCGCTAATTTCTCAGATTCAATCAACTGTGTTTGCGTGGCTTTTAGTTGCTCAATACTGTTTTCCAGATCGCAGGTTCGCTTGGCGACTTGGCGCTCTAAGTTTTGGTTGAGTTTTTGTAGTTCAAGCTGCGCCAGTTTTAGCTCGGTAATATTAATGGCTGTGCCCCGTAACCCGAGAAACATATCCTTCTCATATCGTGCTACTGCTTGAAACATCAAATAGTGCTTACAATCATTGATGATAATTGTCTCTTCACACATTGAAAACGAGCAGTGTTTAGTAATGGATTGGAGTAATTTTTTCATATCTCGCAGTGAGTCAATCTCTGAAAGTAGTGGCTTGCTATTTTCACTGATCTCTAAAGCTTGACGCATGGGCTCGGAAGTGTAAATCAACCTGTCAGTACTATCCGTCTCCCATAACCAGTCGGATGAGACGTCCGTAAAATCGGCTAATCGTTCTTGTTCAAGTTTTATATTACTGTACAACGTAGTTACATTTCCGGTAATTTTATTGGTCTCATCGGCCAGCCAAGTGAGTTCATCGTTATGCCCCATAATCCATTTCTTATGAGGAAGTTTTAGTGGTTTTGGGGGATGGCGAGGGTTGTATTTGCGTAAGTATTGAGCAATAGCGAAGACACGTCGATTTACGCTCTCATGGAAAATCATCAAAATAGCGTAACAAATAAAGGCAGTCTTAATCGCGTTCACGACCAATATCAGTAGAAACTGCTTGATTAAGTAGTTGTAGATTTCTTGAGCATTAGACTCAACGTAGATCTCACCAATCTGCTCTTTGGCTTCTGTTTTTGGGTTGATATAAAGCATGGGATAACGGTGTGCGACTAATTGCTCCATCACTTTTTCTCCGGCACTGAATTGATAACCGCCAGACGTGATTTCCAAATAATCAATTTTAGGCAAGTTCACTAAGCCATCTAAGCGCTGTTGAAGCGTCACGAGATCATAATTCCATAAAGAAGCGGCAAGCAGTTCGGCATGAACGAATTCTATTTCGTGATGACGCTGAGCCACATCATCGAACTCTCTGTCATAGTCGAAATATGTTTGTGCTAACGTTGTCATCAGGGTAACAGCACCACTTAAAATGACAAGGAAAAAAATGATCCTGCGACCAATACGACTCGATAGTGGGTTATCAATGCTTTCATTAAATGTTCGGCTTTTGTTCATCCTGCTTCTCATTTTTTTGAGTGATAATTTGAGTATAGATGTCACATGGGAAGTGTGGATAACATCTTATTGACTACACTATAAAAAAATAGCCAAAACATTGGAGGCAGTTCATGCGTTGGATATGGATATGGATATTGTGTGTGATAAGTGCGCCCGTGATGGCGGGAAACGTACTTTTAATAGAGAGCTACGAGCAAGGTTATGAATGGGACGCTAGCTATGTATCCGCCCTTAAGCAGTCGTTAACGCCTGCGCATGAACTGCATACCTTTGAGATGGACACCAAACGTGTACCAGCGAGCCGTTATTCACAAATCGCCGAACAAGCCTTTAGCCAATATCAGCAACTGAAACCACAGGTGGTGGTTTTAGGTGACGACAATGCGTTGGTTTATATGCTGCCGAAACTCTACAACGAGCCAATCTCAATCGTGTTTCTGGGGATTAATTCAAACCCACGAAAATTCATGGCTCAATACCAAGGGCAAGCCAAAGTGACCGGTATTTTAGAGCGCCCTCTCTATGTGAAAACCATGGGAGAAATTGGCCGGATGCTCGATAAAGATAAGCGTAAAGTACTGGTGTTATTTGACTCGGGTAGTACGGCGAGTATTGCGTTGGAATTTATGCAAACCCAAGCGAGTATGATTGAAAAGAATTTAGGCATTGCGACAGAGATAGCTTCAGTGGCGACAGAGAAAGAATGGCAGACAAGAATAAGCACAGCTAAAGAGCAAGGATTTGGCGCCATAGTCGTGGGGCTTTACCAAACCTTGGTCGATGAGAGCGAAAATAATGTGCCAGCGGATACTGTATTAACGTGGACAAACCAACATACAGAGGTTCCTTTATTTGGTTTTTGGGATTTTTCGATCGGTGCGGGCAAAGCGGCTGGGGGTGTTGTGTTAGCGGGTCGTGATCAAGGCGAAATGGCGGGCAAAACGGTGTTACGCATTTTAAATAATAATGAAGACGCAAGCCGCATTCCTATCCAAATCGGCCAACAAGGGCGTGCTATTTACCATCAGGGAGAAATGTCCCGTTGGGGGTTAAGCGTGCCGGAAGGATGGATGAAGATTGACTGACTTTGATGGGACTGTATTGAATTGTCGAATTCAGCATTACGTCTAAAATAAAAAAAGCAAATAAAAAAGCAGAGAGGCGGGTACCTGTCTGCTTTTTCTTCATTACAGTTTATTAAACAGCCAATGGCATTTCATTTGATGGATCATGTTTACTGTAAACACGAATCAAACCAACCACAGCAAACACAGACATCAACAGCATCAATGCGCCAAGTGGCATCTGGTCATGAGCTGGAATAGCCGACGCTAAAAGGGTGGCTAAACCAGCCCCAAGGTTTTGCATACCGCCTAACACAGCACCTCCTGTTCCTGCATGGTAAGGCAGTGGTGTTAACGCTCCAGTGGTCGCTGCGGGAAAGAGAATGCCTGCACCGAGAAAATAGACAGTGGCACCACCAATTAATGTCAATGCGCTGGTTTGCCCCAACACTCCAGGAACAAACACCACCAATGAACCTAATGCTATCGCTACCAAGCCCACATACAAGGCGCTTTTTTCGTTGAAGTTCAACGCAATCACACTCGATAGCGCCGCACCAACTAAATAACCAGGGATCGGTAAGACAAACAATAAGCTGACGGTGGTGGCAGGCAGTTGCAAAACGCCACCAAGTAATACACCTGCAGCGGCTTCAAATACCGCGACGCCAGAGAAAGTCGCCACGAGACAAATTAAATACCCTTGGAAACGTTTGTCACTCAGCACATAGCGATAGCTGTTTGCAACCGATTCGTGTCTGCGAGCCGCTTTAGGCAATGTTTCTACCATACTCGTCATCATAGTGATCACCACGGCAATCGCGAATAGGGATAAAAATAAGTAACTAGAGCGCCAGCCAAAACTTTCTGTTAAGTAGCCACCAAGAACAGGAGCAATGAGTGGCGAAAAAATAACGCACATGCTGATAAGGCTATTGGCCTTATGTAATTCTGCTCCTGAAAAACAGTCTCGAGTAAGGGTTCGAGACATTGCGCCACCACACCCAATGCCAAGCCCTTGAATAAAACTACCGACCAAAAACCAATCGTATTGGTGAGCAAATAATGCGAGTAGCGATCCTGCAATATAAATCAGCAACCCAGCGATAATAATCGGTTTGCGTCCTAGGCGGTCTGACAATGGACCATAGACAAATTGTGATAGTCCATAAGGGATTAAATAACATGCCATGACCGCCTGCAGTGATGCAGGAGAAACTAAAAATTCTCCCGCCATATGGCCAATGGACGGGACGTACATCGTTTGTGTCATTTGGCCGACAGCGGTCAAAATCGCAATTAAAAATGTGAGTTTCACTAACGGAAACGATGCGGACATGGTCTATCTCCTGCACAATGGTGCAACTACGAAATATAATTAATATGAATAATGAAACTAATGGCCAGCGTTAAAAGTATCGCTCTTTCGGCGCGAGATATTAGTGAGGCCAGACGCTTTTATCAATCTAAAAGTGTGAAGTTGAGCAAGATAAAAATCTATGATTTGAATTAGAAAAACTAATCATTATTTGGGTAGGTAAAGAGAAATGAAAGACGGTTTCAATGCCTGTGTTGGGTATGGCTCTTGGTGTCTGATAATGTACCTAGTTTTTCTATTGCTTTTGCGCTGAACAGTGACTAATATTTAATGTAAATGAGAATTAATATCATAAAGGTGTGATTAATGATGTTACCTTTACTTGCTGCATTATTATTTATAGTGGGACTTGGCAAAAAGTTGTCGGTTCCAAATTCGTGGCTCTTCTACTATGCACTTTCTGTTGTATTGTTAAGCTGGCTATTCAGTATGAACCCCATTTTTGTCCTGATCCCGTTGTTTATCTTGTCACCTTGTCTTATCCACTATCGATATATCAAGGTGATTAAAATGGCTTATTTGGGCTGCCTGCTGCTGTCTTTTTTCGTCTCTTGGCTTGTGTAAACCAATCCATGTCTTTTCTCACCAGACAGTCCAAGTAGCTTGGGGATAGTATTTGTGAAAATCATAAGGTAGGATCGCCGGCCTTTTTCTGATGCTAGGAGGTAGCGATGTTTATTGGTTTTGACTATGGAACGGCGAACTGTTCTGTCGCAATGATGCAAGATGGGCAACCAACATTGTTACCCATAGAAGGTAAAAGCCACTACATTCCTTCGACAATATGTGCCCCGACGCGAGAGTCCATTTCTGAGCATCTGTTCCGTCATCACAATATTACGCCAAGCGATAAAATTGGTGAGCAAGTACTTCGCCGCGCGATCAATGTGAATAGAGAAGAGAGTATTGAACTTGCCGCGCAAGACATTGCCTTTGGCCAAGCGGCGCTCGATCTCTATCTGCAGGATCCGCGCGATATTTATTACGTTAAATCCCCTAAATCATTTCTAGGCGCGGCAGGTTTACGTGATGTGCAGGTCAGTTTTTTCGAAGACTTGGTGTGCGCCATGATGGTCAATATTAAGCACAATGCAGAGCTGCACCTTCAGCGCACCATCCAAGATACTGTGATTGGTCGTCCTATTAACTTTCATGGCCGAGGTGGTGAAGAGGCCAACCGACAAGCGGAATCTATTTTACAACGTGCGGCGAAACGCGCTGGTTTTCAGCACATCAGTTTTCAGTTTGAACCCGTTGCGGCGGGCTTAGAATATGAAGCGACTCTGGTGCAAGATCAAACCGTACTGGTGGTTGATATCGGTGGTGGAACCACCGACTGTTCATTGCTAAAAATGGGGCCGAGTTGGCGAGGGCGTGACGACCGCACCGCGAGTTTGCTTGCGCATAGTGGCCAACGGGTCGGAGGCAATGATCTTGATATCTATATTGCTTTCAAACAGTTGATGTCTTCTTTTGGATTAGGAAGTAAAGCCATTGCTGGCATTGATATGCCGATCACGCAGTTTTGGAACCCGATTGCAATTAACAACGTGGAAGCGCAACGTGACTTCTATGCTCAGCAAAACTTGGCAGCATTAAAATTGCTACACAAAGAGGCGCAGCAACCAGAAAAGTTGGCGCGTTTGCTGAAAGTCTATTTTGAAACGCTCGGCTATCAAATTGTACGCCGTGCAGAAGAGGCAAAAATTGCTCTATCTGATCTTACGCAATGTCAGGTGGTGCTTGATCTTCTTTCTGAGCAGATCGAAGTGCAAATTGAGCGTGAGCAAATGATCGACGCCATTGAATCCCCTAAAGCGAAAATGGTGGAATTGGTCAAAGAAGCGGTTGAACAAGGTGGCGTAAAGCCGGATGTTATCTTTATGACGGGCGGCTCTGCTCGTTCTCCAATATTACGCCAAGCGGTAGAGCAGCAACTGCCCCACGTACCCGTTGTCAGCGGTAACTACTTTGGTTCAGTGACTGCTGGTTTGGCTCGTTGGGCAGAGATTTGCTATCGCTGATATGAGCGCTTAGCGCTTCGTTTTTGATGCGTTGGGGGCCGGTAATATTGCGAATGATCGTGTTTCATTAAAACATTACTGGCAACCAAGCTACCTAAGCTTATCAACCCTAATCCGATCCAAGTCAAAGGCGTTGGCATCTCACCAAAAACGGGAATCGCCAACAAGGTTGCCACGACTGGTGTTGCAGAGCCAAAGGCAGCGGAGCGTTCTGCGCCGAGTGTTGAAACTGCATATAAATAGGTAAATGCTGCAATGAGCCCCGCCCCGACACCTTGCAGCAGTGTGTGTCCCGCCAGTTCTTTCCACGGCCAGTGTGCAAAAGAGTGTGTGGCTAAGTAGCTATCGACGATGCCTAAAGCGATTAGAACGGCCAATAAAATAGTAGAAAGTAAAGCAACCCATCCCGCGCTGACGAGCGCATGCAAATTCGCTACCCGCGCACAAATTGTAAACATCGCCCACATCAGGCTGCCGGTTAAAAACATCAAATGCCCGGTCAAACGGTTTGACTCAAAATCAGTGGCACTTGAATAGAGGAAAATACCAACCCCTGCCACCACTAAAGTCAGCCCAGCGACTCGATGGCGACTTAACGGCTGTTTAAACAGCAACACCGCGATACCCGAGACAAACAGCGGCAGCACGCCCGGAACAAGCGCGCTACCATCAGAAACCGGAACGTAGTGCATCGCATGGCTTGTCACTAGTAAATAGGGCAATCCACAGCCAATAAATAGACCAATTAAGTAACGTATAGGTACATTTTGCAATTGATGTCGAGTTCTCCAAACCAATGGAGAGAGCAACAAAGCGGGCAGTAAAAAGCGTGTTAATGCAATATCAGCGGGGGTTAATAGGCCGCTGGCTCCTGCCTTTAAAGAGAGGAAAAAGCCGGACCATAATAACAGCGTGGTGCCTATCGCGAGGTAGCCATAAATCATAATTTTATTCACATCAATGGATGGTTTCTCACCATTATCTATGGTTCGGCTTACTTTTACCCGGCAAGTTCACCCTTATTGCTAGATGGTTTGGCACTTATCCGCTATAAATTAGCAAAATGTTAGTGGATTTCATCAAGGATCGAGTAATGGATAGAATAGACCGCCGCATGTTGACCTTATTACAAACAGAGGGACGCTTAAGCACCGCAGAGCTTGCAGAAAAGGTTGGATTATCACCTTCTCCCTGTGCAAGACGCTTGAAACGATTAGAGGAGAGCGGGATCATTGATGGCTATCAAGCTCGCTTAAGCCGGCAAGCTGTCGGAGTTGGTATGACGGTTTTTGTTGAAGTTAGCCTGAATAATCATCAAGCCGCTTCCATTGATAGTTTTGAAGAGGCAATCAAAGAGATGGAGGAGGTGATCAGCTGCCATGTGGTTTCAGGTGCGTATGATTACTTGCTGGAAGTCGTTAGTGCCAATTTATCAGGGTACGAAGCATTTACGCGTCAGTTACAGCGGCTCAACAATGTAAAAGATATGCATACCCACCTCGCCATGCGTCAAGTGAAAGCCGCTACCGCGATGCCTATTTGGGTTTAGAGACAGCACTTGCGTGCTGTCTTCAGGGTCAGACGTGCTTATTCAAATTGAAATGACGCGAGAGAGTTTTTACTGATTTCGTTGGCAATCAATTGATGGATGGCCGTGGTAGGGTGCGTTACGCCCCAAAATACGTATTTGTCAGAGCTATGGTAAGCGCAATCATTGGTTAAGCTATGACGGTACAAGTAATCTAAAGCTGAATTGCGATTGATGTTGAGGCATGCATCGGTCGCATTTTCAAAGCCGTATTGCTGTGGATTGGCTGTGAGGTTTTCAAACAAGCTATGAGCATCAAACAGGATGATATTTACCCCTTGCATCTGATAATACAGTGCTTGTTGCTGAATAAACGCATTGAAGGTGGTGATCTTAGCGCTGACTTTCGCTATCTCTTCTGCTGTTGAATATTTGAACTGCGGGGCTTTGGTTGCATCGGGCAGGGTGAGTAGAATAATATTTTTGGCCCCTGAATCCACAAGACGAATCATCGCGCTGCTAAAATCTGCTTTGACTTCATATACTTCACGGTTGTAATTCATAAAGTCATTTAAGCCAAATTCAAGGGTAAAGAGCGTATTTTCTGGCTGGTAGTTTTTGGCCATTGTCATGTAATTTAGATAAGAGCGGACTTGATCGTTCACACCCGTCAGCGCGATATATTGATTACGCCCTGCGGCACCGCCAATCGCCCAGTTATATACAGGTAAATTGTGCATTTTTGCTAAATACTCTGTCCACACCAAACCATTGGAAAAGTGTCCTAAAAACCAAGAGTTAGGATTGGGAAATTTCCATTGTGACGCATTGAATATATTTCCTGTATCCGAAAGGCTGTCACCTATGGTCACCATTTTATTAATGACGGGTTTGGCATTTTGTTTATCGTTAGTCCAGATCGAATGATTGTATGAGAACCTATTGTCTGCTGCGAAATAAGTAATATCTGCAGAATCGTGACTGACGCCGAGTGTCTCTTCACAACGCTGTTTTATTTCATATTGTGAGGTGTCGGTATAAAACATATTTTTAAAGCGCACAGACGACCACCAGTAACCACTAATGGTGTAGTCATTTCCTTGTTCATCCAATGCCCACTCCCAATCTGTTGCTGGGTCATCATGATTGCCAGCGGGCCGATACCAACAGCGTACATAAGTGTAGGTTTGCTTATTTTGCGTATTCATTACGCCATAAGCGGTAACTGGTTCTGAGGTGGTATCCGTATTTTCTGCAATCGCCATGGAGAGTGGCAATATTGCGGTCATCAATAACGTCATTAGTTTCATATTTTTTTCTTATTGGTTTAGGCACGTATCTACTAAAGAATAAGTGCGAAAGTGAAATTAACAAACTGGTCAGACCTATTTTGGATTTATGGTGTTAAGCGTCAATCAATAAACGACTATGTTGAACATTATTTGGTATTAAGATCAAACAATGAACTGTCAGTGAAGAAAATACGAAGGGTTTTTATAAATCCTAATTTAGACAAATAACAATAAGGTTTTGCTTTATTAATTTGTTCTAATGTTAAATCTTAGTAGCTTAATAAAAATATCAATAAAATTATAATCAGTCAATATGTGTAAAAATCAAACAGTTTTATTGTGATTTTAAGCCACATTAAAAATCATTTCTCTTTGTGTTTGTTATTTTAAGATCTATTAATAATTCGCCACAAAGGTGCCAAAAAACCAATGTCCTTTTATTTTGTGGTCTGAAAAAATAAAAAATGGGTATTCATTTTCTTTTAAATACCGTGATAACAATAAAAATGCTTACGAGGTTTATATGTCAATAAACAGAAGAAAAGCACTTGGCGCTATTGCCATTATGTCAGGTTTGGTATGGAACACCGCTCAAGCTGACGTGAATCAGCCGCAAGGTTTGGCCATTGAAATGTTCAGTGAGCTTCAGGATGACAGCCAAATCAATTACTTCAATGCGAGCTATTGGTTACAAGGAGAGGTTGAGCCCCCGACACTAATGCAGATTCGTGACGATGTACTGAATCAACATATGCGCTATTTTGTCGATTTCAGTACGATTGAAGGTGAGCCGCAAAAGACAGAGGCGAAAGCACTGCTCAGGAAAAAACTGGGCTTAGCGTTTGCCAGTGACTTTTTGATCATCAGTGAACACAAAGGAGAATTGTTGTTCACCCCGTTAGATGACGAGAATGATGCCAACATTCGTCTACTGGAAGCTGCACCAATTGCCCATTCTCGTCAGCGCCGTAGTACGGCCAGTATGGTGTCAAATAGTGGTTCGGAAACGAACTCTTTGCCACACGTCGCGTTTTATTTGAATGTCAATCGGCCTATTACTGATAATGAATGTACGTTTAATAACTCACATCTTTGGGATCGAGGCACGCGAGTGTTTTGCGATAACCCTAATATCTCGTTGATTTATCGAGTTAATTTAGAGCGTTCATTACAATATGGCACCATTGGCTCTGCGACACCGGACGCGAAAATTGTTCGCATCAGCTTAGATGATGATACAACGGGTGCGGGGATCCATCTCAATGACCGTCTTGATTATCGTCAATCGGGTGCTGATTACACGACATTAGATGCTTATTTCCGAGATTGGTCGACCGATGCCATCGCTCAAGACTACCAATTTGTATTTAACTCTTCGAACAACAAAGCGCAGATCTTAAAAACGTTCCCGAGAGAAAATCTCAATGCCGAATATGAAGTCAAAGAGGTATCCGGCTTCCAGCTAGGAGTGAGTGGTGGTGTCGAGGTTAGTGCTGATGGACCTAAAGGCAAGCTAGAAGCCAATGCCAGCTACAACCAAAGCCGTTGGTTAACCTTTAAAACGCACGATTATCGTGTTGAACGTAGCACCAATAACGCGCAAAACGTCAGCTTTAAATGGAATCGTAGCCAATACGCGACTGCCGAATCGATGTTAAATCGTTCAACGGATGCGCTGTGGGTCAATACTTATCCTGTGGATACCAACCGCATTAACCCGATTGGTTACGCGAGCTTCGTACCCAAAATGGATGTGATATATAAAGCCGCTCCTAATGCAACAGGGACAACGGAATTTACCATTGATTCTTCGGTCAATATTCGTCCCATTTATAACGGTGCTTATAAGCATTATTATGTTGTAGGTGCGCATCAGTCCTACCATGGTTTTGAAAATACGACGCGCCGCAGAGTGAGCAAAAGTGCTAGCTTTACTGTCGATTGGGAGCACCCTGTATTCACGGGCGGTCGTCCAGTGAATTTGCAATTGGGCAGCTTTAATAATCGTTGCGTTGATGTGGCTGATAATGGCGCGCTCTCTGCCTCAAGCTGTGATGAAACCAAAAACTCACAATCTTTTATTTATGATCAGTTAGGTCGTTATGTGAGTGCAAACGACATCCATCAATGTTTGGATGGACAATCACTGGGTCAATTACAAACCTGTAGTTCGAGTTTAAGTCAGCGTTGGGAATGGATAGAAAACAGCGATAAGCTGAGTAATGTTTTCTCTCATGAGTTACTTGGTCATGATAAAACCAGCGGTGAGTTAGGTTTGTATGCTGATGGCAATGATCAGGTAAGTGTGCGCACCATTACCGCTTACACCAACGTATTTCATTCAGATAGTGAATCGGCCGTATTTGGGTTTACATCGGGTCCATTAGCCTTACAAGATGTTGGTCAATCGGGGATACTGTATATTCGCCATGGCGCTGCGATTGATGCAATTGGTACGCAAGCCAATGCGATGCAAGGCGGTGAAAGTGGTAGTTTGACTGAAATTGATCTGAAACGCGTGACGCAAATAACCGTTACTTCGGGTGAGTTCAAGTACGGTGGCAACCATTTACTCCGTATGGCTTTTAAGCTTGATGATGGTTCAACCAAAGTAGTGGGGTCAAAAGACTACGCAATCAGTACCCACGATGAAGTGTTTGAGCTGCCAGCCGGATCGGCAATTCGGCAAGTCAAGGTGTGGTCTGAAGGTTGGTTAGCCGATGGTATTCAATTTATTTTAAAATAGCGCGATCCCTTCATCGTTTCGTAGTAAAGAGCACTCATGCTTTTGGTCTAGTTGGCTAAAAAGCGAGCGCTCTTTTTTGTTGATTTAATGTTAATTTTATCTGTTGTTTTTTTCGATTCATTCACGAAGCTGGCAAGATGACATGAAATAAAGTGCTTTTCTTCTACAGTTAGGATGCTCCTCAGAGGTCTAATCTCTGGTGTGGTAACGGTAGGTTAGATGTATGCCGCGCCTAAACCAGGCACTACAATAAGAAGGAATTTACTTTGAAAAGAACGATTATTATTGCTGCTTTTTGTCTGCTGAGTACCACGGCGCTGGCGGCAACCAGCACGGTGGCGTTAAGTAAGACAGGCTATACCCAAACCCAGTATCCTATTGTGTTAGTTCATGGCTTATTTGGTTTTGATACGCTGGCCGGAGTCGATTATTTCTACGGCATCCCACAATCACTGACGAAAGATGGTGCAAAGGTCTACGTGGCTCAAGTCTCCGCAACCAACAGCTCTGAGCTGAGAGGTGAACAACTATTGCAACAAGTAGAGTCACTTTTAGCCGCCACGGGCGCTCAAAAAGTTAACCTGATTGGGCATAGTCATGGCGGGCCAACGGCTCGCTATGTTGCATCAGTCCGGCCCGATCTTGTGGCGTCTGTGACTAGCATTGGTGGCGTGAATAAAGGCTCAATCGTGGCAGATTTAGTGCGTGGGCACATTAAAGAGGGCTCCATTTCTGAAGCGATTGCTGTCAAAATGGCGCAAGGATTGGCGGGTTTGGTTGGCCTGCTTTCTGGGGGAAGTAACCTAGATCAAGATCCTTTAGCCTCCTTAGAAGCCTTAACTACCCAAGGTTCGCTAGCGTTTAATCAACACTACCCAGAAGGCGTTCCAAGCAGTGAATGTGGTGATGGTGAATTACTGGCTGACAATGGTGTTTATTACTATTCATGGACAGGGTCTTCGACCTTTACCAACCTCCTTGACCCAACTGATGCTGCGATGATGTTGACTGGACTTGTCTTTAATGGCCCTAATGATGGTTTAGTCGGCGTATGCAGTACTCACTTGGGTAAGGTGATCCGCGATGATTACCAAATGAACCACTTAGATGAAATCAACGGCTTGCTTGGGATACACCACCTTTTTGAAACTGACCCCGTTACCTTGTATCGCCAGCACGCTAATCGATTGAAGCTTCAAGGTTTATAACTTCGAGGTTGATAGTCTCGAGGTTTATAACTTCAAGTTTTGTAACATCAAACTTTATAAGGATTGGCTATGAAAAAGCCCGCACTATTTGGATTTATCGTGATCATCTTGGGGAGCATCGGTGCGGTGCTTTTTCTGCAAAAGCCAGTATCATCACAGAGCGCGTTACAAACGCCATCTCAACAAGATACGCAGATAGACAGTGCATCGAGTCTTGATTTAATTCACTATTTTATCTCTACATTAGGAGAGAGCTCATTGCCTGAGGTTGAGCTGCGCATTGCCCAGCATGCTGAGCAAGATGAGGGCGTGGTGATCGATCCAATGATTTTTGAACAGTTTATCCAATACAAACAAGCATTAGCTGAGTTAGAGGCTAATGCTTCCATCGCCAATCTCGATCTTGCTACCTTAGCTGAGATCAATCAGCAGTTACTGAAAATACAAAGTCAATTTTTTAACGTTGATCAGCAAAGCATGCTGTTTGGTGAAGAGAATGCGTTGCGAAATTTAGCATTAGAAAAGCTGCGCATTAAAGCTCAAGCAGTAGATTCATATGATGAGCAGTTGCAGTGGCAAACGTTATTAGCGCAGCAGCCAGAATACATTCAGCGCAGTGAACGTAATGTACAACTACTGCCAGCACTCAACGCGAGTCGCCATTTGTCTACGCAAGAGCAATACTTAGCTTGGAACGAGTTGGTTGGCGAACAAGGAGCACAGCGGTTAACGCAGCTTAGTGAACAACGAGAGCAGTTTTCTCAGCATCTCGAAAACTATTTACAACAGCGTTCGGCGGTGCTTGAAAATACGCGTTTGAGCCAAGATGAAAAAAATCAGCAAATTACGCAACTGCGTACCCAAAAGTTTGAGGCCAAACAACTCAAACGCGTCGAGGCGTTGGAAAGGTTAAGTGATCAATCGCTTTAATTCTGTTTATCCAATAAAGAAGAGCGCGACCGAAGCCGCGCTCAAGTTCTCTAAGAGAAAATAGAATAGGTGGTTACAAATTCACCACAATGGTGTTAGTCACTGTTGCACCTTTGTCATCCATCACTTTAATTTTCACTTCATGTTTTCCAGAGCTTGGGAAAATGGCGGTGAAGAGTTTGCCACGTTTTATTTTTCCATTCGGCAGGGTCCATTCCGTATCGACAATACGCCCATCGCTATCGCTGCTGGTTGACCACATTGTTACCCAGCGTCCAAGGTGGATGTACTTAGCACTGGCTTGCGGTAATGCGTTAGGCACTTCAACCTGTATTGTGCGCGTAGTGGTGTTGGCTGCGCCTTTATCATCCGTTACGGTTAGGCTTACTGTGTATTGCCCTGCTCTGGTGTAGCTCCAGCTTGGCGCCATTTCGCTGCTCATTTGGCCGTTACCAAAATCCCATGCGTAACTGACTAGCTCGCCATCTTCATCATGGCTGTAGTTGAGAGCACTGACAGATAAACCGTCGGTTTTAAGCTCAAAGTTAGCGACAGGAGCTTGGTTTTGTTCGCTGACTTTCGATAAGCGAATTACGCCGTACTCATTGTCTTGACCTTGGTTGAGGATGTCGATCATCAAGCCAAATTCCGTTAACTTACGCCCAGCATCTGGTACTAATGGTGAGCTGTAATCCGCGCCATCAGAGAAATTACCATTACCGATTAAGCTTGTGTCTTCGAGCACATCACCATCGGCAGCGACTAAACGTAGAGGTGTTTGATCTTGCAATGAGAAGGTTGCATCTCGCACTTGGAAGCGCGTTTGTGCGGCCTCACCGGTTTTTGACCAAACCAATGCGTTTTGATCCGCATCGACGACACCTAACCAACCTTCACCTGGGTGGTTACCTACCCAGTTATCCGTGTAAGATTCATCCACATACCAAACCAGTAGGCCGGGTTCGAAAGTCATCAACTGGCCCATGCGTTTGATATTGGCTAAGCCTTGGTCGACGTCATTGTGGCTACGCCATTGCAGTAAATAATAGTGTGGCGCTTCATGGAAGCCATTGTTGGTGGTGTAACCTTTGAAGGCGAAGGTGGATGTTCCTTCAGCATCATCAATAAGGGTTTGCTGCCCGTCGACCTCTAACTGTAGGTTATCAAGGTAAAGACCTTCCATGGCTAAGCCGCCATCAGTGACATAGTCAAAGCTGAGTGTCACTTCTTGGCCTGCCCATTGGGAGACGTCAAATATCGCATCGACCCAGCCATCCGACTGACCAGCAATAGCAGGTACAAGCCCTGTATTGTACGGGTCATCCATGGTGGTGATGTTACCTGCAATCGCTTTACCATTGATCAGTACGCGTGCAAAGTCGTAGTCTTTTTCAATCTGATACCATGCTTTAAAATTCAGCGTAGCTTGTCCACCTGCAGGGATAGAAAGCTTACGAGACATGCTATTTTTCAGATCATCGCCTCGGTTTGAATAAAAAGCGGACGAACCTTGATAAGGCTTCACCCCATCAACACGCTTCAGTGGTAAATCAATCTTCACCATATTTGGTCGAGCATTGTCAGTGGTTTGGAATAGGGTAAATACGCGAGGATTTTTCTCTAACTCTGCAATCGAAATTTGATCGTCATTGATCCAACGACCACCGACCGCTTTTTGTAAGAACTGTTTAGACCAAGAGCTGAATGCCGTCGGTTGTGTTCCGCCAATTTTTCCGGCCCAACTGCCAGAAGACATGATGGACCAATAGGAAACTGGCTCACCTTTACCTGTGTATTGAGTATCGTATTCGTCAGGCAAACCTAAATCGTGGCCATACTCGTGTGCGCAAACCCCAGCGGCCGCATCAATCGGTTGCATGGTGTAATCAAAGGCGGCATATTGGCCGTTAAAGCGATCTGGAATCGTACTTTTTGTGCCTTGAAGGACATAAGGTTGACCGAGATTATAACGGTGGGACCATATGGCGTCAGGTCCAAGCACACCGCCGCCGGCTTCTTCACCAACGGATGCATGGAACACCATCAAGTGATCGATGACGCCGTCCGGTTCGCGGAAGTTGCCATTACCATTGTAATCGTAACGATCTTCAATATCGTAATCGGCCAGATTAATACTAGGGTCTTGCGCCAGTTGGTTCAGTGCTTCGCGCACCAACTCTTGCGCATTCATATCTTTGTCTGTTGTTGCAGAGTTGCCCCCGTAAAACGCGGCGTTTTTAGATGCGCGATACCAACCTGCGGCTTGCCCGGCCACACTGTAGCTTTGCCCAGATTCACTTTCATAGTACTGACGCATCGAGATGAAATTTTCTCCATTAGGACCGACATAACCTGTATTGGAGAAGAGCAGATCTTGATAGTGTGATGGATTGTAGCTGGCATAGAGCATTTCAGTGTGCTCTTTGGTCAGGCGGTTATCGTTCCAAGGTAAATCGGGAAAATCTATTAAAAGCGCTAACACCTTATCGGTACGTTTGGTGCTGATATCGAGAGCAAAAACGCTGGCTTTTTGTTGGCCTTTTTGTTTTTCAATCGTCTTTAATACCCGTGCGCGTTGCTCAAGAGCTTGCTTATCAAACTGCGCATCGCCGTGGAAGCCTGATTTGATTTTCTGCTCCAAATAACGATCCAAGGCATCGCGCTTGATTGCATCGGTAGCATTGGTATCCACAACACCGTTACGCACTAACATTTCAATGAGTTTATCTTCATTGATCACCCCTAAATCAATCGGGGTGTGCGCATAAGCACTGACGTTAAATAGTGTTACCATTGCTGACGCAAGCAAGGTTTTCCTTATGTGTTTCATCTGCTTTCCTTATTTGTCTTTCTGTATTTATGGTATTAACAATTTCACTGAACTGATTTCCATACGACTGAGAACTATAGAGAATAGATGGCTTTCATCGCCATAAAATAGAATCCATGGACGCAATGAATGGCTGGTATATTCTTATCTAGGTAAGTTTTCGGAGTGTTATTCAGTGAAGATTGAACGGGTGATTTAGTCGCTCTTCGGCGGAGAAATACACGCTTCTTCTTGATGAGTTGTCGAATTGAGAGACTTTTCTTTGTGGTGTTTTCTTTGTAGATAAAGAGCAAGTGCTTGTTGTTGCTGTTCTGATGTCAGCCCTTCACATATCACACCTCGTTCGATTAATGAGGCGAGCAACCGTTCATCATCAACTGAAGATTGAGCGAGGCTAATTGATGAGTAACTAATTAATAAAAAATAAATTAAATGTTTCACAGTATATCCATATAATGTGTGAATTATTCGTAACAATCTATATATCAGTCATACGCATAGCAAGTGTAAATAATTGTTGTTTTGAAATAACATCATATTTTAAACATAACCAGTTAACATTTGGTTTGTTTTTAATTGATAAATATGTTGGTTCTTTATTCTTAAATTTAGAATTAATAATTGATGGATTTGTATTTTATTCTTAATGATAAAGATGAAATTCTTTAGATAAATAAAGTGATAGGTTAGAATTCAATCGAAAGTGAATGTTGGGTCAAAACCAACAATGACTAATAATAGTTTTAGTATTTTTAGTAATATGAACTTTGCCAAAAGATGATCTTAGTTCAATAAATAATTCATCACTTAAACCTGCATTTAAGAGTCATTAACTTGTGGCATTGATGATCCAAGTGGCAAAGGTATCGTTGCCTGGACACCTTGCAGCCATTGAGCAAACGTGCTTTATTGAAATCAGTGACTGATTATTTTGGAATGTTTGCATTATGTGCCGCTGGCTCGCCTACCAAGGAACTCCTATCTACCTCGATCAACTGGTTTATCAACCGGAACACTCTCTCGTGCACCAAAGTTTAGAAGCGCGTAAAGCGGTCACCCGTGTCAATGCTGATGGATTTGGATTGGGTTGGTATACCGAACGAACTACCCCCGGGCAGTTTCATGAAGTCTTACCCGCTTGGGGAGATGAAAACCTGCGATCCTTAACGCATCACATACGTTCTCACCGTTTTATGGCGCATGTGCGTTCGTCCACCGGAACGCAGGTTTCCCGTTCTAACTGTCATCCGTTTATTTTGGATAACTGGATGTTTTTACATAACGGGCAAATTGGTGAGTTTGAAAAAGTGAAATTCGCCTTAGAACGGCAGTTACCGGAATCGCTATACGTCAAACGTGTTGGAACAACAGATAGTGAATTGATTTTTTTATTGATGATGAGTAATGGGTTACGCAGTCAGCCAGTACAAGCCATTACGACCACGATTGGTCAAATTGCGCAGGCTTTGGCGGAGAAACAGATAGTCACACCTTTTAAAGCTTCGATTTGTATCTCTGATGGGCAAGATTTTTGGTTAGTGCGTTATAGCTCTGATGGTAATCCGCCGACCGTGTTTAGTAAAAGCGAAGGCGATAATATGGTGGTTGCGTCAGAACCCCTTGACAGTGAAAGTGGTTGGCAAATGATTGAGCCGCAAACCATTACTCATGTGATTGGCACTCAATGTACTGTGTATCCGATCACTTAGTTAGTGGTGGAAAACAATTAGTAATGTATTGATATATAATATCTATTGGTTAATCGATTGCTCTCTCATGAGAGCAATTCTTTTTTGAAGTAAGATCTTGGTTTATATGCGCCAAGTTTCATTTTATTAATGTGATTCTGATATAAACCGCGACTCATTTATTTCTATGACCTATAGAGAGTCGTTACTATGCGTATTGCTCCTGTTCCATCTATTCATTCCCCTCGTCCCAAACCTAATGCTTTGCTATTGGCATTATCGTTAGCAGGATTACCGTCTTTTTCTTATGCATTAGATGCCTGCCAGTTTAATGATATCACCCAAGCACAAGAGCCCATTTTAGCGATTAAAAATGCACAACCAGACTGTTATAACTCGTGGTTTTATACCGATAGTAAAGCCATCTTGGGTCTATACAGTGAAAAGAATATAGACAGCATTAACCGAGCGCTGGCGTTAGAAATTTCGCAATATCAAGGAACGGAAGCGCAAGCCAAATCTATTGCTAATTTGGGGGAGTTTATCCGTGCTGCGTATTATGTGCGCTATGGTGTAAAACAAGAGTTTGGTGATTATTCGGACCAATTGAGTAATGCGATTGCGGATACGATTAACCAGTTTATGTTATCGCCTTATAGTTTGAGCTTAGGTCGTGAACAAGTGGCGGCCATGTCGAGCTTAACGTTAATGGTCGATAATGTGAAACGCCTACCTTCAACGATGGCGAATTTCATCGTGCTATTGGACGCCTTTAACCCACAAACGGCGCAAGATGTGCAGTTTGTTGATGGTTTAAATAACTTATTTCGATCCATGAGCGGCCATGCTTCGCGTGATGATTTTTATCAAGACATTGAAGCCCATCCAGAATATTTGGAGACACTGTATCGTTTTGCCACTGAGCATGATTGGGCGTTAGGAACCGATGCCGATTTCATTTTGTACAATGCGGTGCGTGAAACGGGGCGCTTACTGGTTAGCCCTTACCCAAACACCAAAACTCGAGTCATTGCGATTTTAGAAAAAGTATTGGAACGTTACCCGCTGGGTGGACGTAGCGATAAACTCTGGATTGCTGCGGTTGAAATGCTTTCTTACTACGCGCCAGAGACATTGGAAGCGCTTAATTTAACGCAAGCTAAGCAGCAACTTGAACAGCGTATCATGCCAAATCGCCATCAATGTGATGGGCCTGCTATTATCCGCTCGCAAGGCTTAACACCTCAGCAAGCAGAGCAAGCGTGTGGCATTTTGAATGAGAAAGAAGCCGACTTCCATACCGTCGTGAATACCGGTTTCACGCCCGTGGCCGATGATCTTAATCAACAAGTGGAAGTGGTGGTATTTGATAGCAACGAAAGTTATGTCAGTTATTCCAACTTCTTGTTTGGCAATACTACCAACAACGGCGGGCAATACCTTGAAGGCAACCCGGCTGATGCCAACAACACAGCGCGCTTTGTCGCTTACCGATATGCGCAGGATGAGGCGTTGTCTATTCTCAATTTAGAGCATGAATATGTGCATTATTTGGACGGACGCTACAATCAATACGGTTCATTTTCTCTCAATTTAAGTGAAGGCCATATCGTGTGGT
Source organism: Vibrio sp. RM-69-4 (assembly GCF_024743775.1). Lineage (NCBI taxonomy): Bacteria > Pseudomonadati > Pseudomonadota > Gammaproteobacteria > Vibrionales > Vibrionaceae > Vibrio > Vibrio sp. RM-69-4. Next base: position 184,152 of record NZ_JAMQXI010000064.1, read on the forward strand.
GGTTGGAAGGCTTCGCTGAATACATGCACTATAAAAAAGGCTACCAAGCGGCGGTAGACTTAATTGCTGAGAAAAAACTGAGCCTCACGCAAGTGCTAGCCACTACTTATCAAAATGACACCAATCAAATTTATCGCTGGGGCTATTTAGCGGTTCGTTTTATGCTGGAAAACCATCCCAATGAAGTGGATCAACTGCTAGCGCTATCACGTAGTGGCGATTTCAAAGCATGGGCTGAGCAAGTGAAACGGATCGGCAAAAGCCTAGACAGCGAATTTTCAACTTGGTTAGACACTTTGACAACGGACAGTGGTAATCCAGACGAGCCGACTGTGCCGCCAATTCAACCAGAAGACACGATGAATCATTTAGCGTTAGGGCAGAGTGTTACCTTGTCGGGTGAGCAGTACAGTGAACAACTCTATTATATTGATGTTCCAGATAATATCAGTGAATTGTCGATTAATATTAGCGGTGATGGTGACGCCGATCTTTATTTAAGTTATGAAAAAATTGCGCATTATTATGATTATCAAATAACAAATTTTGAACTGCATAGTAATGAAACAATTGCACTAGAAAAACAAGCCAATGGTACCGTTTTACCGGGTCGCTATTATTTTAGTATTACGGGTAGAGAAGCTTATCAGCGTGTTGAATTAAATACGAAAGTAAGTTACGCCATGACCGATAATACGCAAAAGCCTAGTGATGATTTAGCACCTGTTGTTCTCGAAAATCGTCAGCCAATGACGTTGGGTATTCATCAAACTCGCTATGCAGCGATTTATGTACCAGAGGGAATGAGCAGTGTCAAAGTTTGGCTCCAGCCTATTGATGAGATGGCAGCCCACAATGTTGATCTTTATGCAGAAAGCGAGCACTGGCCTACATTGACTCATTTTGACCAAGCGTCTAAGCGCTCTGATAGTTATGAGTATATCGAACTGCCAGTGACACAAGCGGGCTATGTCCATTTCATGCTTAATGCACAGCAAGCCAATAGCCAAGTCGAGCTCTATGCAACTTATGAATAACTAATGAATAAAAAGAAGTGTAAAAGCACTTCTTTTTATTAAAATCATATAATTAGCCAGAAAAGTAATAGCTATATTAACATTATGTAATTTAATCTTTACTTAATAATAATTTGATCTTGTGGGAAGAATATAAATTAACACTCTATTTATTTCTTGAAAGAATAGCATTCGGTGATATTGTGTTTTTATGTAGAGTTATTACTCTATGTTGTAATTAAAAATATTAAGGGTTCATTATGAGATATATAACACCCGTTTCATTACTGCTTGTGGCCACTATTATGGGGTGCAACTCAGAAGAAGCGACAACCAGTAGCACCAGCCAATCTAATGCTGATGCGATTGCACAGCAAAAAAGAGCGTTAGCACTGCAACTGAGTGAAAGTTACGCCGAGCTTGAAACCACACTTAAAACTGAAATCAGCGCGCAAAACCTATCCATTTCTGTTTCCACTTTGTTTGAAGAGCAGCCTGATTCCGATTTTAGTCAACAGATGGTTGTAGCGGACGCGCAAATTCGTTCAATGAAAGGCATTGAGGATTTTACTGAGCAATTGCTGCAACTGCGTATTGCCGATGCGTCGATGATTAAAGAGTGGCAAGAAGGGCAAAGCCCGTTGTTTGCTTTTGAACCCAAAGGTAATGATGCGTCTTGGCAATATATTGAAGCGTTTGATGTGTACGGACAGGTGCATCAACTGGACGTATATCAAATGCCAGATGTACCCGTTTTCGTGGTTGATAGTAATAGCGAAGTGGAATTGCGCGCAGGCTTACAAGCAATGCGTGCACAGATGAACGCATTGGGTCAATCGACCACATTGACCACAGTAGAAAGTGGTAGCGTCGCCGCGCAAGCGATGGCCCGCAGCAGCGATAATAGCGCTGAGCCTATTTCCACCACAGTACTGAAAAAAATTCGTTTAGCGGATGACAAAGAACCGTGGATCTCTGGAGCGGCTGAAATTTATGCGATTGTTACAGGCATCAATCCAAGCCGAGATGAGCCGACCATTGACTTAGTTGAAATGCCTTATTTGGATTACGACAAGCAAGATTACTTCCCAAATCAAGTGATGATCCAATGGTCTCGTTACCGTTGGGGCGCAGCCGATCTTATCTTGATGGAGCAAGATGATGGTACCGATTATAAAGAGCTGGCTAAATTACTCGTCAAAGTAGCCGAAGAAGTGCTGAAGCTTATCCCTGATCCAGAAGTGCAGGCGTATGCGATTATTCCGCAAATCACGGGCAAGATCATTGATGCGATTCCCGATGGTTTACTGGTCAACGACGACGATTATGTCGATGTCTTTTACACCTTGATGCAAGACACCAGCTATGTTGATCATCCTGGAGCGAGTGGTAACGCAGTGGCCACTTTTGAGCCTTTGACGATTAACCCGACACGTCCATAACATTTCTCTCCCCCTAGAAAGCGAGCGCGAATCTCTTATTAGCGCTCGCTTTTTCACCATTCTTGCTGCTTCTGATCATCATGGCCGATTTTGATGTGAATAGGGTTGCTTGAACGACGGTCAACGATTATATTACCCGAACTTAATGCGAATGCTTATCAAAATCTGTCGCAGTTATTTTGAATGGGAACCTATATGAAATCGTTGTTTAGTTTGGCAGCACTTGGCTTGCTTACCTCTTTTACTCTCAGTGCTAAAACCGTTTCTGTGGATCATCAACTCGGTACCACGACGATCGAGCAAAATCCGCAACGTGTGGTTGTCATTGGTTTGGGTGCGTTAGATACGTTAGATCGCTTTGGTATTGAACCTGTCGCGGTATCGAAAGTGACTGAACTACCAAATTATTTAGCGAAGTACAACAGCGATACATACGCACCTGCCGGTTCTTTATTTGAGCCTGATTTCGAAACCATTTATATGCAAAAACCGGATGTGATTGTGATTGGGCCGCGCGCCGCAACCAGTTATGACGAGCTATCTAAAATTGCACCAACTATCGTTTTTGCAGCCGATGCAAGCCAAGGCTACTGGCAGAGTACACAACAGCAGTGGCGTAATCTAGGCAAAGTATTTGCTATTGAAGACCAAGTGGAAGCCAAAATTGAAGATTTAGATAAGCAGTTTCAAGCACTTCGTAGCTTTAATCAGAACAACCAAATCGATGCGCTCACAGTGATGAGCTCTGGCGGTAACATTACCGCTTTTGGGCCTGAATCACGTTTCTCGGCGGTGTATAAAGATTTTGGATTCAAAACGACCGTTGATAGCATCAAAGCGACACGCCATGGCGATCTAATCTCTTATGAATTTATTCGTGAACATGATCCTAAAACCTTATTGATCATTGATCGTGATACGTTGGTCAACAAAGGGCAAAGTCACACTCGCCAAGAGTTTGAAAATGACCTGATCAAAGCGACTGCGGCCTACAAAAATAAAAGCATGGCGTTTTTAGACCTTAATGCTTGGTACCTATCCATTTCTGGTGTCACTGCTACAGAGCAGATGATCAGCGACGTTAGAAATGCTGTACACATTCACTAATTTGCCACAAACAAGCTGAGGTTAGCTTTGAAAAAGTTATTGCTTGCTTTGTTGGTAGTCAGCCTATCTTCACTGTTTGTGGGGGTAGGCAATCTATCACTAATGGCATTACTGCAAGGGGATGCCCATGCTTGGCAACTGCTCTTTACCAGTCGTTTGCCACGTTTGTTGGCGATTGTTTTAGCCGGGGCAGGGCTCAGTATCGCGGGTCTTATTATGCAGCAAATCAGCCAAAACCGATTTGCCGCGCCTTCTACCTCCGGTACCATTGAATGCGCCATGCTGGGCTATGTGTTGAGCTTAGTCTTTTTTGGCCACGGTGAAAGCTTGTGGCTTATTTTCTCGGTTTCGATTGCGGGCACTTTGCTGTTTGTACAACTGATTCAGCGCGTGCAGTTTAAAAATGTCATTTTTGTCCCTTTGATCGGCATTATTTTTGGTAATGTGGTGGAATCCGCCGCCTCCTTCATCGCTTACAAATACGATGCGATACAAAACCTTTCTAGCTGGACGGTAGCCAATTTTGCCAATTTGCTGAAAGGGGATTTCGAACTGCTCTATATTGCGATTCCGGTTGCCCTCTTTAGCTATTTGTATGCGGCGCGAATTTCGGCGGTCGGCATGGGTAAAGATTTTGCTGTGAACTTAGGGCTTAACTATCAACAAGTGCTGGTGATTGGCGTTTGTTTGGTGTCGGTGATGTCTGCGACGGTTGTGATGATTGTCGGTCAACTGCCTTTTTTAGGGTTGATTGTGCCGAATTTAGTCAGCCACTATTACGGCGACAACTTACGCAAAAATATCCCTCGTACGGCCATTTTCGGTGCGTTATTGGTGTTGCTATGTGATTTGGGCAGCCGTTTGATTATTTTCCCCTATGAAGTGCCGATTTCGATGATCATCAGTATTCTCGGTGGCAGTGTATTTATTGTGTTGCTGCTGCGAGGTCAACGCCATGGGTAAGTCTGTATGTGCGAGCATCACTTTGCATGATCATACCAAACTGTGGTTACTGGTTTTGGCTTCTCTGCTTTTTGCTGGGTTATTTATTGGTGTTGGATTGAACGCCGACAACTATCACTATTTTCTTTCTCGTCGTGTACCCAAAGTATTGGCGATGGTGTTAGCGGGCATTGCCATTGCGCAGTCCTCTCTAGCGTTTCAAACCATTACCCACAACCGAATTTTAACGCCCAGCATTATGGGGTTTGATTCACTCTACCTGTTCGTGCAGGTGCTAGTGGTGACTCTTTTTGGTGGTCTAAGTAGCTACGCGCTCAATGCTTATCTCAATTTTTCGTTGTCCGTTGCTGCCATGTTGTTGTTTTCTAGTTTGTTGTTCGCTTTTTATTTTCGTAAGCAGCAGAGTAACTTAATGGTGGTGTTGTTATTAGGAGTCATTCTGGGGCAACTGTTTTCCAGCATTTCCTCCTTTTTGATCATGCTGATGGATCCGAATGATTTTTCATCGGTACAGGCCAATATGTTTGCGAGCTTCAACAACGTGAAAGTGGAACTTGTGTATTGGGTAACACCGTTACTACTGCTGGTTTGCTTTGGCCTGTTTCGCCTGCATCGCGTGTTGGATGTTTTATGGTTGGATAACGATAACGCGGTCAGTTTAGGGGTGGATGTACGCCGAGTGACGCACCATGTGTTGATGCTCAGTGCGGTATTAATTGCTATTTCTACGGCTTTAGTTGGGCCCGTGATGTTCTTTGGCTTATTGGTCACCAACTTAACGCGCGAGTGGTTTCGTTCATACCAACACCGAACCTTATTGATTGGTTGTTCCGCGATGGCGGTGTGTGCATTGCTTTCAGGTCAATGGGTGGTTGAAAAAGTATTTCAGTTTGAAACAACGCTGAGTGTGGTGGTAAATTTCATCGGAGGTCTCTATTTTCTCTCCCTCCTTTTACGTAATAAAATGGTTTAATTTCATATGATTCAGCTAGATAAACTGACTAAAGTGTTTGGCCAACAAGCCGTTGTGGATAGGGCCTGTGCGCAGTTTGAAAAAGGCAAGGTCACTTCAATTATCGGTCCTAATGGTGCAGGGAAAAGTACCTTACTGTCGATGGCCAGCCGTTTGGTTAGCCGTGATAGCGGTAAAGTTTGGATTGAAAGCAAAGAGCTGGTTGAGTGGGATACTAAGGCGTTGGCTAAAAAGCTGTCGGTTCTGCGTCAAGCCAATACTCTGACCATGCGTTTTACCGTGAAAGAGCTGGTGGCTTTTGGCCGTTTTCCTTATTCGCAAGGTAAATTAACGGCCAACGATCATGCGATGATTGAGCAATCGATCGAGTATCTTGATCTTAAAGCGATAGAAGATAAATACCTAGACGAACTGAGTGGTGGCCAACGCCAGCTGGCCTTTATTGCCATGGTGATCGCCCAAGATACCGATTACATCTTTCTCGATGAACCATTGAACAACCTCGATATCAAACACTCATTGCAGATCATGGCCACTATTCAGCGTTTAGCACATGAGTTGAATAAAGCGGTGGTCGTGGTGATTCACGACATCAATTTTGCATCCTGTTACTCCGATTCCATCATTGCGCTGAAACGAGGCCAAGTAGTAGCAACTGGCACAGTACAAGAGGTGATTCAATCGTCGGTTTTGAGCGATATCTATGAAACGCCGTTCAACGTATTAGAAATAGAAAGCAAGCGTATTTGTATGTATTACACCCATTGATGCGGTTTAACTGCCGGTGTGCGTAACGTTACGAGTACTGAACAGAACGCTTTCGATTCACCGTAAGCCCCCTTTTTACTGCCTAATGTTGCCAACGCAAAATGGTGGAAGCGCAGACGTTTACTGCGCGCTACAGGATGGACTTAAATATTGATATATTTCTCACTTCAAAAGAAATAATAACTTGCCTCAGATCAAGAAAAAATCGTTTGGCATGATGCTGAAACTAAAACAAAGTTGAAAGATTAAAAAATTATTGAATAATGAGGGTCACGTAAACCAAGAAGTTGTATACTTCAACACTTAGTCTAAAACAGGAAACTTACCCCATGTCGAACTCGTTTGTTTTGGTTATTAACTCTGGCAGCTCATCACTGAAGTTTGCGGTGATTGATTCAAATACGGGGGATGCCGTACTGAGTGGTCTAGGTGAATGCTTTGGGCTTGATGATGCCCGTATGAGCTGGAAGTTTAACGGAGAAAAAGCCAATTGTGCGATTCAAGGTGAAGCGAATCACCACCTGTTGGCGGTTGCAAAACTGGTTGAGCTTGTGAAAAGCTACGGCTTGATTGATGACGTCGTTGCAATTGGACACCGCGTAGTACATGGTGGCGAGAAGTTTACTAAGACCGTTAAGTTAGACGAAAAAATCGTCAACGAAGTTGAAGCGCTTAGTGATTTAGCACCGCTACACAATAAAGCACACGCGATTGGTATGCGCGCGGCAATGCTAGCGTTTCCTGAGTTACCGCAGTTTGCTGTTTTTGATACCGCTTTCCACCAAACCATGCCAGCAAAAGCCTACACAGGTGCGATTGCAAAAGAGCTATACACTGAGTTTGGTATTCGCCGCTATGGTTTCCACGGAACCAGCCATTATTTTGTGAGCCGTGAAGCGGCAAAAATGATCAACAAGCCAGTTGAAGAAAGCAGCTTTATTTCTGTTCACCTTGGTAATGGTGCGTCAGTGTGCGCAATTAAAGATGGCCAGAGTGTCGATACCAGTATGGGTTTTACACCGCTTTCCGGTTTGATGATGGGCACTCGCTGTGGTGACCTTGACCCCGGTATCATTGAATTTCTATTGAAGAAGGGTTGGACGCAAGAACAAGTGTTTAATTCATTGAACAAAGCCTCTGGTTTCTTGGGTGTTTCTGGTTTAACCAGCGATGCACGTGGCATTCTAGAAGCCATGGAGCAAGGTCATGAAGGCGCTACATTGGCCTTCCAAGTCTTCACCTACCGTGTGGCGAAATACATCGCGTCATACCTTGCAGCGCTTGATTCGCTCGACGGTATTATTTTCACTGGTGGTATTGGCGAAAACGCATTGCCTATTCGTCGTGAAATTCTACGCAACCTGAAAATTCTTGGTTTTGTGGAAGATGAGCAAGGCAACGAGCAAGCTCGATTCGGTAATGCTGGCATTATCGCAAAATCAGACATGCTAAATGCAGTAGCGCTTGTGGTACCAACCAACGAAGAATTCGTGATCGCCCAACAGTCGGTTGAGTTGCTATAATTAAATTTAAAATCAAATAGATAAAAGCGAGCTTAGTGCTCGCTTTTTTTGTACTCATATGTTGGATAGACCATCGCTAAGGATGTGCATGGCGACACACCCATGGCTTACTAAATTGCCTTCTACAATTCATTTTTTTGCATCTAAGTTAGCGAGGTTAGTACTGGGTTGTTGATGTCGAGTAGACGACACCTGTTACCAAGTGTCGCCCCTCTAAGAACCCAGCGTGCAACTTTCACCGCACTAGGCTCAAGCCTTCACGAAGGCACCAGTTGGCACCCAGCAACTTACAAAGCAGTGAGAGCAGGCTCATGCCAAGAGTTGCGACTTTGCCTCTTTGACTTTCTCTTTGCCAGGTATTCTTGGTGTTGAGGATCAAAAGGTGTAGCGGCACTCCTGATTTTCACATGTCTCTCTATCGGCACTTTGGCTATTTGAAACAGATTGAACTGACAATCCATATTCATGATCTTCTGCCAACCGTGAAATTGCCATTGACCTTGACGGTTGATGAAGTATTTAAGAGCGACCCAAGTTCTAGACTTTGTTGGATGACGCCTTTTAGCCCAG
>NZ_JAMQXI010000065.1:0-5113 GCF_024743775.1 Vibrio sp. RM-69-4
GGGTCAACAACAATTCGAGGTGTGTGACGTTCCCTATTTTCGACTAATCGTTCTGCGGCTTTAATTTTACTGTAAGCGTTCATTGCGCCCCATGCATAGAAGCCAAAAGCCGGTAACGTCATTACTATAGCAAGCATGCCTTGGTCACCAAACCATTCAGGAAAAACTGCCGGTGAAAGAGCTATAAATGCGAGAGTGAAGTACCAAAAAAGATAAAAAGCCTTACGCCAGTTACGTGACCATGTGGTGCTATACTTACTTTTAAACACCAACTCAAATTCACCTTTAGTGTCCATTTTTTCGAAGAGTTGCAGAGATTTTTTAAAATCATTCAAACGACGAACTGGATTTGATAGCGACAAAATATACTCTGCTTCCTTTTGAGTGACTAAGGTACTGCCAGCTATTGCTTGGTAACCTTTTTCAATCGCAAAGGGGTGTAATTTTTCCAAGTTTCCTTGATCCAGAAACTCCTTAGCAAACTTATATTCTTCTCTCAATTTTGATTGAACACCAGAAACCAATTCATAAATAACCTTACCACCACCGATAATACCTACTACGGCAGGAATAAGCTTTGCAACTAAAGTTAAATCCATATTCACACAACCAATAACACAAAGATTAAAGGCAGGATATTTCATATGAAACTGTACGTCAATACAGTACTGGTTAAAAAGTCAGGTCAATGCAAACCTAACGCCGCATTAAGTGGTGAGCGACGCTAAACACCAATGCTTCGACAAACCACTTAAAACGCAAAAACTGAATTTACACTAAAACCGCCAAGCGTTGCGAATCCGTCTTAAATGCTTTGTTATGCAAATTCAATAAGATAAACCAGAAGTTACACGACATTTGATTAAGAAAACAATCAAAATATTGGTTAAGTGAACCGAGAATCAGCCAAAGCCTGAACCGTGATAAATAAGCCGCCAAAACAAAGTTCACCTTTCAACGACAAACCAAGCTTTTGGAGGAGACAAGCTCACCGAGCAAGACTTTCAGCAAATGCGAAATGATCGATTAACTTGCACTTTCCACACTTTGCACCCGCTAAACTGACAACGCCCCAACGCTAAAACCAATTGAGGCAAACAAAGAAATTTGCCTGTTTTACGGTTTGAGTTAACCAAGAATTTGAGGGTAAAAATGCTCCTTTGCCGACAACACCAAACGAATAGCCAGAGAAATCCCAAAAGATTGAACCCCTAAATTTACCTGAGTTGCATAACGCCCGGCTAAGGGGTTGACAACGCACCGCCGAACTCAAAAAACACACTGTAAACACTGAACTTCAATTTTGCACTAAAACCGCCAAGCGTTGGCAATCCCTCTTGAGCCGTTTGTTATGCAAATTCAATAAGATAAACTGAATTTACACGACCAAAAGCCACAATTGCAATGGTTGAGTAATTCAAGAACCAACCCAAGCCAGAGCCATGATAAATAAGCTGACAAAACAAAGCCCACCTTTCAACAACCAACCAAGCTTTTGAATCAGACAAACTCAACGAGCGAAACCTTCAGCAAAAGCAAAATGCTCGATAAACTTGCCCTTTCCACACTTTGCGCACGCTGAATTGGCAACAAACCAGCACCAAAACTCATTGAGGCAAACAAAGAACCTTGCCTGTTTTACGGTTTGAGTTAACCACGAATTTTAGGGTAAAAAAGCTCATTTGCCGACAACACAAAACGAATGGCCGGAGAAACCTAAAAAGATAGAACTCCTAAATTTACCTGAGTTGAATAACGCCCAATTAAGTGGTGAACAACGCACTGACCAAGCCGCCGCATTGCACCGTAAAACACTTTACTCAACGCATAGTAAAACTGCCACGCGTTGAGAATCCACTTGAATTGTTTGTTATGCAAATTCAATAAGATAAGCTGACTTTACTCGATCAAAAACCACAATTGCAATAGTTGAGTGATTCAAGAATCAACCCAAGCAAAAGCCGTGATAAATAAGCAGCAAAAATGAAGTCTGCCTTTCAGCGACAAACTAGGCTTTTGAGCCAAACAAACTCAACGAGCAAAGCCTTCAACAAATACAAAATTATCGATTAACTTGCTCTTTCCACACTTTGCGCCCACTAAATTGACAACACGCCCACGCTAAAACCGATTGAGGCAAATAAAGAATCTTGCCTGTTTTACGGTTTGAGTTAACCATGAATTTGAGGGTAAAAATACTCATTTGCCGACAGCTCAAAACGAATGACCGGAGAAATCCCAAAAGATTGAACCCCTAAATTTACCTGAGTTGCATAACGCCCGGCTAAGGGGTTGACAACGCACCGCCGAACTCAAAAAACACACTTAAACACTGAACTACAATTTTACACTAAAGTCGCCACGCGTTGGCAATCCCTCTTGAGCCGTTTGTTATGCAAATTCAATGAGATAAACAGAATTTACACGACCAAAAGCCACAATTGCAATGGTTGAGTGATTCAAGAATCAACCCAAGCAAGAACTGTGATAAATGAGCCGCCAAAACAAAGTCCACCTTTCAGCACCAAACCAAGCTTTTGTGTCAGGAAAACTCAACGAGCGAAACCTTCAGTAAGTACAAAATGCTCGATAAACTTGCCCTTTCCACATTTTGCGCCTGCCAAACTGACAACGCGCCAGCGCTAAAACCGATTGAGGCAAGCAAAGAACTTTGCCTGTTTTACGGTTTGAGTTGACCACGAATTTGAGGGTAAAAATGCTCATTTGCCGACAACACAAAACGAATGGCCGGAGAAATCCCTAAAGATTGAACCCCTAAATTTACCTGAGTTGCATAACGCCCTGTTAAGGTGTGAGCAACGCAATACAGAAGCTCCCGCAGACCACCTTAATCACTTAAACCAACGCATAGTAAAAATGCCACGCGTTGCGAATCACTCTTAAACAGTTTGTTAAGTGCTTGCTTTCGCTGTTTCCAGTTTTTTATCGTTGTTTACGATCCATTGCTCAAATGACTCGAACACTTTTGGAAACTCATTATACTCTGATTCATATAGTTTCATTATAAAATAGAACAAGTTATCGTGCTGTGAACAACAGGCTTCATGCCAGAAATTTCCAAACTGAGTAATGCACTTTTCATGATCGATTATCGAATAACCAGCACAAATCCCCTCATAATTTGGGTGAGCCGATTCGCACAGGTCACTATAGATTTTGCTAATTCCTGTGTACTTTCGCTCACAGTGCTTTAGAACAGTCATTACATTGATAGCAGATAAATTGGTAACTTCGTTTTTTGAGCCCAAAAGTAATTGAGAGCTAATATCTGAAAACTCTGAGAACGCCAGTTTCCCTGACATAACTGCCTCCATTCGTTGATTCAGATATATCAAAACCGCTGAGGTTTCGATAGCGCTTCTAAGAAGAATGCGAACACCTAAAGCATGTTCATTTTTGTGTAAAAGGTATGCTTGTTCAATTAGATCGGTTATTCGCCAAAATGTTAACTCCCGTAAAACCAAGGACCTGTGCGTACATTTCCACTTATGAGCTACTGGAGACTTCGAGAGTAAAGACCCTAACTCAATTTTTTGGACCAAATTCTCTTTCCAGACATTTATTACATCTTCAAATCTCTGCATTTACGATAGTCCTCTTAAAGCACTTAACGCCCAATTAAGGGGTGAACAACGCCTCCACCCAAACCTAAAGCATTGTGCCATAAACACTAAATTTGAAGTAGAAGCATAAATGCCAAGCGTTGTGAATCCCTCTTAAATTGCTTGTTAGGCTTGTGGTTTAAGAGATAACTGTTCTACTGTTTTTTGAAATTGATCTACAGGGAGAACCTCACCGTTTATATAGAAATATTTTTTGGTTATTTTTCCCTTTAAGTTATCCGGTTGGTTGAGCTCTGACGAGTATTTAGATTCATAGAAATAGTCTAACTCTAAGTAATTACTTTTTATTTTAGTCGCTTCAACTGTCACTTTGAATAAGAATACTCGTTGTTCAGGAGTTGGCGTGCTCACCGGTTTCTCTAACAGTATGCCTGATACAATCTCATTGTTTGTGGTTTTAATATGCCAACTTGAACTGAAAGGAATATCATTTCTCGCTGTTATCTGAAGCACAAGTTCACCTGTGGGTGCGTATTTAGCAAGTGTCACATCCAAATCTGGTGCCATATTTTTAAATGTAATTTCCGCCTCTTGCTTCAAAAACACCACTCGTTCTTCTACTTTCCCTTTTACAAACTGCCCCGAAAGCGCCACAACAAACCCCAATGAAATAAAAACATAAGGGACAAATCTTACGATCTTCGTTAATTGTTCAACATCATTCCACATTTTGATTATCCTACGAAAAGCCTAACGCCCAATTAAGTGGTGAACAACGCACTGACCAAGCCGCTGCATAACACCGTAAACACTTTACCTAACGCATAGTAAAACTGCCACGCGTTGAGAATCCACTTGAATTGCTTGTTATGTGAATTTTACCGTGAATTCAAAGTAAACCACCGTAGAAATGAATAAATTTGAATAAGTTACGTACAAAAATGATGCTTACCAAAACCTAAAATTCACAGCGATCTGAGCCAAAGAGAGCCACTTACAGAATCGACAACAAAGAAAGCGCCCTTTCAGCAACCGCTAAATTTTTTGCGTCACCAGATTTTCAGAGCTGAATGTCAGCAAGAAAACCAGTCAAAAGGACATTTCAATTAAAGCGATTTGAAACCACCGAAACCCAACGCAAACCAGATCCAGCACTCAATTGAGGCAACCCAAGAACCTTGAAAACGATCAATCTCAGGTTGTTCAAGAATCCATTTCGACCAAGCCAACTTGCCGAAAACACGGAGCGAATTCTCAATGAAATCGTAGGGTTAGCCCTAAAAACTCATCAAACACATAACGCCCGGCTAAGGGGTTGACAACGCACCGCCGAACTTAAAAAACACACCGTAAACACTGAACTTCAATTTTGCACTAAAGTCGCCACGCGTTGGCAATCCCTCTTGAGCCGTTTGTTAGGCCAACCAATTGACAACAATACTTTCAAAACCCAAGAACAAAACTTTTTGTAAACTTGAAAAACACTAACCGATTCATTTATAAACCAAAATGCTAAATCAGCAAAGAAA
>NZ_JAMQXI010000066.1:0-738 GCF_024743775.1 Vibrio sp. RM-69-4
GTCCCAGTTTGTTCATGTTGGATAAAGATGACTGAGATATCCTTTTGGCGCGCCCAATCTGTGACTTTATTGATGCGAGTTAAAACCTCATTTCTTTCAAACGGTTGAGGTGTTGGGTCAAACAAAATATTCTGCACATCAATAACAAGAACTGCTGATTTCATAGAATCTCCTTTTGAATAAGGCTAACGCCCGGCTAAGGGGTTGACAACGCATAGCCGAACTCAAAAAACACACCGTAAACACTGAACTTCAATTTTGCACTAAAACCGCCACGCGTTGGCAATCCCTCTTGAGCCGTTTGTTAGCTGCTGCACTTTAACCGGAGATTGACGACCCAACGGCCTAATTTAAAACACATTGTTGTTTTCAAGCGACAAAGTAAAACGGACAACTGAGAAACTAAAACCTAACCCACGAAACGTACTTGGCAAAGAAGAAATAATAGGAAAACTGACGAGCTTCTAAGACTTCAGTTTACAAAGAATTATGTCGAAGAAGCCAACAACCAAGTGCGCGAAATCCATTTAAGCGCGAAATAGCTTCAAAACCAAAGAAGCCATACCAAAGAAATAAACAAACACACCACTTCCCGTAAACAGACTTCGGTTAGTTCAACCACTTCACGAACAGTGCCACTGGCGAGATACGCGGAAAAGTGCTGACTTTCAGGTGTAAAGCTAGAGCCTCAGACCAAGAAGAAATGAACACGGACTTTTATGATTTTTCTTAACCTCA
>NZ_JAMQXI010000067.1:0-1082 GCF_024743775.1 Vibrio sp. RM-69-4
GTGCCAGATACTAAACTAGGAATTCTAGCTTTTCTGACGCCTTAGTTAGCACGATTTCTGTTACTTCATAGCTTGCTAAACCTTCTCGATAAAAAGGGTCTTCAGCCAGTACGTCATTAAGCTTGTTTCGGTCACTAATGGTAGAAATGATTACACCACCAGTTCTTGGCTCTTTGCGCCCAGATAAAACAAAGTGACCTTTTGCATATTGTTCATTGAGATAAGCGACATGCTCAGGAATAAAAACATCGACTTTCTCTAGAGGCACCTGATAAGTCAAAGACACGATAAACATACATTCTCCTTACACTTTTTGCGCTAAAGTACAGTGGCACATAACGCCCGGCTAAGGGGTTGACAACGCACCGCCGAACTCAAAAAACACACTGTAAACACTGAATTTCAATTTTGCACTAAAGTCGCCAAGCGTTGGCAATCCCTCTTGAGCCGTTTGTTATGCAAATTCAATGAGATAAACTGAATTTACACGACCAAAAGCCACAATTGCAATGGTTGAGTGATTCAAGAATCAACCCAAGCAAGAACTGTGATAAATGAGCCGCCAAAACCAAGTCCACCTTTCAACAACCAACCAAGCTTTTGAATCAGGAAAACTCAACGAGCGAAACACTCAGCAAGTGAACAATGCTCGATAAACTTGCCCTTCCCACACTTTGCGCACGCAAAATTTACAACGCGCCAACGCTAAAACCGATTGAGGCAAACAAAGAAACTTGCATGTTTTACGGCTTGAGTAAACTACGAATTTTAGGGTAAAAATGCTCATTTGCCGACAACACAAAACGAATGGCCGGAGAAATCCCAAAAGATTGAACCCCTAAATTTACCTGAGTTGCATAACGCCCGGCTAAGGGGTTGACAACGCACCGCCGGACTCAAAAAATACACCGTAAACACTGAACTTCAATTTTGCACCAAAGTCGCCATGCGTTGGCAATCCCTCTTGAGCCGTTTGTTAGCATGCTGTTCCCGCTGCAAAAGAACTAACCTGCAAACGTGATGTAAAACGCACTTTAGTACCAGAAAAATTGCTGAAAAGATAATCATGGAACTGTCTTGAA
>NZ_JAMQXI010000068.1:0-1886 GCF_024743775.1 Vibrio sp. RM-69-4
GTGTAATGATGACTGTAATTGCCAACCTTCACTGCCATATTCGATTGGCGTCCCAGTTTGCTCATGTTGGATAAAGATGACTGAGATATCCTTTTGGCGCGCCCAATCTGTGACTTTATTGATGCGAGTTAAAACCTCATTTCTTTCAAACGGTTGAGGTGTTGGGTCAAACAAAATATTCTGCACATCAATAACAAGAACTGCTGATTTCATAGAATCTCCTTTTGAATAAGGCTAACGCCCGCTTAAGGGGCTAACAACGCTACTACTAAGTTTCCGCATAACACCGTAACCACAAAAATCAACGCATAGTAAAAATGCCACGCGTTGGAAGTCCCTCTTGAAGCGTTTGTTAGGTGCCTGAACACAATCGTCTTTTTGGCTCTGTTTCATGCAAGTATCGAGTAAAAGTATCTTTCGGACGCTCAAGACCATTTTCGGCTAACACTCTTGAGACCATACCTCGATGATTACTGCCATGCGTCAGTAAATGAAGCAAAATTTCTTCTATTGTTAACTGTCCAAAACCACCATCGATAAAACGGAAAATCACATTACGTTTGAGTTCGTCTACACTCACTGATTTTGTAAAATCAATAAGCCATGAGTCATGCTCATTTATTATTCGTCGTAACTCAGACAATGAAGGAGTCTCGACGGTATTGTCACCACTGTACTTTTCAGGCTCACCTAAAATACGACTGATAAAAAGACTATCCACGACCGTTGTGTGATTCAAAATCCGAACGAAAAAGATCGCATCGTTTTCTGGTAACTGTGAAAATTGTTTTTCACCTAACTCAAGCAACTCATCGTTTGCCCATTTTTTATATTGAAACGCACTAGCAAACTGCATTTTTTCTCCACGATTATTTCTTGAAAGCTGATGATAACTGATTGGCACCTAACGCCCGGCTAAGGGGTTGACAACGCACCGCCGAACTTAAAAAACACACTGTAAACACTGAACTTCAACTTTGCACTAAAGCCGCCACGCGTTGGCAATCCCTCTTGAGCCGTTTGTTAGGCCAACCAATTGACACCTGCACTTTCAAAACTAAAGAACAAGGCTTCTTTGCAAACCAAAACAAACTAACCTATTCATTTATAAACCAAAACACCAAATCAGCAAAGAAACAAAAAACTCAAATTGAGCGATTTGGAAGAAAAGTGACGAGCGTAGCATGCTCGGCGGACGTTTGGATGCTGAAGGTTATTTTGCCGCTAAACTCACAGCGCTAAACAACCCAACGCGATCAAGAAACAGCAAATATGTGATGATTATTCATTACTTAAGTTAAGCCACAAAACATGGAATTTACTGCTCAATTTCAACTCGACTTAGCTGATAAAAACTCACCTTGCCTAACGCCCGGCTAAGGGGTTGACAACGCACCGCCGAACTCAAAAAACACACTGTAGACACTAGACTTCAATTTTGCACTAAAACCGCCACGCGTTGGCAATCCCTCTTGAGCCGTTTGTTATGCAAATTCAATAAGATAAACTGACTTTACTCGATCAAAAGCCACGATTGCAATGGTTGAGTAATTCAAGAACCAACCCACGCCAGAGCCGTGATAAATAAGCCGCCAAAACAAAGTCCACCTTTCAGCAACAAACCAAGCTTTTGAATGAGACAAACTCAACAAGCAAGACTTTCAGCAAGTGCAAAATGCTCGATAAACTTACCCTTTCCACACTTTACGCACGCTGGATTGGCAACGAACCAGCGCTAAAACTGATTGAGGCAAACAAAGAACTTTGCCTGTTTTACGGCTTGAGTTCACAATGAATTTGAAGGTAAAAATGCTCATTTGCCGACAACACAAAACGAATGGCCGGAAAAATCCCAAAAGATTGAGCCCCTAAATTTACCTGAGTTG
>NZ_JAMQXI010000069.1:0-2945 GCF_024743775.1 Vibrio sp. RM-69-4
GTTAGGCCAACCAATTGACAACAATACTTTCAAAACCCAAGAACAAGGCTTTTTGTAAACTTGAAAAACACTAACCGATTTATTTATAAACCAAAATACCAACTCAGCAAAGAAACAAAAAAACTAAAATTGAGCGGTTTGGAAGAAAAGTGACGAGCGTAGCATGCTCGGCGGACGTTTGGATGCCGAAGGTTATTTTGCCGATGAATTCACAGCGAAAAGCAACCCAACGCGATCAAGAAACAACAAATATGTGATGATTATTTATTGCTTAAGTTCAGCCATAAGAACATGAAATTCACCGTTCAATTCAAACCCGATTTAGCTGATAAAAACTCACTTTGCCTAACGCCCAATTAAGTGGTGAACAACGCACTGACCAAGTCGCTGCATTGCACCGTAAAACACTTTACCTGACGCATAGTAAAACTGCCACGCGTTGAGAATCCACTTGAATTGATTGTTATGTGAATTTAGCTATGAATTCAAAGTAAACCACCGTAGAAATGAAGATATTTGAATAAGTTACGTACAAAAACGATGCTTACCAAAACCTAAATTTCACAGCGTTCTGAGCCAAAGAGAGCCACTTACAGAATCAACAACAAAGAAAGCGCCCTTTCAGCAACCGCTAAATTTTTTGCGTCACCAGATTTTCAGAGCTGAATGTCAGCAAGAAAATCAGTCAAAAAGACATTTCAATTAAAGCGATTTGAAACTGACGAAACTCAACACAAACCAGATCCAAAACTTAATTGAGGCAACCCAAGAACCTTGAAAACGATCAATCTCAGGTTGTTCACGAATCCATTTCGACCAAGCCAACTTGCCGAAAATACAGAACGAATTCTCAATGAAATCGTAGAATTAACCTCAAAAACCCATCAAACACATAACGCCCGCCTAAGGGGCTGACAACGCATAACCACTAAACTCAAACACAGCAACTGCAACCACCGCGGCTCATTGGGACTGGAAACGCCACGCGTTGACAGTCCCTCTTGAGGCGTTTGTTATGCGATTTTCATTCGACCAGACAAGATCGTTACTGCTTGACCAGATAGCTTCACTTGGTTTGGATTGAGTAGTTCCACATCCACAAAACCACCTCTCTTTGAGGCCTGATAACCTTTGAGCTGAAACTTACCAAGCCTTTTCGACCAGTAAGCACACAAAGCACAATGTGCAGAGCCTGTCACTGGATCCTCATTGACTCCAACCCACGGCGCAAAATAACGCGATACAAAATCTACACCAGAGTCTGACTTAGCCGTAACTAAAACACCGCGACCCTTCAATTTTGATAGTCCGCTGAAATCCGGGGAAAGACCGTTGAGTAAGGACTCATTATCAATGACGATGATCTGCTTGTTATCAAACTGACCGTAAGCGATTAAGTTTGATTGTGCCAACCCTAAGCAATTGAGCATATCTATGTTTGGGGACACTTGCATATCAAGCATTGGAGTTGGGAAAATCAGGTGGATGCTATTTTCGTCTAAATGAGCAGTCAAAATGCCAGATAGCGTTTTAAACTCAAGAACATCACCCGTTTTATAAATCCCCTGCTCTTTTAAAACATGAGCTACAGCTAAAGTACCGTGGCCACATAGGCTCACTTCAATTTCTGGTGTAAACCAACGCAGTTGCATCGTGCTCAGCGATAAAAACGCCGTTTCAGACACTGCCATTTCAGCAGCAATTGCTCGCATTGTCGCTTCATCAAGGCTAGTTTCTGTAATGCATACCCCAGCAGGATTGCCCTTAAACACTTCTGATGTAAACGAATCTACCTGAAAAATACTGACTTCCACTCGATATCCTTAATTTCTTATGATGTCAGAAAAATCGCATAACGCCCGGCTAAGGGGTTGACAACGCGCCACCGAACTTAAAAAACACACTGTAAACACTGAACTTCAACTTTGCACTAAAGCCGCCACGCGTTGGCAATCCCTCTTGAGCCGTTTGTTATGCAAATTCAATGAGATAAACCGAATTTATACGATCAAAAGCCACGATTGCAATAGTTGAGTGATTCAAGAACCAACCCAAGCCAGAGCCATGATAAATAAGCCGCCAAAACAAGGTCTACCTTTCAGCAACAAACCAAACTTTTGAATCAGGAAAACTTAACGAGCGAAACCTTCAGCAAAAGGAAAATGCTCGATTAACTTGCCCTTTCCACACTTTAAGCACGCTGAATTGGCAACAAACCAGCACTAAAACTGATTGAGGCAAACAAAGAACCTTGCCTGTTTTACGGCTTGAGTAAACCTCGAATTTTAGGGTAAAAATGCTCATTTACCGACAACACAAAATGAATGGCCGGAGAAATCCCAAAAGATTGAACCCCTAAATTTACCTGAGTTGCATAACGCCCGCCTAAGGGGCTGGCAACGCATTAACACTAAACTCAATCACAACAACCGTAACCACCGCGGCTCATTGGGACTGGGAACGCCACGCGTTGACAGTCCCTCTTGAGGCGTTTGTTATGTGTGTGCTGATGATTGCTCTTGTTCTAGCTCTTTTTTCTGCTTGAATTTCACCTCATCCCAAGAAATACCATTCTCGATTGCAGATACACGTTCTTCATATTTCCGACATGCTCTTTGGACTACAGACTCAATCTTAACTCCTGCCTCTTTTTCGAGAGACAGGATCGCATTTAGGTAGTCCCACAGCACATCACCTAATTCATCTTCGAGGTAACAGAGTCGATTCTTAGGGATTTCTTCGATAACTTCATCGACTTCTTTTTTAATCTCAGCCAGATAAGTAGATGAGCCTAAATACCAAGAATTATTCTTGTCGAATTCAGATTTTCGTTTGGCTACTTCAAGCAATTTATCAAGATGTTGCATTTAACTTCCCACAAAACACATAACGCCCGGCTAAGGGGTTGACAACGCACCGCCGAACTCAAAAAACACACTGTAAAC
>NZ_JAMQXI010000006.1:0-548 GCF_024743775.1 Vibrio sp. RM-69-4
AACTTAAAAAACATACTGTAAACACTGAGCTTCAATTTTGTACTAAAGTCGCCAAGCGTTGGCAATCCCTCTTGAGCCGTTTGTTATAAGCTGCCACTAAACGTTTGGATTACTTGAGTTATTAAATGAATACATGCGTATTTCATCCCTTGGAAGCCAGCCTAATTTTTCGTAAAAATTTTGCGCATTAACATTATTGCTATAAACAAATAAATGCGTCTTTGAAACACCAATCGAAGTCAAAGCATCAACTGATTTTTCAACCAAAGCTTTACCTATTTTTTGGCCTCGAAATTCTGATGAAACAGCCAAATGTTGCAGATACCCTCTGCGACCATCGGTCCCAACGAGTACCGCACCAATAATGTTATTGCCGCTTAACGCAACAAAACTTAGCCCAGAGTTTCGGTTAAGGTAACTTTCAATGCTTTGTTTAGAATCAGCATCTCTTAATGACAAGCTTTCCGTCTGGCGCCACAGATCAATCACTGAATCGTAATCGGAAATATCCATTTCTCGAATTGTAATCACTAAAGCCTCCAAAGCTT
>NZ_JAMQXI010000070.1:0-237730 GCF_024743775.1 Vibrio sp. RM-69-4
GTTAGGGTGGGGTGTTTAAGTAGCGACAAATATCCTCAATAACATCATCAAGTTGTATTCGTACTTCCTCGTTTGTATACCGTAAAACACGAATGCCAAATTACTCTAGATAATCAGTTCTTGCTTGGTCGTAGATATAAGAAGACTCGCTGAAATGAGAGTCACCATCGATTTCAATCACCAGCCGATGACTTGGCGCATAAAAATCCACGATATAAGGACCAATACCAAACTGACGGCGAAATTTAGTGCCTAGTTGTTGGCATCGTAACTTTGCCCACACACTTTGTTCTGATGCTGTAGCGTTAGTACGCAATGTTCTACGCCGCATTTTTGTCGATTTAGGATTAGATTCCATTCTATTTCCTTTATTTTTTATTCCTCATCCCTGTTTTCAATGACGCCGTGTGTTTTCTTCCAACGTTCCCAGCGCTGGTAAGCGAGCTGCTGCATGTCGGTGGTTTTATCTGCTTCATCAATGATCTCTTCACCCAGTAGGTATTCAAAAATATCCTCTAAGGTCAGAATGCCTTGTACTGTGCCGTATTCATCAACGATTAACGCCAATTGCAGCCGTTTTTGCATCATTTGATCAAAGGCCTTTAATAAGCTCATTTTGTTGAGCAGCGCATGAAGCGGCCTCATGACTTCTTCTAAACGTTTACTGCCTTGGCCCTTTTGTTGCAGTTTAAATAGCTCTAAGCGATGCACAAAACCGATGATGTCCTCTTTGCTTTCGCCATAAATAAGCGGACGCGAAAAGGGTGTATCTCTATGTTGCACGAGAAACTCGTCGATAGTGAGTTGCGCGCTGGCGCGAAACAAAACCGGGCGCGGTGTCATCACTTGAGTCACTGGGACGTGTTGGATAGCCAACAAGTTATTGAGTATTTTTGATTCGCCATCGGCAAACTCACCGCTTTCATTGGCCAGCATGGCCATCGCGGAGAGTTCATCACGCATTTTGGGCGCTTCATGGTGACGCGCTAAGCGTTTGGTGATCTGCTCTGAAAACCAGACAAAAGGTGTCAGCGCCCACACCATCCAGCGTAAAACCACCGCAGAAGCTGGCGCAAGTTGACGCCAATAGGTCGCACCAATGGTTTTCGGTACGATTTCCGACAACACCAAAATGCCTAGAGTTAGCACCGCAGAAAATACGCCGAGCCATTCGCTACCAAATACGACCGCCGCTTGTGCACCTGCGCTGGCGGCACCGATGGTGTGAGCAATAGTGTTGAGCGTGAGAATCGATGCTAAGGGACGGTCAATGTCCGCTTTGAGCTTGCTTAATTTATCAGCTGAAGGGTGAGCGTTTTGGCGCAACTGAGCAAGGTAGCTTGGTGTGATGCTCAGTAGCACAGCTTCAAGAACCGAACAGATAAAAGAGACACCGATGGCAACGGCAATATAAACCGTAAGCAAAAACATGATTGTTCCTTAGTTTTAATCTATACCAAATCAATACTGCGTTGAGCTTGCTCCATGCCAATGTCGGTCATTGGAGGCTCTACCTGCGTAGGATTGCACTGATATATTAGGTCGCTTAAGTGACCTGAAATATCAGGTATCCAAGCATAAGTACGCTATAAATAAGGGCTTACAGCGTCAAAAACAAGCGGATATTCTTTGTCAATCAGTAACAAATTGTGAGTTATTGCTCATATTGTGGTTAAAAGTGCGGCATAGAGACAAAAGATCAGCGACAAACCTTTGCCAGACGGGGGCTTTATGTTTTAGAGTGAGGTCAATTCGATAACACATGAGAAGGGAAACCTAATGAACAAGACCCAATTAATCGACTTTATCGCTGAAAAAGCAGACTTATCTAAAGCACAAGCAAAAGCTGCTCTTGAAGCGACTTTAGGCGCAGTTGAAGGCGCTCTCAAAGAGGGTGACCAAGTTCAACTAATTGGTTTTGGTACATTCAAAGTAAACCACCGTGCAGCGCGTACTGGCCGTAACCCTAAAACAGGTGCTGAGATTCAAATCGCAGCAGCTAACGTTCCAGCATTTGTAGCCGGTAAAGCACTGAAAGATTCAGTGAAATAATTTATACTACGCCGAGATACTCTCTCGGCGTAGATTTCTCCCATGAAAAAAATTCTTTTATCCATTCTATTTCCCCTAGTCTTAGTGGGGTGCTCCTCTTCTAGCCATACGCCTAGTCTCGAACAATATTCCAATTATACCAGTGGGCAAACCATGGGTGATGCCACCAGTTTTTATTGGTATATCGAGCGTTCAGCCTCTCCAAACAGCGCCGCCGATTATGTCGCATCAGGTGATTATGGTTGGTATAAAACCAATTATCGCTGGGATGAAGGGACATTAAGAGAGCTCAAGCGCGAAGGTGAGCAGCTACAAAAAAAATCGCTCGTACCTTATTCGGTTCACTTACGTTTTAATGACGCTGGTGAGGCCATTTATCAACAATACCGTGTCGATGGAAAAATACTGCCACTCGATGAAGAGCAGCTTTCCCATTATCTGCAACAAGCACAATACCTGATCTCAGAAACCAAAAATAAAGACAACCAAGGGTTAGAACTGATTCAAGGGGTGTGGGATGGCGAAGTGTTTGAAACCTGCACGGGTCATGAATACACGCAGATGGAATTTAACCAAACGCTGCCCAGTTTTGTGGTCAGTCGTTTAGCATCATTGGATAACTACATCGCATTTTTAGGTAAAATCCGCAATAACCGTGTCTATATCGAAGAGCTATTAATGCTTGCTGATGAGAATCATGGCTGTGTCGACAAACCGCAATTGTTGAAGTGATGATTAAGTTCATCTCGAAGTGGGTTTAACACCAAGCCAATACAGAAGTATGAATATGAAGTATAAAAATAAGGCGCTCAATGAGCGCCTTATTGGATCATAACCTAGCTTTGTCGTTGTTATTTTGTTGTCTGTTGTTCACGAGCTATCGCGCGGTAGCCAATATCGCTGCGATAGAACATGCCATCCCAGTTGACCTGTTTGGCTAATTGGTAAGCGCGCTGCTGCGCTTGTGAAACCGTGTTACCAAGTGCGGTTGCGCATAACACGCGACCACCGTTGGTGACGACTTCTCCAGCTTGGTTGCTTGTGCCTGCGTGGAAGATTTTCTCACCCGCGACTTCTTGCGTTGGTAAGCCAGAAATGACGTCCCCTTTCGCGTAGTCGGCAGGGTAACCGCCAGCGGCCAAAACAATACCGATAGAAGCGCGTGGGTCCCATTTTGACTCCACTTGATCAAGTTTGCCTTCTAGAGCGGCAAAGCAGAGTTCGACCAAATCCGATTGCATCCGCATCATGATCGGTTGAGTTTCAGGGTCACCAAAGCGGCAGTTGTACTCAATCACTTTCGGTGTGCCTTGTGCGTCAATCATTAGCCCAGCGTACAGAAAACCTGTGTAAGGGTTGCCTTCTGCCGCCATACCGCGCACCGTTGGATAAATGACCTCTTGCATCACGCGCTCATGGATCTCTGGCGTGACCACCGGAGCTGGCGAGTAAGCACCCATGCCGCCAGTATTGGGGCCGGTGTCTTTATCGCCGACGCGTTTATGATCTTGGCTGGTGGCCATAGGGAGAACATTTACACCATCGACCATGACAATGAAGCTCGCTTCTTCTCCATCTAAGAACTCTTCAATTACCACACGGCTGCCTGCATGACCAAAGGCATTGCCTGCGAGCATATCTTGAATCGCGTCTTCGGCCTCTTGCAGCGTCATCGCCACAATGACCCCTTTGCCAGCGGCAAGGCCATCAGCTTTGACCACAATCGGCGCACCCTGCTGGCGGACGTATGCCAAAGCAGGTTCAATTTCTGTGAAATTAGCGTAAGCCGCCGTTGGAATATGATGACGAGCTAAGAAATCTTTGGTGAAGGCTTTTGAGCCTTCGAGCTGTGCTGCCGCTTGCGTCGGGCCAAAGATGGGTAAATCCGCCTTACGGAAAGCATCCACCACGCCAAGCACTAAGGGTGTTTCTGGGCCAACAATGGTCAGTTCAATACGTTTTTCTTGAGCAAAAGCGACCAAACCAGCAATGTCTTCCACTGCAATATTGACGTTCTCAAGTTTAGGCTCAAGCGCTGTACCCGCATTACCCGGAGCAACAAAGACAGTTTTAACATTTGGGTTTTGAGCGACTTTCCAACCCAGAGCGTGCTCACGGCCGCCAGCACCTATAATCAGAATGTTCATCTATGAGTATCCTTTAACGTATAGAGTTTGTTTGTTGCCATTTACCCCCTCCTAACCTCCCCTTGAAGGGAAGGAACTTGGAGAACAATACCTCTTCCTAAAAGTTAGGTAAGGTCACCTCGTTCTATTCCCTCCCCCTGAAGAGGAAGGAAGTTGGAGAACAATACCTCTTTCTAAAAGTTAGGTGAGGTCACTTCGTTCTATTCTCCCTCCCCTAAAAGGGAAGTAAGGTCACTTCGTTCTGTTCCCTCCCCTTTTAGGGGAGGGCTAGGGTGGGGTAAGGTTTTTAGTGGCGGAAGTGACGCATACCAGTAAAGATCATCGCCATGCCGTGTTCATCGGCGGCGGCAATCACTTCGTCATCACGCATCGAACCGCCCGGTTGAATCACACACTTGATGCCCGCTTGCGCTGCGGCATCAATGCCGTCACGGAACGGGAAGAAGGCATCAGAAGCCATCACACATCCTTCGACTTGCAAACCTTCATCAGCCGCTTTAATGCCCGCAATTTTGGCTGAATAAACGCGGCTCATTTGGCCTGCGCCCACGCCAACAGTCATGTCACCTTTTGAGTAAACAATCGCGTTTGATTTGACGTATTTAGCTACTTTCCAGCAGAAAAGAGCATCTTTGATCTCTTCTTCACTCGGCTGGCGCTTGGTTACGATTTTGAGATCATCAAGGCTAACCATGCCTTGATCGCGATCTTGCACTAGCAAGCCACCATTGACGCGTTTCACGTCAAAGCCCGTGGTTTTCGCTGACCACTCACCGCACTCAAGCAGGCGCACGTTTTTCTTCGCCGCAACCACTTCAATCGCTTCCGCAGAAACGATTGGTGCGATGATCACTTCAACAAACTGGCGCTCAACAATCGCCGCTGCGGTTTGTGCGTCTAGCTCGCGGTTAAAAGCGATGATGCCACCAAAGGCAGAAGTAGGGTCGGTTTGGTAAGCACGGTTGTAGGCTTGAAGAATATCGCTGCCCAAGGCAACGCCGCATGGGTTGGCGTGTTTGACAATTACACACGCTGGCTCAGCGAACTCTTTCACACACTCAAGAGCGGCGTCGGTATCGGCGATGTTGTTGTAAGAGAGCGCTTTACCTTGGAGTTGGCGTGCCGTAGAGACTGACGCTTCCTCTGGGTTGGCTTCAACATAGAAAGCGGCCGCTTGGTGACTGTTCTCACCGTAACGCATGTCTTGTTTTTTCAGGAATTGTTGGTTGAAGGTGCGCGGGAATTTGCTCTCTTCATCACCCTTCTTTCCTTCTTCATCAAGTAAAGAGGCTCCATAGGATGGAACCATAGTGCCGAAGTAGTTGGCGATCATGCCATCGTAAGCAGCGGTGTGTTCAAAAGCAGCAATCGCAAGGTCAAAACGTGTTTCGAGTGTTAGCGAATTGTTGTTCGCATCCATCTCGGCAATGACACGGTCGTAGTCATGTGCATTCACTACTATGGTCACATCTTTGTGGTTTTTCGCCGCAGAACGCACCATAGTTGGCCCACCAATGTCGATATTTTCTACCGCATCAGCTAGGGTACAACCTGCTTTAGCAACGGTTTCGGCAAACGGGTAAAGGTTGACGACTACCATATCAATCGGCTTAATACCGTGTTGTTGCATGATGTCGTCATCTTGACCGCGGCGGCCCAGCACGCCACCGTGTACTTTCGGGTGCAATGTTTTTACGCGACCGTCCATCATCTCAGGAAAACCGGTGTAGTCAGAAACTTCTGTAACAGCAATACCTTGGTCTGCTAATAAGCGAGCGGTGCCACCAGTAGAAAGAATATCGACACCGCGCTTCGCGAGAGCTTGAGCGAACTCAACAATGCCGGTTTTGTCTGATACGCTGATCAATGCGCGGTGAATAGGACGAGCGTTATTCATGCTTCGGTCTTCCTCAAATCATGGAGTTAATAGGAAATTTGATGGCGCACATTCTAACCAAACAATCATCAAAAAGCTCGCGCAATCGTTTGGCATCGCAAAATTTTTTATAAAAACGGCGATATTGGGTATCAAACGTAATAAAAACGTTAAAGGAGAATGAGATGTTTCAAATTGGAGAGCTCGCCAAACGCTGTAAAGTTTCAACCGATACGCTGCGTTTTTATGAAAAAAATGCGCTAATAAAACCGGCGGGGCGCAGTGAGTCTGGTTATCGTTTATATAATCAAAAAAATCAGCAGCAGGTGAGTTTTATTCTCAAAGCCAAAGAGCTAGGGCTCAGTTTGGATGAGATCAAAGAGTTACTGGAAATAAAGCTGGAAGCGACCGAACACAGCTGTGCAGAAGTGAAATCGATCACCAGCGCTAAGCTGGTGGTGATTGATCAAAAAATCGCCGAGTTAACGGCGATTCGTCAAGCGCTAAAAAAAATCAACGATGCGTGCTGCGGTCATATAGACGACAACGCCAGCCACTGCTCAATTTTAGCGGCATTGGAGTGATCTCATCAGCCGATAAGGTGTGAGTTGCTCACACTTTAAAATGGCTAATGCTCTGTTTCAGTTGTTGGCCACTGTCTGAGAGATATTGACTGGCTGTCGACACTTGATCGGCTTGGGCTGCAGCTTGGGAGCTGTGCTCGGCAATATGAGTCAGATTGCGATTAATCTCTTCTGTAGCGGTGGTTTGCTGGGCGCTTGCCTCAGCAATATGTTCATTGAGTGAGAGAATCTGTTTTACTTGCTCGTCGATCTCATTGAGCACTTGCTGCGCTAAAACGGCTTGTTGCTGTGTGGCGGTTGATTGTTGCTGCGTTTGAGCCATAAATTCTCCCAGCTCTTTTGCGCGAGCCTGTAATCTATTGATTATCTGCTCTATCTCGTTGGTGCTGGTTTGAGTACGCGTTGCCAGCGCCCGTACTTCATCCGCGACGACCGCAAAGCCTCGCCCTTGTTCACCAGCACGTGCAGCTTCAATCGCCGCATTCAGGGCCAATAAGTTGGTTTGTTCGGCTATCCCTTGGATGACCGCCAGTATCGCTCCGACATCTTGTGTCTCTTTCGCGAGGTTTTTAGTGGTGGTGTCAGTGGTGGTCAGTAGTGCAGACAGGGAGTCCATAAAATCAGAAGCTTTGCCAATCACCGAGCTGCCTTCTTTGCCTTTGCTGCTGGCCGTATGCGCGGCTTTCGCGGCACTACTCGCTGCATTAGCCACTTCTTGATTGCTCGCATGCAGTTCGTTCATTGCTGATGCGACTGTATCGACGGATTGCTGCTGCTCTAAGGCTTTGATTGAGGCATGTTGTGAGAGTTGAGTAAGCTCATTTGCCGAGTGGTTAACATTGTCGGTGATCGGTGTGATATTGGTAATGGTATGACGAATCTTCTCTGTGAACTCATTGAAGGCTTGCGCTATGTGTGACAGCTCATCACTACCTTGCACCGAGAGCTGTTTGGTTAAATCACCGTCGCCTTTGGCGATTTCTTCGAGTGCCTGTTTGGTTTCTTCACACGGTTTAGTGATGCTATTTCCTATCACTACTGAAAGAATCAGCATCACAATAATGACGAGGCTAAGAATGAGCAATATCGATTGTAGGCGTTGCCAAATCAACGCATTGACATCGTCGATGTAGACTCCAGAACCGAGGATCCATCCCCAAGGTTTAAATAATTTTACATAAGAGATTTTACCCACATCGACGCTAGAACCCGGTTTGGGCCACATATAGTCGACAAAGCCTTCACCCTGCTGTTTAGCGACTTTAGTAAATTCTACAAACAGTTTTTTTCCGGTCGGGTCGGCGGCATTGGAGAGATCTTTGCCGTCCAATTGGGGCTTCATTGGGTGCATGATCATACTTGGCTGAAGGTCGTTGATCCAAAAATAATCATCAGCATCGTAGCGCAGTTTCGCGATGGCTTGTTTGGCTTGAGTCTGTGCTTGTTGCTCGGACAGGGTGCCATCGATTTGTAATTGGTGGAAGTAACTTAATACGCCGTATCCTGTTTCGACGATGTGGCGAGTTTTTGTCTGTTTTGATTGCATTAAATCGTGTTGGTAACTATTGAGCATGGAGACAAATGGGATCAACAGTAGCAGTGTGGTGACCGTGGTCAGCAGGTATAAACGCGTTCTAATTTTGGTCTGGCGCAAGTTCAGTAAGCTCATTGACGTCACTCCTTGTCAATCTTCCGAGTGGTTTTATCATTATAGGCCCATTTGACTTGGTGTTTAGATTGTTGCGTCGCCGAGCTTATCTTAGTCACTCCATTTTTTGGGGGATAAAGCCTTACTCATTGTATGCACTGTTCACGACAAGTGATTTGGGGATCGGTCGGTAAATTTCCATCACATGCACAATGTAACCAGTTTGTTGCGGTCGCGTAAATGCGACAACAGAAGAAGAGAGAGCCCGCTCAAACAATCAGATCTCTTTATTGCATTAATGCAAAGTAAAGCAGCCCGTTGATATTTTAGTTATCCGTTGGGTGAAAATGAAAAAACCGAGCGCAGAGGCTCGGTTTTAAAAGCGATGGTATCTAGTTGCTAGATTTGTGCAGTAGCTAGATTAGTTCATGCCGTATTTTTTTAGCTTCTTACGAAGAGTGCCGCGGTTGATGCCCATCATGGTTGCTGCGCGAGTTTGGTTACCGCGAGTGTACTGCATGATGGTGTCGAGTAGTGGCTGTTCAACTTCAGCAAGAACTAACTCGTATAGTTCTGTCACTTCTTGGCCGTTTAACTGCGCAAGGTAGTTTTTAAGAGATGCTTTAACTGAATCACGTAGTGGTTTTTGCGTGATTTGATCTTGTGAAGTTACGGTTGTTACTGTGAAAGCTTCTGAAGTCAGGTTTTGTTCGAACATATGCGGTCTAGCTCTTCTCTTAATTATGATGCAACGTTATCAAAATAACCTTCGAGCGCGTCAATTTGCAGCGGTGCTGCGTCAATAGCGTTGAAGGTACGGCGAAACTCACTCGCTTGCTCATGTTCTTTCAGATACCAACCCACATGCTTACGAGCGATGCGAGGGCCTAAATACTCACCATAGAAACTGTGGAGAGCCTGTACATGACCAAGCATAATATCTTTCACTTCCGCAGCCGGAAGCTCAGACATCGTGGTGCCGTTTTCCAAATAGTGTTGGATTTCTTGGAAAATCCACGGGCGACCTTGGGCAGGGCGTCCAATCATTAAAGCGTCAGCGCCGGTGTAATCCAGCACGTATTTCGCCTTCTCTGGGCTATCGATATCACCGTTAGCAATAACCGGAATAGAGATGGCGTTTTTCACCGCTTTAATGCTGTCGTATTCGGCCTCGCCTTTGTACATACACGCTTTGGTTCTGCCATGCAGGGCTAAAGCTTGTATGCCGCAGTCTTCGGCTAATTTAGCGATGTAGACACAGTTTTTGTTGTCTGTGTCCCAGCCAGTACGGGTCTTTAATGTCACGGGGACATCAACGGCGTTCACCACCGCTTTCAAGATCTGTTCAATCGTCTCCGGAAATTGGAGTAAGGCTGAACCCGCCAGCTTTTTATTCACCTTTTTTGCTGGGCAACCCATGTTGATGTCGATGATCTGAGCACCGTTCTCAACACTAAATTGGGCTGCATCGGCCATAAGCTGTGGGTCGGCTCCCGCAATTTGTACCGAGCGAATGCCCGATTCGCCCTCATGTACCATACGTTGCATCGACTTTGACGTATTCCATAGAGCAGGATTAGAGGACATCATTTCACTGACGGCCATGCCTGCTCCATAGCGAAGACACAACTCTCGAAATGGTCTGTCAGTTACTCCTGCCATAGGGGCAACGATAAGATTGTTCTTAAGTTGATAGTTTCCGATTTTCAAAACGTCATCACAGTTCTGTACCAGCAAGGGCGCGCATTTTACGCATTTTTTTACTGCGTGAAAAGACTAATATTTGAGCATTTACAATTTGTTTTAGTAAATCGTATAAAATACAGTCTATTAGCACGCAAAGTCTTATCTAGCCTTGCTTGCGACCCGAGATGCGGCACCACTCATTGAGCTCAATTATCGGGTCAATGTGAAGCTCGTCACGATAATGGTTGGCAACTTCTTCGGCTTGAGTGTCTAAAACACCGGACATCGCAAGTTGGCCATTGGGCTTAAGTAACCCTTTTATCACACCATTCAGGTCACGCAGTGGGCCGGCCAAAATGTTGGCCACAACCACGTCAGCGATTAAGCCTTCAGGTTGGTCTTGTGGCAAATACACTTCAAGTTGGTCAGCTACGCCATTGCGCCCTGCGTTGTCGTTAGAAGCAAGCAGTGCTTGTGGGTCGATATCAATACCGACGACTTTGGCTGCGCCCAATTTGATCGCCGCAATGGCTAAGATGCCTGAACCACAACCAAAATCGATGACGGTTTTGCCTGTCAGATCGAGCCCTTCGAGCCACTCTAAACATAATGCGGTCGTCGGGTGAGTCCCTGTACCGAATGCAAGGCCCGGGTCGAGCATTACGTTGACAGCGTCAGGTTCTGGGATTTCACGCCAGCTTGGGCAAATCCACAAACGTTGACCAAATTTCATTGGGTGGAAGTTGTCCATCCATTCACGTTCCCAGTCTTTATCTTCGAGCTGTTCAACTTTGTAGGCAAAGTCATCACTCAGCAGTTTGCTTGAGCGAATTTGGTCAATGATCCATGCGCTATCGGCTTCGGCATCATACAGCGCCAGCACGTCAGTATCGCCCCAAAGGCGAGTTTCGCCCGGAAGCGGTTCAAAAACAGGGGTGTCGTGCGCATCAAGAAAAGTGACGGATACTGCGCCCGTCTCTTCCATCAGCATGTCGCCAATTGACTCGGCATTGGCGTTAGTTGCGTTCAGTTTAATTTGAATCCAAGGCATGTCAGTTGCTCTGTTATGTCGTCAGTTGGCGCAGAGTTTAGCAGAAACTGACTCAGCTGCCGAAAACAAAAATGCTCACCGAAGTGAGCATTTGGTTTCTCGCGACGCGAAGATTAGTGCTGTAAACCCAATTTCTTCTCAAGGTAGTGGATGTTCGCCCCACCGTGTTGGAAGTTCTCATCTTGCATGATCGATTGCTGCAAGGTGATGTTGGTTTTAATGCCATCGACGATCATTTCGTTTAACGCATTTTTCATGCGCGCAATTGCCACGTCACGGTTTTCACCGTAAGTGATGAGCTTGCCGATCATTGAATCGTAATGCGGTGGCACTGTGTAGCCTGCATAAATGTGTGATTCCCAACGAACGCCCATACCGCCCGGCGCGTGGAAGTGTTCGATTTTGCCCGGAGAAGGGAGGAAACGAACCGGATCTTCCGCGTTGATACGGCATTCAATCGCATGGCCACGGATCTTAATGTCATCTTGGGTAAACGACAGTGGTTGACCTGCGGCGACGCGAAGTTGTTCTTTGATGAGATCAACACCAGTGACCATTTCGGTGACTGGGTGCTCAACTTGAATACGCGTGTTCATCTCAATGAAGTAGAACTCGCCGTTTTCGTATAGGAATTCAAACGTACCGGCACCACGATAGCCAATTTCGAGACAAGCGCGTGTACAACGTTCACCGATGTATTTACGCATCTCTTCGGTAATGCCTGGTGCAGGCGCTTCTTCAACCACTTTTTGGTGGCGACGCTGCATTGAGCAGTCACGTTCACCAAGGTGAATTGCGCCACCTTGACCATCCGCAATAATTTGTACTTCAACGTGACGTGGGTTTTCTAGGAATTTTTCCATGTAAACCATGTCATTGTTGAACGCCGCTTTGGCTTCGGCACGTGTCATTGCGATCGCTTGGGTCAGTTCACTTTCGCTACGAACCACACGCATACCACGGCCGCCGCCGCCGCCAGAAGCTTTGATGATCACAGGGAAACCAATACGTTTCGCGTGGGCTTTATTTTTGGCTTCATCGCCATCCAGTGGGCCGTCAGAACCTGGCACACAAGGAACGCCCGCTTTTTTCATTGCGCTGATGGCTGACACTTTGTCACCCATCATGCGAATGGTATCGGCTTTCGGGCCAACAAAAATGAAGCCTGAACGCTCGACTTGTTCAGCAAAGTCGGCGTTTTCAGAAAGAAAACCGTAACCGGGGTGAATGGCTACTGCGCCAGTCACTTCCGCTGCAGAAATAATGCGTGGAATGTTTAAGTAGCTGTCAATACCACGTGCTGGGCCAATACAGATGGTTTCGTCGGCCAGCAGTACGTGTTTTAAATCACGATCGGCAGTTGAGTGCACGGCAACAGTTTTGATGCCAAGCTCTTTACATGCGCGCAGAATACGAAGTGCAATTTCACCTCGATTCGCGATGACTAATTTATCTAACATAAAGCAAACCTCGATTATTCGATAACAACAAGCGGTTGGTCGAATTCAACGGTCTGGCCGTCTTCAAGTAGGATTGCCGTAACGGTACCTGCTTTATCGGCTTCGATTTGGTTCATCATTTTCATCGCTTCAACGATGCATAGTGTGTCACCGACTGAAACACTTTGACCGACTTCGATGAAGGATTTTGAATCTGGACTTGGTGAGCGGTAGAAAGTACCGACCATTGGCGAAAGCACTTGGTGACCTTTTGGCGCTACAGGCGCGGCGGCTTCAGCCGTTGGCGCAGGGGCAGCGACTGGCGCGGCTTGTTGTGCTGGCGCTGGTGCAGCGTAATGCATCTGAGCCATCTGTACTGGCGCAGTGTTACGACTGATGCGTACCGATTCTTCACCTTCAGAGATTTCTAGTTCAGAAATGCCAGATTCTTCTACCAGTTCGATAAGCTTTTTGATTTTACGAATATCCATCTTTTCTTTCTCTTTATCTTGTGAATACGTCAGCCCTTAAGGTTGGGCCGTAGAGTGTTTGTTTATCGTTGATCGTCTGTGGGTTATTTTGTCTGTAGCGCTTTTATGGCGGCTGCAAGAGCAAATTCATAACCTTGTGCACCTAACCCGCAAATCACCCCTTGCGCCTTATCCGACAGATAGGAGTGGTGGCGAAAAGGTTCACGTGCGTGAACGTTGGATAGATGCACTTCAATAAATGGGATGGCGACACCCAATAGCGCATCGCGCAGAGCCACACTGGTGTGCGTCAATGCAGCGGGATTAATGATGATGAAGTCGACCTTGCCGTAAGCGGCATGGATGGCTTCGATCAGCTCATATTCGCGGTTCGATTGAAGATGTTCTAACTCAATATCTGCTTTTTGCGCTTGTTCGCGTAATGTCTCGACAATGTGCGCTAAGGTGTCAGAACCATAATGTGCAGGTTCACGTAGCCCTAACAGGTTAAGATTTGGCCCATTTAAGACCAGAATGCGAGATTTAGCAGTCATTGTGTCGACATCTCCCTATATCGTGAAACGAATATTAATATTCCCATATTATTCTTAGGTCAGAGTGAATTTTTCGTCAAAAATTCCCTGAATTTAAGAAATTGCCCAAGATTATAGCTAATTCAGCGCAAATGGCAGCAATTTACTGGTCTTATCAGATAGTTTGCTCATTTAATTCTGCAACCGAGTTAACAGAATGAGAAGAACTGAGAGGGAAAGAAAAAGCCGCCACAAGTGTGACGGCTTAATCATCTCAATGCCTCGCGGCAGGTAGAATCGTTAGCGTTAAGACAATTCTGCTTTTTCGGCGATCAATTTATCCACTACGCTAGGATCGGCCAGTGTTGAGGTATCGCCCAAATTGCTGGTGTCGCCGGTGGCGATTTTACGCAAAATACGACGCATGATTTTGCCTGAACGGGTTTTGGGCAGTGAATCGGTCCAGTGCAGTACATCGGGAGTTGCAATAGGGCCAATCTCTTTTCGTACCCAATCTTTGACCTCTTTGTGCAACTCGGCACTGGGGTAAACGCCATCATTTAAGGTGATGTAAGCATAAATGGCTTGGCCTTTAATATCGTGTGGCACGCCGACAATTGCCGCTTCTGCAATTTTATCAAAAGCAACCAAAGCTGATTCAATTTCCGCGGTGCCCATGCGGTGGCCAGAAACGTTTAACACGTCATCCACGCGGCCCGTTATCCAGTAGTAGCCATCCTCATCGCGGCGTGCGCCATCACTGGTGAAATACATGCCTTTGAAGGTTGAAAAATAGGTTTGTTCAAAACGGTCATGATCGCCATAAACGGTGCGCATTTGGCCCGGCCATGAATCTAAAATAACCAAGTTACCTTCGGCAGCCCCTTCAATGATGTTGCCCATGTTATCGACCAAGGCTGGTTGCACGCCAAAGAATGGCCGTGTGGCCGAACCCGGTTTAAGTGCCGTCGCGCCCGGCAGTGGCGTAATTAAAATGCCACCCGTTTCGGTTTGCCACCATGTATCGACAATCGGTGATTTTTCGTTACCGATGGTTTTGTAGTACCACTCCCACGCTTCTGGGTTAATCGGTTCTCCCACCGAACCCATAATGCGCAAACTGGTGCGTGACGTCTCTTTGACGGCTTCATTGCCTTTCGCCATCAAGGCGCGAATAGCGGTCGGCGCAGTGTAAAGAATGTTGACTTGGTGTTTATCCACCACTTGACTCATGCGGTTGGTGTCTGGGTAGTTGGGAACCCCTTCAAACAGAACGGTTTTTGCACCATTGGCCAAAGGACCGTAAACCAAGTAGGTGTGGCCAGTGATCCAGCCCACATCGGCGGTACACCAAAACACTTCGCCCGGCTGATAGTCAAACACATATTTGAAGGTCATCGCCGCGTAAACAAGGTAGCCACCGGTTGTGTGTAGCACACCTTTGGGTTTACCCGTTGAACCCGAGGTGTAGAGGATGAAGAGGGGATCTTCGGCTTTCATGGCTTCAGCTGGGCAGTGGTCGGAAGCTTTTGCGGTTGCTTCATGCCACCACACATCGCAATGTTCGTGCCAGTCAATTTGGCCACCAGTGCGTTTAAAGACGATCACTTTGCTGATGTTTTTCACTTCAGGGTGGGTCAAGGCTTCATCGACGTTTTTCTTCAAGGGCACAGCGCGACCGCCACGTACACCTTCGTCGGCAGTGATGACTATTTTGGAATCGGAATCAATGATGCGACCGGAAAGGGCTTCCGGTGAAAAGCCACCAAACACCACAGTATGCACTGCGCCTATTCGAGTACAAGCGAGCATCGCAACGGCTGCTTCTGGCACCATTGGCATGTAAAGACAGACCACATCTCCTTTGCGAACTCCTTGATCTTTTAACACATTAGAAAAGCGACACACTTGTTGATGGAGTTCTTTAAAGGTGAGGGTTTTATCGTCAGCCGGATCGTCACCTTCCCAGATAATCGCCACTTCATCACCACGAGTGGCAAGGTGGCGATCGATGCAGTTAGCGGAGACGTTTAATGTGCCATCTTCAAACCAGCGAATATCTACATGGCCAGTATCAAACGAGGTTTGTTTCACTTGAGTGAAAGGCTTAATCCAATCCACAATCTTGCCGTGTTCACTCCAAAAGCCTTCTGGGTCGGTCACTGATTGTTGGTACATCGCTAGGTAAGTGTCATTATCCGCATGTGTTTTGGCTTTGATGTTCTCTTTTACCGGATAAACGTGGGCTTCACTCATTGCTTTTCTCCTTGTGAATTCGAACAATTTCCCTGTTGATTGGCGATCAAATTGCGCTGAAAGGAAAATCTGTATGTGGGTAACTGTCAGTCAGAGTGCGATTTTCTACAATTAGACTTTAGGATGAGTGTGGGGTAAGTGCTAGCGCGAGTAAGGTGCAACAAAGGGAGGCAGATCACCTTTGGTCAAGCGCACAAACACTAATGCCGCGGCGATGGCATCTTGCAGCGCGTCGTGTTTATCCTGCATCGGCAAGTCGAGATGGCGACAAATCGCCTCTAAGCTGAGGTCGATGTACGCGTTCGGCAGCATTCTCTCTAACTGATCATGATAGATCTGACTTACTTCGATGAGGGCATTGGGCAGTGGAAAGCCTAAATGTCGTCGGCAAGCGAGGTCGAGGATTTTTTTGTCATAACGAATGTGATAGCCCACTAAAGGTCGGTTGCCGATAAAGTCTAATAGGTGAGTGATGGCCTCTTGCTCGTCGATGCCATCGACCAGATCTTGATGGCGAATTTTGTGGATTTTGACTGAACCCGAGTCGAGCGATTGTGGCGCGCTCAAACGCACTTCAAATGGCTGGCTGGTTAAAATGCGGTTGTCGATAATTTTGGTGGCGGCAATCGTCACTAACTCAGCGCGATTCGGGTCAAGGCTGGTGGTTTCGCAATCGAGCGACACATATTCCCCTTGCATCGGCGTCGCAAACAACGGCTGATAAGGCGAGTCTTTTAGTTTGTGAAACCAATAATGGCGTGTAAACCAATTCAATTTTCAGACTCCACTATTCGCGAATTTGATAGTGATAGCCAAGCCACTGCTTGAATTTTTTCACCACGTGTAAACTGTGCCTGAGCAGGTCACGCTCGGTTCGGTCGAGCTGTTTTAAATCGAGTTTATTGGTGCTGTGTTGATTGCTCAGTTGCTGAGCTAAGCGCAATTTAAAGAACTGTTTGAGCGCTTCACTGAGATTATCGGCGGTTTCTTTTTCCAAAACCCGTTGCTCTACTAGCGCCTCGATGCGTTCAAAGGTGTTGTTTTGTTGAACTTGATGTTCAAGGCTTAGGGCGCGAATGCCATGCACAATCGGGAAAATGCCACCTTGTTTAATATCTAAGCCAGATTTGGAGTGTTTTACGGTGCCAAACAGCGTGAGTGGCACAGAAAAGCTCAGCGCGGGGCGAGTAAACTCCATTAAAATCAATTCTTGGTCGGCCATTAAATGGCTCAAGTGCTGCTTAATAGGGGCCAATAAGTGTTTGTTGCCTGCGACGGCGTGTGCGTCGGCCATGATCGCAATATCCATCACTTGCTCGGGTTTAGCCGCTTTCACCCATTGGCTAAGCGTGGTTTTCCACTCAGTTTGGCTTTTAACCCATTTCGGATTATTGACCATCACATTGCCCGGACAAAGCGGATAGCCGAGCTGCTGTAAGGTGTGGGTGAGCGTGTTCATGACCACACCCATTTGATGCCACTGCAAGCCATCTTTGATGATCAGCGCGTTATCTTGGTCGGTTTTGAGGATCTGCTCTCCACGGCCTTCGGAGCCGAGTACGATCAAGCAGCAGTGATCATGCAGCGCGGGTGGCACAACCAAATGAAAGGCTTTTTCGATGATCTGTTCATTGACCGCTGAAATCAGCTCCATAATAAAACGAGTGCGAATGCCATTGTTGATTAGGCTTTCAACCAGTTGCCGTTGTTTGTTGGAGGCGAGAGCTAACTCTTCCACGCAGTTGGCGCGAGCAATACTTAACGTCAGCACGTGAGAATGAGTGGAGAAAGCACTGAGGATTTGTGTCATGTCCAGCATGCCAACGGCTTGATGGCCATCACACACCATCACTCGTTTTATGCGGTTGCGCGTCATGGCGATCATCGCATTAAACAGAAAGTCGCCATCGTTGATGTGCAGCACAGGAAAGGTAGCAATTACCCCAACAGGGGTATCGAGCGGGTGGTTATCGAGCATGACGGAATGCAGCATATTGGTGCGTGTGACGATAGCATAGGGGTGAGCACTGGGGTTTTCGATTAAGCGTTGATCATGCTCGGCAAGACGAACTAAGGCCGCATCAACTCCGTTATCGCGTAATTGCTGGGTTACTTGGTTGAGCGGTTGATCTGGGCTTAAAATCATCGGTGGATGGTAAATCGAGTCATCAACCTTAGTTAAAATAAATTCGGCTAAATTCTTCTGCTGATGCGCCACATCAAGCAGAGCCTGGCGTTTGGCGAGGTTATTGTCGAAGTAGGCGGCGAACTGACCGTTGTCATTATACAGTTCGAGAAAGACGGCTTTCGGCAGCAGATAGCTTAAGGTATCTTCCAGCGCCACATACTGATGCTTGGCTTTTTCTTCAAACAGTGCGCGTACATCAAACATGTCATCGTTGGCGTAGTGAGCAAAAATCTCTTTGCCATCTGGCGAGCGTTCTTCGACCGCGCCTTTGATCAGTACGTGTAGATACACGCTGGGTCTGTCACTGGCCTGCAGCAGATCGTTGCTACGAAAATACGCCACATCCAAGGATGAGCGAAGTCGCTGTTGCTGCGGCGGTGTTAAGCGGTCAAAGGGCGGTGACTGCATGTTGAATTTGTCAGGCATAACGATCGTCACTCAGAAGAAATTCCTATCTAAGTGTGACAAAAATCGCCACTACCTCCAGACGACTTTGGTCTAATGAGTGATATGACCCGCAAGGTTGTGAATAAGGAAACAGATTTGTCAGTAAACTTCCCTTTTTAGAAGCCTAAACTGCCTGCATAATACGGCGGTTTTCTCTCCCTCATTTTGTTCAGGATGAATCATGCTTAACCCCTCTCCATATGGTTGGATATCGCAGTACTTTATTGGTTTCTTCTTTGCGTATGGCGTTTACTTGCCATTTTGGGCGCTGTGGTTTGAAACCCAAGGTGTGTCTGCAACCGATATTGGCGTATTAATCGGTATGGGCTTTGCCACGCGTTGCGTCGCTAATTTGGTGATTACGCCGCGTATCCATAAGGCCGAGCTTCTTCTACCAGCACTGCGTTGGTTAAGTTTGGCGGCGTTTTTATTTATTGGTTTTCACTTCTTTACGGGCGGCAGTTTCTGGCTGATGGCATTAGCCACTGTGTTGTTCAACCTCTGCTGTGGCCCCGTGGTGCCGCTATCCGATGCGATGGCTAACTATTATGCGCGCTTAAAAATGCTCGATTATGGTCGCACTCGCTTATGGGGGTCGGTAGCTTTTATCGCCGGCTCTACTGTGGTTGGCGTACTTGTGGCACGTTATGGTTCTGACATGATCCTCTACACCGCCTTGGCTGGGGTGTTTGTTTCGCTATTGATTAGCTTGCGCAATCCCAACCCAATGCCCGTGACGGTTGGTGATGCACATGCCGTCCGACCGAAACTGACGCAGTTATTGCGTGAGTGGCCAGTGATAAAATTCTTGATTTTAGCGGCGCTAATACAGGGCAGTCATGCGGCGTATTACAGTTTCAGTTCGATTCACTGGAAAGCGGCGGGGCATTCGGAAGAGCTGATTGGCTATTTATGGAGTTTAGGGGTTGCCGCTGAAGTCGCGGTATTTGCGCTCAGCAAACGCCTTTTTTCAGGGTGGTCACTACGCACATTATTTGTTGTCGCGTCGATTGGGGTTGTGGTGCGTTGGACGTTAATGGCGTCGACCACCGCGCTGCTTGCGCTGGGGACGATTCAACTGCTGCATGGGGTGACGTTTGCGATGGCGCATATAGCGGCGATTCAATACATTCAGCACGCACCGCAAAGCAAAATGGTCGCTATGCAAGCACTGTATAACGCCATTCCACTTGGGGCATTTATTGCGTTGATGACTACCTTGAGTGGCTGGGGTTATGAACGCTGGGGCGCGAATGTATTTTGGGCGATGGCGGCAATGGGCATTTTGGCGCTGTTGATTAAAGTCGAACCCACATCATCCAATGAGTCAGGTACTGAGGTAATGAAAGCGGCGCCTGAAGCACAGAATTAACCTTAACTGATTGAGATTAAAAATTATCCTTAGTTAAATGAAGCCTCTTCTTTGAAGAGGCTTTTTTGAACCGATAAGGATATCAAATGCAAGGATGGATCGTCGTTCCCGTTTCGCTCGCTTACTTAGGCGTGCTGTTTCTCGTCGCTTGGTATGGTGATAGGCAAAGCCAATGGCTGGCGAAATGGCGACCGTGGATCTACAGCTTATCGATCGCGGTCTATTGCACCTCTTGGACTTTTTACGGCACTGTGGGTCAAGCGGCTAGCAACCCTTGGTCATTTCTGCCTATCTACATTGCGCCTATTTTAGTGTTTACCCTTGGCTGGCGTATGTTGGCGCGGCTGATTTTGATTGCGAAGCGCGAACATATTACCTCCATCGCCGATTTTATTGCTGCTCGCTACGGAAAATCGCAAGGATTAGCGGTAACCGTAACTTTGATTGCCGTGGTGGGCATTTTACCTTACATCGCCTTGCAACTGCGCGGCATCACTATGGGGCTTGAGATTGTCGCCCCCAACCTCGCTACGCAATTTGGTTATCAGAATTATCACGTCTCGTGGTTTGTGGTCGCGGCTTTAGCGCTATTTACTATGCTGTTTGGTACACGGCATATTGATAACACCGAGCACCACCGCGGTATGATGATGGCGATTGCGTTTGAATCGATTGTTAAATTGGTCGCTTTTTTAACCGTGGGCGGTTTCATCATTTATCTGGCTTCAAGCCGTGAAACGGTTGATCTAAGTGCGATTGCCCAGCAGACGTATCAAGCGCCCAACTGGCCAACGCTGTTGATCCACACCGTATTAACCATGATGGCGATCATCTG
Organism: Vibrio sp. RM-69-4; assembly: GCF_024743775.1. Lineage (NCBI taxonomy): Bacteria > Pseudomonadati > Pseudomonadota > Gammaproteobacteria > Vibrionales > Vibrionaceae > Vibrio > Vibrio sp. RM-69-4. The sequence continues at coordinate 20,585 of NZ_JAMQXI010000070.1, forward strand.
CTTACCGCGTCAGTTTCATACCATGGTGGTAGAAAATGAACGCGCGCAAGATCTACACACGGCGCGCTGGTTATTTCCTCTTTACCTGACTTTGATGGGGTTATTTGTTCTACCTATTGCATGGGTTGGGCAAAGTTTGCTAAGCGGCAGCCCTGCCGATACTTATGTACTCAGCGTGCCTATGTCGGTGGGCGCCGAGCAGATAGCGTTACTGGCGTTTTTAGGTGGCACATCAGCGGCCAGCGGCATGGTGATTGTCTCGACCATCGCATTGGCTATCATGGTTTCTAATGATTTGGTGATGCCGCTTCTGCTGCGCCGCATGCGTTTAACTCAGCGCAACTACCGTCATTTATCAGGGTTGTTGCTCAACATCCGTCGCGGGTTGATTCTATTGCTACTGCTTGGCGCTTGGGGTTTTTATCAGGCGTTGGATGCGATTGGTTCTTTATCGGCGATCGGTTTTCTCTCATTTGCGGCGATTACCCAATTTGCCCCTTCATTGATTGGTGGCATGTACTGGCGTGAAGGCAACCGTAAAGGCGTTTATGTTGGATTGGCGGTCGGTTTTACTGTGTGGCTAGTAACCTTAATGAGCCAAACCGACATGCTGGCGGGCGATGCACAAACTAACGTTCTGTTATGGATGATCACCCCGCCGGATTGGTTGGTGCAGATGGGGCTGAAAAACTCAGATTGGGGCATGATGCTCAGTGTTGCACTCAACACATTCTGCTACGTTGTTGTCTCTATGGTGACTCGTCCGAGTTTGAGTGAGCGTTTACAATCGGCCTCTTTTGTCGGTACGCCGCTGCCTGAGAGTGAGAATCTCAGCTTGTATCAAAGCCGCGTGACAGTGGCTGAGCTTGAAATGTTGGCCGCTCGTTTTGTGGGGCGCACTCGTGTTCGCACTGCCTTTCGACAATATTGGAGCCAGCAGAGAGAGACGTTACTACCTAACCAACAAGCGCCATCTACCTTAATCCGTCATACAGAAAGAGTGCTGGCGGGGGTGTTTGGTGCTTCTTCAGCCAAATTGGTGCTCACTTCCGCGCTGCAAGGACGCAACATGCAGCTTGAGGAAGTGGCGACCATTGTTGATGAAGCATCCGAGCTGTACGACTTTAGTCGCGGCTTATTGCAAGGGGCCATTGAGCATATTGGTCAAGGAATTACCGTGGTCGATAAAAAGCTACGGCTGGTGGCGTGGAATCAACGCTATCTCGAACTGTTTGAGTTTCCCGCTGGGCTGATTCAAGTGGGGCGGCCGATTGCGGATGTGATACGGCACAACGCGCAACACGGATTATGCGGCCCTGGTGACCCAGAGGATCACGTGCGGCGGCGGGTGTATCACCTTGAGCAAGGAACCAGACACACCTCGGCGCGTATTCGTCCTGATGGACGAGTTATTGAAGTGCAAGGAAACCCGATGCCGGGCGGCGGATTTGTGATGAGCTTTAGCGACATCACCGTTTTTCGCGAAGCGGAGCAGGCATTAAAAGAGGCCAATGAAACCTTGGAAGAGCGCGTGCACCAACGCACCCTAGAGCTTGAAACCCTCAACAAACGCTTGGTGGCGGCAACTCAAAAATCAGACCAAGAATCGCAATCAAAATCGCGCTTTTTGGCCGCCGTCAGCCACGATTTAATGCAGCCGTTGAACGCTGCGCGCCTGTTCGCTTCCTCGCTCTCGGAAGTGGCTAAAGAGACGGAAGTGAAAACGTTGGCGGGTTATATAGAGAGTGCTCTGGGCGCGGCTGAAGATCTGATTGGTGATTTGCTGGATATTTCACGTTTAGAGTCCGGTAAGCTCGATGTGCATTCTCATAGCTTTGCTATTAATGATGTATTTTCGAATCTTAACGCTGAATTTAGCGCCTTAGCTAAGCAGCAAGGGATTGATTTTAAAGTGATCCCATCCTCGCTCTATGTGATGTCTGACCCTAAATTATTACGTCGCGTGGTACAAAACTTTCTCACTAACGCGTTTCGCTACAACCCTAAAGGTAAAGTGGTGCTGGGTGTACGCCGAGTGCGAGATCAGGTCAGGATTGATGTTTGGGATAATGGCATTGGTATCGAGCAAGATAAGCAGCAAGAAATCTTCGAAGAGTTTAACCGTGGTAGTCAAGTCCGTTCTGACCAAGGTTTGGGGCTCGGTTTAGCGATTTCAAAAGGCATTGCATATGTGCTGGGTCATGAAATTTCGATGCGCTCTTGGCATGGAAAAGGCAGCGTGTTTTCGCTCTCTTTGACGCGCGCTGAAGCTGTCAAACAGGCTCCGACACTGGCGATAGAACAAGGTATCCCATCTGATCTCAATCATCTGCGCGTACTGTGTGTGGACAACGAAGCTGATATTTTAGCTGGCATGAACGATCTGCTCGCAAGGTGGGGGTGTGATGTCAAAGTAGCAGCGGACTTACTGCAAAGCCTGAAAGCATTAGAAAACAATTGGTTGCCTGATGTTATTTTGTCGGATTACCGCTTAGATAATGGTCGCACTGGTTTAGAAGTGTTGCAGCAGTGTCGCTTGCGGCTTGGAGATAGCTTTGAAGGGGTCATCATCAGCGCTGATCGCACTGAAGAGATGATGGATGCGATTAAATCCAATGGCTTTAGCTTTATTCCCAAACCAATAAAACCACTCAAACTGCGCGCGTTGTTAAATCGAGTCAATTAAGCATGCAGCATAAAGCCGATGCGTGGGCATCGGCTTTATGGTTGTTATCACACTTCACTGCGGAGCGAACATCGAGCATGACGCTCGCAGGTGAAGATTAATGGTCGTGAGCTTGCCCCGCGCCTTTCGGGAAGCGGATTGACTCCACCATTTCTTGCACTTCGGTTGGAACTTCTGCGGTAAATTTATTCACCACAATCGATACCACGAAGTTCAAACACATACCTAACGTACCAATGCCTTCAGGGCTGATACCAAACAACCAGTTATCTGGCGTGCTGGCTGCCGGGTTAATGAATTTGAAGTAGATGATGTAGGTTGCAGTAAAGATAATCCCTGCGACCATGCCCGCGATCGCGCCTTCTTTATTCATCTTCTTGTAGAAGATGCCCAAAATAATGGCCGGGAAGAAGGAGGCGGCTGCCAAGCCGAAGGCAAACGCTACCACCTGAGCCACAAAACCCGGTGGGTTAATGCCTAGGTAACCAGCACCCACAATCGCAATGATGGCGGCTAAGCGTGCGGCTAACAGCTCTTGTTTATCGGTCATGTTTGGTTTGAAGCCTTTCTTCAATAAGTCGTGAGAAATTGACGTCGAGATAACCAATAAAAGACCTGCAGCTGTCGAAAGCGCAGCAGCTAAACCCCCAGCTGCGAGCAAGCCAACCACCCAGTTTGGCAGTTTTGCCAGTTCAGGAGACGCCAATACGATGATGTCACGGTTAATGTTCATCTCGTTGCGCTCATCGCCAGAGTAGAACATACGACCGTCGTTGTTCTTATCTTTCCAGCTTACAAGGCCAGTATTCTCCCAGTTCTTAAACCAAGTAGGCGCGTCTGTTGCGGGTACGCCTTGCATGTCTGGGCCATTAATGGTCTCAATCATGTTCACGCGAGCAAAAGCGGCAACACCTGGCGCTGTGGTGTATAGCAAAGAGATGAACAGCAATGCCCAACCTGCTGAGATACGCGCATCACGCACTTTAGGCACAGTGAAGAAGCGAATAATGACGTGAGGAAGACCAGCAGTACCCACCATCAAGGCTGCGCAGATAAAGAACACGTCAACCGTGCTCTTGTTGCCTTCGGTATAAGCGGTGAAGCCGAGCTCTTGAGTTAAGCCATCGAGTTTATCGAGTAGGTAAACATCGGTACCGGTAATGGTTGAGCCCATACCAATTTGTGGCAGAGGGTTACCTGTCATCATGATCGAGGTGAAAATGGCGGGAACAAGGAAGGCGAAAATGAGCACGCAGAACTGTGCAACTTGCGTATAAGTGATGCCTTTCATGCCACCGAGTACCGCATAGAAGAACACGATCCCCATACCGATGACGATACCAACGTTAATATCCACTTCGAGGAAACGAGAGAATACCACGCCGACGCCGCGCATTTGCCCCGCAACATAAGTAAACGAGATAAAGATGGCGCAAAATACCGCCACCATGCGCGCGGTTTTTGAGTAGTATCGCTCACCGATAAAATCTGGCACGGTGAACTGGCCAAATTTACGCAAGTAAGGTGCAAGGCAAAGTGCCAATAACACATAGCCGCCTGTCCAGCCCATCAAGTACACGGTACCATCATAGCCAATGAACGAGATGATACCCGCCATTGAGATAAATGAAGCGGCTGACATCCAGTCCGCTGCGGTTGCCATGCCGTTGGCAACAGGGTGAACACCACCGCCAGCAACATAGAATTCACTGGTCGATCCTGCACGGGCCCAAATGGCAATGCCGATATAGAGTGCAAACGTAATACCGACCAGAATAAACGTCCAAGTTTGAATATCCATTTCGTAAACCTCTTAGTCTTCCTGCACGTTGTATTTCTTGTCGAGCGCATTCATGCGCACAACGTAAATAAAGATCAAGGCGACAAAGGTATAGATGGACCCTTGTTGTGCGAACCAGAACCCTAGTTTGAACCCGCCTAAATGAATCGTATTCAGTGCGTCGACGAAAAGAACGCCTGCACCATATGATACCAAGAACCACACTGCCAGCAGTGAGCCCATAATTCCCAAGTTTTCCTTCCAGTAGGCTTGAGCATGTTCGGTTGATTGGAACGCCATGACCTTCTCCTTCGGTTTTCATATCGTAGTGTTAATTTAATGTTACGAAATTAAGATAGCAGTGAAAGGGTGGTGGGTCTGTGCAACTTTAGTCGGGAGGTTGTTTTTTCCAATTCATTGTAACTAAATGAAATGCCTCAATTTAGAAGGTCTTTCTTATGTTGAATAAATGTTAAATTAGCCAAAAGTATAAGATCATAAGCTCTTGATTGGAAAATCGCTCATGGCGAGTTAACGATTTTTTATGTGGTTGGTTATTCATGCCGCGATAAAAACGATCAATGTTTACATAAAGTTGTCTTAAAAACGGATTAAACTAAGGCACAATGGAACGCGAATTTATGTTGGTTATTCAATCAATAATAATTAAATCAATAAGGAAGGAATATGGATGCAATCGCTATCAATGGTTTTTTTCTCGTAGGTGCTTTGCTGATTGCATTAAGTGTGTTGTTAAGTCCAGTCTCTTCTAAGTTAGGAATTCCTATTCTGCTCGTTTTTTTATTGGTGGGTATGTTGGCTGGGGAGGATGGCCCCGGTGGCATCTTATTTGATAATTATCCGATTGCTTATTTAGTCAGTAACTTAGCGCTTGCCATCATCTTATTGGATGGCGGCATGCGTACCCGTGTTGCCAGTTTTCGGATTGCCTTTTGGCCGTCAGTTTCGTTAGCGACGTTTGGGGTGGCGATCACCACCATTCTCACCGGCTTGATGGCGGCGTGGCTGTTTAATTTGGAATTGCTGCAAGGTATTTTGGTGGGAGCGATTGTTGGTTCAACCGATGCGGCGGCGGTTTTTTCCCTGCTTAAAGGGAGAAGCTTGAATGAGCGCGTCGGTTCAACGTTAGAGATTGAATCGGGCACTAACGATCCAATGGCGGTGTTTTTAACCGTGACATTAATTGCGGTTCTGGGTAGCCAAGGCGATGATCTCAGCGCAGGATTCTTGCTGCTGAGTTTTATCCAGCAATTTGGCCTCGGGGCTTTATTTGGATTAGCCGGAGGTTGGCTGCTCTGGAAGCTGATTAATAGCAATCAACTTCCAGAAGGGCTCTACTCCATTTTGGCCATCAGTGGCGGTTTGATTATCTTTGCGCTGTCCAATTCACTCGGCGGCAGTGGTATTTTATCCATCTACTTGACGGGTTTATTGCTGGGCAATAAACCGACTCGTTGCCGCTATTCCATTTTGAACGTACTGGATGGGATGACGTGGCTTAGCCAAATTGGCATGTTCCTGGTGCTTGGATTATTGGTCACACCTTCAGAATTGCTGACCATTGCGGTGCCGGGCTTTGCGCTCGCCTTTGGTATGATTTTGTTTGCGCGCCCCATTTCTGTATGGATTGGTTTATTGCCATTCAAAGCATTTACTGCGCGTGAAAAGTGGTTTATCTCTTGGGTTGGACTGCGCGGCGCTGTACCCATTATTTTAGCGGTTTTCCCAATGATGGCCGGTTTACCGAATGCGCAGCTCTATTTCAACTTAGCCTTCTTCGTGGTGATGGTGTCGCTAGTGGTACAAGGGGGAACCTTGATGAAAGCGGCCGCTTTGGCTCGCGTTGAACTACCGCCCAAACCTGAGCCAATTTCACGTACCGGTGTTGAGATATACCCGTGCAGCGAATGGGAAATGTTGGTCTATAAACTCAAGCAAGATAAATGGTGTATTGGTGAGCCATTACGCAATCTCTCTATGCCTGAAGGAACACGTATTACCGCTGTGTTTCGTGACGAGCAACTGCTTCACCCATCGGGCAGCACCAAGTTGCAAGAGGGCGATGTCTTGTGCGTGTTAGCACAGGAGAAAGATCTCGAATCACTGAGCAACCTATTCAGTGAAGCGCCAGAAAAAGCCTCGTTAGAGCGCTTCTTTGGTGACTTCTTTTTGGATGTGGATGCAAAACTCGTTGACGTTGCTGCTTATTATGGTTTGACGATTGAGCACCTCAATCAAGAGATGACGCTCAACGATTTACTGATCCAAGAGCTCGGAGCCACACAAGTACTGGGTGACCATTTTGAATGGCAAGGTCTGTATCTGGTGGTGGCGGACGTGGCCGATTGGCAAGCAACCAAAGTTGGTTTGCGATTACCTTTAGAAGAGACGTTAGATGAAGCGAGCGAGTAGCCGACTACTCGCCCAACTCATTGAGTAAAATTACTGCTTGAGTGCGGTTTTTAACCCCAAGTTTACGGAAAATAGCCGTCATGTGCGCTTTGATGGTTGCCTCAGAAACATTAAGCTCATAGGCGATTTGTTTGTTGAGTAGCCCATCAGAGAGCATGCCTAATACTTTGTATTGTTGCGGGGTTAAGGCGGCAATTTTCTTGGTTAAATCATTGCATGCGGCGTGATTGGCAATTAGCCCTTCAGGGAAAAATGGGTCACCGGCTAGGACTTGATTGAGCGCCGAGATCAGCGCGCGCATGTCACTCGATTTAGGAATAAAACCAAAGGCACCGTGGCTTTTTACTTGAGCCACCACCGAAGGTTCTTCACTGGCTGAAATCACCACAATCGGTAAATCAGGGTATTCGGCTCGCAAGTGAATGAGCCCTGACATCCCATTTGCGCCTGGCATTTTGAGATCCAACAGCAGCAAATCCACATCGCTCTGTTTGGTTAATAAGGCTAACAGGGCGTCTAGCGAATCCGCTTCCAATAAATTGGCACCGCTTATCGCCATATGCACTGATTGAAATAGCGCATTGCGAAACAGAGGGTGGTCGTCAGCAATGATGATGGTGTAGGTCGAATCCATGACGTTTTACACTTTTAGCAATGTCGTTAAATCGATTATTGACCGCGATCTCTCGCTGAACAATCTTTATACGCTAAAAGTCTGAACTGTATCCACTTTTTGTCTGATACTTAGTAGTGACTGAGCCTGATCTGAGAGTGGTGCATGCCAAGCGGTTCGAGAAGAAGTGATGGCGTTCACGCGCCATTATTGCCGACTGTTGCAATGGCTTGCTCAAACAGGCGGCAATAATCGGTAAACCTTAAAGCTGGTGGGCGGAGAGGTGCGCTAAAAAGCGATCGGCTGGCATAAAACCGCTGATACGTGCGTTTGAAACGCGTTCACCTTGCGCATTCCAAAACTCAATCGTCGGTAACCCTAGCACGTTCATCGCCTTGAGCAGCTCAATATCTTGTGGCTGATTTTTGGTGACGTCCGCTTGCAATAGCACAAAGTTTTGCAGTTTCTGCGCGACCTCTTGCTGATGGAAAGTGTATTTTTCAAACTCTTTACACGCCACGCACCAGTCGGCGTAGAAATCGAGCATGACGGGTTTACCTGCTAATTTGGCTTGGCTCAACTGCAAGTTGAGCTCGGCAATATTATTCACCCGAATGAACTCGACATGGCTACGGCTTGCTAGGTTGGTTTGTTCTGGCTTAAACCACACATCCAACGCAGGTTGCGCTGAAGCAAACAGACCCAATACCGCAATAATGCCAACCATGCTCTGTTTCCAGCCACCAAACGGCAAGCTGTTTTTACAATGATAGAGCCAACCAAACGCGGCGATCCCAAGCGCGGACCAGAGCGCCGTTGACCACACTGGTGGTAATAAGCGTTCAAGTAAGAAGATCGGCGCAGCCAGTAAAATAAAGCCAAATAGTGTTTTGACTCTCTCCATCCAGCCACCGGCTTTAGGGAGTAGTTTGTTACCAAATACGGCGACCAAAATCAGAGGAATCCCCATGCCCATAGCTAAGGCATACAGTGCAATCGCCCCTGTGAATAGGTCGCCACTTTGCGCGACATACAGCAGCGCGCCAGAAAGAGGCGCGGTGGTGCACGGTGAGCAAACCAAACCGGAAATCGCGCCCATGGCAAACACGCCAAGACTGTTCCCGCCTTGCTGCTTATTACTCAGGCTGTTTAGCCACGTCTGCACTTTGCTTGGCAGTTGCAAGGTATAAACGCCAAACATCGACAGGGCGAGTAGCACAAATAGGGTACTGAGGCCAATCAGTACATAAGGGTGCTGCATCGCGGCTTGAAATTGTAACCCAGCCGAAGCGACGACTAGGCCAAGTACGGTATAAGTGAGCGCCATACCTTGCACGTAAATAAACGATAAAATCAACGCGCGCTGTTGTGAAAGTTGACCACGACCAAGCACGATACTGGTGAGGATCGGGTACATCGGGAGTACGCAAGGGGTAAAGGCGAGGCCAACGCCAAGTGCTAAAAAGAGCAGCGGTGTCCACCAAGAATCGGCGAGGCGGCTTGCTAGCCCGTCTTGTTCAGCCACGGGCGCTTTTGGCGAATCTGTTTCGCTTTTCGCCATATTGGCCGCCGTGTTGTTGTCAGAGCGAGTATCGCTTGCCACAGCTTGAAGGTCGATAATTCGCGTTTCTGGTGGATAGCAAAAGCCCGCTTTTGCACACCCTTGGTACTGGATAATTAATTTGGCGTTCGCTGCTGCACTGAGGAGCGGTACGTCGACAAACAGTGGCTCAGTATAAATCTTCACATCACCAAAAAATTCATCGTGATATGGCTGACCATCGAGCATCTCGATTTCACCAAGCTGTGCATTTTCGGCGCTGATACTGATCCGATCTTGGTAGAGGTAATAGCCCTGCTTGACCTGCCAATCTAAGAAGATCTGCTTACCTTGCTGCTCGGCATGAAAAGGAAACGCTTGGTCAACTGGGACAAATTGATTGTCGGCTGAGGCCAAACCGAGGTTGTTACCACTATTGAATGGATTGTCATTGCCGAAGACCGCCAACGCAGGTTGGGAAAGTGTCAGCAGAGCTAGCAGTACAAAGGAAAAGAGTAGGCGCATACAAAAATCGAGTCTTCATTAGGTGAGTGTCATCTTAACCCAATCAGACCGCTTTTCGGCGCAATAAGTTTCACTGTGATGGAAAAATCGTCGCTGATGAGGCAGTGAAGCGAGAAAAGCCAAGTGAGGTTGTGGACCTCACTTGGCTGGGCGATGGGGGTTAAGCGACACCTAGGCGAGTTTTCACCACCGCTTCACACGCTTCAATATTATTGATGTCTTTGGGAATAATAAGCACAGTGTCATTACCACCGACCGTTCCTAAAATCTCAGTGTGGGGATCAATATCAACCAATCGCGCGACCAATTGAGCACTTCCAGGATGAGTTTTCACCACCACAGTGGATTGATTGTGAGTGATAAACTCAATTTGTGAGGCGATAGATGACTCAACACGCACTGGTGCGGTTTCGACCGTAATGCAGTACACTTTTTTCCCGCACGCATTTTGCACTTTCACCACACCAAGTTGGGAAAGCAAGCGTGACACAGTGGATTGGCTAATGCCTTCGTAGCCGAGCTCTATTAGCCTGAGTCGTAGCTCATTTTGGTTAGCAAAACTTTGTTGTTGTAGGATTTTTTTACAAGCGGAAGCTAACGTTTTGTCATCGGTTTGCATTGCGCCGTGGGGGATTTTTCTGTTCACGGGCGGTTCCTTTTATACACGCTACTGCGTCTGGGGTATCGGTGATCCTTACCATGCCAGCACACTCCCAAAGCCATAGAGTGTGAGTTCACGTTATGTTTAACGCCAATGGCGCAACGGTTGAGCATTGCTCTTTTCCCCTCTATAAGTGGTGGGGGATTATTATTGATGCCTGTAGCTTAACATTAATCAATGTGTCGCTTTTTGCGGGGGATCACCAAATAATAAACTAGATTACCGATTGATTTTTGGCGTTTTATGTTGATTTGATGGAATAATATGCACGGAAATATTCAAGATTCGTAAGTTGTCCAGCGCCGAGTTAGGACGCTGGAGGCTGGCAGGGCTGTAAACGCGATGGATGCGCGCTTAGTGCTGTTTTAGCAACGTTCAGTCATTATTTCGCGCGAGAATACTTTCTCACAATAGTGGCATTTGAGATGCACATTCTCTTGTTTGAGTTGCACTTTAAAGCGGCTCTCGACAGGCTCGCCATGAGAGATGCAGTTGCTGTTTGGGCAACGAAATACGCTGTCAATTCGTTCTGGCAAAGTGAGGGTCAGTTTGTTGACCACTTTATACTCTTCAATTTGATTGACGGTGGCTTTCGGGGCATACAGTGCTAATTGGTTCGCTTGCTCTTTGGTGAGATAAAGGTTTTCTATTTTAATCAGATCTTTATTACCTAACGCAGAAGAGGGTAGGTTTAGGCCAATCGTCACACGTTGATTGGTTTCATTTAACTTAAACAAAGAGAGAATTTTGATCCCAAGGTTGGCAGGGATATGGTCAATCACGCTACCGTTACGAATCGCTTCAACTTGCAATTGGGTCTCTTTTACCATGATGTTATCTCCTACTTATAAGGTTGGGTTAAGAACAAGGGCTAATAAAGCTTCACGCGCATAAACGCCGTTTTCGGCTTGTTGGAAATAGTAGGCGTAAGGTGTTTTATCGACATCGGTGGTGATTTCATCGACCCGAGGCAGTGGGTGCAGCACTTTTAAATTGTGGCGCGCTTCTTTTAATGTTTCTGCGGTTAAGATGTAAGCCGATTTCATGTGCGCGTATTCGGATGCATCAAAGCGCTCTTTTTGTACGCGCGTCATGTACAGCACATCCAGTTCAGGCACGACCTCTTCAATGCTGGCGTGCAAACTAAACGCAATGCCAGCCTCTGAGAGCTCTTCGCAGATGTAATCCGGCATCGCCAGCACTTCTGGGGCGATAAAAAAGAAACGTACATTGTTGAATTTCGATAAGGCTTGGGTGAGCGAATGGACGGTGCGGCCATATTTTAAGTCGCCGACGAACGCGACGTTAAGGTTATCGAGCCTGCCTTGCGTTTCATAAATGGAAAACAGATCGAGCAAGGTTTGGGTTGGATGTTGGTTAGCTCCATCACCACCGTTGACTACGGGGACGCCGTTGGAAAACTCAGAGGCTAAACGTGCAGCGCCTTCTTGTGGGTGGCGCATAACAAATGCATCGACATAAGAGGAAATAACTTGCACCGAATCAGCTAAGGTTTCCCCTTTCTTAGCAAGTGACGTATTGCCGCCATTATCAAAACCAATCACTGTGCCGCCTAGGCGCTGCACTGCCGTTTCAAACGACAAACGGGTACGTGTAGAAGGTTCAAAGAAGCAGCTTGCTACTACTTTATTTTTGAGAAGTTCAGGGTTTGGTTCCGCTTTAAGCCTTGTTGCAGTTTCAACAATCAGCTCCAGTTCCGCGCGGCTCAGTTCTGGAATGGAAATGATGTGCTTGTTAAATAACGAATGCGCCATAACGTGTCTTCCCTCTGTATGGTTCGCTTTGGCTACTAGCCTTTGCGAAATTTTGCTTAAAAAAAAGCCCCCTAAAATAGGAGGCTTCAATAACGTTCAGAACAGAAAAACAAAACAGCTAACTCGACCGGCGCCGGGTGTAATGGATGGCGTTGATGGGGAGTGCTGCGGTTCATTTTCTGCTCCGTTTAGACAAATTGCGAAGGATTATACGGACAAAAAACACGCTGGCAATACTCTTTGGAAAATATCCAGAAAATGGATTTTTATGCGAAATTAGCTTGATTTCGATGTTATTTACTACGCGTTTACAGCTAAAGCATAAGCGCGATTTGTGAGTGTTATTGACTGAAAAAAATGCGAGCTTTATTCAAGCTCGCATCGATTTATTATCTACTATTAGTTACCTAAGGTGGCCACCATCACGGCTTTGATGGTGTGCATGCGGTTTTCAGCTTCATCGAACACGATGGAATGCTCAGATTCAATCACTTCATCGGTCACTTCAACGCCTTTGGCAAGCACTGGGTAGTTTTTCGCAAGCTCTTTGCCAACGGTGGTATCTTCGCCGTGGAAAGCAGGCAAGCAGTGCATGAATTTCACATGTGGGTTACCAGTAGCTTTTAGCATTGCCATGTTCACTTGGTAAGGCAGCATCAATTCAATGCGCTCTGCCCATGCTTCTTTCGCTTCGCCCATCGATACCCAAACATCGGTGTAAAGGAAATCACAACCTTGAACGCCTTCTTGAACATCATCTGTGAGCGTAATTTTCGCGCCTGTTTGCTTTGCAATAGTGCGACATTCCGCGACTAATTCTTCGGTTGGCCAGAACGCTTTTGGTGCAACAAGGCGAATGTCCATGCCCATTTTCGCAGCGCCCACCATCAAGGAGTTACCCATGTTGTTGCGTGCATCACCGAGGTAGGCAAATTTCATTTCATGGAGGCGTTTGCCACGGCCATGTTCGATCATGGTAAGGAAATCAGCCAGAATTTGTGTTGGGTGGAATTCGTCGGTTAAGCCGTTCCATACTGGTACGCCAGCGTAGGCACCAAGCTCTTCAACGATCTCTTGACCAAAGCCGCGATATTCGATGCCGTCATACATACGGCCTAAGACGCGCGCGGTATCTTTCATCGACTCTTTGTGGCCAATTTGTGAACCTGATGGGCCTAAGTAGGAGACTTGAGCACCTTGGTCAAACGCTGCTACTTCGAATGCACAGCGAGTGCGAGTTGAGGTTTTTTCAAAGATAAGTGCAATGTTTTTGCCTTTGAGACGAGGCTGCTCATAACCGTTGTATTTGGCTTTTTTCAGCTCAAGGGATAGATCCAATAGGTGCTGGATTTCGCGTGGAGTGAAATCAAGAAGTTTTAGAAAGTTACGATTGCGTAAGTTAAAAGCCATGATCTTTTCCTCATTTGCAACGCTTGCTTCTGATGAGAGGGTGGAAGAAAGCGTTACTATTTGTTTAAAGTTAAAAACAGATTCGGTTTGTAAAATAGATTTTAAAAACAATGTGTTAATCACGCGTAATGTTGGTACCTGCTGTGCCTTCTAAGATGCGTAGGCCATCTTCTAACGCGCCGATCCCAACGACTTTCCCGCCTTGTTGAATGAATTCGCACGAGGCTTCAATTTTTGGCCCCATAGAACCAGCATCAAATTGATAGTTGGCAAGCTCGCTTGGCGTTGTGCTGCGCAGCGCATGTTGGGTTGGTTTACCCCAATCAAGGTAAACGGCGTCAGCATCGGTCAAAATCAGCAGCGCGTCGGCGTTCAATTGTTTGGCAAGAAAGGCAGCAGACATGTCTTTGTCGATCACTGCTTCTACACCGACTAATTTGCCGTTTTCACGTTTGACTGGAATACCGCCACCACCGGTGCAAATCACTAAATGACCGGCACTGATAAGCTGGGAAATCGCATCATGTTCGACGATGCCTATCGGTTGAGGGCTCGGAACCACACGGCGGAAGTATTGGCCGTCGGGCTTGACTGTCCAGTGGTATTTCTCAGCCAATTCACGCGCTTCTGCTTCTTGATAAACTGGGCCAATCGGTTTAGTTGGGTTGGCAAATGCAGGGTCTTTCGGGTCGACCATCATTTGGGTCAACATGCACGAAATGTTGCGTTCAGGCAGCATGTTTTTGAACTCTTGCATCAACATGTAGCCAATCATCCCTTGAGTTTCACTGCCCAATACGTCGAGTGGGTACGGCGCTACTTTTTTGTATTCGAGACCTTGTAGTGCCAGCAGGCCAACTTGAGGGCCATTGCCATGCACCAGCACCACGTTATAGTGTTTGGCTATTTCGGAAATGGTTTTGACTGCAATTTCAATGTTGCGACGTTGAACATCTGCTTCTAATGGCTGACCACGACGAAGTAGCGCGTTTCCACCTAATGCAACAACAACAGTTTGTTTGCTCATAATTCTATCTCTTCTAAGGTGGGTTGAGGCGTGCAGAGGAAATTTGCCTCAACCCATTTGATTAGCCTAAGGGCTAGATACCGTCACGCTCAATTGGGCAGCTCATGCAGCGTGCACCGCCACGGCCACGGCCCAATTCGTCACCAGGAATAGACAGAACAGTGATGCCTGCTTTGTCGTATTTTTCATTGGTATAGGTGTTGCCTTCATAGCCAATCACGACCCCAGGTTTGACGGTTAGGACATTGTTTGCATCGTTCCACTGTTCACGTTCTGCGTTGAAGTTGTCACCGCCCGTTGTGATTAGGTTGAGCTTGTCAACGCCAAGTGCTTTTTCGATGGCGGTCACGAAGTAACCTTCTTCTTTGACGTTCACTGCACCAGACTCATCGCCTGTGAGGCTCCAGCATTTCACATCTTTGCGTACCACTTCTGGGTAAACAGAGAAGGTGTCTTCACGCATGTGTGTCATGACGGTATCTAAGTGCATGCAAGAGCGGTGTTTTGGTAGTTCCATCGCAATGATTTGCTTCGCTTGGCCATGTTTAAATAGGCCCGCAGCTAAGTGTTCAACACCTTGCGCTGTGGTGCGCTCAGACATACCAATCAGTACTGCACCTTTGCCAATCACAAGAACGTCGCCACCTTCAATGGTTGAATTATCGTAATTAATGCTCTCGTCATCACCGAAGTATTTAATGAAGTCTTGGCCCGCAAAGCTTGGATGCCAGCGGTAAATCGCACGCACATGGTTGGTTTCACGTTGACGTGCAGGTTTTGCCATCGGGTTGATTGACACGCCACCGTATACCCAGCAAGACGTATCGCGAGTAAATAGATGGTTTGGTAGTGGTTCAATGATGAAATCGGTTGGTGCATGCAAGCCTTGCATCATTGAAGAGGATTTCATTGGCATTTCAGCGTAAGACAAACCACCTGTCAGGATTTTTGCCAATTCAAGGTTTGGCAGATCGCTGAGGTAGCAGCGCACGTCATTCGCAAATGTTTTGCCAAGGCGGTAATCCGATACTTGTTGAGTAAGGAGCCACTCTTTTGCGACGGGAACCGCTAGCGTGTCGGCTAATAGATCGGTCAGCAGTAAAACTTCAACACCTTGGTCACGTAGCGTTTGTGTGAACGCATCATGCTCTTTCCCCGCACGTTCTACGGCCAATACATCATCAAACAAAAGGTCGTGACAGTTGGATGGTGTTAAGTGAGTGAGTGAGCGTCTTGGGCGGTGAACAAGAACTCGACGTAATTGACCAATTTCAGAACCAACATATAACTTACTCATAATAGTATCTCTCTTAATTTATATGCATTTATGCCGTTATATTTTTGACATTAAATTCAACTTGTTCTGGATAAATACATAATTATTTCTGTAGGGAATTCAGTATGAATTTATTTATTCACTTCTTTGTTCTGCAATTAATATTACCCTTGGTCTGTATATGTTCTTAGAGGTCCATCACAGAATGATTTATATTGAAATTCGGCGAAAATAATAGTTTTTTAACAATGTTTATGCAGTGTTTATATTGTGAGTGTTATATTTATTACTGCTTTTTTTATGGATGTTCATTCAATTTAAATCTCACGCAGCACTACTCCATATAGGATCGGTATTTTGGTTGGGAATTTTATGCACCAAAAACGCATCGATAATTCATCGAATGGGTTAAGAATATGCACTTGAAAAGGGTATATAGTTGAATATGAGTCGAAGAAATGGGCTGTGTTAACATAACTTTCTTAATAAAACTTGATCTCACGCAGGCTTTCTAATGTAGATGTTTTGTCTGAATTGGCGTAATAGAGGACGGAAAATGAGAGATGAAATAGCATGCGATCTGAATTTGGTGATAAAGGAATATAGGCCGCGTTTTATTTAGTCACCAAAAGTGGTTATTTATCCCAGCCGATTGCTATAAAAAAATAGCCATCAAAACTAATGGTTATCTAACGACGTTGAAACCCATCATTTCGTGATTTGGCTAACCGTATCATGTTTAGAACTGAGTAGCTGCACAGCCAATGAGCCTAAGTCGGCCCGCCAATAAAAAAGCCGCAATCATGCGGCTTTTAGAGGGTGTGACGCGGTTTTCACCTACGACATATCGTTCATCAGTTTGGCGCTATAGCATCGCACCTAGGCTGAGAGATAGCATAATGAATACGCACAATATGCCTAACAGTGGTGCGACCCATTTCACCCAGCGAACATAAGGTACACGAGCAATTGCTAAGCCGCCCATTACTACCGCAGAGGTTGGCGTGATGAGGTTGACTATCCCTGAAGCTGATTGGTAAGCCGTGACGACAAGGTCGCGACCAACGCCTGCAAAGTCAGCCAATGGCGCCATGATTGGCATGGTTAATACCGCAAGGCCAGAAGATGAAGGTACAAGGAAAGAGAGAAGAATTTCCAGTAAATACATTACGTTAATAAAAATTACGGATGAAAGGCCAGTAACCATTTGCTCGGCTGAGAACAAAATAGTGTCGGTGATCATCCCGCGGTCCATGATCACCACAATGCCGCGTGCGATACCAATGATCAGTGCTACGCCTAATAGGTCTCGTGCACCATCAATAAAGCTGGTGGTGAATTCCTCTTCACTCATACGAGCAATTAAACCGATAATGATGGTTGTACCCAAGAACATCGCTGAGATCTCAGCCATCCACCATCCAGCAACAGATACACCATAAATCATCACGCCAAAAGCGGCCGCGAAAATGGTCAAAATAACTTTGCGGGTGGCGGTGAATTCGAGTTTCTCTCCACTTTGGTTGCCAAGGAAGTGAGCTTTGTTCTCTTCGTACTTATCGTACACAATCGATTTACTTTGATCCGCTTGCACCATTTTCGCGTAGCGCATCACGTACAGTACACAGATAACCCAACCGACAGCTAACATTGCTAAGCGCAACATGATGCCATCAGTAAAGGGAATGCCCGCTGCGTTGGCCGCAATTACGGTGGCAAATGGGTTGATAGTGGAGCCCAGCGTACCGATACCCGCGCCAAGCAGTACGGTAGCGGCGGCAACCAGTGGGTCAAAACGAGCGGCCATCATCACTGGTACGAGTAAGGTGTAGAAAGGTAAGGATTCTTCCGCCATACCGTAAATCGTACCGCCTGCGGCAAACAGCGCCATCAGGATGGGTATCATCAACTCTTCACGCCCTTCAAGCCGCGCTGTTACGCGTTCAATGCCCGCATCAATCGCACCTGTTTTGGTCACTAGGCCCAAAAAGCCACCAATGACCAAAATGAACAGAGACACGTCAATCGCGGCAGCTTCGTAGCTGTTGTGGTCATAAAAGCCGTCAATCGGTGCCATCAACACATCGATCACCCCTTGTGGGTTACCTTCTGCGTGTTGATAAGTTCCCGCAATAGGCACTTCTTTGCCCAGTTCTTCATTCATGGTGCGCTGATACTGACCGGCAGGCACAATCCAGGTTAAAAGGGCCACAAGAGCAATTAGAATGAAAAGGATGGTGTAAGCGGAAGGAAACTTAAAGTTAGCAAAGAAGCCACCTTTAGGTTCCGTGGATACAGTTTGGGTTGTCATAGCGATCTCCTTACACTCAGAGAACAACGAGATTCTGAGTGTGTTCAGCGGCTAATGTTCTTCAGTCTTCCATCCCATTAAAATATTATTTACTAGGGGTGAAAGAATAAAAAGTTATTGGAACTTCAATTAAATACGTTAAATGAAAAGTTTTAATTATTATTAAGTGAACATAAATGCTCACTTGCTCAGATATCTGTATAAATTCTAAGGTGAGTTTTAAAGCGTAACTTTGTCTTGCTTCACAAAACAATAGTACCGAGTTACACACCATTTTTTTAGGGAATTTAATTTAGGGTAATTGAGTGTAAATAATGGAATTATATTCTTACGCTTTTTATTCGAAGACATGGAGATAGGCGGATAATCGTTGTAGGGTAAATATATTGAAATTTTATTCATTAAGCTGAATGAGTGAAGAGAAGTAATTATTTATTGCTTTATTGATATGTATCAATATTTTATACGTGACAAATAAAAAGGGAGCCAAAGCTCCCTTATAACAATAGTAGAGATTACATCAAAATATTGGAGAACAACAAACCAAAACCAATACTAAACACCATGCTTAACAAGCCTGGGAGCATAAAGCTGTGGTTGAAAATATACTTACCAATACGAGTGGTACCAGTCCGGTCAAAGTCGATAGATGCGATGATAGGGCCGTAGTTTGGAATGAAGAAGTAACCGTTAACGGCAACGAAAACCGCAATAATAATGGCTGGTGGCAAACCCAAGGTTATTGCAACAGGGACTAACACGGCTGTTGTTGCGCCTTGGCTATTGACCATCACCGACAGAGCAAATAACGCGAACGCGAATGTCCATGGTGCGACTTCCACTAAGCCAGAGACCGCTTCTTTGACCATGGCACCATGGCCAGCAATGAAGGTGTCACCTAACCAAGCGATACCGAAGATCGCCACGATGGCACGCATACCTGCATGGAATACGGAACCTTGGCTGATGGCGTTGCCGTCAGGTTTGCACAGTAAAATGATCAGCGCCGCGATAGACAGCATCACGATTTCAATCGTGTGCGCCATCCCCATGGCTGAGCCGTTAAATTGTGGGCGCAAGCTAGGCAATGCACCCATCACCACCACCACAATGGCACCGAACAAAAATAGCCCGACCGATTTTTTCGCTTGTGGCGTGATTTGAATATCAGCAATCGATACTTCTTGTTCCATCTCTGCGCGGAATTCTGGGTCTTGCAAGCGACGCTGATATTCTGGGTCGTCTTTCAGCTCAACACCGATTTTATTGACGAATAAGCACGCGCAAGCCAAACCAAGAATGGTACTTGGGATGGTGATCATCAACACATCCGTTAGCGTGATGCCTTGTGGTTCTAAGAAGGCGACTAACGCCACGACGGCGGCCGCAATTGGGCTAGCTACAATCGCAAATTGTGACGCGATCACCGCCATACCTAAAGGACGTTCTGGACGAATACCACTGCGACGGCTTACTTCAGCAATAACGGGCAGTACTGAATAGGCCACGTGACCTGTACCAGCCATCATTGTAAAAAAGTAAGTTACCAAAGGGGCGATGAAAGTGATGTGGCGAGGGTTTTTATGCAAAATGTTAGTGGCAATTTTGATCAAATAATCTAAACCGCCAGCCGCTTGCATTGAGGCTGCTGCTGCAACCACGGCCATGATCATCAACATCACATCAATCGGTGGGCTGGTTGGTTGCATGCCAAATCCAAAGCTCAGTACAGCAAGGCCAATACCGCCCATCACACCAAGCCCAATACCACCAATCCTTGCACCAATTAGGATACATCCTAATACGATAAGGAACTCAATTAAGAACATCTTATACTCCTAAAGATAATGAAAAATAGGGTCATTCTACAGGTTCAGCGATATTGAACGGTATGCTTTGCGCCATGATGTAACGCAATTTTTTCTCACTTAATAACTTGTAGAAAGTAAAAAGGCTCTGAATCAGAGCCTTTTTTGATTATTCGTAGCGTTTCGCTTTGTACTGAGGGCGCATAAAGTTTTCGACGGACAAGATGTCATCGAGCTCTTCGGCGGTGAGTAAGCCTCGCTCAAGCACCACTTCACGTACGCTCTTACCCGTTTCCGCACAAATTTTACCCACGATGTCACCTTCATGGTGGCCAATATATGGGTTAAGGTAAGTCACGATACCGATAGAGTTGAATACGTAAGCTTCACACACTTCTTTATTGACAGTGATGCCGTCAACACACTTGTCACGAAGGTTTATGCAGGCGTTTGAAAGAATTTCAATTGACTCAAACATGCTTTGTGCAATCACAGGTTCCATCACGTTTAGTTGTAATTGGCCACCTTCTGCGGCAAAGGAAATAGTGTTGTCGTTACCAAGTACTTTAAAGCACACTTGGTTGACCACTTCAGGCACCACAGGGTTTACTTTTGCAGGCATGATGGAAGACCCAGCTTGCAGTTCAGGTAGGTTCAACTCGTTTAGACCCGCGCGAGGGCCAGATGAAAGAAGACGTAAGTCATTACAGATTTTAGAGAGTTTCACAGCAAGGCGTTTTAGCGCGCCGTGCGCCATAACATAAGCACCGCAGTCAGAGGTTGCTTCAATTAAATCTTCCGCTGGTACCACAGCTAAGCCAGTCACCGCAGCAAGGTGTTTCACTGCCGCCGCTTGATATCCCGGCGCCGCATTCAGGCCAGTACCGATCGCTGTTGCGCCAAGGTTGATCTCAAGCAGCAGTTTAGAGGTGTACTCTAGGTTGCGGATCTCTTCATTAATGGTGACCGCCCAAGCGCGGAACTCTTGACCTACGGTCATCGGTACGGCGTCTTGCAATTGAGTACGACCCATTTTCAAAATGCCAGAGAACTCTTGGCTTTTTAGCTCAAACGCACCTTTTAGATAGGCAATAGAATCAATCAGTTTCAGGATGCTGTTGTATACCGCAATGCGGAAACCAGTAGGGTAAGCACAGTTGGTTGATTGGCTTTTATTAACGTGGTCATTGGGGTTGATGAACTCGTATTGACCCTTTTCTTTACCCATCAATTCCAGAGCAAGGTTTGCGATCACTTCGTTGGTGTTCATATTGACAGAAGTACCGGCGCCGCCTTGGTATACGTCTGACGGAAATTGATCCATGCACTTACCTGTTTCTAGGATCAAGTCACACGCTTGGAGGATGTAATTAGCCACTTGGCTTGGAATGACGCCGAGCTCTTTGTTGGCTAGCGTGGCGGCTTTTTTGGTCATCACCATACCGCGTACAAATTCAGGCACATCAGAAATGGTTGATTTTGAAATATTAAAGTTTTCGATAGCGCGCAGCGTATGAATGCCATAATACGCGTCAGCAGGAACGTGACGTTGACCTAATAGATCTTCTTCGATACGAGTGGCCGAGTTAGCTGTAGCAGCTGTCGTTTCTGATAGGGTAGCCATAACAGGATCCTTAGAGAATTATTCTGATAATTAGTGAAATTATTAGCCATTTCTGCAGTTTAAGAATCCATTCGTCAGAATTTTAGGCTGGAAAATCCGTCCTGACTTCTGTGGCACATCATACTCAACCTAGATTTAAAAAATAGTAAGTGGATCACCTTTTAGGTCAATATTTTATGAAAATTTGATACGCACTCACATGCGTTATTTTTAGGTTTTAAAAACAGTTATCGCGTTGATAAATAGTTGTGATGCCGTCGGTTGGATTTGTCTGTGTGGTATGAGATTTGTTCAGGTTTTGTTAGCAAAATGAACGAATGAATGGATTTCAGATAGAGCCAATATTCGGTCTATTTTAAGATAGATAGTGGCTCTATCTAGTCATTTAGGCTATGAGGTGGTGCTCTTTGATTGAGCGTTGAGTGTTGTAGTCGCCTGTGGTTGACGGTAAGGTGAGAGCAATAAACAAAGGAGGGCGTGTGTTTCCAATCTTACTTCTGGCTTTTATTTTTGTGCCAATCATTGAAATTGGTCTCTTTATCCAAGTAGGCAGCTTGCTAGGTATGTGGCCAACTATCGCCTTGGTGCTGATTACGGCATTTGTTGGTGCATCATTGGTTCGTAGTCAAGGGATACAAACTTTACTTAGCGTTCAACACCGTTTGCACCAAGGTGAGCTACCTGCGCAGCAAATTATTGAGGGCGTGATGCTGGCGGTGGCGGGTGTGCTACTTTTAGTACCGGGTTTTTTGACCGATGCACTTGGTATGGTGGTGCTATTGCCTGCGCCTCGGGCTTTGCTTGCCAACTATTTGATGAATAAAGTGGTGGTGAATGGTGTATCAGGCCGTTTTCAGGCGCAGTTTGATGATAGCCGTCATAACAAAGCCCCATTTGATCGTGACTTTGAACCATCTGAAACGGGAAAAACCTTCGAAGGTGAATTTGAACGTAAAGATGATGAGCATAATAGGCTGAAATAAAAGACTTTTTATGGTGTTTCTTACTCTATTGTTTTGAGTTGTAAAAATTAAATGCCGAAATAGATTGCTTAGTGCAACGTTAGCGAATATAGTTACCTCGCTCTGTTGTTCAGGGGTTATTAATGAAACAAAAAATAAAAGTAAAAGTAAATTCTCAGAATCCCATCGTAAAAGTTGATGTCCTCAGTGTTTCCCTTACCTTATTAGTAACATTAAATAATTCAATCTATCAGTGCATTGCGCATAAGCGCGATAACTTTATGAATTTAAATAAAAGGGACACATTATGTCTAACAAAACAACTGGTTCTGTAAAATGGTTTAACGAAACTAAAGGTTTCGGCTTCCTTACTCAAGATAACGGCGGCGCTGACGTGTTCGTACACTTCAATGCAATCGCTTCTGACGGTTTCAAAACTCTAATTGAAGGCCAAAAAGTGTCTTTCAATGTAGAAAACGGTCAAAAAGGCCTACAAGCAGCTCAAGTAACTGTTCTGTAATCTAGCCTAATATCTAGAATTAATAAAAAGGTCGCCTAGGCGGCCTTTTTGCTATTTGGTGATTTATCTTCCTACCGTTTTAGAACACTAGCGCTGTTATTGCGCACCTTCAAAGCCCATTTGACGCCACGCTTCAAACGCAATAATAGCGACCGCATTAGAGAGATTTAAACTGCGAGCTTCTGCCATCATCGGAATACGAATACGTTGTGTCATCGGTAGGCTTGCGATGACTTGCGCTGGTAATCCACGAGTTTCTGGGCCAAACATCAACACATCCCCTTTTTGAAACTGCGCATCGACGTGGTGCCCCGTGGTTTTAGTGGTACAAGCAAAAATCCGGTACGTTTCGCGCTCTGCATTGAGGTAGTCCATAAAGGCATCCAAGTTGGCATGACGCGTTACGCGCGCTAAATCGTGGTAATCAAGCCCTGCACGGCGCACTTTCTTCTCTTCTAGATCAAAACCCAGCGGTTCAATAAGATGCAAATTAGCGCCGCAATTGGCACACAAGCGAATAATATTTCCGGTATTAGGGGCGATTTCAGGTTCGTAAAGTGCGATATCAAACATGGTATAGCTGCTCTTAAGGAGTGTGGGCCGGAAGTATAAGGTGACGAGCCTATTGAGTACAAGTCACCCGTTATTTGGCAATATAGGCATAAGTGGAATTTAACTATCCAATGGGAGCGTGAATTGTACTTTTAACCCACCTAATTGGCTGCGACTTGCGTGAATCGTACCGCTGTGTTGACGAATGGCACTTTCGGTGATGGCTAAACCTAACCCTGTACCACCACTGTGCCTATCACGCGCAGTGGAAACACGGTAAAAGGGGCGGAAAATATCGTCTAACTCGTTTTCGGGAACGCCTTCACCATTGTCTTCCACGCAAACCGATAGTCTGCCTTTTTCGACCGAAAAGGTAATACTGATTTCATCTTTGCCATAGTAAATGGCGTTACGCACAATGTTTTCCAATGCGCTCATCAGCAGTTTTGGTGTACCGGAAATCGTGTGCGGTGGAATCGCATTATAGGTGAGTCTTTTTTCCATCTGCTCCGCCTCAAATTGGGCATCACTCAATAGTTCCTCCCATAAACTGGATAGCGGTTGAGTTTCTCGGCTGAGATGGCTATTGGTTTGCATACGCGAAAGCGTCAGCAGTTCACCGATCATCTGCTCTAAACGCTGTGCTTCGGTGTCGATTCGCTCCAATTCTGAGCTGCTACCTTGTTTACGAGTGGCAAGTGCATTGGCCATTCTCAGTCGAGTTAAAGGGGAGCGCAGTTCGTGTGAAATATCCGACAGCAATCGCTGCTGGCCAGAAATCATTTGATTGACGGCTTCTACCATTTGGTTAAAGCTTTTTCCCGCTTGGCGAAATTCACTGGTGCCTTTTTCTAAGCTTGGGTCGACCACAAATTCGCCGCGAGCGACCCGTTTGGCGGCTTGCTCGAGGCGGCTGGCGGGTTGACTCAATGCCCATGCAAGCCATAAGAGTAGCGGTGTACTGACGAGCATCACGGCAAGCAGTAGGCCGAACGGACGGTCAAACAGTTGCAATAAGAACGGGGGGGGCTCATTCCAGCGAATACCGACAAACATGAGTAGATCTTGCTTGGCAAGGGTGATTGGCAATGGACCTGAAATCATATAACGGCCATAGAGCTTCTGTTGTGGCTTATCAATGGATTCAATGCTGGTCACGAAATTTTGGAGTGCTTTAAACTTAAAGTCGGCTTGAGTTTTGGTGGTGAGGATTGTGCCATCTGGCGTTGTGATAAAGAATTGTGGAGTGCCGTTCTTCTCGCGCATGTGCCCTTCACCACGCTTGTTGCTGCTACTTTCTAAACGAAAGAGGATGCGTGTGAGTTCATGCTCATCTTTAAACATACTCTCTATTTTTTGTTTTAAGTGTGTAAGACGTTGGTATTCATCGCTAGGTATATCACGGGTTTTACGAGGATCAAGGTGCGGCAGTGCTAATACTGCGATCAGCACCAGCAGCATCGTAAACCAAAAAATGGCAAAAATTCTGCCATAAAGGCTGTTGATTTTAGGTAGGCGCATTAATCCTCCAGAATCATGAGGTAGCCACGACCACGCAGCGTTTTAATCCGTGATTTACCATCGACACGTTCAGGTAATTTCTTGCGTAAATTCGAGACGTGCATATCAATCGCGCGGTCAAAGGCCGCCAACCGTTTTCCTAGAACATCAAGGCTGAGCGCTTCTTTAGTTAAGGTTTCGCCTGGGTTTTGCACAAAATGAGTCAGCAAGGCAAATTCCGTGGTGGTAAGGTCCAGCAATTGCCCTTGGCAATAGGCTTCCTGCTTGCTGGGGTATACTTGAATATCTTGGCACTCAATGACGTCATTATGTTTGGTGCCATTGGTGGTTTGGGTTCGGCGCAAAATCGCGCGAATGCGTGCCAGCAGCTCTCGGTCACTGAAAGGCTTCGGTAAATAGTCATCCGCGCCGAGTTCTAAACCGATGACGCGATCGATCTCCTCTCCTTTGGCGGTGAGCATTAATACCGGGGTATGCCAGTTTTCACGTAACTTTTTCAGCGTTTCCATCCCATTAAGCTTAGGCATCATTACATCGAGTAAGACAAGATCAATGCGATCATGAATGGCCGTGAGCCCGCTCTCTCCATCATTCGCTTCAGAGACATCGAAGCCTTCATAGCTCAAGACTTCTTTTAGTAAGCTGGTGAGCTCAGTATCATCATCAATCAGAAGAATATGCGCCATGTGTCGCCTCGTCGTTGGGGAAGTTATGGGTACAGTTTACTGCGAAATATGCAAGATATTCAGTGAGCAATAAGCTCTTTACGATTCTTTACGCTCACTATACGTTGCTTTACCGTATAGGTTCTATTCTACACTCAAGCGCTGTGAATACAGCTTGTTAGAATCCACTTAGTGAAGGAATAGATGATGAAAATGGCAAAAAAATTAGTACTTGCGGCGGTGATACTTCCTCTGACTCTTAGCACAGCAAGCGTCTTTGCATTTGGTGGTAAAGAGCAGCATAAAGGCCCAAATGATGAGTGTGGCGGTTTTGATCGCGGCATGATGCAGCAGCTTGATTTGACGTCTGATCAACAAGCAAAGCTGAAAGGAATGCGTGAGGCGAATCGCGAAGCGATGAAGGGTGAGCACAAAGGTCAACGCCAAGCGAAAATGAAAGCGCACCATGACAAAGTACAGGCTCTCGTGCTCGCTGAGAACTTTGATGCGGTAGCAGCAAATGAACTAGCCAAAGAGATGGTCGATCAACAGGTCGCTCACCGTGTCAAGATGCTAGAAAAACGTCATGACATGATGAGTGTGCTAACTCCGGAACAAAAAGCAAAACTGCAAACGCTACAACAAGATCGCAGGCAGAAGTGCATGGAAAATGGTCCTAAGCACATGAAAAAAAATAGCTAGTCATTGATAACCGCTAATCATTGATAATAGGCCTCGGGTGAGGCCTGTTCATTTTTGTGTCATATTCATTCTTAATTTGAGAAGGTATACTACCTGCTCATTCTCAAGCTGATTTTAGTGATATGAAACAAGAATACGCACGCCTTGTTACGCTTGCTGCCTGGACAGCAACCCTTGTAGCCTCATTGTTGCTGATAGTAAAAGTGATCGCTTGGTGGATTACCGGTTCAGTTAGCCTACTCGCATCCTTGATTGATTCCTTACTTGATATTGCCGCTTCCGTGGTCAATTTAATTGTGGTGCGTTACGCACTGCAGCCCGCAGATAAAGAGCACGCCTTTGGTCATGGTAAGGCGGAATCGCTTGCGGCTCTTGCCCAAGCGATGTTCATTTCAGGCTCGGCCTGTTTTCTTATCCTCAATGGGGTTGACCGTTTTTTCCGCCCACACGAATTAACCTCTCCTGAATATGGCGTTTATGTCAGCCTGTTTGCAATGCTGGTGACTTTTGGCTTAGTGTTGTTCCAAAAGCATGTCGTGAAAAAAACGGGCAGCCAAGCCATTGCCGCGGATTCATTGCATTACCAAACCGATCTGTTCATGAATGCGGCGATTATGATCGCGCTTATATTGAGCTGGTTTGGCTTTAAACAGGCCGATGCCATCTTTGCGATCGGCATTGGCGTTTATATTCTTTACAGCGCTTTTCGTATGGTGCAAGAGGCCATTCAGACCTTATTGGATCGTAAGTTACCTGATGAGGAATTGAAGCAAATCCGCACAGAATGTCTTTCTGTGGCTGGTGTGTTGGGTGTACATCAATTAAGAACTCGCATGTCTGGACCTGTAAGATTCATTCAATTACATCTGGAACTAGATGACAATATCCGCTTGATTGAGGCGCATCGCATTTCCGATGAGGTGGAAGATAAGCTACTCGAGGCTTTCCCGGGAGCTGATGTATTAATCCACCAAGATCCTTATTCTGTGGTGTTTGGACCAGAAAAAAAGCAAAAATCACAAGGGTGGTAGCGACAAAAACGCGCTTATTAACTATCTTTTTAAGAACAATAAATAAGCCTGATTCTGATATGAATCAACAAAGCATTAACTCAAAACTGTAATACTCTTACATAAGTAGCAAACTTACATAATTTCGTGCAAATAACAGTAGTATTCCTCTTTAGGAAAGGTAACATTATGCACAGATTAGAAAGATTTTGCTGTCGGTTTTATCGCTAACGGACAGCGT
Source organism: Vibrio sp. RM-69-4 (assembly GCF_024743775.1). Taxonomy (NCBI): domain Bacteria; kingdom Pseudomonadati; phylum Pseudomonadota; class Gammaproteobacteria; order Vibrionales; family Vibrionaceae; genus Vibrio; species Vibrio sp. RM-69-4. The sequence continues at coordinate 48,227 of NZ_JAMQXI010000070.1, forward strand.
AAAAAATTAGTATTAAGTTCCCAAAAAATCGAGGGTGAGCATGATTAAGAAGATCGGTGTTTTGACTAGTGGCGGTGACGCACCTGGCATGAACGCAGCAATCCGTGGTGTTGTTCGTACGGCACTCGGTGCTGATTTGGAAGTATTTGGTATTTACGATGGCTACCTTGGTCTTTATGAAGATCGTATTAAAAAATTGGATCGTTCAAGCGTTTCTGACGTTATCAATAAAGGTGGTACTTTCCTAGGTTCTGCGCGTTTCCCTGAATTTCGTGAAGTCGCAGTACGTGAAAAAGCGATCGAAAACCTAAGAAAGCATGGTATTGATGCTTTAGTTGTCATCGGCGGTGACGGTTCTTACATGGGTGCGAAAAAGCTGACCGAAATGGGTTTTCCATGCGTTGGTTTACCAGGCACGATTGATAACGACATTGCAGGTACCGATTACACCATTGGCTACTTAACAGCATTAAATACGGTTATCGATGCGATTGACCGTTTACGTGATACTTCCTCTTCTCATCAACGTATTTCTATTGTTGAAATTATGGGTCGTCATTGCGGTGATTTGACTCTGATGTCGGCGATTGCAGGCGGTTGTGAATACATCATCACCCCTGAAACTGGCCTGAATATGGAGCAACTGATTGCAAATGTTCAAGACGGTATTAAGAAAGGTAAGAAACACGCCATTATTGCACTGACTGAGTTGATGATGGATGCTAACCAACTGTCGAAAGAAATTGAAAAAGCAACGGGACGTGAAACTCGCGCTACCGTGCTGGGTCATATTCAACGCGGTGGTCGCCCGACGGCGTTTGACCGTGTTCTTGCGTCACGCATGGGTAATTTTGCGGTACATTTACTGCTTGATGGCCACGGTGGTCGTTGTGTTGGTATTCAGAAAGAGCAGTTGGTTCACCACGATATTATCGACGCAATTGAAAATATGAAGCGTCCAGTTCGCACTGATTTGTATAAAGTAGCTGAAGAGTTATTCTAATCACTTCTTCCATCTCGGTATAAAGTGATTAAGTAAAAAAGACCGCATTGCGGTCTTTTTTGTCTCTCTATACTTTGTCGTTAAAATAAAACAGAGCAAAGCACTGGCGGATTACAAAATGATCGCGCGCACTTCTGGGTCTTTGCGTTCTAAGTAGTGAATTGATTTAATACGGCGAATGGTACGACAGCGGCCACGAATTAATAGCGTTTCTGTGGTGGCGATGTTGCCTTTGCGGGTAATACCTTCCAGCAGATCCCCTTTGGTGATACCAGTAGCTGAGAAAATGACGTTATCACTGCGGGCCATCTCTTCCATTTTCAGCACTACGCCAGCTTCGACACCCATTTCCGCGCAGCGTGCTAACTCTTTTGCACCATAAATACGGTTTTCTTCCGTATCGCCTTTGACTTCATGACGTGGTAGTAGACGGCCATGCATATCACCATCTAGAGCTCGGATGACCGCGGCTGAAACCACTCCTTCAGGTGCACCGCCGATGCAGTACATCACGTCGACTTCACTATCAGGCATGCAAGTTAGGATCGAGGCGGCGACATCGCCATCTGGCACAGCAAACACGCGAACACCCATCTCTTGCATCTGCGCTATGGTGGCATCATGGCGAGGTTTCGCTAAGGTGATCACCACTAGAGTGTCTAATGGTTTATTCAGCGCGGCGGCGATATTTTCTAAATTCTCTTTTAAAGGCTTATTGAGGTCAATGCACCCTTTAGCGCCGGGGCCAACCACCAATTTTTCCATGTACATATCAGGTGCTTTAAGGAAGCTGCCTTTTTCGCCAGCCGCCAAAACAGCCAATGCGTTTGACTGGCCCATTGCCGTCATGCGCGTACCTTCAATAGGATCCACTGCGATATCAACCGCATCGCCACCAAGGCCAACAAGCTCGCCAATGTAGAGCATTGGAGCATCGTCAATTTCGCCTTCACCGATTACAATTTCACCTTGGATGTCGGTTTTATTGAGTAGGTTGCGCATGACTTCTACCGCTGCGCCATCGGCCGCATTTTTATCGCCTCGGCCAAGCCATTTGTAACCTGCCAGTGCGGCACCTTCAGTGACTCGAGAGAATGCCATTGCTAAATCGCGTTTCATGCTAGCTCCAAAGAAAAGGGAATAGGAAATTTCGGCGGGAATTTTAGCATATCAAATAGTAAACGTTTGCTTTTTTAGTTCACAAGGGTTGCACTTGATCAAAGCTAAGCCTCAAATTGAGCAAATCCATGGCTAGATAAAGTGTTTTTCGGCCTAGGTTTGGCGCTTAAGTGAGTTGACGGTTAAGTTGAGCCGATTTTTTAGCCAAATAGCGAGAAAATTTGCATATAGTGAGTGTTTCTGAGCGCTGTGCTGAGTAGAATGAACCAATAAGTGAAATTTTGTTCACCTCAACCGAATAACTAAGGGTATGCACCATGTCTTTTGAAGTATTAGAACTACTAGAAGCAAAAATTCAAACCGCAGTTGACACCATCGCACTTCTACAAATGGAAGTGGAAGAGCTTAAAGAAGAGAAACAGCAGCTCGTGAATGAAGCGAATGAGCTAAAAGTAGCGCGTGAAGAGCTTGAGCAAAAAGCGCAACAAATGGAGCAAGAGCAGAGTGCATGGCAAGATCGTATTCGTAGCTTACTTGGTAAAATGGACGACGTGGAATAATCTGCTCGCTTAAGTGATACCACAACGCCGACATCAAGTCGGCGTTACTTTTAATCAATCATCGCGTTTTATCACGAACAACATTTACCAATAATAGAATAGCGTTATGAGTGCAGAGAAAGTTTATGCTTTCGGTCTTACGCCCAACGTATGGCACAATGCGTAGGTCATTTCAGCGCGATTGAGCGTATAGAAATGGAAGTCTTTGACGCCTTCACGGCTTAAAATGCGAACCATGTCAATTGCTTGGCTTGCACCCACGAGCTGGCGTGTGGTTGGGTCATCATCTAATCCATTAAATTGTTTCGCCATCCATCCGGGGACTTTAACGTTGTTTTGCGCGGCAAAGCGAGAAGCTTGTTTAAAGTTTGATACCGGTAGAATGCCCGGTACAATTTCAGCATCAATACCAGCAGCTACGCAGCGGTCGCGAAATCGTAAGTAGCTTTCAACATCAAAAAAGAATTGAGTAATTGCGCGGTTTGCACCTGCATCAATTTTGCGTTTTAGATTGACCAGATCGGATTGCGCGCTTTTCGCTTCAGGGTGGACTTCTGGAAATGCCGCGACAGAAATATCAAAATCATGGCGAGATTTGAGTAGAGTAACTAAGTCGGAAGCATACATTTCTGGTTTGCCGCCACCAGCGGGAATATCGCCACGCAGTGCAACTATATTCTGGATGCCGTTGTGCCAGTAGTCATCGGCAATCTGAATCAGCTCATCGCGAGAGGCATCAATGCAAGTGAGGTGCGGTGCTGCAATAAGGCCAGTTTGATCTTTAATCTCTTTAATGATCGAATGGGTGCGGTCGCGCTCGCCAGAGTTTGCTCCGTAAGTCACAGAAACAAATTTAGGTTGCAGGGTTTTTAAACGGTGAACGGAATTCCACAATGTCTCTTCCATTTGCGCTGAGCTGGGTGGAAAAAACTCAAATGAGACATTGATATTATCTGATAGCTCAGCCACGTTCTGGTTGAGTGCATCAATATGACCGGCGTGCGTGTATCCCATTTTATTTCTCCCTGTGGCGTTCTTCCGCCAATCTATCATTCCTTAAGTTGACGTTTAGACGTCTATATGTCCACAGAATGTATTGAATAGCATTTAATGTCAACACTGTAATTATGAATATTATTCATGTTGATTGTGAGTGACCTTCAAGTCATGCTCAACCTCGGTATGCATGACCTAATATCATCCTTTCGCAGTTAAATTAAGGAGCCTAGTGGCCCCTTCATCTGGAATAAGCTGGAGTGTTACAGCAAGCTTGACAGCAAGTTGAGGTCCGATTGGATAGCTCCTGCTGTCACTTCTCTACCAGCGCCCGGACCACGAATCACTAACGGGTTATCGCGATACCATTTACTCTCGATAGCAAAAATGTTGTCACAAGGTAAAAGGTTAGCCAAAGCGTGTTCACGCTCTAAAGCTTCAACCCCCACTGTTGCTTTGCCATTTTTCTCAAGCCTTGCGACATAGCGTAGCACTTTATCTTCACGTTGTGCTTTGGTTAGTCTCTCGGCTAATTTTTCACTCAGCAGTTGGCCTTTGTCTAAAAAGTCATCCAATGAGAGGTGCTTGAGCTCATCAGGAACCAGTGATTCAACTCTGACATTTTCCGGTTCGATCTGTAACCCTGCTTCACGGGCTAGGATCACCAGTTTGCGCATTACGTCTGAACCATCCAGATCGCTACGCGGATCAGGCTCGGTAAGTCCTTGTTGCCATGCTAAATCGACCAGTTCGCTAAACGGTATTGAGCCGTCGAATTGCTGAAATAACCAAGATAAAGTACCAGAGAAAATACCAGAGAGGGCGACGATTTCATCACCGCTTTCACGCAAATCACGTACCGTGTGGTTAATGGGTAAGCCTGCGCCAACCGTCGCGTTGTAGAGCCAATGGCGGCTAATTTTCGCGAACGCTTCTTTTATTTGGTGGTAATCGACGCTAGAGGAAGAGCCCGCGACTTTATTCGCTGAGATGAGGTGCACCCCATTTTCAGCAATGCTGAGATAGTGATCAGCCAGTTCTTTGCTTGCGGTTACATCGAGCACAACCGCTTCGTCATATCCTTGAATATTGCTTAATCGTTGTAGCCAAGCCATTCCTTCACTGGCAATCGCTTCATCGTCAAAATGCTTTAAAACCGATGCTGCATCAATCCCTTGCTCATCAAACCAATAGGTTTGGCTATCGACCACCGCGACCAACTCGAAGTTCATGCCATGGCGTTTTTCTAACTCTGATTTTTGTTCAGCAAAGAGTTTTAACCAACTCGAACCAATGTTGCCTTTGCCACACAGTGCCAGTGCGACCCGTTTTTGCGCCTGAAATAGTTGGTTATGCATACCCACCACTAAGGGGGTGATCGGCGTTTTACGCAGTACTGCGACTAAACTCAGCCCAGATTCGGCTTCACAGATAAACTCGATCGGTGATGAACGTAGCTGTTGATAAAAGCCGTAGCAGTGATTGGGGTTTTTCGTCACTCCCGCACCCACGGCACCGACTAATGAAAAGCCTTCTTTGAGTTTAATTTCTGCTTCAAAAGCGGCATCTTGCAGATGGGCTAGGGCTCCACCTGAAATCTCAGCAGTATAGGCAAGGCGCAGTTGGTGTTGATCGGCTTGAGTATCGAAAGCTAGCGGTTCGAGTTGAGCACGACGCAAGCTGCGTAGTACATCATTTTGTAGGCGCTGGAAGTCATGCCCGTGAGCAAAATTAAGCTCAATCAACAGCACATCATCAAGTGAAGTAATGATTTTGGCACCACGTCCCGATGCCAATACACGCTCAATACGAGTCGAGCCTGCTTCGGGTTGATAACTGCAGCGCAAGTGCAAATCCATGGTGCTTTGGGCCACGGGCTGCAAAGTTCGGCTGTGCAATACCGGGGCGGCGAGGCGCGCTAACTCGTTGGTTTCGTCCAAACGCAGTAGCGGCAGTAAACAGGCATCACTAACAATGCGCGGGTCGGCGCTATAAACACCGGCCACATCACTCCAAATCGTTACTCGGTTTACTTCCGCAAGTGCGCCGATCATCGTAGCGGAGTAATCGGAGCCATTACGCCCAAGTAGCACAGTATCACCTTGTTCACTGCGAGCCATAAAGCCTGTGATGATCACTCGGTGATGCGCGTGTTGTGCCAAAATTTCTTTCAGCAAAGGGTAGGAGCGAGCGCGATCCACTTCCGGTTGTGTGCCTGCTTGAGCGCGAAGAAATTCGCGGGCGTCTTGTGCCACAGCCGCAAGGTTATGTTGATTGAGTAACGCCGCCAATAAGCGTGATGACCACACTTCACCATGGCCAAGTACCGCCGCTTGTTGAGCTGGCGATAGGGGCGCGCAAAGCTGACCCAAAGTGCGAATTTCGTTGGTGAGTAAAGTGATGAGCGGTTGCGCTGCATCTTCATCGAGCAGCGCGTTGATTAAATCGGTTTGGTACTGACGGACCGATTGCAAGTTCTCATGAGCCACTCGGCCATCTTTATTGAGAGCGTCGAGAAATTCGATTAAACGATTGGTGGTTTTTCCTGCGGCAGAAACCACCACCAAATCATCAGCTTGAGAATACTCTTTTAAGATATTAACGACCCGTTTGTAGCATTCAGGATCGGCAAGGCTGCTACCGCCAAACTTGTGCAATTGACGTAGGGCAGTCATTAATAGGCCTCCTGCGCTTTAGCAAAGGCTTGCGCGAGATCGTCAATCAAATCTTGCGCATCTTCTAAGCCGACCGATAGGCGTAATAGCTGCTGTGAAACACCGGCTTCGGCCAACGCTTCTTCGCCCATCGCTCGGTGAGTCATCGAAGCGGGGTGGCAGATTAAGCTCTCCACGCCTCCTAATGACTCTGCCAGTGAGAATAATGTTAACTGAGAGACAAAATATTTAAGCTGTTCAAAGCTGCCCGCAAACTCAAAACTGAGCATAGAGCCAAAGCCAGATTGCTGCTTTTTCGCTATCTCATGGCCAGGATGCTCTGGCAAACTCGGGTGATAAATGACCTTTACTAAGGCTTCGCTTTGCAGATAGTCCAAAATGGCACGTGAGCTTTCCTCATGGACGCGCATTCTTGCGCCTAAGGTACGAATGCCACGCAGCGTCATATAGCTATCAAAAGGGGTTCCCGTTGAGCCAAGGCAGTTGCCCCACCATGCTAGCTCTTCAGCGTGCTGCTCTGTTTTGGTGATAACAACTCCGCCAATCACATCGGAGTGGCCGTTGATGAATTTGGTGGTGGAGTGGATGACAAAATCTGCGCCCAACTCTAATGGTTTTTGGAACACTGGCGTTAAGAAGGTGTTGTCAACCGCCACTAATGCACCGACGGCGTGTGCTTGTTGGCAAATATCAGCAATATCTACCACGCGAACTAATGGGTTGGATGGGGTTTCAATGAGTACCAATTTGGGTTTTTTCGCCAAAGCGGCCTGCAAAGCGTTTGGATCGGATTGATCAATAAAGAGTGTCTTAAAATCGCCTTTTTTGGCACGCGTATTAAACAGGCGATATGTGCCACCGTAACAGTCATGCGGGGCCACAATCAGATCGTCAGGACTTAAAAAGGCGGAAACCCATAGATTCAGCGCCGAAGTGCCACAGTTAGTCACCACCGCGCCTTGACCCGATTCGAGTTCAAACAACGCTTTTTCGAGCAGACCTCGATTTGGGTTGCCAGAGCGTGTGTAATCGTATTTAGGCACTTCACCAAACGCAGGAAAGCTATAATTTGTCGAAAGATAAATTGGAGGCACAACAGCATGATATTGAGAGTCGGATTCAATACCGGTTCTAACGGCGATGGTGGCTGGCTTGCGAGTGGTCATGACGGTTTCCTTACTTAATTAAACTCAATAAACTGACTTTTATTGAGGGGTTCCTGCTTTATCTGGGGACAACGAAATGGCAATGTCCATTGTCTCGAGTATTAGCTATATCCGATAGTGCGTGAGATTGCTATCCCCTTTCTAACTTGAAGTTGCTGCGATGTTGGCTAGGTTCACCTACTTCAATCACATAGTCTGGCTGCCTTGACTTGCCGCTCTGCTGAAATTTCAAGTATTTCGGGTATCTCTTTGTCGATAATGGCACACTTTACTGAACTCAAAAGAAGACGTCAATATATCTAGACGTCTATATGTCTTTGCTTGTGGCGGTAAATCCCGCTAAAATCCAACTTTCAAATTTTTAACGACCAATTACGATAACGAAGGTGCGCAATGGCAGACTGGAATGGGGAATACATTAGCCCATATGCTGAACATGGGAAGAAGAGTGAGCAAGTCAAAAAAATCACCGTTTCAATCCCATTGAAAGTGTTGAAAGTATTAACTGATGAGCGCACTCGCCGTCAAATCAATAACTTACGCCACGCAACGAACAGTGAACTGCTGTGTGAAGCCTTCTTGCATGCTTATACCGGTCAACCTTTACCGACCGACGAAGATTTGAGAAAAGATCGTCCAGACGATATTCCGACGGAAGCAAAAGCATTAATGACCGCCATGGGCATTGAATTTGAAGCGTATGATGATGAAGAAGTGTAGCGCGTAATTGCGGTACAACGAGATAAAATCGAGAGGATACTGGGTAAGTTGCCATTGTGACTTTGGCTCTGTGTCTCAGAATATAAAAAAACCGCTGAAAGTCAGCGGTTTTTTTTCGAGCGAGGCATTTAGCCGCTCAAGCTTGTGATTATTCTTGCATGTAATTGACAGGCATCTCGATTCGAGCGACGCCAGAGTCAACCGCTGCTTGAGCAACCGCTTTAGCAACACGAGGCAGTAGGCGTGGGTCCATCGGTTTTGGAATGATGTATTCAGGGCCGAAACTTAACGCTTTTACGCCTGCAGCTTTCAACACTTCAGCCGGCACTTCTTCTTTAGCCAGTTCACGTATCGCCTCAACTGCGGCTAGCTTCATTTGGTCATTAATTTCACTAGCACGGACATCCAAAGCGCCACGGAAAATAAATGGGAAGCACAACACATTGTTGACTTGGTTTGGATAATCGCTACGACCTGTGCCGAGAATTAAATCATCACGTACCGCGCGTGCGAGTTCCGGTTTAATTTCTGGATCCGGGTTTGAGCAAGCAAATACGATCGGTTTATCGGCCATTAATTTTAGCGCTTCGGCAGGCAGCAGGTTGGGGCCTGACACACCTAGGAATAAGTCAGCGCCTTCAATCACATCTTCCAGTGTGCGTTTGTCGGTGTTATTAGCAAACAACTGCTTATATTCATTGATGTCATCGCGACGAGTATGAATCACACCTTTGCGATCAAGCATGTAGATTTTTTCACGCATTGCGCCGCACTTAATCAATAGTTCCATGCAAGCGGTGGCTGCTGCGCCAGCGCCAAGACAGACGATAGTGCATTCGTTGAGTTTCTTGCCTTGCAGTTCAATCGCATTGAGCATGCCAGCTGCGGTAACAATCGCAGTGCCGTGTTGATCGTCATGGAAAACAGGCACATTACAGCGTTCGATCAAACGGCGTTCAATCTCAAAGCAATCTGGTGCTTTGATATCTTCTAAGTTGATGCCGCCAAAGGTGTCGGCGATGTTGGCAACCGTATCGACAAATTCATCGATTGTGCGGTGTTTTACTTCAATATCAATTGAATCAAGTCCAGCAAAGCGTTTAAACAGTAGCGCTTTTCCTTCCATGACGGGCTTGGAAGCCATCGGACCTAAGTTACCTAAACCAAGAATAGCCGTGCCGTTTGAGATCACAGCGACGGTGTTGCCTTTCGCAGTGTATTTATAAACGTTGTCGATGTTCTGTGCGATTTCACGAACCGGTTCAGCAACGCCCGGGCTGTAAGCTAAAGCAAGGTCTTCAGCCGAGTCGGCAGGCTTAGTTAGTGAAATGGCAATTTTACCCGCGGTTGGGTAAGCATGGTAATCGAGTGCGCGTTGGCGAAATTGTTCTTCTGCCGTTAATTCTTGGTGAGTGTCATCAGACATAGGTATAAGTGCTCGTGTTGGATTGGAAAAGGTCCATAATTCTAATGGATGTCGCTCAAACTTCCTAGGCGGGAACCTGACGTGCTTCATCAAAAAATGGAGAAAATGTCGCAGATAAGACCAGTGCGTACTGACAACTATACAAAAAATGCCAACAAAAAAGGATGCCGAAGCATCCTTTTTTAATTTTCTAGCAAAAAAGAGATTATTTGCTAGAAAGAGCACCGAAACGCTTGTTGAAGCGATCTACACGGCCGCCAGTATCAACGATACGTTGCTTACCAGTGTAGAATGGGTGACATTTGTCACACACGTCTAGGTGGATAGAATCTTTGCCTAGCGTTGAGCTGAACTCGAAAGAGTTGCCGCAAGAACAAGTCGCGCTAACTGCTTTGTACTCTGGATGGATACCAGCTTTCATGGGATAACCTCAAATTGGGCCGCGTCGCTATCCGAATCGAAGCCGGACACCACACGTAGTTAATAAAAAAATGTTGATACCGCTGACTGCTTAACATCAAGCAAGAAGCCATATCATCAAGGCGCGATATATTAATGAATCCTCTTCAGTGGATCAAGCCATTTCGCCGCTATTTTCGCCACATTTTTGTCCAATGACGAAGCTCGAATTTCGGTGACGCATCCAGTAGACTGTCTTTTCACATTTTTTGTAGAACGAACGGTCGATTATGCGCCCCACCATTGCACGCGTTGCCTTACCTGTCCCATTGGATAAGCAGTTTGATTATCAGATCCCAAGTCATCTGTTTCCGATTGTTGGTGGACGAGTGTCGGTGCCATTTGGTCGGCAAACTCTGGTGGGTATCGTCACCGCTATAGTCAGTGAGTCTGAGTTTTCAGTCGATCAATTAAAGCCGCTAAAAGCGGTGCTCGATAGCCAGCCAGTCTGGCCAGAGAAACTCTATCAATTGCTGTTGTGGTGTAGCCAGTTTTATCAACACCCATTAGGCGACACGCTATTTAATGCCTTGCCTGGCGCATTACGTAAAGGGAAAGCGGCCGATTTTTCGACCTTAGTGGAGTGGCAACTGACGCCCAGTGGGCGCGATCAACTCATGCAAGGATTCGGGCGAGCGGTAAAGCAAGCCAAAGTGATGACGATGCTTGAGTCTGGCGCTGTGCCCCATCAACTGTTTATTGATGAAGAGGTAGGTAGCAGCGTACTCAAAACCTTACAAGAGAAAGGCTGGATAGAATCACTGGAAAAACGGCCGACACTGACGGCTTGGCCGCAAAATGTTGAAGCGGATGTGGAAAAGCCCAAGCTCAACCAAGAACAAGCGATCGCGATTGCTTCAATTAATAGCCATCACCATTTCGCATGCTATTTACTTGAAGGGGTCACCGGTTCAGGGAAAACCGAAGTTTATCTAAACTTAATCAAGCCCGTTTTAGAAAAAGGACGTCAGGCATTGGTACTGGTGCCTGAGATTGGTCTAACACCACAAACCATTAACCGCTTTCGTAAGCGATTTAATGTGCCAGTTGCCGTGGTCCACTCGGGGCTCAATGAAACCGAGCGCCTCAACGCGTGGTTAGCGGCGCGTGATAATATTGCGGGCATTATCATTGGTACTCGCTCAGCGCTGCTAACGCCTTTTGCAGACTTAGGTATCATCATTGTTGATGAAGAGCACGACGCTTCGTATAAACAGCAAGATAGCCTACGCTACCATGCAAGAGATGTCGCGGTAATGCGTGCAAATCTTGAGCAGATCCCGATTGTGCTCGGTTCCGCCACTCCAGCATTAGAAACGTTGCATAATGCATTGAGCGGCAAATATCATCACTTAAGCTTAACTCAGCGTGCTGGCGTAGCGGTTCCTACTAAAAACAAAGTGTTGGATGTGAAAGGCCTGTTTTTAGAGAGTGGCTTATCAGCGCCGCTGATTGCTGAGATGAGAAAACACCTCAGCGCTGGTAACCAAGTGATGCTGTTTCTCAATCGGCGCGGCTTCTCGCCCGCGCTGATGTGCCATGAATGCGGTTGGATTGCCGAGTGCAAACGTTGCGATGCGTACTATACCTTTCACCAATACAGCAGTGACATGCGTTGTCACCATTGCGGCTCGCAACGTCCGGTGGTTCATCAGTGCCAAGGTTGTGGTTCCACTCAGTTGGTTACGGTTGGGGTAGGTACTGAGCAACTTGAAGCGCAACTGGCGCAGCTTTTCCCCGAATATAAAACGGTGCGTATTGATCGCGATAGTACGCGTCGTAAAGGCAGTTTAGAAAGTGCTTTATCATCGATTCGCCAAGGTGAGTATCAGATTTTAATTGGCACGCAGATGCTCGCTAAAGGGCACCATTTTCCCGATGTGACTTTAGTAGCGTTATTGGATGTGGATGGTTCGCTATACAGCAGTGATTTTCGTGCCGCCGAACGCTTGGCGCAGCTATTTACTCAAGTGGCAGGTCGAGCAGGGCGCGCTAGTAAACCCGGCGAAGTGATTTTACAAACGCATCACCCGGAACACAGTTTGCTGCAAGCACTGTTGCAAAAGGATTATCGTCATTTTGCAGAAACCGCGTTAGAAGAGCGGAAAATAGCGATGTTGCCACCTTACACCTATCTCACACTGTTTAAAGCGGAATCCAATCAAGCTTCGATGGTGGAAGAGTTTTTACGCCAAATTAGGCATACGTTAGAAGCGCATCCGTTATTTGATGATTCGTGCTTAGTCTTAGGGCCAACTCCAGCCCCATTGGCGAAAAGAGCGGGCAAATATCGCTGGCAGTTATTACTGCAAACTCAACATCGCTCCAAAATGCAAAAACTATTGATGAGTGCTAAGCCTGCGATTGGACTGTTACCATTAGCCAAGAAAATTCGCTGGTCGTTAGATATTGAACCGCAAGATCTCAGTTAAACCTCAGTAGCGTTTTCGATGAAATGAGATGTAACATATTGAAGCAATCGAGTGCTAAAAAGGTTACTGTTATTTTTGTCAGCCTATTTAATCCTCTCTAATGTGAGTGGCTTCACGCTTATTATGTAAAATTTGTTAATCTGACCGTAACTTTCTGGGTGGAAATGAATAGACTATCACTCATATATCCGCTGTGAATAACAGCTCAGCGTTCAAAATGGATAACCAGATTTTACAACCGGATTTTATAAACATAACAACGGGTGATTTCAGCCCAGTAACAACTTTTAAAGAGGTTAATTTCTATGGCGACAATGAAGGATGTTGCCCAGCTTGCAGGTGTATCAACCGCCACGGTATCTAGGGCGTTGATGAACCCTGAAAAAGTATCATCTTCAACGCGAAAGCGTGTCGAAGATGCTGTTTTGGAAGCTGGTTACTCACCAAATTCTCTCGCTCGCAACTTACGCCGTAATGAATCTAAAACCATTGTCGCTATTGTGCCTGATATTTGTGACCCTTACTTCACAGAGATCATTCGTGGTATCGAAGATGCGGCGATGGAACATGGTTATTTAGTACTGTTGGGTGATAGTGGTCAGCAGAAAAAGCGAGAAAGTTCGTTAGTTAACCTCGTATTTACTAAGCAGGCCGATGGCATGTTGTTGCTGGGAACGGATTTGCCGTTTGATGTTAGTAAGCCGGAGCAAAAAAACCTGCCACCTATGGTCATGGCATGTGAATTTGCGCCAGAACTTGAGTTGCCGACGGTACATATTGATAACCTTACTTCAGCGTTTGAAGCGGTGAACTATTTGACGCAGCTCGGGCACAAACGCATCGCGCAAATATCGGGGCCAGCAGAGGCCACGCTGTGTAAGTTCCGCCATCAAGGTTATCAACAAGCCTTACGCCGTGCAGGAATTACCATGAACCCTAATTATTGCACTTATGGTGATTTTACTTTTGAAGCTGGGGCTAAAGCACTGCGCCAATTATTGGCGTTATCTGAGCCACCCACAGCCATTTTTAGTCATAATGACAGTATGGCGATCGGTGTCATTAAGGAAGCCAAAAAATTGGGTTTACGCGTTCCACAAGATATTTCAGTGGTGGGATTTGATGATATTCAATTTGCGCTCTACTGCGATCCACCGTTAACGACCATCTCACAGCCGCGCTATGAGATAGGGCGTCAAGCGATGCTCATGATGCTCGATCTTCTTCGCGGTCAAGAGGTTGGCGCAGGTTCTCGACTATTAGAAACCAAGTTAGTGATTCGAGAAAGCGCAGCGCCTCCTCGCTTGAGCTAACCACATGCAGCGCATTTTTGATGCGCTGCAACTCTTTCAGCACTATTAAGTCGTTGGAAACTGCATTAACATTGGCACAAACCATCAACTTTTGAATTCTCTGTGGCTAATAAAGATTATGTAAGGCGCGGTCGTAGTCCGAAAAAGCCGACCCCGAAAAAAACAGCTCCACGTCGTAAACCTTGGCGTAGTGGCTTATTGGCACTGTTGCTCGTTTCCGGTTTTGGTTATGGGCTGTTCTTACTCAGCCGTGATCCTGAGCCGCCTCAAGCGGTTGTGGTTCCTACAAAACCAGTCGCAAAGCCTAAGCCAGAGAAAGTGATCCCACCGCCCCCAGAGGAAAAATGGGATTACGTGGATAGCTTGCCGAAACGTGAAGTAGAAGTGGTAGCCAAAGAACAGAAAGTGTCTGAAATCCCTTATATCATGCAGTGTGGGGCGTACAAAACTTCGGCACAGGCTGAAAGCCGTAAACTTGATATCGCGTTTCAGGGTTTAAAAAGTGAAATCCGAAAAACGGAAGGCAGCAGTTGGTATCGCGTGGTATTAGGGCCATACAAATATAAGCGTGATGCGCAGCGTGACGAGCATAAATTACAACGCGCTAAAATTGAGCCGTGCGCCATTTGGACTGAACCACAATAAGAGCGATCACTCACCGCATCCAATCGATTCGCGGTGAGTGTTTTTTGTGACTTGAAATCTTCCCCAACCATCCTCATATATTTGCTAACTCCATCGTGAAAACAAATAAGAGGTCCTGTCGTGACTACCATCGTCTCTGTACGTCGTAATAATAAAGTTGTCATTGCCGGTGACGGACAAGTATCGCTCGGTAATACAGTAATGAAAGGCAACGCGCGCAAGGTTCGCCGTCTGTACAATAATCAAGTCTTGGCAGGGTTTGCAGGTGGCACAGCCGATGCGTTTACCTTGTTTGAGCGCTTTGAAAGTAAGCTGCAAATGCATCAAGGTCATCTTACTAAGGCCGCGGTTGAGCTGGCAAAAGATTGGCGTAGTGACCGAGCACTGCGTAAGCTAGAAGCGATTTTAGCGGTGGCTGATGAAACTGCATCGCTCATTATTACGGGTAATGGTGACGTCGTTCAACCAGAAAACGACCTGATTGCTATCGGTTCGGGTGGTAATTTTGCCCAAGCTGCGGCGACCGCATTATTAGAAAATACCGATTTAGATGCACGTGAAATCGCTGAAAAAGCACTAAAAATTGCGGGCGACATTTGCGTGTTTACCAACCATTTCCACACTATCGAAGAACTAGAAATACCGGCGGAATTGCTACTGCAACAAACAGTGACCACCGAAAAATAAAGACAGTGTTAGGGTAAAGAATTAAGGAAAATCTGATGTCTGAAATGACTCCACGTGAAATTGTTCACGAATTAAATCGCCATATTATTGGTCAAGATAAAGCCAAACGTTCGGTGGCGATTGCGCTGCGTAATCGCTGGCGTCGCATGCAGCTCGAAGAGAGCTTGCGCGCCGAAGTAACGCCGAAAAACATTTTGATGATTGGTCCAACTGGGGTGGGAAAAACGGAAATTGCTCGTCGTCTCGCCAAGCTTGCCAACGCACCATTTATTAAAGTGGAAGCGACCAAATTTACCGAAGTGGGTTATGTTGGTAAAGAAGTGGAAACCATTATTCGCGATTTAACCGATGTCGCGGTAAAAATGACTCACCAGCAAGCGATGGAAAAGGTGCAATTTCGCGCGCAAGAGCAAGCAGAAGAGCGTATTTTAGATGCTTTATTGCCGCCAGCTCGTGATGCTTGGGGAGAGAATGAAAAGGGCGAAGAGAGCTCGAACACTCGCCAAATCTTCCGTAAAAAGTTGCGTGAAGGAAAGCTCGACGACAAAGAGATTGAAATCAATGTCGCTGTCCCTCAAATGGGGGTTGAAATTATGGCACCTCCAGGCATGGAAGAGATGACCAATCAGCTGCAAGGTTTGTTTCAGAACCTTGCAGGGGATACCAAGAAAAAACGCAAACTCAAAATCAAAGAGGCCTTCAAAGCTTTGACTGAGGAAGAAGCGGCAAAATTGGTCAATCAGGAAGAGCTGAAAGATCAAGCTATTTTTAATGTTGAAAATAACGGTATTGTCTTCATCGATGAGATTGACAAAATCTGTAAACGCGGCGAAAGCTCAGGTCCAGATGTATCGCGTGAAGGGGTGCAACGTGATTTGCTACCTTTGATTGAGGGCAGTACCGTCTCGACTAAGCACGGCATGGTTAAAACTGATCATATCCTTTTTATTACGTCGGGTGCATTCCAAGTGGCGAAGCCCTCTGATTTAATCCCCGAGTTGCAAGGCCGCTTGCCGATTCGCGTCGAACTTGAAGCATTATCGAGCCATGACTTTAAACGTATTTTGACTGAGCCGAAAGCCTCTCTGACCGAGCAGTATATTGCGCTGATGAAGACGGAAGAGGTGCACATTGAATTCACTGAAGATGGCATCACTCAAATTGCGGAAGCCGCGTGGAAAGTGAATGAAACCACGGAAAATATTGGCGCACGTCGCCTGCATACCGTGATGGAGCGTTTGATGGATGAAATCTCATTTGATGCAACAGAAAAGCCTGGCTCCTCAATGATTATCGATGCAGCCTACGTCAAGCAGCGCCTAGGTGAGTTAGTCGAGAATGAAGATTTGAGCCGCTTTATTCTTTAGCGGGTCGAATGGCCAGTACACTGTTTGTAGCCCGTCCAAAGTGACGGGCTTTTTATTGCCGTGTTATACTCGCCAGCAGAACAGTATATACTGACCCCTTTTTTGAACGGCAGTGACCTTGCATGAAGAATTCGCTCCATATCTGGCTTGATGCGGCCAGGCCTAAAACGCTCCCTCTCGCGCTAGTTTCTATTTTAACGGGCAGCGCGTTAGCTTTCTCATCGGGCCATTTTTCGTTGCCAGTAGCGCTGCTTGCTCTGCTTACCGCAACTTTATTACAAATCTTATCCAACCTTGCAAATGATTATGGTGATGCGGTCAAGGGCACGGATAATGAGGCTCGCTTAGGGCCAATCAGAGCGATTCAATCCGGTGCGGTGACGCTCGATGATATGAAGCAAGCGATGCTGATTAACATCACATTGACGGTTATCTCGGGTTTGGTGTTGATTTTTTATGCACTGGATAGCGTGCAAAGTATTCTGGCTTTTGTCGGGCTAGGCGTGCTCGCTATTGTGGCTGCGATTGCTTACACAGTCGGTAACAAACCCTACGGCTATGTCGGCTTAGGTGATTTATCCGTATTCATTTTCTTTGGTTTACTTGGGGTGTCCGGAACCTATTTCTTGCATACCGGCCATGTGGAACCGAGCCTGTTCTTACCCGCGTTAGGCTGTGGCTTATTGGCGGTCGCTGTGCTCAATGTCAACAATATGCGTGATATTGAAAATGATGCAGTTTGCGGTAAAAAAACCGTTGCCGTACGTCTTGGGCAAACGCGCGCCAAGCAATATCACTTTATGCTATTGGCGGGTGCGGTGATCGCTTTTGCTTGGTATTTAGTGATGCAAAGCAGCCCAACGTGGATAAGTTTGCCCTTTTTGTTGAGCATTGTGGTAGTGGTAAAACACAGCAAAGCGGTGTGGGTGAGTGATCAACCTGCGCAGATAGCACCTATGATGCCCGCTATCGTCAAATGTTCACTGATCACCAACTTGTTGTTTGTTGGAATTGTTATAGCTCAAACTCTGACGAGTTAATTGTCGCTTGTCATTGCAATGACTTAATGACCCTATATACTCGGTGAAGATAATTTTCGGCAAGAGAAGAACCATTATGGAATACAACACCTCTGCGTTATGTGATATTTATCTCGACCAAGTCGATGTGGTGGAGCCAATGTTTAGTAACTTTGGTGGAAGCGCATCCTTTGCTGGCCAGCTTACGACGATTAAATGTTTTGAAGATAATGGCTTAATCCGTGAAGTATTAGAGCAAGATGGGCTAGGACGGGTGCTGCTAATTGATGGTGGTGGTTCACTGCGCCGTGCGCTGATTGATGCAGAATTGGCCGCTCTTGCTGAAGAAAATGAGTGGGAAGGCATCGTTGTTTACGGTTGTGTCCGTGAAGTGGATGAACTCGAAGAGATGAGCATCGGCATTCAAGCGCTCGCCTCT
Source organism: Vibrio sp. RM-69-4 (assembly GCF_024743775.1). Lineage (NCBI taxonomy): Bacteria > Pseudomonadati > Pseudomonadota > Gammaproteobacteria > Vibrionales > Vibrionaceae > Vibrio > Vibrio sp. RM-69-4. The sequence continues at coordinate 66,253 of NZ_JAMQXI010000070.1, forward strand.
ATTCCTGTTGGAGCATCCAATCAAGGTATCGGTGAAGTGGATGTGCCTGTCAATTTTGGTGGCGTCACTTTCCTACCTGAAGATTATTTGTACGCTGATAATACGGGTATTATTTTATCTCCTGAGCCTTTAAATGTGGATATGGACTTAGATGATGACCTTGACGAGATTGAAGAGTAGTTTCTCGCGCTGAAAGGCGATGTTTCTAAGTGATAAAGCCAGCATGAATGCTGGCTTTTTTATATTTAGTTCACCACGACGTGCTCAACCAGATAAATGGTAGCATTAGCGAAACAGGTAAGTTCGTTTTAGACGCAGGGCGTAGTAATAACCCAGCAGCCCACCTAAGGTATTGCCTGCGGCAATCCCGATAAACAGCCCTTCGACATCATAGAGATACGAACCTAACCACGCGGCAGGAAGAGTGAACACAAATAGCCGCATCACGCTCCACTGAAAGGCGCGCATGGGTTGATGCAATGCATTCAATCCAGAGACAAGCATCATCACAATGCCTTGAAAGCCATAGCTCAGTGGCACCACCAGCAAATAGTGCCACAATAGATCGCGCACCGAGGGCTCTTGAGAAAATAGGGCTGACAAAGGGATGCTCAGCGGTACCATCATCGCAAAAATCATCAATTGAAATACGATAGAAAAACGCATGCTGAGGAACAGGCCAGCAAAGCTACGCTCAATGTTTTTTGCGCCGATGTTTTGTGCCATAAAGGGAGTCAGTGCTGAGGTTAGTGACATCAAGACCAAAATGAGTATCGACTCAATACGCTGCGCGGCGCCGTAAGCGGCCACGGCAGCCGTGCCATGGCTTGCCAGCATTATCATTAATAGCGCGCCAGAGAGTGGATTCATTGCATTGGAGAGTGCCGCTGGTGTGCCCACTTTTAAGATCTGCTGCCAATCATGCCATAAAGTAGGAAAATACGGCCATGCCAATAATTTTTCTCTTTTGATTAAGACATATAGCGATCCACACAGTGCGCCTAACCAACTGAATGCACTGGCAATAGCAGCACCTTGGATTCCTAATTCAGGGAAAGGGCCATAACCAAAAATCAGCAGCGGATCGAGCAGACCGTTAATACAACCTGCGAGCATCATAATTTTAGCCGGCGTTTTGGTGTCACCCGTGGCTCGAATTGCGCTGTTACCAGCCATGGGAATAACGAGCAAAGGAATGGTCAAATACCAAACCTGCATGTATTGCTCAATCAAAGGGATTAAATCGTCAGTGGCACCAAGCAGTAGGAAGAGTGGCTTAATGGTCAGTAAACCCAGAATTGAAGCGAATGTCACCAGCACCACAGCCAGTAAGACACCGTGACTAGAAAAACGTGCCGCATTTTTGGCGTCACCTTGACCGAGTAAGCGGCCAATACTCGTCGAAAGTCCAATACCAATCCCCATGGTGATGCAGTTGACCGCAAAGGTGACGGGAAAGGTAAAACTGATGGCGGCAAGAGATTCGGTGCCCAACAGTGAGATAAAAAAGGTGTCGACCAAGTTAAACATCAAAATCGCGATCAAACCAAAAATCATTGGGATCGTCATTTGACTGAGCACATTTGGAATTGGGGCGGTTAATAGGCCGTGTTTATCGTGCATTACTGGCAACGTAGGTTAAGCAAAACGTTAGGATACTTGATTCTGGCGATCGCGACTATAGCTGCTGGGATGGGAAGTGTGACGCGAGTGAAGAAACAAAAAAGGCCAGCAAATGCTGACCTTCTTAACGATAATTAGTGTGAATAATTACGCTTTTTTCGCTTCAGCTGCTGCTTTTGCGATAGCTGCAAAGCTTTTCGCATCAAGTGCTGCGCCGCCAACTAGAGCACCATCAATGTCTGGTTGTGCGAAGTAAGCTGCTGCATTTTCAGGTTTGACAGAACCGCCGTATTGGATAACGACATTCTTCGCTACTGCTTCTGATTTTGCAGCAATGTGCGCGCGAATGGCGGCGTGAATACGTTGAGCATCATCTGCTGTTGCTGCTTTACCTGTGCCGATCGCCCAGATTGGTTCGTAAGCGATGATCGCACCTTCTAGCGCTTCAACACCTTGAGTGTTGATCACAGCGTCAAGTTGACGTGCACATACGGCTACTGTTTCGCCAGCTTCGTTTTGTGCTTCAGATTCACCGATACAAAGTACTGGTGTTAGGCCATTTTCTTTTAGGAATGCAAATTTTTGCGCCACAAATTCATCGGATTCGTTGTGGTATTCACGACGCTCTGAGTGACCAATGATGATGTGTGTTGCACCGAATTCTTTCAGCATTGCTGGAGACATATCGCCAGTGAATGCGCCACTGTTGTGTACGTCGCTGTTTTGGGCACCCAGAATGATCGCGCTACCCGCATCGGTCAGAGTGCGCTCTGCTAGGTCAATAAAAAGTGCTGGTGGAGCAACGGCTACGTCAACACCCGTTACGCCTTCAAGCTCTGTATTCAGACCATTTAGCAGCTCAACAACCATCTCTTTGCTGCCGTTTAGTTTCCAGTTACCCATAACTACAGGATGACGCATAGGAATATCTCCATTATCTATCAAAGTTAAAATGAATGAATGTCAAAAATAAACGTGATTGCGAAAGAATATAACAGATAAAATCGGTCAGATCATGATTCGAGTCATGACTTTATGGGATCTTAAGCAATGCGTGACACCCCTTATCAGTGATCAGATAGACAGAATAGTCGATAATGGCTCGGATTTTACGAGATTAATTGCTATTAGTGGCTGTTAAAAGAAAAGCTAGTGATACCAATAAGACTCACCAGTGTTGAAATTTGATCATGAATGAAGAAAAGGAATTCGTATGCCCAACCTTGTTATGGAATACTCGAACTCTGTGGATGAACGTGTGAATGTTCAAGGGTTATTGGAAGATCTTCACCAAGTCGCACTTCGCTGCGGATTATTTGACGCTGACTCAGTGAAATCACGGGCGCTACGCTGCCACCATTGGTGCATTGGTGAAGAGGGCGACAGTGTTGATTTTATTCACCTCAGCTTTGATTTGCTGTCAGGGCGGACACCTGAACAAAAAAGAGAGTTGTCACGTCAATTAATGGCGGTATTGCAACAGCAAGCTAGTCAAGTCAGGAGTCTGACCGTGAATGTGCGTGATATGGATAAAGATTGCTTCCAAAAGGTTGTAAATTAACCATTTTAGGTAACAAGATGTCGATTAAAGAACTGCTATTTTCATTTCAAGGACGTATCGGGCGCAAAGTATTTTGGATGTGGAATCTCTGTTATTACGCGTCCATTATGGGCTTCGCACTCGCTGCAAACCAAATGTTTCCTGCCTATACGCACCTGATCTTGCCGCTGTTTTTGCTAGTGGTGTTACTGCCTGATTTGGCCATCACGGTAAAACGTTGGCATGACAGAGATAAGTCTGCTTGGTGGTTATTGCTTAATGTCCCTTTGGTGATAGGCCGTATGAGTATGCCTTTTGCCAGTGCCGAGATTGCCACTCAAGCCAGTATGACAGAGTCATTGGTATCGCTGGTCGCACTGGTTTGTGGCTCATGGATTTTAGTCGAATGTGGTTTTATGAAGGGAACGCAAAGCCGCAACCGCTACGGACCTGAACCAGAGTAAACTTGATAGAAAAAAATTGATGAAACAACAGGAGGCCAATGCCTCCTGTTGTTTTAAAAAGCTTCAAATAGCGAGGTTAACGCCAGTCGCTGTGGCGCGGCACAAATGGAATGATGGTCGCGCTCGGTTGAGTGCGCGCCGATTCGCCATCTAAGGCATTTCTAAATTTCATCATCTGTTCGCCGAGCTCACGCATCAGCATAACATTAGCATGGACAGGGTTTTTGCATTGGCTCACCACCAAGTCAATGTGACTTTGCTGAGCCCATAACCTGTCTTGCATGTTGTTAGAAGAGGAGAGGATCATCTCTTCACAGATATCTTTTTTCAGTTGCGTAAAGGCATCTGGATTATGTTTGGCAAGTTCAACCAACTCGTCAAAAGAAGGTAAGGCCTGTTTTTGAGGGGGCTCCATATCTTTCTCCTTTACACTATTTCTCTGTTGATTGTTTTATCAACACAATGAAAGCATAACCGATCAATAAGGTAGGAGTTGGAACGAAATCGCCATTTCTTACTAATGAGACGATCTTAGCGTGGTGTGATTTGATAACGGCAGCGACGCTCACCCATAATGATGTGTTCGCTCCGTTCAACTACATATTGCTCACCGATCAACGTTTGGAAAATATTAAGTTCAGATTGGCACAGGTTAGGGCAGCGTGCCGCAGCTTTACAGATAGGGCAATGGTTCTCAATTAAAGTGTAACCGTTCGCTGATGGTATGAGCTCTGCCATATAGCCTTCTTGCTCACGAAGCGTCACTAGCTTAGCTAGTTTTTCTTCTAAACTGTGGCAATCAATTAATGCGTGTTGATACTGTGCTAATGTGTGAGCTTCACGCTCTGCCGCCACTTTGGCTAGCCCTTCTTTACCAAAAAGGTGCTCAACTGCATCAATCACTTGGATGACCAATTCGCCATGCCTATCAGCAAATTGGTCGTGGCCTTGTTGTGTCAAAGACCAGTGTCGAGTAGGGCGTCCGACTTTTACTTTGACATCATGAAACGCCACAATGCCATCATCTTCCAAACTTTGTAGGTGCTGGCGAGCCCCCATGGTGGTAATTCCTAGGTCGTCGGCCAGTCGTTTAGCGGTTACCGCTCCATCGCGTTTGATGGTTTGAAGTATTCGGTCAATGGTTTTCATCGCATTCCTCTGTTTGCCTTATCTATTATGAAGAAGCAGCTTAATAAAGCAAATTATTGACTATACAGGATGAGCCGCTAGTAACTTTTGTCAGCACAGAACCAAGATTCGCTATCAATTCGTTAAATAGATCACAAAATTTTCGCTTTCCCCCCTTGGGATCCCTTGCTTGCTCCCCCACATATCACTCACGAGCTGAGTAATCAGCCTTTTCATAAACCTAACGGAAAATCTAATCAGGAGAGACGACCGATGAACATTCGTCCATTACACGACCGAGTTATCGTTGAACGCCAAGAAGTTGAATCTAAATCTGCTGGTGGCATTGTTCTAACAGGTTCCGCTGCAGAGAAATCGACTCGCGGCGTCATCTTAGCAGTAGGCAAAGGCCGAATCCTTGAAAATGGTTCGGTACAACCGCTGGATGTCAAAGTAGGTGATACGGTTATTTTTGCAGAAAGCTACGGTACTAAAACGGAAAAGATCGACGGTAAAGAAGTGCTCATTATGTCTGAAAACGACATCATGGCGATTGTCGAGTAAGCATTGAGTAATTTTTGCTCTGATTCAAAAACGATTGATTAAAACAGAATTTAGAAAAGGAAATTAAAGATGGCTGCTAAAGACGTTAAATTTGGTAACGATGCACGTATTAAAATGCTAGAAGGCGTTAATATTCTAGCCGATGCAGTAAAAGTCACCCTTGGCCCTAAAGGCCGTAACGTTGTGATAGATAAATCGTTTGGTTCACCTATTATCACCAAAGATGGTGTCACTGTTGCGCGTGAAATTGAACTGGAAGACAAATTCCAGAACATGGGTGCACAAATGGTGAAAGAAGTTGCTTCTCAAGCTAACGATGCAGCGGGTGACGGAACGACAACCGCAACGGTATTAGCGCAAGCGATCATCACTGAAGGCTTGAAAGCTGTAGCAGCGGGTATGAACCCAATGGATCTTAAGCGTGGCATCGACAAAGCTGTCGTGGCGGCGGTTGAAGCGTTGAAAGAGCTTTCAGTACCTTGTTCAGACACTAAAGCGATTGCGCAAGTGGGTACTATTTCTGCGAACTCGGATTCAAGCGTGGGTAACATCATTGCTGAAGCGATGGAAAAAGTGGGCCGAGATGGCGTTATCACTGTTGAAGAAGGCCAAGCACTGCAAGATGAACTCGATGTAGTGGAAGGTATGCAGTTTGATCGTGGTTACCTATCTCCTTACTTCATTAATAACCAAGAAGCGGGCAGTGTTGATCTAGATAGCCCATTCATCCTATTGGTTGATAAGAAAATTTCTAACATTCGCGAACTGCTTCCTGCACTTGAAGCGGTAGCAAAAGCTTCTCGTCCACTACTGATTGTGGCGGAAGATGTTGAAGGTGAAGCATTGGCGACGCTGGTTGTGAACAACATGCGTGGCATTGTAAAAGTTGCTGCCGTGAAAGCACCTGGTTTTGGTGATCGCCGTAAAGCGATGCTACAAGACATTGCTACCCTAACGGGCGGTACTGTGATTTCTGAAGAGATCGGTCTTGAGCTTGAAAAAGTGACCTTGGAAGATCTAGGCCAAGCGAAGCGCATCTCTATCACTAAAGAAAACACCACCATCATTGATGGTGCAGGTGAAGAGCAAGCCATTAAAGGTCGCGTTGCACAAATTCGTCAACAAATTGAAGATGCAACTTCAGATTACGACAAAGAAAAACTACAAGAGCGCGTGGCCAAACTGGCAGGTGGCGTTGCAGTGATCAAAGTCGGTGCAACCACTGAAGTTGAAATGAAAGAGAAGAAAGATCGCGTAGAAGATGCACTGCATGCAACTCGCGCAGCCGTTGAAGAAGGCGTGGTTGCGGGTGGTGGTGTTGCACTGATCCGTGCGGCTGCTAAAGTTGCGGGTCTTGAAGGTGACAACGAAGAGCAAAACGTAGGTATTCGTGTTGCACTACGTGCGATGGAAGCACCCATTCGTCAAATCGTGAAAAACGCGGGCGAAGAGGATTCTGTTGTGGCTAACAATGTTCGCGCTGGTGAAGGTAACTATGGTTACAACGCTGCGACGGGTGAATATGGCGATATGATCGACATGGGTATTTTGGATCCAACCAAAGTGACTCGTAGTGCGCTACAGTTCGCAGCTTCAGTCGCGGGCCTCATGATCACCACAGAAGCTATGGTGACTGAGCTACCGAAGAAAGAAGCGGCAATGCCTGATATGGGCGGCATGGGCGGTATGGGAGGGATGATGTAATCATCCTCTCTCAATAAGAAACCGGAGCTTGCCTCCGGTTTTTTTTCGCATAATTAGCTCAATCCTGACGTTTGAGTGATCCGACTCTTCTAGACTTCGTCTCTTCACTGATCACAATTTGGTGATGATGTGAGTGAAATAGCGTGAACAAACCCAATATTAACGGTTTCATTGGTCAATGGAGATCTTTATGAAAAAAGTACTTTCAGCACTAGCCGTAGTGGCTGCGTTATCTTCTTCTGTTGCGATGGCTGGCACTCCAGTTATGTTTTCTTCCATCAATAACTTCAATGCACCGGATGAAAATGCGGTATCAGGCGTTCGTGTTGCGGCTCTTTACGGTAAAGTGAATGAGGTTAAAGGCTTAGATCTCGCCGTTGTTGGATTATCTGAAACTGACTCTACGACGGGTGTAAATTTAGGTCTTTTAGGGGCATCGAAAGTCAATCAAGAGATGATTGGTGCTTCACTCGGTTTGTTAAACTGGAATACAGGGCAGACCGTGGGTGCTAACGTGGGTGTAGTGAATCTGACCAACAATGTACAAGGTGCTAACGTCAGTCTAGTGAACTACTCTGAAGGTAATACCATGGTTGATGTTGGTGCAGCAAACTTCTCTGATACATCGAAAGTGCAAGTGGGTTTGTTCAACAAAACCACAAAAATTGAAGGTGTTCAGGTCGGTCTAATTAACTGTGCGGATAACGGTTTTTTTAAGTGTTTTCCTATCATCAACTTTGCTAAATAGCCGATGAATTGAAATCGAAAGAGCAGCCTCAAGCTGCTCTTTTTTCACCTTATGTACGACGACGAAAGCGTTGATGAACACCACGGCGCAAACTTTGAAAGCTATTTTCTACCTTATCCACGCCATACAACACACACAATGCTAATACCGTGATAATGATGGATTGCTGTAAGTAACCAAGACCGATCATCAATCCCAGTGATGCCAGTACCCAAATAACAGCGGCTGAGGTGACGCCATGGATTTTCCCATCTTGAGTCATCATCACGCCTGCGCCTAAAAAACCAACCCCAGTAATAATTTGTCCAAGCACGCGAGCTTGATCTAAGGTGTTAGGGGACAGTGATACGGCCATCGCTAGAAAGAGGTAAGTCCCTGAGATGATTAATATTGATGTGCGAATGCCCACCGGTTTGCCACGGGTTTGGCGTTCAACGCCAATCAGTAACCCATTGATAGCACAGCACAATAATGCAGACCAACTGAATGGACTAAGATCAAGAAATTGTCCGAGAGATTGCATGATGGTTTTCCCAAAAGTATGAAGGTAAGAGTTCGTTGATTGACACCGAACCGCTCTTTTGAAGTTCTGTAATTACTCAAGATGCAGATCGAGTGGCGTTTTACTGGCTCTGCCACCGATTTCTCGAGTTAGCTTAGCAACAAGATAGCCCGAGACTCGCTCAATGACACCTGCCATTATTTCTTTTGCTTTTTGATCACTAACAAAAAAGTGCGCTGCGCCTTGCACTTTATCCAGCACATGCAAGTAGTAAGGCAAAATTCCTGCATCAAATAACGTTTCGCTGAGCGCGACTTGCGCGTCAACGCTATCATTAACACCTTTTAACAATACACCTTGGTTGAGTAAGGTAACATTGATGGCGCGCAGACGACTCATCTGCTGTTTGAATTCTAGATTGATTTCATTGGCATGGTTAATGTGCGTCACCAAAATGACTTGTAAGCGAGTTTCACGCAGCAGATCACACAATGCATTGGTGATTCGAGCGGGGATCACCACGGGCAAGCGCGAGTGAATACGCAACCGTTTAATATGAGGCACGCTGCTGATTGCATCGATGAGCCAACGCAGTTCTTCATCTTTCGCCATTAACGGATCACCGCCCGATAAAATGACCTCATTGAGTTCGGGATGCGCGGCAATATAGTCGACGCTTTGCTGCCACACCTGCTTTGAGCCTTTATTCTCTTGGTAGGGGAAATGACGACGAAAGCAATAACGGCAGTTAATCGCACAACCACCTTTGACTATCATTAGCACTCGGTTGCGGTATTTATGCAGCAATCCCGGAATGGCATTGTTTTGTTCATCAAGCGGATCATTTGAGTACCCATCATGCCATTCAAACTCTTCATTGAGTGGTAAAACTTGACGCAACAGGGGATCGTAAGGGTTTCCTTTTTCCATGCGATCGACAAAACTTTGTGGCACTCGTAGTGCGAAGAGTTTGCGTGCGGCAAACCCGTTTTGCCAAAGGGCAGGATCAATCTCTAACTGCTGGAGAAGCTCGGCAGGGTTTGAGATCGCATTCGTTAATTGTTGAAGCCAGTTTTGCTCAACAGAATCAAGTTTTCGGGTTATTATATGCGGCATTGAATTTAACTCGAAGAATGGTAAGAGGAAAAAATGGCTACTGTTAGCACGAATGAATTTAAAGGCGGTCTCAAAATTATGCTTGATAATGAGCCTTGTGTCATTCTCGAAAATGAATATGTGAAACCAGGTAAAGGCCAAGCCTTCAACCGTGTCAAAATCCGTAAACTTCTTTCTGGCAAAGTGTTGGAAAAAACATTTAAGTCAGGTGATTCAGTAGAAACGGCTGACGTAATGGATATCGATCTTGATTATCTCTATAACGACGGCGAATTCTACCACTTTATGAATAATGAAACATTCGAGCAAATTGCGGCGGATAATAAAGCGGTGGGTGAAAGCGCAAAATGGCTAGTGGAAAACAACACTTGCATGTTGACGCTTTGGAACGGTAACCCAATTGCGGTAACGCCACCAAACTTTGTTGAACTTGAAGTGGCTGAAACTGATCCGGGCTTGAAAGGTGATACGCAAGGTACGGGTGGTAAACCCGCTACGTTGGTCACAGGTGCTGTGGTACGTGTGCCATTGTTCATCTCTATCGGTGAAGTGATCAAAGTGGATACCCGCTCTGGCGAATATGTAGGTCGAGTCAAATAATCACCTCAAGATAAGTAAGAAGGTCGCTCGGTTAGCGGCCTTTTTTATTGCTACAAAGCTGAGTGAGTGCCGTAATAAAAAAGAGCTGCCGAGGCAGCTCTTTGATGTCATCACTTTTCTATCTTTAAATCATAAAGATAAAAACGACTGCGAGTGCGGAAATCAGCCCTGCAAACGCATAACAAGCGATTTTACCCACTAAACCCGTGTGGAATTTTAGGTCATGCATACCGTGATGGACACGGTGCATGGCATGCCACATCGGTAAGGCTAATGTGCCAATGATAAACAGTGCGCCGATGATGCTAGTCGCAAAACTCGAAACGCGTTCATAACTCATTGCTTCAGCATCGATAATGCCTAATGGTGCTAAAATACCCAACACGAGAATGGTGATCGGGGTAATCATCGCAAACCATGTTCCACCAGCACCAAACAGCCCCCACCAGATAGGTTCATCAGAACGTTTTGGCGTGCGATTTACCTTATAATTGTTGTTCATGACTATAAGCTCCTACACCACGATGAGAACAATCAGTGAGATAAACGCAACCGCTGCCCACTGAGTTAAGACGATGATTTTCTTGTCGATTAGCTTACCTTTCAAGCGGATTGGCATCACTTGAGGCATCATGCTAAAGAAGGTTTGTGCATGCAGCAAACTCCCCGCTAACGCGACAATATTGATTGCGACCACAATTGGGTTTGCCATAAAGCTTAGCCAGCCTTCCCATGCTTCAGGGCCTTTAACCAAGCAGCCCAAGCCAAAGGTAAGGAATAAGGTAAAGAATATCAGTGGCAGTACCGTGGCTTCACGCAACATGTAGAAGCGGTAGAATGGGTGATCTTTCCACCAAGTACGTGTCATTTCACGAACGTAAGGTTTACGGTTACTCATCCTTATCCCTCCACTTTCTTTGGTGAACCGTCAGGTTTTAGCATGGCAATCACGAAGTCCATTGAAGATTCAACTTTGCCTTGGTTGACGGCTGCCGCTGGGTCAACGTGTTTTGGACACACTTCAGAGCAGTAACCAACAAAGGTACAACCCCAAGCACCGTTATCACCATTGATAAGCTTCATACGCTCGGCTTTACCATGGTCACGGCTATCTAAGTTGTAGCGATGAGCAAGGGTTAATGCTGCGGGGCCAATAAACTCAGGGTTCAAACCAAACTGAGGGCAGGCCGCGTAGCAAAGACCGCAGTTAATACAACCAGCAAATTGTTTGTATTTGGCCATTTGCTCTGGCGTTTGTAAGTTGGTGCCATCTTCAGGTTTGCGATCGTTGCCAATGATGTAGGGTTTAATGGCTTCAAGACGCTCGATAAACGAAGTCATATCCACGATCAAATCTTTTTCAATTGGGAAGTTGGCTAAAGGTTCAATTTTCACGCCATTGGGGTAATCGCGCAGGAAGCTCTTACAAGCCAATTTAGGTACGCCATTGACCATCACACCACACGAACCGCAGATCGCCATACGGCAAGACCAGCGATAAGAAAGGTCCTTATCGAGGTTATCTTTGATGTAGCCAATCGCGTCGAGCACTGACATGGTGTCATCAAAGGGAACTTCAAACGCTTGCAGGCGTGGCTTAGCATCTTTTTCTGGGTCGTAGCGCAAAATGTCTACTTTTTGAATGCGATTTGCTGACATTATTTTTGCTCCTCTGCGCTTTTCTCTTCTGCCGCTTTTTCCGCAGCGGCAGCCTGTTCTGCTGCTTCACCATAGAGACGAGCTTTCGGCTGAGATTTAGTGATCTTAACCGCGCTGTAGTCGATACTTGGAGCGGCATCAGGTTGATAGAAAGCTAAAGAGTGCTTGAGGTAGTTCACATCATCACGCTCAGTACAACCTTCGTCTAAACGCTGATGCGCACCGCGAGATTCTTTACGCAAGATAGCTGAGTGAACCATAGCTTCAGCCACTTCAAGGCCATAACCGACTTCGATAGCGTACAGAAGGTCGGTGTTGAACACTTTGCCTTTATCTTTAATGCTAATGTTCTTGTAGCGTGCTTTTAGCTCGGTGATTTTATCAATCGTCGCTTGCATTAAATCTTCTTGGCGGTAGATACCACAACCCGCTTCCATGGTGTGACCCATCTCAGTGCGAATGGTGGCCCAGTTTTCATCACCTTCTTGGTTCATTAACGCTGCAATACGCTCTTCTACGGCTTTGACTTGTTTGGCGATAGATTCATCGTTCCAACCTTTGAATTCCGCTGCGCGTTTCACTGCACTTTCACCCGCAACGCGGCCAAAGACCACAAATTCAGCTAACGAGTTAGAACCCAAACGGTTTGCACCATGCAAGCCAACCGAGGCACATTCGCCGACAGCAAACAGACCTTTGATGCGCGTTTCACATTGTCCATCCGTTTCGATACCACCCATGGTGTAGTGTACGGTTGGGCGAATTGGGATCGGCTCTTTTGCTGGATCAACGTTTACGTAAGCTTTCGCCAATTCGCAGATAAACGGCAAACGCTCTTGTAAGTACTCTTCACCGAGGTGGCGAAGATCAAGCAGCACCACATCACCAAGCGGATGTTTGATGGTGTTGCCTTTCTGTTGTTCATGCCAGAAAGCTTGAGAAACTTTGTCGCGAGGACCGAGTTCCATGTATTTGTTTTTAGGCTGCCCTACCGGAGTTTCCGGGCCCATACCGTAATCTTGCAGATAACGATAGCCATTTTTATTGACGATGATACCACCTTCACCGCGGCAGCCTTCCGTCATCAAAATACCCGTGCCAGGTAGGCCAGTTGGGTGGTATTGCACGAACTCCATATCGCGTAGAGGGACGCCATGACGATAAGCCATCGCCATACCATCGCCGGTTACAATGCCGCCGTTGGTGTTGCAGTGGTACACACGGCCCGCGCCACCAGTGGCTAATACTACAGATTTTGCTTTGATGGTTACTAGCTCACCTTCGGACATATGAATCGCGATAAGCCCTTGAACTTCGCCATCTTCAACAAGTAGATCCACCACGAAATACTCATCAAATCGATTGATTTGTGGGTACTTCATTGAAGTTTGGAAGAGGGTGTGAAGCATGTGGAAGCCTGTTTTGTCAGCCGCAAACCAAGTACGTTCGACTTTCATGCCACCAAAACGGCGTACGTTTACTTCGCCATTTTCTTTACGGCTCCATGGGCAACCCCACTGTTCCATTTGCACCATCTCGCGGGTCGAGTTGGCCACAAAATATTCAACAACATCCTGTTCACATAGCCAATCTCCACCACCAACGGTATCGTTGAAGTGGTTGTCAAGGCTATCTTCTTCCTTGATAACTGCTGCTGAGCCTCCTTCCGCTGCAACCGTATGAGATCGCATAGGATAAACTTTAGAAATCAGAGCAACTTCTAAATCAGGGTTTGCTTCAGCGGCTGCAATTGCAGTGCGAAGACCAGCGCCGCCTGCGCCGATGACTGCGATATCTGTGGTGATAATTTGCACAGTTATCCTCCGGTGTGTGATGCGGAAAATCCGCTTGTTATAGTTAAAGGTTCGTAAGCCTTAAGTGGTACGGGTAGTGTAGAAGAGCTGTGTAAGGAAAAAATTGATTCTGTTAGGTTTTTGCTTCGGAAGTGCAAGCGCGAGCATACTTATTTTTCTTTGTGTGATAATAATCACGTTAGAATTTGGAATTGCGCTTTAAGTCAGTAAAATTCATATCATCCAAACTTATGTGTGCCAGAACATGAATAGAAAAAACTGGATGCCAACCGCATCAATACCACAACTCAAACAGCGTGCTCAGTTACTCAAGCAGATTCGCCATTTCTTTGAACTACGAGATGTATTGGAAGTCGATACACCAGCCATGAGTCATGCCACGGTAACCGACATTCATTTGCAAACCTTCCAAACCCAATTTGTTGGCCCAGGGTATGCTGATGGCCGTCAACTTTATTTAATGACCAGCCCTGAGTTTCATATGAAACGACTTTTGGCGGCGGGGAGTGGTTCGATTTATCAGATCAATAAAGCGTTTCGCAACGAGGAAAATGGCCGCTATCACAACCCAGAATTTACGATGTTAGAGTGGTATCGGGTTGGTTTTACTCACCATGATTTAATGGATGAGATGGATCAATTGCTGCAACTTATTTTGCAGTGTGGAGCGGCGCAGAAGATGAGCTACCAACAAGCATTTTTACAGGTACTTGGGGTTTGTCCGTTAGAAGGCTCAATGAACGAGTTAAAAGCGGCTGCGAGCCGATTAGGTCTAAGTGACATTGCTGAGCCAGAAGAGGATAGAGATACCTTACTGCAACTGCTATTTAGTGTCGGTGTTGAGGCGGAAATTGGTCAACAGGTACCCGTTTTTGTTTACGATTTTCCTGCATCACAAGCGGCACTAGCTAAGATTAACCCGCAAGATCATCGTGTTGCGGATCGCTTTGAGGTCTATTTCAAAGGGATTGAACTTGCGAATGGTTTTCATGAGCTGGACAACCCACAAGAGCAACTGGCTCGTTTTGAAGCGGATAACCAAAAGCGTAAAACGATGGGGCTGGTCGAACAGCCGATTGATTACCACTTGATAGCAGCGTTAGAGGCTGGCTTACCTGAATGTTCAGGAGTAGCGCTTGGTATTGATCGCTTGATTATGCTGGCGTTAGGCCAAGATCATATTGATAACGTGACGGCTTTTCCTTTTCCGATAGCTTAAGCTTTTAAGCTGATGTGGATTGCGCGCTTGTAGTGCGATGAGCGCGCTGAAAAACGGCAACAGTTTCTTATTATGCAATGTAAGCCCTCGCGTCTGGCTGACAACCTCGTTATACTCCTTGTCTGATTTTAAGCCCACATTGCAAGAGCACAGAATATGCAAGAGTACATCGAATTTTTCCAACACAATATGATTCTATCTTTGGCATGGGTAGGTATTCTCGTCGCCTTAATCATGAGCATCGTGAAATCAACCACGGCAGCCTATAAAGAGATCACCGCTTCACAAACGACGCTTTTAATGAATCGTGAAAACGGTGTTGTTGTCGATATCCGCACGAAAGATGAATTTAAAAAAGGCCATATTACCGATGCGGTTCACATTTTACCGTCAGATATTAAATCCGGTAACTTGGCTAGCCTTGAAAAGCACAAGTCTGACCCAATCATTGTGGTATGTAAAACGGGTCAAACCGCGCAAGAGAGTGCCAACCTGCTTGCCAAAGCTGGGTTTGAGAATGTGAATTTACTGAAAAATGGTCTTGTAGCTTGGAATGAAGCGAACTTGCCATTGGTTCGTGGCAATAAATAATTCACTGATCGCGGTTATCTTGAACTGAGTGTGCTGGCTGAAAAGCCAGCATTTGATGCTAAGAGTTGTGATGTTTTCCACGTAATCGTGAGCTCATCTAGTCATTCGAAATCAGCTCGGTTAGTCTAAAAGCAACACTGAATTTGTAAGTATTTAAGGATTTAATCATGGCTGAAGCCGCACAACAAACAGCACAACAAAATTTCGCAATTCAACGTATCTTTCTAAAAGATGTCTCTTTTGAAGCGCCAAACTCACCTGTTATGTTCCAAAAAGAGTGGAATCCAGATGTGAAGTTGGATCTTGACACTCAAAGTCGTGATCTGGGTGAAGGTGTGTATGAAGTCGTATTACGCCTAACAGTGACAGTGAAAAACGCGGAAGAAATCGCGTTCTTATGCGAAGTGCAACAAGGTGGTATTTTTACTGCTGAAAAAATGGAAGCGGGTCAACTTGCCCATTGTTTAGGTGCATTCTGCCCGAACATTCTGTTCCCATATGCACGTGAAACGATTTCTAGCTTAGTTGTTAAAGGGACATTCCCACAACTTAACCTTGCACCAGTGAACTTTGATGCATTGTTTATGAACTACCTACAACAACAAGCGACTCAAGGCGAGCAAGCAGAAGCTTAATCGTTAATGACGTGAGATCATTAACGTTGGCGTTCCACGTCAGACTTTGATGATAAAAAATGCACAAAGCATCCCAGATAATGATGGTGCGTTGTGCATTTTTTGTTTATTTCGAATGCCAATACCTCCGTTCCTTGTTACTCCGTATTGAAAGCTGTATCGGAAGGAATTTAGGTATAACATGACAACACGAATAGCAATGGACGAAACAATGACAGATCCTAACAGTATTTACGGTAAAGCGATCACCATGACAGTAGTTGGTGCGGGTTCTTACGGCACATCTCTGGCGATTTCTTTAGCACGTAACGGTGCTAATGTTGTCCTTTGGGGACACGATGCTAAGCATATGGCTCGTCTTGACGCTGATCGTGCTAACCAAGAATTTTTACCCGGTATTGATTTTCCCGATTCGCTGATTGTGGAAACCGATTTGAAAAAAGCGGTACAAGCGAGCCGCGATTTGTTGGTTGTAGTTCCGAGCCACGTATTTGGCCTTGTTATGAATAGTTTAAAGCCTCACTTACGTGATGATTCCCGTATTTGTTGGGCAACCAAAGGGCTTGAACCTGAAACGGGCCGGTTACTGATGGATGTGGCCTATGACACCATTGGCGAGCGCTATTCATTGGCAGTGTTATCTGGGCCGACTTTTGCTAAAGAGTTGGCGATGGGAATGCCTACCGCAATTTCTGTTGCTTCGCCTGACGCGCAGTTTGTCGAAGATCTGCAAGGCAAAATTCACTGCAGCAAAACTTTCCGCGTTTACGCCAATAGTGATTTTATTGGCATGCAGCTAGGTGGTGCGGTTAAAAACGTGATTGCGATTGGCGCTGGCATGTCCGATGGGATTGGCTTTGGTGCGAATGCGCGTACTGCATTGATTACGCGCGGTCTGGCCGAAATGTGCCGTTTGGGTGCAGCGTTAGGTGCTCAGCCTGAAACCTTTATGGGGATGGCCGGATTGGGTGACTTAGTACTCACTTGCACCGATAACCAATCACGTAACCGCCGCTTTGGTTTGGCGCTGGGACAAGGAAAAGATGTGGATACGGCGCAGCAAGAAATTGGCCAAGTGGTTGAAGGTTATCGCAACACCAAAGAGGTGTGGTTATTAGCGGCGCGCATGGAGGTTGAAATGCCAATAGTTGATCAAATCTATCAAGTGCTGTATCAAGGAAAAGATGCGCGTGTTGCAGCACAAGATTTGCTGGCTCGTGATAAAAAAGCAGAACGCTAATTCATTGCTCATGATTAGGCACAAAGCCTATTAGCAATCTACATTGACGCTCTAGAGATTGGATGAGGAAGGGTGATCAACCAACGATGAAACATTGCGAAAAACTCAAAGTGTGGCAAGCCATAGTCAAAGAGGCGCGCGAGCAGTCAGAACAAGAACCGATGCTGGCTAGTTTTTATCATGCCACTATTATTAAGCATGATAGTTTAAGCTCGGCCTTGAGCTATATTCTTGCCAATAAGCTGAATACGGCCTCAATGCCAGCGATGGCGGTGCGTGAAGTGGTCGAAGAGGCATTTGCCGCAGACCCCAGCATTATGGAAGCGGCGGCGTGTGACATCTGCGCGACTGTCAATCGTGACCCCGCGGTATCTATGTTTTCAATGCCTCTACTTTATCTCAAGGGCTACCATGCCTTACAAGGCTATCGCGTCGCGAACTGGTTATGGAAGCAAGGTCGAGTGGCGTTGGCTACCTATTTTCAAAACCAAATCTCGGTAGCTTGCCAAGTGGACATCCATCCTGCTGCACGTATTGGTCGCGGCATCATGCTTGACCATGCTACGGGCATTGTGATCGGTGAAACCGCGGTGGTGGAGAATGATGTCTCTATTTTACAAGATGTAACGCTAGGCGGAACGGGTAAAGAGTGCGGCGATCGCCACCCGAAAATTCGTGAAGGCGTGATGATTGGCGCGGGTGCCAAAATTCTCGGTAATATTGAAGTGGGCGAAGGGGCGAAAATTGGTTCTTGTTCGGTGGTATTGCAAGCGGTGCCTCCGCACACTACCGTCGCTGGAGTGCCAGCCAAAATTGTCGGTCGTCCGCAAACCGATAAGCCTTCGTTAGATATGGACCAACAATTTAATGGCCGTTCTCAAAGTTTCATTGCCGGTGATGGTATTTGATTTGGTCGCGGAAAACAAAAAGGGTGATGCTCACAGAGCATCACCCTTTTTTATGGTTGGCATTAAGCCATTGCATCGAGTTCAGCAAGCACTTCTTCAGCCCAATCAACCCACGCTTGGCGAACCAGTAGGTTGCGGCGTAGTGTTAGACGCTCAAGGCGCTGTAGCTTATCGAGAGTAGCTGGTGTTGCATAGTACGCAGACTCAATCTCTTTGTAGTGAGCAACCAGTTTTTTCGATTCTTCAACTAATTCACCCAGTTGAATTCGGTAAGGTGTTGCTGGTTGTACCGAGCAAGCGATCAATTTAGCGCTAAATTCATCACGTACGGTTGGGTGAGCTGTAGGTTGGTCAAACCATTCACCTAAAGCGCTGCGACCTGCATCGGTGATGGAGTAAACTTTACGATCTGGCTTGCCATCTTGCGGTTCTAATACACAAGTGACTAGGCCTTGTTGACCCATTTTATTCAGTTCGCGGTAAACTTGTTGGTGGCTGGCTTTCCAAAAATAGCCAATGCTCGAAGAGAACTCTTTTGTGATGTCGTACCCTGTGGCATCGCGAGTGCTCAAAACAGTGAGGATAACGTGTGGTAATGACATGTCTTTAATCCAAATGGTTAATAAACTCAAAAACAACTTGCTCAAACTCGTGTTGTGCTTCTGATGGCATCAATCATGAATGAGTTTAAGCAACACCCACCGTTCTATTGACGGAGTGGGTTGTGTCACCTTAAAAAGCCGTTTATCACCTAGGATTATATGCGTGACGCATATCGACCTGCGATTTGTTATGTTTGTATGCTACCGCAGAGGAGCAGTAGTATATCTAAATAATAAGCATAAAGTAGAATACTTTGTTAGTTTAGCTTAAAAAACTGATAATATGCTCAATAATTTTTGTGATTTAAAATAAAAAGCCGCACAGAGGCGGCCTTTTAGCTAGTTTGTGAAACAAAATGCTGTTACTTAGCCTGTGTTACGCATTCCTGCTGCAATACCCGCGATAGTCACCATTAAGGCTTCTTCTAACTCTGCTGGTGCGGTTTCGGTTTTGCGAGTGCGGTACAACAGCTCTGCTTGCAGCATATTTAATGGCTCAACATAGATATTGCGCAAACGGATTGACTCTTGACCCCAAGGATCGCTTTGCATCAAGTTCTCATTGTTTTCTACATTTAACACCGCTTTGATGTCTTTCTGTAATTGAGAACGCAAACGCTCACCGAGCGGGCGTAACGATTCATCGACTAAGCGTTCATCGTAATAGCGTGAGATTTCAATGTTGCACTTGGAGTAAACCATCTCTAGCATGCCCAAACGCGTTGAGAAAAATGGCCATTCACGGCACATCTCTTCCAGCAGTGCTTGGTGTCCTTTATCGATAGAAAACTGAATTGCTTCTCCCGCACCTAGCCAGGCTGGTAGCACGAGGCGGTTTTGGCTCCAAGAGAAGATCCACGGGATTGCACGTAAG
Source organism: Vibrio sp. RM-69-4 (assembly GCF_024743775.1). Taxonomy (NCBI): domain Bacteria; kingdom Pseudomonadati; phylum Pseudomonadota; class Gammaproteobacteria; order Vibrionales; family Vibrionaceae; genus Vibrio; species Vibrio sp. RM-69-4. The sequence goes on from NZ_JAMQXI010000070.1 coordinate 85,784, forward strand.
CTTTCGACTCCACCATTAGGGTTGCGTTTAGCCGGACGTGAACCGAGCGGCAATTTACCCAGCTCTAGCTCTGGCGTTGCTTGGCGGAAGTACGGGACAAAGTCCGGCTCGCCGCGAACAATATGGCGATACGCTTCGCAAGAGACCTCAGACAATACCTCCATTAAGTCGCGCCAATCTTGTTTTGGCTCTGGTGGTGGCAGCAGGTTCGCTTCTAAAATGGCGCTGGCGTACATCGTAAAACTATTGACCGCTACTTCTGGTAGACCAAGCTTAAAGCGGATCATTTCGCCTTGCTCCGTCACACGCAAGCCACCTTTTAAGCTTTTGGGTGGTTGTGAAAGCAGTGCCGCATGTGCTGGAGCGCCCCCGCGACCAATGGTGCCGCCACGTCCATGGAATAGTGTCAGTTCAATTCCAGCCTCTTCACTGACATTAACCAAAGCTTCCATCGCGCTGTATTGTGCCCAACCGGCGGACATTACACCTGCATCTTTAGCGGAATCGGAGTAACCAATCATCACCATCTGGTGGTTTTGAATAAAGCCACGATAGAGATCAATGCCCATTAGTTGGCGGATCACCGTTTCTGCGTTGTTTAAATCATCCAAAGTTTCGAACAGTGGACAAACGTCCATGCGATAAGGGCAGCCACACTCTTGCAACAATAGATGTACAGCAAGTACATCTGATGCGGTACGAGCCATCGAAATCACATAAGCACCAAAGGCTTCGCGAGGCTGAGAAGCAACGATTTTACAGGTGTCGATCACCTCTTGTACCGCTTCTGAAGGCTGCCAGTCACGAGGTAACAAAGGACGTTTTGAGCTCAACTCATTGGTGAGAAACGCAATTTTGTCTTGCTCGCTCCACTGGTCATAATCACCAATGCCTAAATAACGGGTGAGCTCGGAGATCACATCAGAGTGGCGAGTGCTCTCTTGGCGAATGTCCAAACGCACAAGATGCACGCCGAACGCTTTAATCCGGCGCAGAGTATCAAGCAGCGAGCCATCGGCAATGACGCCCATGCCGCATTGATGTAAAGATTGGTAGCAGGCATAAAGCGGTTCCCACAACTGTGCGATATTTTGCAGTGGTGCTTTGCGTGCCAGTTGTTGGCCATTGATCTTGGCATCCAACACTTCCAGTGTTTCGCTGAGCAGTTCACGCAGGCGTTTGAGAATAGCGCGATAAGGTTCGTGTTCATCTATGCCAGCCAGATCGCGTAGCGCGTCACTGCATTTGGTCATCGACAATTCGCTGACCAGCTCATTGATATCACCTAGGTAGAGATCGGCCGCTTTCCAGCGAGAAAGCAGCATTACTTCACGGGTGATTTTATGAGTCACAAAGGGGTTACCATCACGGTCGCCGCCCATCCACGAAGAGAAATGCACAGGGCGTGCATCAATTGGTAGTCCTTCACCTAAGTAGTTGGTGAGGTGCTCATCAAATTCACGAAGAAAATCAGGCACGGCTTGCCATAGAGAATTTTCCACCACCGCAAAGCCCCATTTTGCTTCATCCAGTGGCGTAGGGCGCTGCTTACGAATCACATCTGAATGCCAGCTTTGCGCGATCAACTGTTCTAAACGGCGTTCGGTTTTTTGGCGCTCTTTAAATGAAAGGTCACTGAGTTCAAGCTTGGAGAGACACTCGTTAATTTTCACCAGCTTGTTGATCATCGTGCGGCGTGTAATTTCGGTTGGGTGAGCCGTTAGCACTAACTCGATATTGAGATCGCGTACCGCTTGAGCAGCATCCAATTTACTGATTTTATTTTGATTCAGTTTAGTAAACAGTAAATTAATCGCATCAGGCTCACACACATGTTCTTCACAGTGACGTGAAATGGTGTGGTACTGCTCGGCCATGTTGGTTAAGTTAAGAAATTGGTTGAATGCCCGCGCTACTGGGGTGAGCTGTTCGTTGGGAAGGTTTTTGATCTCTTCAACCAAGCTGTCTCGGTCGGCTTGATTGCCATTACGGGCTGATTTTGAAAGTTTTCGGATGGTTTCCACTTTCTCTAAGATAACGTCACCATGGGCGTCCTGAATGGTGTTGCCCAGCAAACGGCCAAGCATGCTCACGTTACTTTTGAGCGCAGCGTATTTTTCGTTCATTGTCATCCTGCCTTGTAAAAAAATTACATCCATTGTTCCTTGCTAAGTACACAATCTAGCGAAAAGATCCCTGTAGAGTCAAATAAAGCCGACTATTTTTACGATTATTGCTGAATGTTATTGAACGTGATCATTTGGTGAATAATTGGCGTAAATTACTGAAATTTTATTACAAAAATGCCCGACCGTAGAAACCCTGTCAGGCATTTATCGCTTGAGTAAGCTTGGTAGACTAGAAGCAGTATTTATACATTGCTTTGGACAAAATCGAGATGGTTGGATCAATAAATTCAAACGCTAGGAATTCATCCGGTTGATGCGCTTGATCGATCGAACCCGGGCCGAGTACCAGTGTTGGGCATAATTGTTGTAAGAACGGTGCTTCAGTACAGTAATTCACGGTTTGTGAAGCGGTATTGCAAATCTCTTCAATGTTGCCAATAAAGGGGTGATCATGCTGACATTCATAACCCGGAATCGCATCATGCAGCGCGGTAATCTCAATGCGGCCGGGCCATTTTGCACTGACTTCATTCAGTGCATTGCGCAGCAAGTTATCGAGCCCATCTAGACTCATGCCGGGCAGCGGGCGCACATCGTAATGCAATTCGCAGCAGCCACAAATGCGGTTTGGACTATCGCCACCGTGGATATGGCCGAGGTTCAAAGTGGGGTGAGGAATGGCAAAGCCTGGGTGATGGTACTCTTTGATCAATTTGTCGCGCAGTTGCATTAACGCGAACAGCACTTCATGCATGATTTCGATGGCATTTACGCCCAGAGCAGGATCAGACGAGTGGCCCGATTTTCCTGTCACTCGAATAGCGTTGGCTACGTGGCCTTTATGGCCGCGGATGGGCACAAGGCTAGTCGGCTCACCAATAATGCAGTAATCCGGTTGAAATGGTGCATGTTCAGTGAAATGACGCGCGCCGAGCATAGTGGTTTCTTCATCACAGGTAGCCAACACATACAGCGGTTTACTCTGTTTACTCCAATCGACTTTTTTCACCGCTTCGTAGATAAAAGCAAAAAAGCCTTTCATGTCTGCCGTGCCTAAGCCATAGAAACGATCATTGGCTTGCGTTAACGCGTGTGGTTCAAAATTCCAACGCCCTTCGTCAAATGGAACGGTATCACTGTGCCCCGCGAGCAGTAGGCCACCTTCGCCGCACCCTTTCTTCGCCACTAAATTGTATTTTCCCGGCGCGACTTCAATGGTGTCGACTACAAACCCTAAGCTGGAAAACCAGCTTGCCAATTTATCAATCACACTTTGGTTACCTTCGTCCCAACGAGCATCTGTGGAGCTGATGGAAGAGGTCGAAATCAGACCTTGGTAAACCTCAAGAAAACTGGGTAATTGCATATTATCTTTGCTCCTAGTATTGACAGAGTAATTGCGAGAAGGTAAAACACATATTAAATCACTTTGTGTGAATAAAAAACCGAGTTAAGTGTCTTTTTTGAAATTTATAGTCATTTTAGATTGTCTTTTTTACCTTGAAATTGGATGTCACGAGATGTTGAAAACCACAATTATCGGAGCTAGCGGTTATACCGGCGCTGAGTTGGCGTATATGGTGCAAAAACACCCACAACTCACGCTATCAGGTTTATACGTTTCCGCCAATAGCCTAGATGCTGGAAAACCAATGGCTGAGCTGCATGGCAAACTCTCCGGTATTGTCGACATGCAGGTACAACCATTAGTGGATCCGGTGAGCGTTGCAAGCCAATGTGATGTGGTGTTTTTAGCTACGGCTCATGAGGTGAGCCATGATCTCGCGCCTATTTTTCTTGCGCAAAATTGTCAAGTTTTCGACCTTTCTGGTGCTTTTCGCGTCAAAGGTGATGATTTTTACCAAAATTACTATGGTTTTAAACATCAACACCCTAAATGGTTAGAAAACGCGGTTTATGGACTGGCGGAATGGAATTATGAGGCAATTAAGCAGAGCCAATTGATCGCCGTTGCAGGTTGCTATCCAACCGCATCGCAACTGGCGATAAAGCCTTTGGTTGAAGCGGGTTTGTTAGATACAACTCAATGGCCGGTGATTAATGCCACCAGCGGTGTCACAGGTGCGGGCAGAAAAGCGACATTAACCAATAGTTTTTGTGAAGTGAGCTTACAGCCATACGGCGTGTTTACTCATCGCCACCAACCTGAAATCGTCGCCCATTTAGGATGTGATGTGATTTTTACGCCTCACTTAGGGAATTTCAAACGCGGTATTTTGGCCACCGTGACGATGAAGCTTGCATCAGGTATTTCAGAGCAACAAGTCAGCCATGCTTTTGAGAAGGCGTACGCTAACAAACCAGCGGTTCGGCTCAAATCAACCTTGCCGAGCATCAAAGATGTTGAATTTACGCCATTTTGCGACCTCGGTTGGCGAGTGCAAGGTGAGCATATTATCGTCGTGTCCGCGATCGATAATTTATTAAAGGGGGCATCGAGCCAAGCGATGCAGTGTTTAAATATTCATTACGGTTTTTCTGAGCTAACGGCTTTGGTGTAACGCACCAAGCGTAAGGGTTAAATATGACAGATACAAAGCAAAATCCATTAGTGATTAAGTTAGGCGGCGCTGCGCTGTCTTGTTCTGAAACGCTAAGCAAACTGTTTGGCGCAATCGCACTGTATCAAGCCCAAGCTCAGCGACGAATTGTCATCGTGCACGGGGGCGGTTATCTCGTCGATGACCTGATGGCGAAATTACAACTAAAAACCGTGAAGAAAGAAGGTTTGCGTGTCACGCCTTATGACCAAATTCCGCTGATTGCAGGCGCGCTGGCTGGGACAGCCAACAAAATGCTGCAAGGGCAAGCGATTAAAGATGGCTTAAATGCGGTTGGTTTATCGCTCGCTGATGGCGGGTTATGCAAAGTCGAAGAGTTGGATCCAGAACTCGGCGCAGTGGGCAAGGCTTCTCCTGGTGATTCACAAATCGTGCAAGCGATTTTAGCCGCTGGTGGTTTGCCTATTATCAGCTCGATTGGCCTGACCGCTGATGGTCAAATGATGAATGTCAACGCCGATCAAGCAGCCGTTGCAGTGGCTGGCGCATTGGATGCAGAGCTCGTTCTGCTTTCCGATGTGAGCGGTGTGCTGGATGGCAAAGGCCATTTGTTGTCGAGCCTCAATGAGCAGCAGGCCAATGCGCTCATTAAAGGCAAAGTGATCACGGATGGCATGATTGTCAAAGTGAAAGCGGCGCTGGAAGCGGCAAATGATTTAGGTCGCCCGATTGAAGTGGCGACATGGCGTTACCCAGATAAGCTCAGCAAATTGTTTGCGGGCGAAAGTATCGGGACCCAATTTTTACCTCAATAAACGCATTTAATCAGTTGTTGATAACAGCTGTAAGTAATTAATCACCCAGAGCACTGACCGCCAAGCGCAGCGCCGGGAAATGGAGAAAGTAAGATGAGCAAGGTTCAAGTCAATAAAGTCGTTGTCGCATACTCTGGCGGTCTAGATACTTCGGTAATCATTCCGTGGTTAAAAGAAAACTACGATTGTGAAGTGGTTGCCTTTGTTGCCGATGTCGGCCAAGGTGAAGAAGAATTGGTCGGCATTGAAGAGAAAGCGAAAGCGTCTGGCGCGTCAGAGTGTTATGTGGTCGATCTTAAAGAAGAGATGGTCGCTGAATACATCTACCCAACACTAAAAACAGGTGCTTATTACGAAGGTAAATACCTGCTTGGGACGTCAATGGCTCGCCCAATCATTGCCAAAGCGCAAGTTGAAGTAGCGCGTAAAGTGGGTGCCGATGCGCTGTGTCACGGCTGTACGGGGAAAGGTAATGACCAAGTGCGTTTTGAAGGTGCGTTTGCAGCCCTAGCGCCTGATTTACATGTGATTGCCCCTTGGCGTGAGTGGGACATCGTGAGTCGTGAAGAGTGTCTTGATTTCCTTGCTGAGCGTAACATTCCTTGCGCCGCTTCATTGACGAAAATTTACTCGCGTGATGCGAACGCGTGGCACATTTCGACCGAAGGTGGCGTGCTTGAGAGTACTTGGAACGCCCCTAATGAGGATTGCTGGGTATGGACAGTAGATCCAGAGCAAGCACCAAATGAACCAGAGTTTGTCACATTGCAGGTCGCGAAAGGCGAAGTTGTTGGCGTCGATGGTGAACTGATTACGCCTTACAACGCACTCGTTTACCTTAATGAGAAAGGCTCTAAACACGGCGTTGGTCGTATCGACATCGTCGAAAACCGTTTGGTTGGTATGAAGTCTCGTGGTTGTTATGAAACCCCAGGAGGCACCATCATGATGGAAGCGTTGCGTGCTGTTGAGCAGTTAGTGCTCGATAAAGCCTCATTCGAATTTCGTGAAGAACTGGGTGTCAAAGCGTCGCATCTTGTATACGATGGCCGTTGGTTCACTCCGCTGCGTAAATCCATCATGGCTGCAGCCGATGAGCTGGCACAGGACGTTAATGGTGAAGTGGTTGTGAAGCTTTACAAAGGGCAAGCGACAGTGACGCAAAAACGTTCGGAAAACAGCTTGTACTCGGAAGAGTTTGCGACCTTTGGTGAAGATGTTGTGTATGACCAAAGCCACGCAGGCGGCTTCATTCGTCTCTATTCGTTGGCAAGCCGGATCAGAGCGTTGAACGAAGCGAAGAAGAATAAAGCCTAGGTTAACACCCAAGGTAGAGACACAAAAATAACAATAAAAGATCGCTCTAGTAGCGATCTTTATTATAAAAATGATTGAGCAATTTGATGTGGTCACGCTCAGTCGCGACCTAAGAGCAGGAGATACGCAATGGCATTATGGGGCGGTAGATTTACCCAAGCAGCAGACACGAGGTTCAAAGAGTTCAACGATTCACTTCGCTTTGATTACCGATTGGCTGAACAAGACATTGTGGGCTCTATAGCATGGTCAAAGGCGTTGGTGTCAGTGAATGTTTTGGGCGAAGAGGAGCAGCAAAAACTAGAACTTGCGCTCAACGAACTCAAACTGGAAGTGATGGAAGATCCTGAGCAGATCTTACGCTCTGATGCAGAAGATATTCATTCTTGGGTTGAGCAGCAGTTGATCAGTAAAGTGGGTGATTTAGGCAAAAAGCTGCACACTGGGCGCTCTCGTAATGACCAAGTCGCGACCGATTTAAAATTGTGGTGCCGCCAGCAGGGTCAGCAATTACTGTTGGGGTTAGATCGCCTGCAAACGAAATTAGTGTCGGTTGCTCAGCAGCACCAAGCGACGGTTTTGCCCGGTTATACCCACCTGCAACGTGCGCAACCAGTGACCTTTGCGCATTGGTGTTTGGCCTATGTTGAAATGTTTGAGCGTGATTACTCTCGTTTAAATGATGCGATTAAGCGCCTTGATACTTGCCCGCTTGGCTCCGGCGCGCTGGCAGGTACGGCCTATCCGATTGATCGTGAACAGCTTGCTCATCATTTAGGGTTTCGCCGTGCCACGCGTAACTCGCTCGATTCAGTATCCGACCGAGATCACGTGATGGAATTGATGTCGGTGGCGTCGATCTCGATGCTGCATTTATCGCGCTTGGCGGAAGATATGATCTTCTATAACTCGGGTGAGTCTGGTTTTATCGAACTGGCTGACACCGTGACTTCGGGTTCATCCTTGATGCCGCAAAAGAAAAACCCTGATGCCTTGGAGCTGATCCGTGGCAAAACTGGCCGTGTTTATGGCTCGCTTGCGGGCATGATGATGACGGTCAAAGCCTTACCATTGGCTTATAACAAAGATATGCAAGAAGACAAAGAAGGGCTGTTTGACGCGCTGGATACTTGGAACGACTGCATGGAAATGGCTGCGCTTTGCTTTGATGGCATCAAAATTAAAACCGAACGGACTTTAGAAGCGGCCAAACAAGGCTATGCCAATGCTACCGAATTAGCTGATTATTTAGTCGCCAAAGGGATCCCTTTCCGTGAAGCGCACCATATTGTGGGCGTAGCGGTGGTTGGCGCGATCGCGAAAGGGTGTGCGCTTGAAGAACTGACCCTTGCCGAGCTTAAAGAGTTTTCGTCGGTCATTGAAGATGATGTTTATGCGATCCTCACTATTGAATCTTGCTTAGAAAAACGCAGCGCTTTAGGTGGCGTTTCGCCAAAACAAGTGGCCTATGCGGTTGATCAAGCCAAAGCGCGTTTAGACAAACGTGACACCACGGCGGTGAAAGTTCGTCCTGCCCGTTTGACGGATATTGAAACGCTAGAAAGTATGGTCACTTATTGGGCGAATATGGGAGAAAATCTGCCTCGTTCACGCAATGAGTTGGTGCGCGATATTGGTTCATTTGCCGTGGCGGAACACCATGGTGAAGTGACGGGATGCGCCTCGTTATATGTCTATGACTCTGGGTTGGCTGAAATTCGTTCGCTTGGTGTAGAAGCAGGTTGGCAAGGTCAAGGACAAGGAAAAGCGATCGTCTCGTATTTGGTGAATAAAGCGCGGCAAATGGCGATTAAGAAAGTGTTTGTTCTGACTCGAACGCCAGAGTTTTTCATGAAGCATGATTTTATTCCAACCTCAAAAAGCTTACTGCCAGAGAAAGTGCTCAAAGATTGTGAACAATGCCCACGGCAGCACGCTTGTGATGAAGTGGCGCTTGAGATCAATTTGGTTGAGCAGATCATCAAGCGAGTCAACGTCGCTTAATGCGTTGATTACCAACGCGATCATTGCCGTTAATGAGGCCTTGGAAAAAGATCTCAAAAAGATCGAATGATCACGGAACAATTTAAGAAAAGCGTGGTCTATAACTGTACCACTGCTTTTTCTTAGAAGAATCTAAGAAGGCCCCAAACCTACTATTGGTTCTGGGGCTTTTTCTTTTGTGCTCTTTAGCTTTTTATTTGTCGCGCCCTTGCCGCTTACGCCAAGGGAGTACCACAAACTTCATCCACAGATGTAAAAACAGCAAACCGTTAAAGGCAAAGCCCGCTATTAGCAAGCTGATCGATTCAATGGTTTTAGGGTTCTCCCTGTATAACCACCACCACACAAGCCAGCACCCAACTGACAAAACAGTGAGCTGATCCATACAACGTTGGCAGCGGCCGATTTTTTTCCAAAACCACGAAGATTGGCAGTTATTGCAAGGCATAAGCGCGTTCATTAAAGAGAAAATAACGGCAGTATAACGTGCGTGAAGGTGTGAGTCTAAGGTGCGGCTGAAACTAAAGCGTATAAAAAACGGCCGCCCAAGGGCGACCGCATGAATGGATGTTGAAAATTAACAGCCCGGACCGCAGTCCATGCAATGCTTTATCATCTCAGGACCTAAATGCAGTTTAGCGTTTAGATCACGCAGCGCGGTGCGCACGCCTTCTTCAATTACGGGGTGATAAAAAGGCATATCCAACATCTGTGAAATCGTCATCTGATTTTGATGTGCCCACGCCAGTAAATGAGCCAAGTGCTCCGCATTCGGCCCCATCATTTCAGCGCCTAAAAATCGTCCTGTTCCTTGTTCGCCATACACATGCAATAACCCTTTATTGCGCAGCATGACGCGTGAACGGCCTTGATTTTCAAACGACACAGTACCGATAGCAAAACAGCCACAATTTCCCAAACGAGTGGTTAGCTGTTTGTAGGATTCACCGACCATCGCAATTTGTGGGTCTGAAAAAACCGCTGAGATAGAAGAACGACGAAGCCCGGCGCGAATATCTGGGTAGCGGCCAGCGTTATCCCCTGCAATACGACCTTGATCGGCTGCTTCATGAAGCAGTGGCAGTTGATTACTGGCATCACCAGCAATGAAAATACTGTCTACAGAGGTTTGCAGCGTATAGTGATCGGCCGTTGGTACGCCGCGCGCATCAAGGGCTACATCGGTATTTTCAATTGCCAATTTATCTACATTCGGGCGACGACCGGTTGCCGCCAACACATAGTCAACGACAAATGTCTCGAGCTGCCCTTCACGGTTGATGAATTGGATTTCAACTTTGTCGTTTTGGCCTGTTGGAGAAGCAATGCGTTTCATGCTTTCCACTTTAACGTCAGCGTCTAAATAGAATTCTTCCTTAAACGTTTTATCAGCGTAAGCCATTACATCAGGGTCGGTTAATGGGCCAACTTGTCCACCAATGCCGAACAGCTTCACTTTTACCCCTAAGCGATGTAAGGCTTGACCTAGTTCTAGGCCAATAACTCCCGGGCCAAATACGGCAACAGATTCCGGTAAGTCGTCCCACTCAAATAGGTCATCATTAATGATTAAGCGATCGCCAAGTTCATGCCATACCGCGGGGTAGGCTGGGCGAGAACCGGTAGCAATCACGATCCGCTTGGCGCTGATTTGGGTATGGTTGTCAACTTGCAGGGTGTGGTTGTCGATAAATTGGGCGTAGCCTGAGATTTTGTCTTCAGCGGGGATCTCCTCAACGCCTTCAAGCACAAATCCGACAAAGCGGTCACGTTCACGTTTTACCCGCGCCATCACTTCATGCCCATTAATGACAATTTCACCTTGAGGATGAACACCAAAAGCAGGAGCTTTGTGGATGTGATGGACGCTTTCAGCGGCCGCAATCAGTAACTTAGATGGCATGCAGCCGACGCGAGCGCATGTGGTTCCGTATGGGCCACCTTCGATCATGACGACACTAGTCGTATGTGCTTTTGCTGCACGATAAGCGCCGAGTCCTGCGGTCCCACCACCAATAATGGCTACATCAACGTTTAACTGTTTCATCATCGCTTTCTCTAAATTTGGAATGTGAATAGTCGATGGCAACATTTAATAATGCTGTCATTGAGTCTAAATGAGGAGGATGCCCTAGGAAGATTTTCCTAGGGCAGGCGTGATTAGCCCAGGTAAGCTTCTAGCTCTTCGCTGCCGCCGATGTGTTTACCACCAACGAAAACTTGCGGAACGGTGGTACGGCCTGTGATAGCTCGTAAGCTCACTGTGGTTGCATCTTTACCCAATACCACTTCTTCATATTGAAGACCGTGGTCAATCAAGAGTTGTTTTGCTTTAGTACAGAATGGGCAACCTGGTTTAGTAAATACGGTAACCGATTCTTGTGTTTTATAGTTAGGTGCAATGTATTTCAGCATAGTGTCAGCATCTGATACTTTGAACGGGTCACCCGGTTCATCAGCTTCGATAAACATTTTTTCGATGATGCCATCTTTGACTAGCATGCTGTAACGCCATGAACGTTTGCCAAAACCGATTTGGCTTTTATCAACTAACATACCCATGCCGTCAGTAAATTCGCCATTGCCATCAGGAATGAAAGTAATATTCTCTGCTTCTTGGTCTGCTTTCCAAGCATTCATCACAAAGGTATCGTTCACCGAAACACATAGGATGTCATCAACGCCATGCTCTTTAAACACCGGGTACAGTTCGTTGTAACGCGGCAAGTGGCTTGATGAACAGGTTGGGGTGAAGGCACCTGGCAAGCTAAATACGATAACGGTTTTACCTTTGAATAATTGATCTGTTGTGAGATTAACCCAAGCATCACCTTGACGAGTAGGGAAAGTGACTTGTGGTACCGCTTGGCCTTCTTTAGATACTAACATTCTATTTTCCTTGTGATTTTCTAAGTTAGGTTATGATTTTAAGAGCCGCTGCTCTCATTTGTTGAAGCCATTATGGAAGAAAACCTTTGATAGCTCCAATCGTTTGATGCTATGGTTTTGATAGGTGGATTCTATTGAGATTGAAGATGAACATTCGTGATTTTGAGTACTTAGTATCATTAGCTGAACATAAACATTTTCGTAAAGCAGCAGAAGCTTGTTTTGTGAGCCAGCCAACACTCAGTGGCCAGATCCGCAAACTGGAGGATGAGCTGGGAACGGTATTATTAGAGCGCAGCAGTCGCAGAGTATTGTTCACCGATTCGGGCCTGCAATTGGTCGATCAGGCCAAGCGTATTTTAAGTGAAATCAAAACCTTCAGAGATATGGCCAGCGGCCAGGGTGGCTCGATGAGTGGTCCTATCCATATTGGGTTCATTCCCACTTTAGGCCCCTACCTTTTGCCGCGTATTGTGCCTTTTTTAAAAGAGCAATTTCCTGAACTGGAGCTCTATTTACACGAAGCGCAAACCCAACAGCTTGTGCGCCAGTTAGAAGATGGCAAACTCGATTGTTTAGTGTTGGCCTCCGTTGCGGAAACGGCTCATTTTAAAGAGATTGATCTGTATGACGAAGCATTGAGTATTGCCGTGCCTAGTGGGCATGAATGGGCTGCAAAAAGTGAAGTAAGTATGTTGGATTTGAAAGGGCGAACGGTATTGGCTTTAGGTGACGGTCATTGCTTACGCGATCAAGCCTTAGGCTTCTGTTTTGCGGCAGGCGCAAAAGATGACGAACGTTTTAAAGCGACCAGCTTAGAGACGCTGCGTAATATGGTCGCAGCGGGTGGAGGAATTACCCTGTTACCTGAGCTCTCTTTACCAGATGTCAAAGAGAAGGATGGTGTTTGTTACCTTAAAGCGGTCAACCCGCAGCCTTCACGCCGCTTAGTATTAGCTTATCGGCCGGGATCGCCATTGAGGCAGCGTTTTGAGCAGTTGGCTCACGCAATCAAAACAAAGCTAAATGAGAAATAAAAAAAGAGGCTAAATTTAGCCTCTTTTTACTGAGCTTTAGAACAGCTCTTCACCTGTAGGTGAAGAGTAGATGTTGTCAGAGACACTCTCTGCGACGTACTCGGTTGGCTCTGTACCTTGAATGAAGTATTCAAACATCGAACTTGAGTCAAACTTAGTGGTTAATAAGCCAGTATCGATATCGATTCTAACCCGCACAATATTCGCTGGAATGGGTTTGTCTTGCGCTGGCACATCGACCAGTACTTGACGCATAAAATCAATCCAAGCGGGTTGCGCCGTTTTCGCGCCAGCTTCCGCACCGGATACACCGTCGTCATCTACGTTGCTGTTTTCAGTGGTCTTACCTAAGTTACGGTTATGATCATCAAATCCGACCCAAGCAATAGCGACCATGCCCGGTGCATAACCGTTGTACCACGCATCTTTGGAGTCATTGGTCGTTCCTGTTTTACCACCAATATCACGACGCCCCAGCTTTTGTGCACGCCAGCCTGTACCATTCCAACCCGTTCCTTCACGCCAATTTCCGCCACCCCAAATATTGCTGTACATCATCTCTCGGACAAGAAATGCGTTTTGTTCGGAAATTACTTGTGGAGCATAGTGCGATGCAACATCTTGTTCATCGAACTCATTTGTGTCTGGGGTGCATTGCTGTTGGCAAACGACTTTTGGTGTGGCTTGATACTCAAGTTTGCCAAAGGGATCTTCAACTTTGCTGATGTAATAGGGTTCAACATAATAGCCGCCATTGGCAAACACGGAATAGCCTTGCGCCATCTTAACCGGCGTTAAGCTTCCCGCACCTAAGGCAATGGTTTCTGAGCGTGGTACTTGGTCAATATCAAAACCAAAGCGAGTGAGATACTCACGTGTTTCATCCAGCCCAACAGCGCGTAGCACTCTCACCGCCATCACGTTTTTGGATTGAGCCAAGCCAACGCGAAGACGAGTTGGGCCAATATAAGTCGGTGGTGAGTTTTTAGGACGCCATGCTGTACCTTGGCTTTGGTCCCACTGGTTAATCGGCGCATCATTAATGAGCGTCGCTAAGGTCATGCCTTTATCGATGGCGGCAGAGTAGATAAAGGGTTTAATACTTGAGCCGACTTGACGCACCGATTGAGTCGCACGGTTAAATTTATTGTGCACAAAGTTAAAGCCGCCAACCAGCGCCAGTACCGCACCATTTTCTGGGTTCATGGCAACAAAGGCAGTGTTGGCATTGGGTACTTGGCTTAAGTACCACTGTGGTACTTCGTCGGTGGTATGGTCATCACTGTATTCAGCACGATTACGAACCCAAATTTGTTCACCAGCGGCGATGATTTCCGTCGCTGTACTCGGAACCGGTCCTTGTCGAGAATCAGTTAAGAAACGGCGAGCCCAGTTCATGCCTTGCCATTCAATGGTCTGCAATCCTTGATTTTTCACCCAAACCGTAGCCGATTGGCTGCTTACGTGGGTAACGACGGCTGGTAATAAATCTCCATAAGTCGGTTCATTATTTAAGTGCTCGGCCAGTTGCTGTTCATTCAATGGCGTTTGGCCTTCTTTCCAAACTACTTTTTCAGCACCGCGATAGCCATGACGCTCATCATAGGCGAGTAGGTTATTGATTGCAGCTTTACTCGCGGCTTGCTGCTGTTTGGAATCTACCGTTGTGGTGACAATCATGCCAGAGGTATAGGCCGACTCTTCACCATAGCGCTCCACCATCCATGAACGGGCGATTTCTGCCACATAAGGTGCATTAAGTTCAATTTCAGCACCGTGGTATTTCGACATTAAGGGCTCAGAGCGGGCTTGCGTATATTGCGCTGGGGTTATGTATTTCTCATCAAGCATTCTCTGTAGCACCACGTTACGGCGGTTAGTCGCGCGATCTAGAGAATAGATAGGGTTCATGGTTGAAGGTGCTTTGGGAAGTCCTGCAATCAGGGCAATTTCACTCAGCGTTAAATCTTTGACTTCTTTTCCAAAATAAACTTGGGCTGCCGCTCCAATTCCATACGATCGGTAACCGAGATAAATTTTATTGAGATAAAGCTCTAGGATTTCTTTTTTCGTCAGCAATTGTTCGATATGAATAGCGATAAAAATCTCTTTGATTTTTCGCATGATCTTCTTCTCATTAGAGAGGTAGAAGTTACGAGCAAGCTGCTGAGTAATGGTACTTGCACCTTGTTTAGCGCTACCTGAGGCGATCACAGCGACCGCAGCACGAGTGATACCAATTGGGTCAAAACCATAGTGTTCGTAGAAGCGGCTATCTTCGGTGGCGATAATCGCTTCGATAAGTTCAGGCGGGATCTCTTCAATACGCAACGGAACTCGGCGCTTTTCTCCAAATTGGGCGATGAGCTTGCCATCTTGACTATAGACCTGCATCGGTGTCTGCAATTGTACATCACGTAAAGTCGCTACATCGGGGAGGTCTGGCTTCACGTAAAAATAGAAGCCAAATATCGTAGTGACTCCAAGAATAATGCAAATCAATGAAAGTAATAACAATCGCTTTATGAACTTCACCGGATAATCCCTGTTTAGTTAAGGCTGCCCTTATGCAAACCCTTGTACTCTAGGCTAAAAATTTAGCTCTAAAAATAAATTGTGGCTTATTTAACCTCAAAATAAGCAAATCGAGCTAAGCCTAAGCAGCGTTACTGGAGCTAAGCCGTATGGGTAAATCAATGGTTACGGGTATAGATATTGGCCACCATAGTATTAAAGCGGTGGTGTTAAAGCTAGCGGGTGATTCATATGCACTCGTCGGTTATAAAGAATTATTTATTACTGAGGACATATTCTCCGATAACCACACGCTGGATTATCAGAAAATTGTAAAGAAACTCAAAGAACTAAGAAAGGGTTTACCACTATTTAGTCACAAAGTCGCCATATCGGTACCGGACAATGCGGTAATAAGTAAGGTATTACAGATAGATAGTGACCTGCAGGCGCGTGAAAAAGAGTTTGCTATTTATCAGGCATTTTCTCATCAGTCACCGTTCCCGATAGAAGAACTGAGTCTCGATTTCGTCAAAGTGATGGAAAAAAGCGTAAGTCGCAGTAGCACCGTAAGTTATCAAGTTTACGCCACTCGTAAAGACGTCGTGGAAAGCCGTGCGTTAGCGGCTCAAAAAGCGGGCTTTTTACCGATCGCGGTTGATGTGCAAATACACAGTTTGTTAAACATTTGGCAGTTGGCGAGCAGGGCACAACATCGCAGCGATTGGATGCTCATGGATGTGGGCCATACCCAAACGGCGCTCTGTATTGATTTTACTGATAAAGCCCCTTTTCATAAAGAAATCCCTCTCGGTTGTCAGTGGTTGTCCCAAGACAGCGCGATGTCGGGCACCAATGCGGAATTAGCCGATAAAAACGAGCGCTTTGTGCATGAGTTGATCGAGCGACTTCAACGTCAGTTGCAGCTTTTCACCTCCGTCAATGGCGCGGGTAGTTTAGCAGGCATTTGGCTCTCAGGTGGTGGTGCAGATACTCCGATGTTGGCGCAAGAGATCTCGCGGCGTCTCAAGCTTGAGTGCGAAATTCTCGATCCCTTCCTTCTGTTTAACAATAAGTTAGCGAAACGCCAGCGAGGTAAGCAGTCTGGGCAGAGTTTTAGCACCGCGGCTGGCCTTGCACTGCGTGGTATTGAGTGGTTGGAGTCTTCTCATGTTGCATAGTATTAACTTACTGCCTTGGCGAGAGGAACAAAGAGCGGCGCATAAGCGTCGTTTTATGGGCTTGGTCGTCTTAGGTGTGATGAGCGCTGTTGGTATTCAATGGGGTATCGGTTTGTATTTCTCTGGGCAAGCGCAGCAGCAAGAGTCTCGTTTGGCTTATTTGAATCAATACATTCAGCAGCTTGATAAACAGATCAATGCATTAAAAATGACGGAACAAGAACACAAGGCACTATTAACTCGCTTGTCGGTCGTCGAGTCATTGCAAAGCCAACGCAATAAAACCACCGAGTTGATGAACCTGATGCCACAGCTTATGCCTGAAGGAGTCTACGTCGATAAGATCAAAATGAATGGTGAAGAAATTGAAATTACGGGCATCAGTGACAGCACTGCGCGTCTTGCGACCATGCTCGATAATTTTGAAAAATCAGCCTTACTTTCCGATGTCAACATGCACTCTATCGTGCACGGTAATAAGCGATTTGGTAAGGAGTTTCAGACATTTAAAGTGTCATTTATGTTTCATTCGCCGACACCACAGGGCTCTGTGCTAACCAAGATTCGGCCTACAGGAGCTGTCCATGACTAGTTTTCAAGATCTTGATATGGATGAAATGGCTGAATGGCCGTTGCTGCCTCAACTGCTGGTTATTTTGGTGTTGATGCTGATTATTCAAGGCGTTGGCGCGTGGTTCTACCTGATGCCTCAAAATGAGCAATTGCAGAACTTAAAACAGCAAGAAGAGGTGCTGAAATCGACCTTACGGATTAAGGCCAGCAAAGCCGCCACCTTACCCCAGTTGCAGGCTCAACTGGATGAATTAACCGAACGTTATGATTTTTTATTACGCCAATTACCCGTGCAAAAAGAGCTCGCAAGCATGCTGGCGTCGGTCAATGAACTAGGGCTAGATAACGCGTTAACCTTTACACGTATTGATTGGGGAGAAAAACAGAATAAAGAGTTTCTGTATCGTTTGCCGCTTAATATCGAATTAACTGGTAATTACCACGACATTGGTGATTTCTCAGAGGCGATCGCGAAATTGCCTCGCATTATTAATTTCGATGATGTTGATTGGCAACGGGTTAGTCAGGAAAGCAGCACGTTGCATTTTAGGGTGCGCGCTTATACCTATCAATTCAAGCAAGAGGTGGACGATGAAAAACAATGATCTGCTGCTGATGGTGCTGTTTAGTACCAGTGTATTGGTTGGTTGTAAGGCGAATCAAGATTCATTGAAGGTTTATGTGGAGCAGGTCGAGGGGCAAGCACGTAAAGAAGTCTCCAAATTAAAACCCATTATTCAATTTGAAGTTGCTCATTATGCGCAACATGAATCCCGCGAACCTTTTGTGCTGCCTAAAGAAGCGATTGTACAAAATCAGCCTGTAGTGAAGGCAGACTGCTGGCAACCTCCGGCTCGCAGTAAAAATGGCCAGCTAGAGCGCTATCCGCTTAATCAACTGCGATTAAAAGGCGTGATGAGTAGCGGGGGCGCGGTATCGGCATTAGTGCAAACGCCCCAAGGCAAGGTCGTCAACGTGAAAGCGGGACAATATTTAGGTTTGAATCACGGCAAAGTTACTCGAGTTGATTCCAATTACCTGCTGATCAATGAAACCTTGCCAGACGGCTTAGGTTGTTGGAATCAACGTAACGTCAAATTGGCTCTGAAATAGAATTTGAATTTAGAGAAATCACTATGATTAAAGGACTACAGACACAAATGACTATGGTATTTCGGAGCCTCTTATTTGGCTTATTATTGAGTGTGGCAGGGCTAAGTGTGGCGGCAGAAACGACGCAGACCAACGAGCTTAAAGGCATTGATTTTCGAGTCAATAAAAACAAAGACGCTGTATTGATTGTTGAACTCGCATCACCTTCGACAGTAGTTAATGTGCAGAAAGTGGCTGACGGTTTACAAATTGAACTGCTTAAGACGGATGTCTCCAATGAGAAACTGTATGTCTTGGACGTCAAAGATTTTGCAACCGTTGTTGAGAGTATCGAGGTATTGCGCAAAGAGCCAAGTACACAGTTACTGGCGACCATTCATGGCGAGTTTAAGTATGATTACAGCTTGAAAGGGAAATACCTTGAGGTGGTGATTGGCAAACTGAAAGAACAAGAAAAACCTAAGCCGAAGAGCATTCTTGAGAAAGAGGGCAAGCTTATCTCGATTAACTTTCAAGATATTCCTGTGCGAAATGTTTTGCAGCTTATCGCAGATTATAACGCGTTTAACCTAGTCGTCTCAGATTCGGTCACTGGTAACCTGACGCTACGGCTTGATGGCGTGCCTTGGCAGCAAGTGCTCGATATCATTTTGCAAGTCAAGGGATTAGATAAGCGTGTTGACGGCAATGTGATTTTAGTCGCACCTAAAGAAGAGTTGGATTTACGTGAAAAGCAGCAGCTTGAAAAGGCACGTTTGGCTGAAGAGTTGGGCGATCTACGTTCTGAAATCATCAAAATTAATTTTGCTAAGGCGTCTGATATTGCGCAGATGATTGGCGGTGAAGGGGCGGTCAGCATGTTGTCTGAGCGAGGTTCCATCAGTATCGACGAGCGAACCAACTCACTGCTGATCCGTGAATTGGCTGAGAATATTGTGGTGATACGCCAAATTGTTGAATCGCTCGATATCCCGGTCAAACAGGTACAGATTGAAGCGCGCATTGTTACGGTCAACGAAGGTAATTTGGATGAACTTGGCGTACGCTGGGGCTTTACTTCGACCAATGGCAACAACACCGCAGGCGGAAGTATTGAAAGTAATTTATTCCAAGTGGGCAAGTTGGGGGAAAGCACATTGCCCGTTGATGACTTCCTTAACGTAAACTTAGCGGCGACCTCCGCTAACGCCTCAAGTATTGCCTTCCAAGTGGCTAAGTTGGGGTCGGATATGTTGTTGGATTTAGAGCTTTCAGCGCTACAACGTGAGTCGAAAGCGGAGATCATTTCCAGCCCTCGTTTGATCACGACCAACAAGAAACCCGCTTATATCGAGCAGGGTACGGAGATCCCTTATTTGGAGTCTTCTTCCAGCGGGGCAACGACAGTCGCCTTCAAAAAAGCGGTGCTGAGTTTAAAAGTGACGCCACAGATAACGCCGGATAATCGTTTAGTGTTAGATCTCAGTGTCACTCAAGACCGGCCTGGGGATATTGTAAAAACAGGGACGGGAGAAGCGGTTGCAATTAATACTCAGCGTATTGGCACTCAAGTATTGGTCAATAATGGAGAAACCGTAGTCCTTGGTGGAATATTCCAACATAGCGTCAACAATACGGTGGATAAGGTGCCATTGCTTGGTGATTTGCCATTACTTGGTGCATTGTTCCGCCGTTCCTATGAGCAAGTGGGTAAAAGTGAGCTGCTGATTTTCGTGACACCGAAAGTCGTCATTCAATAACTTACGGCTGATATTGCGATTGGTTAAAAAATAAAGTTGCATTAGTGGCACCATATCTAGATAATTTCGGGTCTTATCACGAATCATCTGTGAGGAATAGGTGCCACGAGCGTCTTAACGGTCAGTATTATACTGGCTAATCTTGTGGCGATGTCATTGAATTAACGTTGTAAATTACTGCTAAACATGGCTGAGAAACGCAATATTTTCCTTGTTGGCCCAATGGGCGCCGGCAAAAGTACAATTGGTAGACATCTTGCTCAACAACTGCATATGGAGTTTTTAGACTCAGATACAGTCATTGAAGAGCGTACAGGCGCAGATATCGCATGGGTATTTGACGTCGAAGGTGAAGAGGGCTTCCGTAAACGTGAGGAAGCTGTAATTAATGACCTAACCGAGAAACAAGGTATTGTACTCGCAACAGGCGGTGGTTCTGTTAAGAGTAAAGAAAACCGTAATCGTTTATCTGCTCGTGGTATTGTGGTCTACCTTGAAACGACGATTGAAAAACAACTTGCACGCACGAACCGTGACAAAAAACGGCCATTGCTTCAAACAGACAATCCACGTGAAGTCTTAGAATGCTTGGCTGATGAACGTAACGATCTTTACGCTGAGATCGCTGATTTTACGGTTCGTACTGACGATCAAGGTGCAAAAGTGGTAGCCAACGAGATCGTAAAAATGCTAGAAGAACATTCCTAAGTTCTTTATTTTGGAGTGCAAACCATGGAACGGATTACGGTCAGTTTAGATGAGCGTAGCTACCCAATCTCAATTGGCGCCGGATTATTTAATGATCCGGCCCTCCTTTCTTTCTTATCGGCCAAACAAAAAGTCGTCGTCATCAGTAATGTGACGGTCGCGCCTTTGTACGCGGATAAAATCTTCGCCCTTCTTGCACCGCATGCTTGTAACGTCTCCTTGCTTGAACTGCCAGATGGCGAGCAGTACAAAACTTTAGATACATTTAACACGGTGATGAGTTACCTGCTGGAAGGTAATTACAGCCGTGATGTGGTGATCATCGCTTTAGGTGGTGGCGTGATTGGTGATTTAGTTGGATTCGCCGCAGCCTGTTATCAGCGCGGAGTCGATTTTATCCAAATACCGACCACGCTGCTTTCGCAAGTGGACTCCTCCGTTGGCGGTAAAACCGCAGTCAATCATGCTTTAGGTAAAAACATGATTGGTGCATTTTATCAGCCGAAAGCCGTCATCATTGATACTGAATGTTTGGCGACTTTACCTGCGCGAGAATTTGCCGCTGGTATGGCGGAAGTGATCAAATATGGCATCATTTACGATCATGATTTCTTTGTCTGGCTGGAAGAGAATCTCGATAAACTCTATGCCTTAGATGAGCAAGCGCTAAGTTATGCCATCGCTCGCTGCTGTCAAATTAAAGCCGATGTTGTCGCTCAAGATGAAAAAGAGTCGGGAATTCGCGCGTTGTTGAACCTAGGTCATACATTTGGTCATGCGATTGAAGCGCAGCTCGGGTATGGTAATTGGCTACACGGTGAAGCGGTTTCTGCCGGAACTGTGATGGCCGCTAAAACGGCGCAGTTACAAGGTTTAATTAACGATCAGCAAGTTGAGCGG
Source organism: Vibrio sp. RM-69-4 (assembly GCF_024743775.1). NCBI lineage: Bacteria > Pseudomonadati > Pseudomonadota > Gammaproteobacteria > Vibrionales > Vibrionaceae > Vibrio > Vibrio sp. RM-69-4. The sequence continues at coordinate 107,225 of NZ_JAMQXI010000070.1, forward strand.
ATTGTTTCTATACTCAAAAGAGCAAATTTACCGATTCATACGCCCGAAAGCATGTCGTTTTCTGACTTTATGCAACACATGATGCGTGATAAAAAAGTGCTTTCAGGCGAACTACGTTTGGTGCTACCAACCAGTATTGGTACATCACAAGTAGTGAAAGGTGTACCCGAAGCGGTCATTGAACAAGCGATTGACTTCTGCCGCACCCTGTAAATCTTCATTGATACTAATTTGACAGTTGTCTGTCAGTAGGACGGCCTAATGAGTTTGGCGAATGAATTACGTATATTGGAATTAGATTCGCAAGTCGAGCTACTTGAGCGTTTGCAATTATTGACCAATTTTGGCTCAAATGTCATTACCGTTGGTGGTGGATTAGGTTTTGGTAAATCTTGGTTAGCGCAGCGTTATTTAGAAGCGTGGGCCGAAGATAAAAACCAATCGCTGTTGCTGTGTCATCCCAATCAAGATGACCAGCAGCGTCGAGCGACCATTCTTACCCAAATCGTTTCAGGCCCGTTATTTAATCCTCACGATACACTTTCTGACAGCTTAGCTCGCCTGCTTGATGGTGGCGGTTGTGATGTGGTGATTGTTGTCGATGACGCTCATCTACTCTCCGAAACCTTAGTGTCTGAGCTATGGATGCTGGTGTTAGAAGCACAAGCCAATCCATTGTGGACCATCAATGTCGTATTATTTGCACAAGCCAATAGTCTTGATGCTTTGCTGACTCGTTTAAGCTACGGACAAGAGCATAAACCCGTAGAGCTTGAGATTGAAGCCCTAAGCAATGAAGAAGCGGATCGCTTTTTTGAAAATCTGGTCATGCGTTATGTACCCGATGAGATGGAGCGCCGCGTACGCAACGCTTACAAAAAGGTGAAACGCGTGCCTGGGGAAATCATGGCATTAGGAGAGCAGAAAATGGAAAAAAGGATCATCATCCGTTCGATTATCGGTTCTCCTGTGCAGATCGCTGCCTTGGTTTTACTGCTTCTGCTCATCATCGGTGGAGGTTACTGGTGGCTATTTACCCAGCCCTCACCCGATGAGCAAGCGTCGCAAATTACAGGCACACTCGAGCAGACGGTGATTCCGACGCTCGGGGATGCTGCTGCACCAACAGTCAATACGCTTAACGATGATTCAGCAACTGACGCCGCCAATAATGGGAAGGAGCTTGCGAAAAGTGACCCGAGTTATTTAGATGCTGAAGATGATTCCAGTTCGTTACCACCCGATGTGATGGAGAATTCAGAGAGCGTGGGCATAATTGACAGCGATCAGCAACGAGTGGTGATTGAGTCTGATGTTGTGGATGCGCTTTTGGAAGGCAATTCGACCAAAGCCGATACGTCAGTGATTAATAATGCACTTGCTGATGCACAAAGCCGCACGGCGCAAACTGTGCCAGTAAGTGAGTCTGCCACTGCTGCTGCGCCAACGAAAATCACCTTCTCCTTTGCGAGAGAAGAACTCAAAGCCTTCTCGCCACGCAGTTATACTTTGCAATTAGCGGCGGTCAGTTCGCTTGCTGAAGCGCAAAATTTTATTAACACCTACGCGCTGCAAGAAAAGGTGCGTATTTATCCGACAGCACGCAATGATGTGGAGTGGTACATCATCACCTATGGTAATTATCCAACCATCCAGTTTGCGCGTGATGCCGTTGAAACCTTACCGAAAGCGTTGCAATTGCAAGGCCCTTGGGCCAAATCACTCAGCCAAGTACAGCGAGAGATTGATCGTGCGAAATAACGCTGAGCTTGACGCAAAAATATGTTACATTCCGCAGCCTTATTTCGTGGTTGAAAGATAGAGCAGTAAATGAAGAAGCAGCGTGCCTTTCTTAAATGGGCTGGTGGTAAGTATGGCCTAGTCGAAGAGATTCAACGTCACCTGCCGCCAGCGCGTAAACTGGTTGAACCCTTTGTTGGTGCTGGCTCTGTGTTCCTCAATACTGATTTTGAACAGTATTTGTTGGCCGATATCAATCCTGATCTCATCAACTTGTACAACCTGATTAAAGATCAACCTGAACTGTACATCACCGAATCTAAGCGTTGGTTCACGGCCGATAACAACCGTAAAGAAGCGTATCTCGATATTCGTAAAGAGTTCAATAAAACCGATGATGTACTGTATCGTTCGTTGGCGTTTTTATACATGAACCGTTTTGGTTTTAATGGTTTATGTCGCTACAACAAAAAAGGCGGTTTCAATGTGCCTTTTGGTTCTTACAAAAAGCCTTATTTCCCGCAAGCAGAATTGGAGTTTTTTGCCGAGAAAGCCAAGAAAGCGACCTTTATTTGCGAAGGATACGAAGAGACGTTTCGTCGTGCTCGCAAGGGCTGTGTTGTTTATTGCGATCCGCCATACGCGCCACTCTCTACTACCGCCAATTTTACTTCTTATTCTGGTAATGGCTTTTCATTGGATGATCAAGCCTCATTGGCCGATGTCGCCGAAAAAGCCGCCAATGATCGTGGCATACCGGTACTGATTTCCAATCATGACACTAAGTTAACGCGCCGTTTATATCATGGTGCAGAACTTAACGTGGTCAAGGTTAAGCGCACCATTAGCCGTAATGGAGCAGGGCGCAACAAAGTAGATGAGTTGTTGGCACTGTTCAATACAGCGGAATGCGAAGGTTAACATTTCGCAGTTAAATCGGGTGTCGCGCTAGGATATCTTGGCCAGCTTAGGTAGAATTGCGGGCGAATTTTGCTCATCACGCATTTGCGCCCACTAGCCTAAGAGGTCAGGTATGAAAGATTTCCTAATTGCCCCATCTATACTCTCAGCAGATTTTGCTCGTCTTGGCGAAGATGTTGAGAAAGTGCTTGCCGCTGGGGCAGACGTTGTCCATTTTGATGTAATGGATAACCACTACGTTCCCAACTTGACCTTTGGTGCCCCGATTTGTAAGGCGCTGCGTGACTATGGTGTTACGGCGCCGATTGATGTCCACTTAATGGTTAAACCAGTTGATCGCATCATTCCTGATTTTGCCAAGGCAGGGGCTTCGATGATCACTTTTCATGTGGAAGCTTCTGATCACGTTGATCGCACATTGCAATTGATCAAAGAGCACGGATGCCAAGCGGGTGTAGTGCTCAACCCAGCTACACCACTTGCGCATCTCGAATTTATCATGGATAAAGTGGACCTCATTTTGCTAATGTCGGTTAACCCTGGTTTTGGTGGCCAATCTTTTATTCCGCATACGTTGGATAAACTGCGCGCGGTGCGTCAATTGATTGAGCAATCGGGTCGTCATATCCGCCTTGAGATTGATGGTGGGGTCAAAGTCGATAACATTCGTGAAATTGCACAAGCGGGCGCAGATATGTTTGTCGCAGGCTCGGCTATTTTTGGTCAACCTAATTACCAAACGGTGATTGATGAGATGCGCGCAGAATTAGCCAAAGTGGCGCGCTAATTCATAATACTGACTACACCTCAATAATCACTACGCCACATACTTATAACGCAACAAGGGGCTTTGTGCCCCTTGTCTATTATTCGGAAGTTAAGATGTCTTTAAGCTCAATTAAATTAATCGCCTTTGATCTCGATGGTACCTTGCTCGACAGCGTGCCAGATTTAGCCGTAGCCGCCGACCAAGCGGTACAATCGTTAGGTTATTCATCAGTATCAGAAATGCAAGTGCGTGATTACGTCGGCAATGGTGCAGATGTGCTGATCGCTCGCTCACTTAGCCAAAGTTTAACCATCAATCCTGATCTTAGCGATGAGATCAAAGCCACCGCTCGTGAGCGTTTTGATGAATTTTATGCCCAAACGGGCCATAAACTTAGCCATTTATATCCCCAAGTGAAAGAAACCTTAGCGCAGCTACACAGTGCTGGATTCACATTAGCTTTGGTGACCAATAAACCGTCTAAGTTTGTACCTGACGTATTGGTACAACATGGTATTGAGCACTTTTTTAGTGATGTGATTGGTGGTGATACCTTCCCGATCAAAAAACCTGATCCAATGGCGCTTAACTGGCTATTGGATAAACATCAACTAACGGCCAAGGAAATGTTGATGGTTGGGGATTCGAAAAACGATATTTTAGCGGCTAAAAATGCGGGTTGTTATTCGTTTGGTTTGACTTATGGCTACAATCACGGTGAGCCCATTTCAGCTTCCAACCCTGATTACGTGGCGGACTGTATCGACCAATTGCTTGATGTGTTGCGAGTTTCAGCATAAAAGTTCACACAATGCGCTAGTAAAATACTCGTCAATGAGTACACTGCATAAACCGCGTTATCGCTAAATCAAGTATCACTTAGCGAATAAGCGCGGTTTTTTTCACAGACATTTTCAGTCTTATCTCATTTTAAGTAGCAAGGAAATCATCCCTATGAGCAAACCCATTGTATTGAGTGGTGTTCAACCGTCAGGTGAACTAAGTATCGGTAACTATTTGGGTGCTCTACGTCAATGGCAACAGATGCAAGATGACTATGATTGTCAATACTGCGTGGTTGACCTGCATGCGATCACGGTTCGTCAAGATCCGAAAGCACTGCATGAAGCCACGTTAGATGCATTGTCAATCTGTCTTGCAGTTGGTGTTGACCCTAAAAAGAGCACGCTATTTGTTCAGTCACACGTACCAGAGCATGCTCAATTGGGTTGGCTTCTCAACTGCTACACGCAGATGGGTGAATTGAGCCGCATGACTCAGTTCAAAGACAAATCAGCACGTTATGCGAACGATGTGAATGCGGGCTTATTCGGTTATCCTGTGTTGATGGCGGCCGATATTCTACTTTATGGCGCGCACCAAGTACCCGTGGGCAGTGACCAAAAGCAGCACTTAGAGCTTGCGCGTGATATCGCGACTCGTTTTAACAACATCTATAGTCCTGAAAAGCCGATCTTCACCATTCCAGAGCCTTACATTCCTCAAGTGAACGCGCGAGTAATGAGCCTGCAAGATGCGACGAAAAAGATGTCTAAGTCAGATGATAACCGTAAGAATGTCATCACTTTGCTGGAAGATCCAAAGTCGATTATCAAGAAGGTTAATAAGGCTCAGACAGATACTGAAACGCCACCGCGCATCGCTTTTGATACCGAAAACAAAGCGGGCATCTCCAACTTGATGAGTTTGTACTCTGCGGCGACAGGCAAAAGCTTTGCTGAGATTGAAGCGCAATATCAAGGTGTTGAGATGTACGGCCCTTTCAAGAAAGATGTTGGCGAAGCGTTGGTTGCCATGCTGGAGCCTGTACAAGCTGAATACGCGCGCATTCGAGAAGATCGCGCGTATCTTGATTCAGTAATGAAAGCTGGTGCAGAAAAAGCCTCGGCCCGCGCTGCGATCACCTTGAAAAAAGCATTTAAAGCGGTAGGGTTTGTCGAGCGTCCTTAGTTTTTCCTGCGATAATCTAACTCTTTTTGCATTAAATAAAGCTAGGTTTTCCTAGCTTTATTTTTTACTTCTGCTTAATCAAATTTGATCTTTCTCTTTGTATTGTAGGCTTAGGTCTACACTTTAAATCATAACCATGATGATGAGTTTTGAACATGAGACGACTGCTGTTATTAGGATTGATGTTCATCTGTAGTGCCGCCGCCGCAGAGCCAGTTCGTATTTGTGTTGGTGATGTGAATGTTTGGCCCCCGTTCACCTATTGGCAGGGGAGCTCGTATCAAGAAAAAGCCGATTCCTTGACTGGCTCAGCCACAACGCTGGTGTTGGACGCATTAAAATCTCACAACATCGATTACCAGTTTTATTTTATGCCTTGGGCGCGAGTCCAACATGAACTGACGCAAGAGCGCGGTCGCTGCGATCTGACATGGGATGCAAGTTATCGCGCAGAAAGGGCTGAGTACAGCTATTTTTCGGTCCCGCTTTATACGATCCAACTCGGTTATTTTACGCTGCCAGACAACCATGAAGATTTAAAAGACCCATCCGTTGATGGCGTATTATGCGGAGTTAATGGCTTTAATTATGAGAATTTTGCACTGTCTAGAGAACCCTCTCTCTATTTAAATTCCGTACAGCAAGCGTTGAATATGCTGCAAAAAGAGCGGTGTGATTGGTTTGTGAGTGAAATTGAACCCATTTATGGTGGAATTCAGTTGGGTCTATATAAAATTGATCGGCCAATCGTTCATCATTTTCTCGCTAGAAACAAGCCGTACCACGTGCAAGTTCGCCGTAGCTTAGAAAATTCGATGCCGCTGTTAAATCAGCTTAATGACTATTTTCTCGATGCGCAGCAAACTGGTCGCGCGCAGGCGGTCTTTGATCGCTACCTCTCTTTTAGCCAGCCACAATAATCAAACTAAGGTGTTTGTCGTGTACGGAGCACCTTGTTTGCTTTTCTTTTTAGAAAAATAAGACTTTTCACCTCACTGCAATATCACTGTCGAAAACCCCCTTTACCTTCTTTGTTGAAAGTTTGCGCTTAGTTCAAGTATTTGCTCTAGCTATGCGATGTTGATCTCGATATGAATGGTGAATGTTTTTATCTTTCATTTAAAAACACAACACTGTACGCGCAAATGGAACCAATCCCCTTTATAAACGTGATTTACAACACCTTGCTTACCACTTCGGTTACAGAGCAGGGAAAGAGGTGAACAATGGAATCGACACGAATTAAACCCTTTGGCCGAACATTACTCGCTGCGGCGATAAGCTCCACATTGGCTGTATCAGCTCAAGCTGAGATTATTATTTCTCAGTATGTAGAAGGCAGCAGCTTCAATAAGGCCATCGAAATTGCTAACACTAGCAATGCATCCGTCAGTTTAGACAATTTCATTTTAGCGAAATCAAGCAATGGCGGTGGGAACTGGGATACACAGTTGCCCCTGACTGGGCGAGTAATTGCCGCGAACGATGTGTTAGTGATTTCTCATGCCAGCGCCAATAGTGCTATCCAAGCGGTGAGTGATGAAAATGATGGCTCGGTGATTAATTTTAACGGTGATGATCCGGTGGCGCTGCTAAACAGTGATGGTAGCGTACATGATGTGTTGGGAGTGATGGGCGGCATTAACTGGGGCAAGGACACCACTTTAGTGCGTAATAGCGATAGCCTCACGCCCTCAGCGGCTTATCAAGCTGCGCAGTGGAGCGCGTTAGGCAAGGATAATATTGAAGGGTTAGGCGCACTCGATGCCGTTGAGCCACCGGCTGAATTTACCTGTACTCAAGAGGGATCTGAACCCACCTTTACCTCTATTCAAGCGATCCAAGGTGAAGGGCAAACCTCTCCTTTTATTAGTGGCTACCCTTACATCACCGACCAAGAATATTTTGTCAAAGGTGTCGTGAGTGCCATTACCACAGGGTTGACTAAAGGTTTTTATCTGCAAGCGTTGGAAGATGATTACAACTTAAATACCTCTGAAGGTTTGTTTGTTTTTACCGATCAATCAAGCTCAAGTTTAAAACCGGGGGATGTGGTTTGTGTGAAAGGTAAAGTACAGGAATATTACAACCTCACACAACTTAAAGTCGAAAACAACCAATGGCTAAAACAAGGTGAGCAAGAGGCTCCACAAGCGACCGCGATAGAGATTTTGCCCACCGATGAGAACTTTGAGCACACATTAGAGCGTTATGAAGGCATGTTGGTAAAAACCACCCCAGAGCTGGATATGCGTGTGACGCGTACCTTTGGTTATGACTATGCTTCTCGTCGCAATAACATGGTGTTAGCGCAAGGTCGTATTAACATGCAACCGAACCAGCTATTCGCTGCGGGCTCTGAGCAAGCCAAACAGCAGAGCATCGAAAACGCGCAGCGCCGCTTGTTTATTGAATCAGATGCGAAAGCCGCCGATGGCCAAATTCCGTACTACCCAGAGTTTGGTCGCAGTGATATTGATCAAAATGGTTCGACGGAAGATTACATCCGCATTGATGACAGCATCATAGGTTTAGAAGGTGTGCTCTCATACGGTTACAACGAATATCGTCTGATTGTGACCAATTCGCTCAACCAAGAGAATTTCGTGCGCAATGATCCTCGCAGCGAGAAACCGGATATCGATGAAGGCGATCTGCGCATTGCCACATTCAACGTGCTTAACTATTTCAACTCGCCGTTTGGCGGTGATGCAAATCAGCATGGTGATAATCGTGGTGCTAATAACCTTGCAGAATTTGAATTGCAGCAAGCGAAGATCGTTAATGCGATTGTACGTTTGGATGCCGATATTGTCGGTTTGATGGAAATTGAGAATAACGGTTTCGGTGCAGGTTCGGCGATTGCGCAATTGGTCAATCAGATCAACAGCCAGATCTCGGATAAGAAAAAGCATTACCGTTTTGTCGCGATTGATTCTAATCATGATGGTAAAGCCGATGCGCAGGACTCGCTCGGTACGGATGTGATCACCACTGGGGTGATTTATCGTGAAAAAGTGGTGAAGTTGACAGAAAATCGTGTAATTCCAATGCCAAGCCAACAAGCACCTGAAGTGTTGGATGACAAAGGCAAAGTGATTGAAGATGGTAAAAATTACCAGCGTGACACGCTTGCACCGACCTTCAAAGTTAAAGGTGGCAATGAGAAAATTACCGTCGCGGTTAACCATCTAAAATCCAAAGGCTCGGCATGTTGGGAAGATGCTGCACCAGTTGAGCAAGGTGGGCAAGGCGGTAAAGATCTTGATTTTCAAGGTGCATGTGAACAATTCCGTGTCGCAGCTGCAGTTGCTTTAGGTGAAGCGTTACAAAAAATAAAAGGGCATAAAGTCATTTTGGGTGATATGAACTCTTACGGTATGGAAGACCCGATGCTCGTATTGACGGACTACAGCCCGGAGAAGTATGGCAAAACCATTCGTGCGGCACGTAATACTTACATTGCAGGTACTCCTCAGTTTGGTGATGATGGCGCGTTGATTACTCACAATTATGGGTACCTTAACGCTGTGGCGATAAAACACCCAGAGAGCTGGAGTTACTCATTTAATGATGAAGTTGGCGCACTGGATCATTTGCTGGTCAGCAAAAGTTTGAAAGGCAAAGTGGTGGATGCGACCGATTGGCACATCAACGGTGGTGAATCGACACTGTTTGATTACAACAGTGAATTCAAAGGTGATTTGCCCAAATATCAAGATCATTTCCGCGCATCTGATCATGATCCTGCCGTGTTAGAACTGAACATCTATGGCGGTTCATTCAGCCTAGGAGCACTCTTCTCATTACTCGGCTTTGGTATGTGGCGACGTCGTCGTTAAGGCTTAAATTGCGCCCCGTTAACTGACGGGGCGTTTTTGTTTTGCTCAAGCTCGGATTTTTTCAATTAAATAATCAATAAATAGCCTTACTCGTGGCGCAAGGTGGTGACGGCTCGGGTAAAGAATGTTCATGGTGTTATCTGATAGATAATAATCTGGAAAAAGCCTGACGAGGTTAGGATCATTAATTTCGTCAGCGAGAAAATTGGCAATCAAGCCGATCCCCATGCCTTGTTGTACCATTGACATCGCACCAAGCGGCGCATTGCAGATATGTTTCGGGCGGGTTTTGATGTCGCATCTCACTCCCTTTGGATTGATTAGCGTGACTTTATCTTGAGGAAGATTCAATAAAGTTAACGCAACCCATGGGTGCTGCTCTAAATCTCGTAGTTTCCTTAATAAAGGTGCACTAGCTAAGTATTTTTTACTGGCGTATATCCCCATTTTAAAAGGCATTAATTCGCGGCCAACCATTGAGCAAGATGTCAGTTCACCCATTCTGATCAGCACATCTAATTGTGTGGCTACTGGATCTTGTAAACCATCTTCGAGTTGAATATCAAACAGCACATTGGGGTAACTCTCAGAAAATGTTGAAATCAGCGGACTTAAAATATAGCTGCCGACATCAATGGTTGTACCGATCCTAATCACGCCTGCCACATCGGTAGAAAAATGCTGGACGGCCCGTAGCGCGTCTTCTGCCAGCGGTAAGAGGCCATTGGTATGTTGATAAAATGCGTGCCCTTCAGTCGTTAGGCTAACTTTACGGGTAGAGCGATGCAGTAAACGTACGTTAAGATGTGATTCTAGCAAGCTAACTTGCTCGCTCACTTTCGATTTTGCTATACCTAACGATTCACCAGCCGAGGTAAACGAACCGTATTCAACCACTTTATTAAAAATGGCAATACGTTTTAACTCACTCAACATAATTGTTCCCTTATTGGTAACCTTTCGTTCTTGTTTTGTTATCTAGTCAACCTTTGTCATTCATCAAATAATGACAGCTCTAATTAGAGAGATATAAACCATTTTGGTTTCCTTTAAATACGGGTAAATAATAAATTTCTTCTGAATGATGGCACTATTGAGATATCTATTCCTAAATAAACTGGGATTAATAATTAAATTAGCAATGTCAATCTTATAAATATCAATATTGTGTAAATATTTTTAATATTATCCAGCCGAATTTTCGAAAATGATGGATGCAATGTTGTTTTATTTCTAACGTTTTATTAAAAATTAATTTAAAGGAACGGGTGATGAATTATCAGGTCACGAAGCTCCACCCTTTTGGAGTAAAAATAGAAGCAAATGGATTAAAAATTCCCATTAGCGAAGTACCAATAGCACTACTGCGTAAACTATTTATTGAGCATCAGTTGGTATTGATACGTGGATTTAAAGCCTTTGAACAGGCCGAGCAATTTGCGGAATATTGCGAGCAATGGGGAGAGATCAGTATTTGGCCATTTGGCAAAGTGTTAGATTTAATTCAAAAAGATCAGCCAAAGGACCATATTTTTGATAGTAGCTATATGCCGCTGCATTGGGATGGCATGTTTCGTCCTCAAGTGCCTGAATATCAGATATTTCAATGTGTTCAAGCGCCATTGCCAGCACAAGGCGGCCGGACGACCTTCACTCATACAACCAAGGCGCTACAGAACGCAACCGAACAGCAGCGCTCATTGTGGCGAAAAGTCACGGGGCACTACCAGCGAGAGATGGAGTTCTATTGCAGTCACACCATTTCCCCGATTATTGCTCAACACCCCTATCACTCACACGAGGTCATTCGTTACGCCGAACCGCATTTCGCTGAACGTGGCGATCTGCTAAACCCACCAAATGTGACCTTTAGTGGCATTGATAGTGAGCAAATAGCTGAGTTCCACCGTAGCTTACGTGACGCACTGTATGACCCTCGTCATTTTTATGCTCACGAGTGGCAAAATGATGATGTGGTCATTACGGATAACTTTAACTTACTGCATGGTCGAGAAAGCTTTTTATCGCATACCCCACGTCATATCCGTCGAGTTCAGGTGCTAAGCGATCCACCGTTTGATAACCCAAGTTTGGAGTCTTACCGATGAGTGATTACCACACTGATATTATGATCGTTGGAGCAGGCCCTGTTGGGCTTATGTGCCACTATTTAGCGCAGCGCTGCGGTCTGAACTCACAAGTTATTGATAAATCTAATGGGCCACTGGTGGTCGGGCGGGCCGATGCGCTTAATGCTAGAACTCTGCAGTTACTTGATATCGTTGACTTATTTGAGCCACTTTACGTGCAAGGCAAACCCTGTAATACCAGTTCGGTATGGGCTAATGGTCAATTTTTGTCACGCCAGTCTCATTGGTGGACAGCGCTGCAAGGCTGCTTCTATCCTCACTTTCTGATGTTGGGGCAAGCACATATTGAAAAAGCGCTAGATAGTGCAGTCAAAGCGCAGAACGCGGCCGTGCGCCGTGGTTTATCTGTGGTCGATATCACTGTTGATGAGCAAGGCTGCGTGACGGAACTGAGCAGTGGCGAGCGAGTTCGTTCACGTTACGTGATTGGTGCAGACGGTGGGCGCTCTTTTGTACGTCAGCATTTTTCGATTCCATTTGAAATCGAGAGACCAGAAATTATCTGGGCGGTGATTGATGGTGTTATTGAGTCAGATTTTCCGAAAGTGCCAGAAATCATCGTATTTCAGGCTGAGACGTCAGATGTCGCCTGGATTCCACGTGAAGGTGATTTGGATCGTTTTTATATCCGTATGGACACCGAAGAGTTTACTCAGCAAGAGGTTATTGCGCGAATTAACCGAGCAATGTCGCCGCATTCACTGACGTTTAAGCAGGTTGAGTGGTTTTCTTATTTCTCGGTTAAGGAGTCTGTTGCAGAACGGTATGACCACCAGCAACGGGTCTTTCTAGCAGGAGATGCCTGCCATATACATTCGGTCAATGGCGGGCAAGGGCTCAATACCGGAGTTGCTGACGCGTTCAATTTGATCTGGAAGCTCAATATGGTGTTGCGTGGTCAGGCATCCACTACGCTGCTGGACAGTTATCAGGCTGAGCGCCAACCAGTGGCTCGCAGTGTGATTGAAAGCTCTGGTGCATTGGTGCGTGCAACTAAATACTCAGAACGAGGAACCCATGCGGAGGACTATGTACAAATCGTTGAACAGCGAGCTGGTAACATCACAGGTATGGGCATTGGGTATGGCAATGGTGGCTTAAACGGTTCTCGAGTGTATGACTTTGAGATGCATCGTGATCAGCAGAGTTGCCGCTTTTATCAATGGCTAGATTACCGCTCCTTTACGCTTCTGTTGACTGGCGATGCGGAGTTACCACCAGAAATTCCTCCGTTTGTGCGTTGCCTTCATCTGTACGATCAGGCGAAGCCTGGGCAGTATTGGAGTGAGAGTTCATTCTACCAGGGGCAGGCTTTACTGATCCGCCCTGATGGTTATATTGCGGCTTTCGCGTCGCTTGCGCACGCGGCTGAACTGTTAGCTGGCCTATAAACTTTTTAACCGAGAGTGAAGGCCGAGGGTTCTGCATCATTCCGTCAATGGTCTTCGCCTTTAATAAGGAAACACTATGCTTGATCATCAACAGCAGCAATGTGTGGATAATATTGCTTTTATTTTATTAGACCAATTATTAGCACAAACAGACGCCACTTTTACTGGGTATCTGAAGTTAAAAAAACAGATAGCTCAGTGTGTCATTGAAAACAAAGTCATTACATTATTACTACCCGCCTTTCCATGTAAAACGAATAACCTAGATAAGGTATTAGGTTATAAGCCTGACTTGGGTGAATATCGAGTTTTACAAAAATTTGTTAATGCCATTCGTGATATTCAATCTGTCTATTCTTCAGGAGTGATGTTTTACATTTTTTCTGATTATCATACATTTTCTGATTATATTAATGTCGATTTAGAACATCACTACACTTATTCTGATGAATTACGGAATATGGTGGAAAATATGAACGCCAGTGATTGTCTAAAAATTATCAACTTTGAGCACTTCTCTGCGTTTGATGACTTAAATGAATATCAATATTTCAATGGATTAAAGCAGCGCTTTGGTGATGCGGAATATGAGCGTGATTTTGCACGTCTTAAACAGCATGATAATGCAATGCACCATACCTATCTGGGCTTGAAAAAATTCATGCATCAGGATCAGAAATATGCGCTTGCTCCGCTGAGTTATAAGAAACGACGTGAGCGATTAGCCCTTATGGCTAAAGGGATGATGGTGCAAGGACGTGCACTCGATAATTTCCTCAATACTCATTTGAGCCACGCTATCCGTCTCAGTATTCATGAACACCCAATGCAAGGCAAAAAATATTCGCTGTTTCTTTTTGATGAGCGATCGTTTAAGACACCTTGGCATACTTGTGTCTTATTTGATTCTTGCCACGGAGAATTTATTATTGATACGCAGGCCAATCACAAACAACGTGAAGGCGTGATTATTCCCGTAATGCATCAAGGAACGCTGTGGTGTTTACTGCGTTTCAATATCGAAGACGCTAACGAGGCACAGTTGATGCGTGAGGTAAAAGCCACTCTACAAACAGAGCAGTTTGGCCTGACGTTAGAGTCACACCATGGATGCTCACTGACCGCGCTACCGCAGGCTCAAGTGAGCCAATTGGTGAAGGCGTTCTCTGCTGTCTGTTTAAAAGGCTTTGGCCCGTTGCCTCAAGCTTCATTTTGGTCTTCGTGGTTTGCCGGAAATAATGCTCTGCTTCCGGAAGAATATGTTCGGAGTAGTACATTAGCAGAGCCCAGTTGGTACGGGCTCAAAACACCGTCAACGAGCATATCGCGTCGCTATTCTTATACTGACATGACTCCTGATGAATGGGCGATTTACTGTTCATCTGCTCCGCTGAAGGTTAACTTACTGGATGCCTCACTGGCTGCGTTGTGTCTTAATGGTCAAGCAAGTGGTTGGCTGAAAAATACCATTGTACAGTACGATGATATGGCTGCTTATCCTGTGATTATGTCGGGGGATTGGGGAATGAATTTACGCTGGAGCCCATCATTGGCGAAGCATATATCGTCGTCGACTGAAATTGACAATATCAATCAAGTAGCCAATGTTTTAACTCCTATTCTTGAACGTTCACAAGTACAGCATGTTTTTGATTTACAACTTGGCGATATATTACTGGTGAATAACCACACCGTACTTCGTTATGGCGTGTTATCCGAAACAGAATTAGCGGTGCGTCAGCCTTATTCGGTAAATTCCCCTTGGCAGCCTCATAACAAACAACCAAGTAGTGAGCATTTACAAGAAAGCCCTGCTTAAATAAACGACATTTTTAGGAAATAAGCATGAAGAGCCAAGTAAGCGGATTACTTGGCTTTATTTTTATCGATCATTAACTATGGGATAGATTTATTTTATCGTTGTTTCCATTCTCTTATTCGACCATACGATGAGAAGTGTTACTTTCAAATGAGAGCAAGTAAAATAATGATCACAACCGAACTGGTTACATAATAAACGAATGTGCAAATAGTGTATTTAGCACAGAATCGATAACTTCTTGCCTTTCCAAACCAGTATTGCACAATAGCGCCTCTCGCTGACTTTTACCCAGAGCGTTTTAATTCACATGTTACTTATCATCGATAACTACGATTCGTTTACCTACAACTTGTACCAATACTTCTGTGAGCTGGGAGTTCAAGTGACGGTGGTGCGTAATGATGAAATCGATATCGCTGGCATTGAAGCGCTCAGCCCAACGCATCTGGTGATTTCCCCTGGGCCTTGCACGCCGAATGAGGCGGGAATTTCACTGGCAGCGATTGAACATTTTGCGGGTAAACTTCCGATTTTAGGAGTCTGCCTTGGGCATCAAGCCATTGCGCAAGTGTTTGGCGGGCAAGTGGTGCGAGCCAAAAAGGTGATGCATGGTAAAACCTCACCGATCCAACACACCAACCGTGGCCTCTTTCTAGGGCTCAATAACCCGTTAACCGTTACTCGCTACCACTCGTTGGTGGTCAAAGCTGATTCTCTTGCGGACTGTTTTGAGCTCACCGCTTGGACTCAACAGGCTGATGGTTCGATGGACGAAATCATGGGTTACCAACATAAAACACTGCCAATTGATGCCGTGCAGTTTCATCCTGAATCAATTAAAACAGAACAGGGCCATCAACTGCTCGCAAATTTTTTGCGCCGTTGAGCTATTCTCAACCGGACTGCGATCACCTTTCTTAACATTTTCTTCATCATTTCTGCTGTTTTTTATCTTTGAAATATTATGCACCATACATCCTGTTGGAATGAGGGATAGCTTGTCGCCTCAAGGCCTTGTTGTGCTTATTCATATTATTTATAAAAAAGTGCTTCATAAAAGAGGTGACTTAATGCATAAATAATCATAAGTAGTGACGATTGTCGGTGGTTCTGCCGATCTAAAAGAATAAATCACTATTGAAATGGTTAATAATTTGTAAATACAATGCTGCATTAGCTAAAAAGCAAAACAATATCTTCCACTCAAGCGTTTAATAGGAAGATCGCAATCTGCTTGGCATGCGGTATCAAGAGGGAATGTGTAATGACAGTGGAAAATAGTGTAGATCGCAGTCTGTTTGATGAGGTGATGGTCCCTTGTTATAACCCGATGGAAATGATTCCAGTTAAAGGGCAGGGCTCTCGAGTGTGGGATCAACAAGGTCATGAATACATCGACTTTGCTGGCGGTATTGCAGTGAGTTGTTTGGGCCATTGCCATCCGGCGATGGTTGATGCGATCACCAAGCAAGCCAATAAGTTGTGGCATCTCAGTAACGTGATGACTAATGAGCCTGCTTTGCGCTTGGCGAAAAAATTAACGCAAGTCAGTTTTGCTGAAAAGGTGTTTTTTGCTAACTCCGGCGCGGAAGCTAATGAAGCGGCGCTCAAACTGGCGCGTCGCTGGGCCGCTGATGTCCATGGTGAACAAAAGTCAGAAATCATCGCCTTTAACCAAGGCTTCCACGGCCGCACTTTCTTTACAGTGACGGTCGGGGGGCAAGCGACTTATTCCGATGGATTTGGTCCTAAACCTGCGGATGTTACCCACCTACCGTATAACGATATTGAAGCGTTGCAAGCGCACATCTCTGATCGCACTTGTGCGGTAATGATGGAACCCTTGCAAGGCGAGGGTGGCATTGTGTCGCCTTCGGCTGAGTTTGTCCAAGCCGTGCGTGAATTGTGCAATAAGCACAACGCCCTGTTGATCTTTGATGAAGTGCAAACCGGTAATGGCCGCACTGGTGAGTTCTATGCTTATCAAGGATTGGGCGTCACGCCGGATATTTTAAGTACCGCGAAATCACTCGGTGGCGGCTTCCCTATTGGCGCTATGCTCACCACAAACGAATTAGCCGCGCATTTTAAAGTGGGCACTCACGGTTCGACTTATGGTGGTAACCCACTGGCTTGCGCGGTAGCGGAAGCGGTGGTGAATGTGGTTAGCCAGCCAGAAACCTTGGCTGGCGTGAAGGAGCGTGAAGCGCTCTTTCGTGAAGGATTGGCTAACATTAATGAGAAGTACCACATTTTTAGTGAAATCCGTGGTAAAGGTCTACTGCTTGGCGCGGCATTAAATGAGCAGTGGCAAGGTCGCGCTCGCGATATCCTACAAGCCGCGGGCAAGCAAGGTTTACTGGTGTTGGTTGCGGGTATGAACGTGGTTCGTATGACGCCTTCATTAGTGATCACCAAACAAGAAATAGAAGAAGGCTTAGCAAGATTAGATAAAGCTATTGCATCACTCATGTAGTGAAAAAGCCTAGCAGCCCAAGGTAGGATGCCTTGGGCCACTTCAAGCATCTGGAGGGAAGTATTGATGCTAGTT
The DNA here is from genome assembly GCF_024743775.1 of Vibrio sp. RM-69-4. Classification (NCBI taxonomy): domain Bacteria; kingdom Pseudomonadati; phylum Pseudomonadota; class Gammaproteobacteria; order Vibrionales; family Vibrionaceae; genus Vibrio; species Vibrio sp. RM-69-4. Next base: position 124,382 of record NZ_JAMQXI010000070.1, read on the forward strand.
GTTCGCCCTATCGCAATGTCGGACTACGATGCGCTACACACATGCGCTATTGAATCCGGTCACGGGTTTACATCACTACCCGTGAATGAAAAACTCTTAACCAACCGTATTACTCATTCTGAATACAGCTTCGCTAAACCCGACGTCTCAGAGCCAGGAGATGAAGGTTACCTGATGGTCGGTTTTGATTCTGAAACCGGTGAGGTAGCAGGGACGACTGGCGTTGAGGCATCGATTGGCCATGACGTACCATTTTATTCTTATCACATCAGCACGATAGTGCATTCGTCGCCTAAGCTGAAGGTCAACAATACCGTCAAGTTGCTTACTTTTGGCAATAACTACACTGGATGCAGTGAAATTTGTACGCTTTTTTTACGTCCAGATTTTCGTCAAGGGTTGAATGGGCGTTTGATGTCGAAATGCCGTTTTCTGATGATGGCGGAACACCCACATCGTTTTTCTAAAACCATCTTTGCTGAAATGCGTGGTGTGTCTGATGCCGAAGGCAACTCGCCCTTTTGGCAATGGCTGCAAGAGCATTTTTTCTCGATTGATTTCACTATGGCTGATTATTTAACCGGCATTGGTAAAAAAGGGTTTATTGCTGATCTGATGCCCAAACTGCCGATTTACGTCAACTTATTGAGTAAAGAGGCACAGGCGGTGATTGGTCAAGTGCATGACAATACCCGTCCAGCGTTAACGCTACTCGAGCGCGAAGGATTCACCTGCCGTAACTATGTAGACATTTTTGATGCAGGTCCAACGGTTGAGTGCGATTTGCGCAATATCGAATCCGTACGTCACTCGGTGCGAGCTAAAGTGGAAGTGGCCGAGCATTCAAGCTCGCAAGATTATCTTATCTGCAATAGCTCGTTTGAAAACTTTCGTGCTACTGCTGCAAAAGGTGCTTATAACCGCGAAACGGAAACGGTGATCATCTCACCTAAAGTGGCGCAAGCTCTATTGGTTGATAGTGGTGATTTTGTTCGAATTTTGGCGCAGTAAAATAGGTACATTGGAAGGTAAGGATTAACAGATGACTCAGTGGATTGCAGGTGAATGGTTAGCTGGACAAGGCGAGGCAATGCTTTCGCTTAGTCCCTATAACAATGAGACGATTTGGCAGGGCGATAGCGCCACACCCGCGCAAGTAGAAGCTGCGGTAACGGCGGCAAGAGTCGCATTTATAGAATGGAAAAAACGTCCTTTTGTTGAGCGTGAGCAATATGTATTAGCCTTCGCTGAAAAAGTGAAACAGCGCAGTGAAGAGCTTGCGCAGATCATCGCCAAAGAGACAGGAAAGCCACTCTGGGAAACGCGTACTGAAGCGGCAGCGGTGGCGGGTAAAATCGCTATATCCATTCGAGCTTATCATGATCGCACTGGTGAAAACACACGCGAAGCAGCGGGTAATCAACTGGTATTGCGTCATCGTCCATTGGGCGTTCTTGCGGTTTTTGGTCCGTATAATTTCCCTGCCCACCTGCCGAATGGTCATATTGTGCCTGCACTTTTAGCGGGTAATACGGTTGTGTTTAAACCTTCAGAGCAGACTCCGTGGACGGGTGAGTTTGTGATGAAATTGTGGCAAGAAGCAGGCCTACCTGCGGGTGTACTTAACCTAGTGCAGGGCGCGAAGGAAACGGGTATTGCGCTTGCTCAGGCCAAAGGCATTGATGGCCTTCTTTTTACTGGCAGCGCCAATACAGGTCATTTACTCCATCGCCAGTTTGCTGGGCAGCCGGGGAAAATGCTGGCTTTAGAAATGGGCGGCAACAACCCAATGGTTATCTCTAAGCAGTATGGCGAGCTTGATGCGGCAGTGTATACCATTATTCAATCCGCATTTTTAAGTGCAGGCCAGCGCTGTACCTGTGCGCGGCGTCTTTATGTTCCAGAGGGAAATGAAGGCGATCGATTGCTTGAAAAGCTGGTCAGTGCCACTCAAAAATTGCGTATTGATCACCCCTTTGCTGAGCCAGCACCTTTTATGGGGCCACAAATATCACAAGCGGCGGCGCAGTTCATTCTTGCTGCTCAGGACAATTTACGCGCCTTGGGTGGCGTCAGCTTGCTGGCCGCGACACCTTTGCAGGCGGCGTTTGTCACTCCGGGCATTATTGATGTCACCGCAGTTAGCCAATTGCCTGATGAAGAGTATTTCGGACCATTGTTACAAGTCGTGCGTTACCAAAGCTTAGAGCAAGCGGTACAACTGGCTAATGAAACTCGCTTTGGTTTATCGGCAGGCTTAGTGTCGACCAATGATGCCGAATGGGACTACTTTGTCGATCATATCCGCGCTGGCATTGTAAATCGTAATCGACAATTAACCGGAGCCAGTGGTGATGCACCGTTTGGTGGGCCGGGAGCGTCGGGAAATTTAAGACCAAGCGCCTATTACGCGGCCGATTACTGCGCATACCCAATGGCATCAATGGAAGGCCGTTCGACAGAACTGCCTGCCACGCTCAGCCCTGGGGTTGAGCTATAGCAGTAAACTTTATCTAAAACCCCATGCCTACTAGCATGGTTTAAACCGAGCACAGACAAGGAGGCGTTATGACGCCAACCGTTTTATTTCAATCATTGTGGAATGACTACATTCAGCGCCTTTGCCCTTCTGCCGACAAAGTCCATCACTTGCTTCAAGAAGAGGAAGCGTTGATTAATGACCATATTGCGTTGCGAACCTTCAATGTTGCGCCATTAGGTATTGAAACGCTGGCTAAGCCTTTTCTTGCCTTAGGCTACGTTGCCTGTGGTGATTATGTGTTTGAAAGTAAGAAGCTGGTAGCGAAGCACTATGAACACCCTGATCCGACCCAGCCTAAAGTATTCATAAGCGAGCTGAAAGTGGAAGAGTGCTCGCCTGCGCTCCAAGGCATTGTGGAGAAGCTGGTACATCAAGTCGATAGCAATAAATTAAACAGCAGTGACTTTTTATATGGCGGTCGCCTGTGGCAACTAAGCTACAGCGATTATTTGCAGCTTGCCAACGAAAGTGAATACGCCGCTTGGTTGGCGGCGCATGGCTATGGCGCGAACCATTTCACTGTTAGTGTTAATCAACTGCAGGCGTTTAATGAAGTGAAAGCGGTCAATGATCACTTACGCCAAGCGGGTTTTACCATCAATAAAAATGGTGGAGAAGTGAAAGGTACACCTGATGTGCTGCTTGAGCAGTCGTCGACCATGGCCGATAAAGTATCAGTGCAATTTACGGAAGGAGTGGAGGTGATTCCCGGTGGATTCTATGAATTTGCTAAGCGCTATCCAATGGCCAACGGTGAACTCTATAGCGGTTTTGTGGCGGCCTCTGCAGATAAGATATTTGAAAGCACAAATAGCTAACAATAAGGGCTGATAAAGACACAGGCCAGTGGCATTACCTCCACTGGCCTTTTTTACAACAAAAGTAGCTTAGATTTAAGGTGTGTAAACCACTTTGACTTGGTCTGTGACTTCGCTTGAGTCGATATAACCAATTGCTGCTGCATTTTGGCTCACTTCAGCGATAGCTGCGGCACTTGAAGCAACGGTTTTGGGTGGGTTAGCTTTGCCAGTAAAAACCAATTTTGCCCAATAAGCTTGTAGCTGAGACTCTGATTTATTCGTGACCTTTTCGTGAAACTCAATGCGTATCGGCGTACCATCAGCGTACTCAATCACAATCGGTTCAGTGCCATTCGGGAGCTGTTTTAATTTGCCTAAAAATAGCTTTTTCACATCACTATCGCTTAGTTGGTCAACACCACTAAGGTTACTTATCACAACAGGTGCAGAGAATGCAGACAATGACAAGGTCGATAAGCTCAAGAGCATTAAGATAGTTTTAATCATTCTGCACTCCTTAAAAAACGCCATCAAGGCGAATAGAGTAAATCAAAGAGTCATCTTCTAATGCTTTGCCTGTATTGCCAAAGTTAGTACTACCGATGAGGCCTGAGGTATCACCAAAATTATCGATCATAGTGACATCTGCTTTAATGGATAAGTTAGAGAGCAAGTCATAACGGACACCAGCGGAGTATGCATTACGCTCTGCATCGAACAACCAAGCGCTTGGAATATTGGCTGTGCCAGTATTGATCAACTTACCGATGCGCTCGTCGTCATCTTTGGTTCTGAGTGTTGCTACGCTAACATAAGGCACCCAAGACTGAATCCGATAACCTAAGGTTGCATACGCGGAGTCGACATCTGAATATTGCCCTTCGACTTCGGTACGAGTTAGCTCTGTGACAAAGAGCAGTGAGCCATTGTCATAGCTTAAGCCTGTACCATAGAATTTAGCGATAGTATCTGGAGCGACAACTTGTTTAAATACGCTGTGTCCTGATGTGATTTTTGTCGTGCCGTAGACGGCTCGTATGGTTAGATAATCGTAATTCCAACCTAGACTGGCGCCATACATATAGTTGTATTCTGTATTATTGTCAGACGTTTTACTTTGGCCTGCAAAGGCTTGTAAGTAGAGGGTTGACTCATCCATTTCCACGTCATAGGCGATATCACCGCCTAAGTAAGAGTTGAATGGCACATTGCCATAAACTTCAACGGGCGGGCGAGCCCAGGGCTGGGCAAAGCCTACATCAATATAATCAGAGTACATATAGAGAGGTACACGCAACTTACCCGCTCTGACGGTAACGTAGTTATCAAATGTGTGTTTGAGATAAGCCCATTCTATGTCGGGTGAGAAGTCATCACTGCCACGTGCGATTAACTGAGTGACGAAACTGGTTTTATCCGCCAAACTAAACTCGGCTTGAAGCCCAACTAAACTCAGTTCATCAAAGCTATAACTGTCTCTGGAACTTGCATAGCCTAGCTTGTTACTCGAACGAGTCACTCCCACACTAAAGAACCCATTGAATTTGATACTGTCTTGCCAGCTACTGCTGGATGAGCTTTTCAGTATCGCCAATTCATTTTCTAGCTGCGAAACTCGTGCTTCAACCGATTCGTCGGCGATACTAAGCCCGGGTAATAGCATTAGGGCAGGGTAAAGGCTGTATTTTGCTTTTATCATGATTACTCCTATGTATCGAAAATGGCATCATGCCGTTCACTTTCACATACTGCAGAGAGTGAGTTTTACTGAGAATTTAAACTTTATATTGTCGAATAACATCGCTGAGGTTTTGTGTGACGCTTTGGATGTCCGTACTGATCTCATCCAGTGCTCGAGAGCCGTCAGACACTGAGCGGGAGATTTCATCCATATCTTGTATGTTGTCGAAAATGATTTTTGAAGTGCGGTTTTGTTCTTCTGTCGCGGCGGCAATTTGTTGGTTGAGCTGAACAATACTTTTAACTTTCTCCGTGATATTGACCAAAGCCACGCCAGATTGCTCAGACTCAGATACTGTATTGGAGGCACTTTGTTGCCCTTTGGTCATGGCATCCACAACTAATGATGAGCCCTTTTGTATTTTTTCAAGAACTTGTTGAATTTCTTCAGTAGAGGATTGAGTGCGAGAGGCTAAAGTCCGAACTTCATCGGCAACCACGGCGAACCCTCGCCCTTGTTCACCAGCTCGAGCAGCTTCTATCGCGGCATTTAAGGCAAGTAAATTCGTTTGCTCGGCAATGCTGCGGATGGTGTTTAAGATCACTCCCGCATTATTGGTATAAGATTCGAGCTCATTTACCACTTGAGCGGCTTGGTTGACGTCTTTGGCTAAGTGTTCAATCGAGACAATCGTGCTTTCTACAACTGCGCTGCCAGTTTGCGCCGTATCATTTGCTGAAGTGGCTTCTGAAGAAGCGAATGCTGCATTTTCAGCAATAGAGGTCACGCTATCGGAAAGAGAGTTCACCGCAGAAGAGACAGATTGCATGATGTTTTCTTGAGAGCGAACTTGTTGTGACGTGTTGGAACTGGTACTAGAAAGCCGTGATGAAACACTTTCTAAAGTGGCAATGGTTTCACGAGTTGAATTTAAACTTTTATGTATTTTAGAAATGAATTGGTTAAACCAATATACTAAATCGGCTACTTCATCACGGCCATTATAATTAATACGAACCGTGAGGTCGCCTTCCCCTTCGGCTATTTCTCTTAGCGATCCGGTGACTTGTTCAATTGAGCTAACTACGCTTTTTATTACGACCAATGCCACGATAATTAAGACGAGAATAGTTACCGCCCCTAAACCTATGCCGATGTGAATGGAACGTTGAGCCGATGAAATCGTCTCCTCTACGGTTTGATTGAAATCGACATTACTGGCTTCAACTAACGCTTTAAATTCACTATTTAATTGTTCTAAAAATTCGTTCGACTGTTTTGCTCTGGCAGGTAAAGTCGCAAAATCTGTGCTGCCATCAATAAGTGAGGCTGCAATATCAAACGCAATTTCTTGATAGCTATTGAGTAATCTCTTTAGGTTCTCAACGAGAGCCGCGTGTTGAGGTGACACTCTTTTTAAATTATTGAGCTCCTCATTGATTAAGTTCAAGTAGTTTTTAGCGCTGTCCATCAGTTCATCATCACCAGTGCTAACCGCAGTTTGCAGTGCTTGGTCTAGATTTTTTATAGTATTGCGAGCATTAGTTACTGAGCTTAATGCGGGGAAATATTCATCGCGTATCTGCTCAATACTGAGTTGAGTCTGGGTTTGAACTTGGTATTGTTGAAATAAAAATACGGCAAACCCGACAATGGCAATAATAGATAGAATTCCTACCTTATGCTTTATTTTTAATTTATGAGCAATATCCATATTTCCCACCATTCACATCGAGATTATTACGTACTATGTCAATACGTTAGGTATTTTTATCTGTGAAATTAGTATAGTTCAGATTTTTTAAGTGATGAACGGATGAGAGATAATTTAAGCGAATGGAAATAATTCAAAGAGTTGGCGAAATAAAAAAAAGAGCCAGTAAAACTGGCTCTTTAATCAAGGTGTTTGCGTTTGAAAATTAACGAGTTCCGTACACCACGATAGTTTTACCGTGGGCAGAAATTAAATTCTGCTCTTCGAGCATCTTCAAAATACGTCCCACAGTTTCACGAGAACAGCCTACAATTTGGCCGATCTCTTGACGGGTGATTTTGATTTGCATGCCATCTGGGTGCGTCATTGCATCAGGTTGTTTCGCTAGGTTGAGTAGCGTTTGTGCAATACGACCCGTCACGTCTAGGAAGGCTAAATCACCCACTTTTTGACTGGTGACTTGTAGACGTCGAGAAATTTGTGCAGACAGACGCATTAAGATGTCTGGGTTCACTTGGATAAGCTGACGGAATTTCTTAAATGAAATTTCCGCAACTTCACAAGGAGATTTTGCACGAACCCAAGCAGTACGCTCTTGGTCTTCTTCAAATAGACCAAGCTCACCGATAAAGTCACCTTGGTTTAGGTAAGAGAGGATCATCTCTTTACCTTCTTCGTCTTTAATCAATACCGCTACCGAGCCTTTGACGATGTAGTACAGCGTCTCTGCTTTTTCGCCCGCATGAATCAACGTGCTTTTCGATGGGTATTTATGAATATGACAGTGTGAAAGAAACCACTCTAGTGTTGGATCGGTTTGAGGTTTACCTAGAACCATAATATCTCACTTCCTCTGCAGGGTACGCTTGCCGCTTTCCATATTGTAGCTAAGCCTAAAATAAGCTTACTAGGATAAGAGCACTTTCCAAATGCTGCAAGCTAACTTGTGTTTCGGTTAAGGATAGTATCCTTTTTCAGAAACGATTTCTTGATTTTAATCGTGTCAGTGGCATGATTTTTTACGCAAAACTGTGCACATGATCACGGTATGAAAAGTAACCGTCAACTTGTCCGATCACTTAGCCAATTTTACCTGTTTCAATCAATTGCTGCAGGATCGGTCTGACGATCAATTCCATCGCAAAACTCATCTTGCCACCCGGTACCACAATGGTGTTGTGGCGCGACATAAAAGAGCCATCAATCATGGCGAGCAAATAGGGGAAATCAACATTCTTTATGCCGCGCAGGCGTATCACGACGAAGCTTTCATCCAAACTAGGGATGCCCTTGGCGTTAAGTGGGTTTGAAGTATCAACCGTCGGTACCCGTTGGAAGTTGATGTGAGTTCGTGAGAATTGGGGGGTGATGTAATTGAGGTAATCATCCATCGAACGGACGATGGAATCCATCACCGCTTCACGTGAATGGCCTCGATCACGAGTATCACGCACGTACTTTTGTATCCACTCAAGGTTAACGATTGGCACCATGCCTATCAAAAAATCGACATGCTGCGCGACGTTTACATCGCCATCGACTACACCGCCATGCAGACCTTCGTAAAACATCACATCCGAGTTTTCTGGTAAATCTTGCCAAGGTGTAAAGGTGCCGGGCATTTGATTGTAGGGCACAGCTTCGTCAAAAGAGTGTAGATAACGACGAACTTGGCCTGTGCCTAATTTCCCATATTGGCGGAAAAATTCTTCCAATGCAGGAAAATCATTGGCTTGTGGACCAAAGTAACTGATGTGCTTCCCTTGTTCGCGCGCTTTACGAATTTCCACATCCATTTCTGGCCGGGTAAAGCGGTGGAAGCTATCCCCTTCAACCCATGCTGGTTTTATGTTCATCATATTGAACATTTTGCGAAAGGCTTCAGAGGTCGTAGTTGTACCGGCACCGGACGAGCCGGTGACAGCGATAATTGGATGTTTTGCTGACATGACAAACCCTGTCTGTATGTAACGTACTTGTTATCGATGGCTGCAATATAGCACGAAAAGAGTAGATTGTTTTGTGCGGAAATTATTTACGCAATTGAATATCCACACTTTCGTGCAACTCAGAATAGACGATGATCGCTTCCCCTGTTGCGAGCTGTTTCTTTATTTGCTCGATTTTTTGCTGCAATGGTACTTCCTGCTCTCCGTAATCAGTACCTTCGCGTAATACAAACGTTTCAATCAAATTATCCAGTGTTTCAGGCGCAATGTGCTGCCAAGGAATAAGCATGACGACCTCTTAAACTGTCATGGAGAAAAGGGTATCGATTTAAAGCGATATGTGATTAATCATGCGTTGCATTGATGGTCAATAGGGTTGCCGTGACGCAGGTTTTCGTAATAAGTTGGAAGTGCTTCTTCGAGCCAAAATTTAGGCTTAAGCGCGCTACCGCTGAGAAAACCGACATGGCCACCTTGGGTAAATAAGCGGTAATGGATATTCTCTGGTAAAGAAAATTTGGGGATCACGGCATCCGTCATAAAGGGATCATCTTGCGCTTGAATGATTTGTAGCGGCACGCGAATTTGTGTCAGCTTTGAAAGGCCTGAGCACTGCTGGTAGTAATCCTGCGCATCTTGAAAACCATGCAAAGGCGCGGTGATGAGATCGTCAAATTCGTAAAGTTTTTTGATGTGTTTAATTTGATGGTGAGAAATACCTAACTCATTATGTAAAAGATGCTGTTTCTTTAGTGCATTTTTTTTCAATGATGTCAGTAAGTAAGCGCGATAAACCTTTGAAAATCCCTGTTCAATGCGTGTGGAACACGCTGCCAGATCGAGCGGAGCGGAGACAACGGTTGCCGCGCTAACGATCGGGTCGTGATTATATTGCGCTAAGTAATTAACCAACATATTGCCGCCAAGAGAAATGCCCACCGCGACGACAGGTCTATTCGGGCATTGCTTGCGTATGTATTCGAGCACAAAGCGTGCATCTTCAACCTCACCAGAATGGTAAGCGCGTGCCAAATGGTTCGGTTTGCCGCTACAGCCGCGAAAATGCATCATGACCGATAACCATCCCTGCTGTGCGAAGGCGTACATTAAGCCATTGGCATAAGGGCTATGAAAACTGCCTTCTAAGCCATGAAACAAGATAAATAGGGGTTTATTTTGTACTCGCTCTGAGCGCCAATCATCACTCCAAGCAAGGTCTAAAAAATCACCATCAGGTGTAAACAGCGTTTGCCACAGCGGCTCAAAACGTGCGCGTTTGCGCAATAAACGAGGAAGCAGAGTCTGAAGGTGTGGATTTGTTAGTCCAGTAGCAGCGATAAATGGAGTCATAACCATGGCGTATTATTTTTATGAATTGCGACCAGTATACACTGAGCGAGCAATTGATGTAGTTACGGTTTTTGAGAATGAGGTGCCGGGCTTTTAAAGGCGAGATGCAAATGCTCACAGCCAAGCTGGCGACAGTAACGCAGCGTTAATTGTTCACCATGGTTATTCTGCAATGCCAATGCGTTGATACATTCCACAAGATCAGCTTGCTGCTGCTTTTCAAGCTGCAGCTCAAATTGCAGCGCCTCGCGGTACAGCGTATCTGGCACCATGCTTTTCAAACGTCGTCTTAACTCTCGGTAACTGTGTAGCAGCGCTTCTGAACGGCCGATACATTGAGTGACATTTTGCCAGTCAGCATCGGCAACCGTCACTTGTTGCTCATCAAGCCATTTGAGTAGCAGCAATAAGTTGACGTTGCCGTGGAAGTTATTTTGTAAACTTAAGCACGCCTCTTTCACTTCTCGCACGCTGTAGTATTGCAAACTGAATTGCCATAAGCGTTCTAAGGTCAGTGATAATCGTACGTGCTCTTGGCTCATCTTAGCGACTGAATTCCTGCTCTAGTTGTTCGAGTGTCTCTTGTTCCGACATCCATTCCATTTCGATCGCTTCAAGTGCCGATTTACTGCGAGCTTGAAGCGCAATCACTTCGGTAAGTTTAGCTTTGTTTTCGGCTTCATACAGCGAAGTATCAGACAATTGCTCTTCAGTTTGCGCCAGTGCCGCGTTCAATGTGTCCATTTTCGCTTCGAGTTGTGTCAGTTTTTTGCGAATTGGTGCGGTTTGGATGCGAAATTCCGCTTCTCGGCGCTTTTGATCTTTTTTGGCTGCGGCACTGTTGCTGCTGTCTTTGGCAGGTTGCTGAGATTGAACTTCTCTACGTTCCGCTTTCTGTTGTTCTGTCAGCCACTTGTAGTAGTCGGTCAAATCCCCATCGAAAGGCGCGACTTGACGATCGTGCACCAAGTACAAGTCATCGGTGGTTGCGCGCAGTAGATAGCGATCATGGCTGACGATGACCATCGCACCTTCAAAGGTTTGCAGGGCAAACGTTAGGGCTTGACGCATATCCAAGTCTAAGTGGTTGGTGGGTTCATCAAGCAGCAGCAAGTTCGGTTTTTGCCACACAATTAGCGCAAGCACTAAGCGAGCCTTTTCACCCCCGGAAAACGGAGCGATTTTCTCTAGCGCTTTGTCGCCTTGGAAACCAAAACTACCCAGATAATTACGCAGCTCAAGTTCGTTTTTATCTGGGGCGATTTGCATCATGTGCTGCAGAGGGGTCTCTTCTGGATGCAGTGTTTCTAACTGATGCTGGGCAAAGTAACCAATTTTTACACCTTGCGAATAAGTGAGATCGCCGCCTTGTGGTTTTAACTCACCGGAGAGCAATTTAATTAATGTTGATTTACCCGCACCGTTACGCCCGAGTAATCCAATACGGCTTCCCGGTACAAGGTTGAGGCGAATTTTTTCTAAAATTAAACGTTCACCATACCCGGCGTAGACTTCGTCCATCATCATGATTGGGTTAGGCAGTGCTGAAGGCTCTCGAAATTCGAAATTAAATGGGTTATCAAATTGAGCTGGCAGCACTTTTTCCATTCGTTCCAACGCTTTGATACGACTTTGTGCTTGGCGAGCTTTGGAGGCCTTGTAGCGGAAACGGTCGATGTAGCTTTGCATGTGCACCATCTGCTTTTGCTGCTTCTGGTACATGGCTTGCTGCAAGATCAGTTTTTGCGCTCGTTGATTTTCAAACGATGAGTAGTTTCCGGTGTATTCATTCATGGTTTGATTTTCGATATGGATGATGCGTCCGACGATCGGATCAAGAAAATCGCGGTCATGGGAAATCAAGATCAAGGTGCCGGGATAGTTTTGTAACCAACGTTCAAGCCACATGACGGCGTCCAAATCCAAGTGGTTGGTTGGTTCATCAAGCAGCAGTAAATCCGAGCGGCACAACAGCGCTTGCGCTAAGTTTAAGCGCATCCGCCAACCACCTGAAAATTGCGTTAAACTCCATCCCATCTGTTCTTGGCTAAACCCCAAACCATCAAGCAGTTCAGAAGCACGGGCACGAATACTGTATCCGCCGATGGTTTCAATTTTTCCATGCAGCTCTGCAACCAAGGTTCCTTGGTCAGCCTCTTCAGCAACGCTGAGGCGTCGTTCTAATTCACGATATTCACGATCGCCATCGATGACATATTCAATCGCATTGCGATCAAGAGCCGGAGTTTCTTGGGCAACCCAAGCCAGTTCCCAGTGAGCTGGTTTACTGAAGGAGCCAGCGTCAATAGATAGCTCATCTTTGAGTAGGGCAAAGAGCGTTGATTTGCCACAGCCATTTTTGCCTACTAGGCCAACTTTATCTCCCGGCTGGATAGTTGCAGAGGCCTTTTCAAGGAGCGGTTTACCGCCGCGCAGTAATTGAATATCAGAGAAGGTAATCATAAAAATCTATTTTTCATATCGAGACGTTATCGCGTGGAATAGTAGGGGCAATAAGGATAAATGTCGATCATTATGCAAATTGCGTTATTATGCTTAATAACATATTGATAACTATTGGGAGCGCAGACAAAAATGTCCACCACCGTCATGCCTGACCAAATTACACCTAAAATATTGGTGATTTATGCGCATCCTGAGCCATTAAACTCCATCGCCAATCAAACCATGCTGCACAATATTGCGTCACTTTCCCACGTCACAGTACATGACTTGTATGCAACCTATCCCGATTTTTTTATCGATGTGCACGCAGAGCAGCAAAAACTACTTGAGCATGATGTGATTGTGTTTCAACACCCTCTTTATATGTATTCCTGCCCAGCGCTGCTCAAAGAGTGGTTTGATCGCGTGCTTGCCAAAGGGTTTGCCTTCGGCGGACAGACGGCGTTGCATGGTAAATACTGGCGTAGCGTCATCACCACGGGCGGAAAAAAAGAAGCGTTTGATGAGCGGGGCTACAACAAATACCCACTGGATCAAATTCTCCAACCATTTGAATTAACCGCGGCTCTGTGTTGTATGAACTGGATGGAACCGTTAGTTCTCTACTGGTCACGTAATGTGAGTGATATGGAGCGCTATCAACACGCTGAGCATTATCGACACTGGTTGCAACACCCACTGGCCACACAAGGAGAGCTTGATGGCGTTAAGCGGTGATTTTTTACAAAGCAGCGTGGTGTTTTTAACCGCGGCTGTGGTGGCCGTACCGATTGCTCAGCGTGCAGGGCTGGGTTCGGTGCTCGGCTATTTGTTAGCTGGTGTAGCCATAGGCCCTTGGGGGCTGGGTTTAATCAGTGATGTGCAAGCCATATTACACTTTGCTGAATTTGGCGTGGTGCTGCTGTTGTTTCTGATTGGGCTGGAATTAAACCCCAAAAAATTATGGCAGATGCGTGGGCCGATCCTTGGTTTGGGTGGCGCGCAGGTGGTGGTAAGTACCTTAGTCATTGCCAGTATTGCTTATCTATTAGGCGTTAACTGGCAGAGTAGTTTAGTGATTGGTATGGGCCTTGCGCTCTCTTCGACAGCAATCGCATTACGCGTAATTGAAGAACAAGGGCTAACGCGCAGTGAGGCAGGCCAGTCTGGTTTTGCAGTACTGCTTTTTCAAGATATCGCTGTCATCCCGATGTTGGCCTTTTTGCCTTTACTGGCAGGCAACGCCGGTGGAAGCTGGTTAGATGTGATTTGGATGTTGGGTGGCATTACCGCTTTGCTGGTCGGGGGGCATTTTCTATTGAGCCCGCTATTTCGTTATATTGTGACCAGTGGTGTGCGTGAACTTTTTACCGTTGCCGCCTTATTGTTGGTGATTGGGATTGCACTGTTAATGCAGCAGCTTGGCTTGTCAATGGCGCTCGGTACTTTCCTTGCTGGCGTGTTGCTGGCAGAAAGTGAATTTCGCCATGAACTTGAGATCGCGATTGAACCGTTTAAAGGGTTATTGCTCGGGCTATTTTTTATTGCCGTTGGAATGGCGGTTAATTTGGGCTTATTGGCGCAAGCGCCGCTGCAAGTGTTGGCGGCTGTATTAGGTCTAGTGGTGCTGAAAGGAGGAATCCTTTATCTCCTCGCACGTTTATCGGGTACGCGTTCTAAAGCACGCAGCAAAATGGCGGCGATCCTCAGCCAAGGCGGCGAGTTCGCGTTCGTGATTTTCACTGCGGCAAGCGCACAGGGCGTGCTATCACCGGATCAAGTGGCCTTTTTGCTCGTTGTGGTCAGTCTGTCGATGGTCACCACACCTTTATTACTGACGATTCAGGACAAATGGTTTGCGCGAAAATTGAACCTCAGCAGTGACGATGAGATGCATTCCGATGTCGTCAATAAACAGCCGCAAATTATCATTGCGGGTTTTGGCCGTTTTGGGCAAATTGTAGGGCGTTTGATGTACGCCAATAAGATTAAAATTACCGTATTAGAAAGCGATGCCAGTCAAATTAAATTATTGAGAGAGTACGGTTATAACGTTTTTTATGGTGATGCGACTCAACTTGAACTGTTGCGCGCCGCGGGTGCAGAAGAAGCTGAGGCGATTGTCATTTGTACCGATGCGCCCGATGAAGTGATGAAAATTGTCGAGCTTTGTCAGCACCATTTCCCGCAGTTAAAGATCTTAGCTCGCGCTCGTAGCCGGGTAGAGGCGTATCAGTTACTCAGCCATGGGGTCGATAAATACTCGCGGGAAACTTTCTTAGGCGCTTTGGACCTCGGCCGACAAGTACTGGTCGAATTGGGCATGCACCCTTACCAAGCCAAGCGCGCCGAAGCACATTTTAGAAAACTCGATAATGCGATGCTCAAAGAGCTGCTACCGCAACATAACCAAGACAAACAACTCGCACTGCGCGCCAAAGAGGCACGTAAAGAGCTAGAAGAAATATTTGGGCGTGAAATGGATAATGATCGCCAATCTCGTCATTATTGGGAAAAATAACGCCAATCAATATTCAGTTGTAGGATGTAACGTGAAACAGAAAAAACGCTTTATTGCCGGTGCAAAGTGCCCAAGTTGTCAGTCACAAGACACTCTGCGCTGGTGGGTTGAAAACAACATAGAGCTCGTTGAGTGTGTCGAGTGTGACTACCATGAGCAGCGAAAGCCCAAATCTGTAGAAAAAAGTGAACATGCTCGGCAAGAGATGATCGGGATTTTTAAACCAGAATAATTGAGTTTCTGGAATAGATCTTCATAATACGCCTCATACCGATCGATTTCTTAGGTTTGAAGATGACAACCTAGGAACAAACCTCCTTGGAGTTGTTATGAAAATTGAAAAGAACGTGGTTGTAAGCCTAGCCTACCAATTAGTATTGGAAGATGGTGCAGTCGTAGACCAATCAACAGTTGATGCACCACTAGATTACCTTCACGGTCACAACAATCTAATCACTGGCCTTGAAAATGAGTTAGAAGGAAAAGTTGTGGGCGATAAGTTCACAGCAACTATCGCTCCTGAAGAAGCGTACGGTGAATACAACGATGAGCTTGTACAACGTGTACCTGCTGAAGTTTTCCAAGGCGTTGATGAAATTGAAGTGGGTATGCGTTTTCTAGCGGATACTGACCAAGGCCAAATTCCAGTTGAAATCACGGAAGTGGATGGTGACGAAGTAGTAGTTGATGGTAACCACATGTTGGCTGGCCAAACATTAACGTTTGATGTAGAAGTCGTTGCGATTCGCGCTGCAACTGAAGAAGAGATCCAACATGGTCACATTCACCAAGCTGGTGGCTGTGGACATGGTCACGACCACGATCATGATCATGAAGGTGGTTGCTGTGGTGGTGAAGGCCATGACCATGGTGAGAAAAAAGAAGGTTGTTGCGGTGGCGGCAGCTGCGGTTCACATTAATCATTTTTTGGTTGGTAGTGCTAAAGTAGGCAGTAATAACCGACTGATACAATGAAATGGAAAGCGTTAATCGTCATGCGATTAGCGCTTTTTTGTTGCTTGTTAATTATTACAGTACTCACTTGCCGCCTACCTGCAACTTCAAGTTATTTGGGTATAGTTAATGTGTAGAACAGAAGTGTATTGCCTCTCAATTTATTAAGTTAAGGAATTCTCATGTCACAACCTTTTGCTATAGCAATTCATGGCGGCGCCGGAACCATCATTCGTCAACAGATGAGCGAATCATTAAAGCGCGATATTTTGAACACGCTAGAAAGTGCTGTCCGAGCGGGGCATCAAGTACTGGCACAAGGTGGTGATGCACTGGATGCGGTGGTTGAGGCTGTGAAAATACTTGAGGACTCTCCGTTGTTTAACGCAGGAAAAGGTTCGGTGTTAACGCATCAAGAGATGGTGGAGATGGACGCCTCTGTCATGCATGGCAAAATGATGGACGCAGGCGCGGTCGCTGGGGTTCGGCACATTAAAAATCCGGTGCAGCTCGCGCGTGATGTAATGAAGCACAGTGATCATGTGTTGTTGATTGGTGAGGGCGCAGAAGCGTTTGCTTTTACTCAAGGGCATCAATATACAGAACAAGATTACTTTTTTACTGAGCGTCGTTATGAACAGTTGCTAGCGATGAAAAGCAACAATCAATTTGCTTTGTCGGAATCAAAATTCCCAGATGACAAGAAATTTGGCACTGTTGGCGCAGTTGCATTGGATAAACAAGGCAACCTTGCGTCTGCTACTAGTACCGGTGGCATCACGAATAAAAAATTTGGTCGCGTCGGCGATTCTCCCATCATCGGTGCAGGAACGGTGGCTGAAAATGGCAATGTGGCGGTATCGACAACGGGCATGGGGGAATATTTCATTCGTAAAATGGTTGCCAGTGACGTTGCCGCTCGCATGCGTTATTTAAAAGAAGATGTTCATACCGCATGTGAAACCATTATTCAGGGTGAGCTTAAAACGCTCGGTGGTGAGGGTGGATTGATCGCCATTGATGCGCAAGGCGACATTCATTTTGCAATGAACAGTTCTGGTATGTACCGTGCTTGTGTTGATCGTCAAGGAGAGCTGATCGTAAAAATATATTCGGATGAGTAACTTACGTGCCTAATAACTGAATCATTTATTAAGTTATATTTTTATGACATTTTCGTGTTTAAAAAAGGACTGCAAGGAAAAGGATTCGGTGCTAGAATCCTTTTTTAACTAGCAATCAGACTTGGAAAGATGGGAAATAACGTAGTCGTTCTAGGCACCCAATGGGGTGACGAAGGCAAAGGTAAAATCGTAGACCTTTTAACTGAAGATGCAAAATACGTGGTTCGCTACCAAGGCGGCCATAATGCAGGCCACACTTTGGTCATTGACGGTGAAAAAACCGTTCTTCATTTAATTCCATCCGGCATTCTTCGCAATAAAGTGAAATGCATCATCGGCAACGGTGTTGTGCTTTCACCTGACGCACTAATCAATGAAATGAAGCCTCTAGAAGAGCGTGGTATTCCAGTCCGCGAACGTCTTTTCATTTCTGAAGCTTGCCCACTTATTCTTCCTTACCACATTGCGCTTGACCAAGCTCGTGAAACGGCTCGTGGTAAAAAAGCAATTGGTACGACAGGTCGTGGTATCGGTCCTGCTTATGAAGACAAAGTGGCTCGTCGTGGTTTACGCGTTGGTGACTTGTTCGATATGGCTTCATTTGCAGAAAAGCTAAAAGAAGTGATGGAGTTCCATAACTTCCAACTTGAGCATTTCTACAAAGCTGAACCAGTAAGCTACGAATCCGTACTTGAGCAAGCACAAGGCTATGCTGATTTGCTGACTTCGATGGTGATCGACGTGACCGATGAACTTGATGCAGCGCGTAAGCGTGGCGACAAAATCATGTTCGAAGGTGCGCAAGGTACTATGCTTGATATTGACCACGGTACATACCCATACGTAACGTCTTCTAACACGACTGCTGGTGGTGTTGCTGCAGGTTCTGGTTTCGGCCCTCGTCATCTAGGTTATATTCTAGGTATCGCGAAAGCTTACTGTACTCGCGTTGGTGCAGGTCCATTCCCAACCGAATTGGATGATGAAATCGGTAATCACCTAGGCACGAAAGGCCATGAGTTTGGTGCTACAACAGGCCGTAAGCGCCGTTGTGGTTGGTTTGATGCGGTAGCGATGCGTCGCGCCATTCAAATTAACTCAGTCACAGGCTTCTGCTTGACTAAACTTGACGTACTTGATGGTTTAGAAGAGCTAAAAATCTGTACGGGTTACCAAATGCCAGATGGCTCAATTGCTCAAGTATCACCAATGGCAGCTGACGCTTTTGAAGCGGTAACACCTATTTACGAAACTATGCCTGGTTGGTCTGAAAATACTTTCGGTGCTAAATCAATTGATGCCCTGCCACAAGCGGCGCTTGATTACATCAAACGTATTGAAGAGTTGACTGGTGTACCTGTTGACATCGTTTCTACAGGTCCAGATCGTAACGAAACCATTATCAAGGTTCACCCATTTTCAGTTTAATGGTTGATTGATAAACGTTTTTAAAACCGGCTTTCAGAGCCGGTTTTTTTATACCTGTATTGATGATATTTTGTCCTTGGTGTGGCAATAAATGGCCGAATAACGGCAAATTTTGTCTAAAGAGTTTGCCGCACTGGTCGATAAAGTTATCAAGCCCAGCCCTAGATGAAACTGAGGCTATAATTTTAAGGCTATCGATAGACATAAAGAGTGCAGGTATGAAGCTACGAACGGTAGCAGCTTCATTGTTTTTAGCGCTGACCTCATCCTTGAGTCATGCCAACGTGGCGGAAGTGGGTGAGCCAGTCCCTATTTACACCGAAGCTGAACTAATCAAGTTAATTGAGCAAAATAAACATTTAGAGCAAGTCAAGGCCGACAACTGCCAATTGGTAGAAGATATTGTTGCGCGTGCTACTCGCATCAGCCTGCCTTCCTACGAGTTTTTGTATGGAGATATGCTAGCGTGGGGGGTCTGTGTAGATCAAGATGTCGAACTTGGCTTGTACTATATGGAGAATGCAGCTCATCAAGGTTTACCCGCTGCGTTAGAGCAGCTTGGGCGTTATTATTCGCGTGGTACTTTAGTACAGCAGGATAAAGAGCGAGCCATTCCCTATCTGCGTGAAGCCGCTGCGATGGGCAATATTAATGCTCGTATCCATCTAGCTGAGCTTTTGCTGCGTGATTATGGCAGCCCGCTTGATTATGAAGATGCTTATCGCTGGCTTTATAATTCGGTGACTATCGATCAAAGAATACATTCTCGGATCTCTATGCTCCGGCAGGGGTTAGAGCAGCGAATGCCACAAAATGTGGTTGCGCGAGCCAAGCGCAGAGACACGTTTTGGTAGCCTTCATTAGTGCTTTTTTTATTTCGCCCACACGGTTGGGCGAAGTCATTTCTACGCTTTTCCTCTAACGCATTAGCCTATAATAATCAATACGCTGCTGTAGCTTCTGCCGTGAGTCAGTTATACTCTGGCTATCTCTCCTTGCTTTAGCAGGTCTGCCTATGTCTGAAATTATCAATAACGATCCTTTTGCGGATCGAGAATCTAGCAATTACGAAAATCCAATTCCAAGCCGAGAATTCATCCTCGAATTTCTAACCGAAGCCAATGTACCGATGAATCGTAATGATCTTTTTGAGGCATTGGGTTTGTCTGGTGAAGAGCAATACGAAGGGCTACGCCGTCGTTTGCGTGCGATGGAGCGAGATGGCCAATTGGTATTTACGCGTCGCCAATGCTATGCATTGCCAGAAAAACTGGAAATGATCAAAGGTCACGTAATCGGACATAAAGATGGTCATGGGTGGGTTCGTCCTGATGGCAGCGTTAGCAAAGATAACGATGTTTTGCTACCTCATCACCAAATGCGTACCATTATTCATGGCGACTACGTGCTGGTACAACCGACAGGCACGGATAAAAGAGGCCGTAAAGAAGGGCGTTTGGTTCGAGTGTTGGAAGAACGTAAAACCCAACTTGTTGGGCGTTTCTTCCTCGAAAATGGCTACTCTTATGTCGTGCCCGATGATTCACGCATCACTCAAGACATCTTGATCCCTAATGAGCACAAAGGCGGAGCTCGCATGGGGAACGTGGTGGTGATTGAAATTACCGATCGTGGTGCCAGAGCAAGAGGAATGACAGGCAGGGTTGTTGAAGTACTTGGGGAAAATATGGCTCCCGGTATGGAGACACAAATAGCGATTCGCACTCACCAGATCCCTCATGAGTGGCCGCAAGAAGTATTAAAGCAAGTCGAAAACCTGAGAGAAGAAGTTCCAGAAGAGGCGAAGCAAGGGCGCGTGGATTTGCGTCAATTACCTTTAGTGACTATTGATGGTGAAGACGCGCGTGACTTTGATGATGCGGTGTATTGCGAAGCCAAAAAAGGTGGTGGCTGGCGTCTCTGGGTTGCGATTGCTGACGTAAGTTATTATGTGCGCCCCGACACGGCTCTTGATAAAGAAGCGATCAACCGTGGTAACTCAGTTTACTTCCCATCGCAAGTCGTCCCTATGCTACCGGAAGTACTGTCGAACGGTCTTTGTTCACTTAATCCACAAGTCGACCGTCTATGCATGGTGTGCGAGATGACAGTCTCTGCAACGGGCAAAATTTCGGGTTACAAACATTACGAAGCCGTGATGAACTCTCATGCCCGTTTAACTTACAACAAAGTACACGCCATTCTTGAAGGGGATGAAGAGCTACGCGAACGTTATCAAGCCGTGGTTCCTCATCTTGAAGAACTCTATTCGATGTATAAGGTGCTAAAAGCAGCGCGTGATGAGCGTGGCGGTATTGAATTTGAAACGATTGAAACTAAGTTTATTTTTAATGCTGAGCGTAAAATCGACAGCATTGAACCTGTTGTCCGTAATGATGCGCACAAAATAATCGAAGAGTGCATGATCCTCGCTAATATTGCTTCAGCATCGCTGGTGGAAAAAGCGAAAGAGCCCGCTCTGTACCGTATCCATGAATCACCGGGAGAAGAGCGTTTGACCGGCTTTAGGGATTTCTTAGGCGAGCTTGGCTTGAACTTAGCGGGTGGGCTAGAGCCTTCGCCAACCGATTACGCTAACTTAATGAAACAGATTGGTGAGCGCCAAGACAAAGAGTTGATCCAAACCATGCTACTGCGCTCTATGAAGCAGGCTGTGTATAACGCGGATAACTGTGGTCACTTTGGTTTAGCGCTTAAACGCTATGCACACTTTACTTCACCTATTCGTCGCTACCCTGATCTCCTATTGCACCGTGCAATTAAATATCTGATTGCCAAAGAATCGGGCAATCATACCGACCGTTGGACAACCACAGGTGGTTATCACTACTCTTTTGATGATATGGACTTCTATGGTCAGCAATGTTCAATGACAGAACGACGTGCTGATGATGCGACGCGTGAAGTATCCGATTGGCTCAAGTGTGAATACATGCAAGATCATGTAGGCGAAGAGCTTGATGGAGTCATAGCCAACGTGACAGGTTTCGGTTTCTTCGTTCGTTTAACTGAGTTGCACATTGATGGATTGGTCCATATTTCAACGCTAGCGAACGACTACTATCAATTTGATCCAGTGGGACAACGATTGATCGGCGAAAGTTTTGGCAACATCTATCGCTTAGGTGATGCCGTTAAAGTCAAAGTGTTATCCGTCAACTTGGATGATCGTCAAATTGACTTTGAAATCGTGGGCACTAGCCGTAAGCTGCGCGGAGAAGGCAAGACAGCGAAGAAACGTGCAACGGATGCACGAGAGAAAGCACGTGGCAAGAAGGTGACGTCAAGTAAAGGAAAGGCAACTCCTTTAGTTGAAGCGACTAAACGCCCAGATGAAAAAAGTAGTGAAGGCTCAAAACCTGAACGAAAAAAAAGCAAAACAACAAAAGCACGCAAAAAGAAACCCGCGGCCAAAGCAAATAAAGCGCGTGCTAGTAAATAACGATCAATGGGTAAATCATGAGTAACGAATGTATTTATGGTATTCACGCGGTCAGCGCTGTACTTGAAAAAGATCCAGCGCGATTGATAGAAGCGTTTGTACTGAAAGGGCGACAAGATGATCGCCTGCTTCCACTGTTAAATGAACTGCAACATTGCGGTGTCTCTATTCAACAGATGGGACGTAAAACATTGGATGACAAGGCTCAAGGGGCGAATCATCAGGGCATCATTGCTCGTGTAAAACCAGCAAAGCAGCTTAATGAGCATGATTTAGAAGCAATCATCGCACAGCATGAGCAACCGCTATTACTTGTTTTGGATGGTGTTACCGATCCGCATAATCTCGGCGCATGCTTACGTAACGCCGATGCTGCCGGGGTCGCTGCAGTGATCGTACCAAAAGATAAGTCAGCACCAATGACAGCAACGGTCAGCAAAGTCGCTTGTGGCGCGGCTGAAACTGTGCCTTTAGTACGAGTGACGAATCTTGCACGTACCATGCGCGCCCTTCAAGAACAAGGCGTATGGTTTGTTGGCACTGCGGGTGAGGCGACGCATGACATTTACCAAGCCAAACTGACAGGGCCCCTTGCGATTGTTATGGGCGCAGAAGGGGATGGTATGCGCCGTTTAACGCGCGAAACCTGCGATGATCTGATCAAAATACCGATGGCGGGCACCGTTTCTAGCCTAAACGTATCAGTAGCGGCTGGGATCTGTCTGTTTGAAGCAGTGAGACAGCGCCAAGCTGTATAATTGTGCATTAGGGATAAAAGGATAGGGTAGTGAGTGCTCACCTCATCTTTCTATCCCTTCTATTACTTCCTTAGTGGAAGAAGAAATAGATAGTTTATAAGTTTAATTTCTACACAGCGCTTGCATGTGTAATGGTGATCTGTATAATGCACCGCACTGGTTAAATCCAGTTGTGAACCAATGAGCAGTGAGGAGTAAACTGACCTAGCTGTTAGTTTAGTAACGTATACTCAGCTTATGTTCGCAGTTAATACAATTAGCTCTGTTGCGTTTAGTAATAGATTAAAGTTAATCGAAAATTAACTGACAATGTGCCTAATTTTGGCACTACGGTTTCACATAAATCAATCGGCATTCTCTCGTTTTAACGAGTTTGAGTGGCGATATTGTTTGTGTAATTTTTAATTATTGGAGCTCTGTCTCATGCAGAACCAACGTATCCGTATCCGCCTTAAAGCGTTCGATTACAAACTAATCGATGCTTCTACAGCGGAAATCGTTGAAACAGCTAAGCGTACCGGCGCACAGGTTCGTGGTCCTATTCCACTTCCTACTCGTAAAGAGCGTTTCACTGTTCTTATCTCTCCACACGTCAACAAAGATGCTCGTGATCAGTACGAAATTCGTACTCACAAACGTCTAATCGACATCGTTGAGCCAACAGATAAAACTGTTGATGCACTGATGCGCCTAGATCTAGCTGCTGGCGTTGACGTACAAATCAGCCTAGGTTAAGGGAGATTAGAAGAATGATTGGTCTAGTCGGACGTAAAGTGGGTATGACCCGCGTATTTACTGAAGAAGGCGTTTCTATCCCAGTAACTGTTGTTGAGGTTGAAGCAAACCGTATTTCTCAAGTGAAAACTCTTGAGACTGACGGCTATGCAGCAATCCAGGTAACTACTGGTACTAAGAAAGCCAACCGTGTAACTAAACCAGAAGCTGGTCACTTTGCGAAAGCAGGTGTAGAAGCTGGTCGCGGTCTTTGGGAATTCCGTTTAGAAAACGGCGAAGAGTTTGAAGTTGGCACTGAGCTAAATGTAGAACTTTTCAACGAAGTTAAAAAAGTAGACGTTACTGGTACATCTAAAGGTAAAGGTTTCCAAGGTGCTGTTAAGCGCTGGAATTTCCGTACCCAAGATATGACTCACGGTAACTCTTTGTCTCACCGTGCACCGGGTTCAATTGGCCAATGTCAAACTCCAGGTCGCGTGTTCAAAGGCAAAAAAATGGCAGGTCACATGGGTGCTGAGCGTGTAACGACTCAAAACCTAGAGATCGTACGTGTTGACGCTGAGCGCAATCTGCTTCTTATTAAAGGTGCAGTACCAGGTGCAACTGGCGCTAACGTGATCGTCAAACCAGCTATTAAAGCATAACGTCTAGGAGTAAGTAATGGAATTGATGGTTAAAGGTGCTAACGCACTAACTGTTTCCGAAACTACTTTCGGACGTGAGTTCAACGAAGCCCTTGTACATCAAGTAGTTGTTGCGTATGCAGCAGGTGCTCGTCAAGGTACTCGTGCTCAAAAGACACGTTCAGAAGTTTCTGGCGGTGGCGCTAAGCCATGGCGTCAAAAAGGTACTGGCCGTGCACGTGCTGGTACAATTCGTAGCCCAATCTGGCGTACAGGTGGTGTTACTTTTGCTGCGAAACCACAAGATCACAGCCAAAAAGTAAACAAAAAAATGTACCGCGGTGCTATGAAGAGCATTCTTTCTGAACTAGTTCGTCAAGAGCGTTTAATCGTTGTTGATAACTTCTCAGTAGAAGCACCAAAAACTAAAGAGCTATTAGCTAAGCTTAAAGAACTTGAGCTTAACGATGTACTCATCGTTACTGGCGAAGTAGACGAGAATCTATTCTTAGCTGCTCGCAACCTATATAAAGTTGACGCACGTGACGTAGCGGGTCTTGACCCAGTTAGCCTAATTGCGTTTGACAAGGTTCTAATGACTGCAGAAGCAGTTAAGCAAGTTGAGGAGATGCTGGCATGATCAGTGAAGAGCGTCTACTAAAAGTTCTACGTGCACCGCACATCTCTGAAAAAGCAACTATGACTGCTGAGAAAGCGAACACTATCGTTTTCAAAGTAGCAAAAGATGCAACTAAGAAAGAGATCAAAGCAGCTGTAGAAAAGCTATTTGAAGTTGAAGTTAAGTCTGTAAATACTCTTATCACTAAGGGTAAGACCAAACGTCAAGGTCTACGCCAAGGTCGCCGCAGCGACGTTAAAAAAGCGTATGTGACTTTGAAAGAAGGTCAAGATCTTGACTTTGTTGGCGGCGCGGAATAACAGGAGTAGTTGAATAATGGCTATTGTTAAATGTAAGCCGACTTCCCCTGGTCGTCGTCACGTCGTTAAAGTTGTTAACGCTGACCTACACAAGGGTAAGCCATACGCACCTCTTCTAGAGAAAAACTCTAAGAATGGTGGTCGTAACAACAACGGTCGTATCACAGTACGTCATATCGGTGGTGGTCATAAGCAACACTATCGTTTGGTTGACTTCAAACGTACTAAAGATGGCATCCCAGCGAAAGTTGAGCGTCTAGAATACGATCCAAACCGTAGCGCAAATATCGCTCTAGTTCTGTACGCAGACGGCGAGCGTCGTTACATTATCGCACCTAAAGGTGTTCAAGCTGGTGATACAATCCAGTCTGGTGTTGATGCGCCAATTAAAGCAGGTAACACTCTGCCAATGCGCAACATCCCAGTGGGTTCTACTATTCACTGTGTTGAACTTAAGCCTGGTAAAGGTGCACAGCTAGCTCGTTCGGCTGGTGCATATGCTCAACTTGTCGCTCGCGACGGTACTTATGCAACTATCCGCCTACGTTCTGGTGAAATGCGCAAAGTACTTTCTGAAGGCCGTGCAACAATCGGTGAAGTTGGTAACTCTGAGCACATGCTACGTGAACTAGGTAAAGCTGGTGCTTCACGCTGGCGCGGCGTACGTCCAACTGTACGTGGTGTAGTAATGAACCCGGTTGACCACCCACACGGTGGTGGTGAAGGCCGCACATCTGGTGGTCGTCACCCAGTATCTCCTTGGGGTATGCCTACTAAGGGCTTCAAGACTCGTAGCAACAAACGCACCGACAAGTACATCGTACGTCGTCGTAATAAGTAATCTATATAAGAGGATAAGCCATGCCACGTTCTCTCAAGAAAGGTCCATTTATTGACCTACACTTGCTGAAGAAGGTAGAGAAAGCGGTGGAAAGCGGAGACAAAAAGCCTATTAAGACTTGGTCCCGTCGTTCAATGATCATTCCATCAATGATTGGTTTGACCATCGCTGTCCATAATGGTCGTCAGCACGTTCCAGTATTTGTCACTGATGAAATGATCGGTCACAAACTGGGCGAATTCGCACCAACTCGTACTTACCGTGGTCACGCTGCGGATAAGAAAGCTAAGAAGCGCTAAGGAGTAAATGATGGAAGCTATTGCTAAACATAACTTTGCTCGCATTTCTCCTCAGAAAGCTCGCTTAGTTGCAGATCTAATCCGTGGTAAATCTGTGGATCAGGCTCTTGAAATCCTAACTTTCAGCAACAAAAAAGCGGCTGTATTAGTTAAGAAAGTTCTAGAGTCAGCTATCGCTAACGCAGAACACAACGAAGGTGCAGATATCGACGATCTTAATGTCGCTAAAATCTTCGTAGATGAGGGCCCGGTCATGAAGCGTATTATGCCTCGTGCAAAAGGCCGTGCGGATCGTATCTTGAAGCGTTCAAGCCACATCACTGTTGTTGTAGCAGACCGCTAAGAGACTAGGAGAGTAAGCAATGGGTCAGAAAGTACATCCTAATGGTATTCGTCTTGGCATCGTTAAGCCTTGGAATGCTACATGGTTTGCTAACACCAAAGATTTCGCTGACAACCTAGACGGCGACTTCAAGGTACGTCAGTTCCTTACTAAGGAACTTTCAAAAGCGTCTCTATCACGCATCGTTATCGAGCGTCCTGCTAAGAGCATTCGTGTGACTATCCACACTGCTCGCCCAGGCGTTGTTATCGGTAAGAAAGGTGAAGACGTTGAGAAGCTACGCGCAGCTGTAGCTAAAATTGCAGGTGTACCAGCGCAAATTAACATCGCTGAAGTACGTAAGCCTGAGCTAGACGGCCAATTAGTGGCTGATAGCATCGCGTCTCAACTAGAGCGTCGCGTTATGTTCCGTCGTGCTATGAAGCGTGCGGTACAAAATGCTATGCGTCTAGGCGCTAAAGGTATCAAAGTGGAAGTAAGCGGTCGTCTTGGCGGCGCTGAAATTGCACGTTCTGAGTGGTACCGTGAAGGCCGTGTGCCTCTACACACTCTACGTGCTGACATTGATTACGCAACTTCTTCGGCTCACACTCAATACGGTGTGATCGGCGTTAAAGTTTGGATCTTCAAGGGTGAAATCCTTGGTGGTATGCCAGCTGCAAACGCTGTTGAGCCAAAGGCTGACAAGCCTAAGAAGCAGCGTAAAGGCCGTAAGTAAGGAGTCGACTGATGCTACAACCTAAACGCACTAAGTTCCGTAAGGTTCATACTGGTCGCAACCGCGGTCTAGCTAAAGGTACTGACGTAAGCTTCGGTACATTTGGTCTTAAAGCCGTTGGACGTGGTCGTCTAACTGCTCGTCAGATCGAAGCGGCACGTCGTGCAATGACACGTCACGTTAAGCGTCAAGGTAAAATCTGGATCCGTGTGTTCCCAGATAAGCCAATCACTGAAAAACCACTAGAAGTTCGTCAAGGTAAGGGTAAAGGTAACGTTGAGTACTGGGTAGCCCAAATCCAACCTGGTAAGGTTATGTACGAAATGGACGGTGTACCTGAAGAATTGGCACGTGAAGCGTTCCGCCTAGCGGCTCGTAAACTGCCATTCAAAACTACATTCGTAATTAAACAGGTGATGTGATGAAAGCACTAGATCTACGCGCAAAAAGCGCTGAAGAGCTTAACGCTGAGCTACTGAATTTGCTACGTGAACAGTTCAACTTGCGCATGCAAGCTGCAACTGGTCAACTACAGCAAACTCATACTTTGAAAGCTGTACGCCGTGATATCGCACGCGTTAAAACTGTTTTGACTGAGAAGGCAGGCGAATAATGAGCGACAAAATTCGTACTCAACTAGGTCGTGTTATTAGTGACAAGATGGATAAATCTATCACTGTTGCTATCGAGCGCATGGTGAAACACCCAATTTACGGTAAATTCGTAAAGCGTACGACTAAAGTACACGCACATGACGAAAACAACGAGTGTGGCCTAGGCGATACCGTTGAGATTCGTGAGTGTCGTCCTCTGTCTAAGACTAAGTCTTGGACATTGGTTAAAGTTATAGAAAAAGCGAAGATGTAATCATCGTTATTCTATGATTTTAAACGGCTCCAAAGTTTTTTTGGAGCCGTTTATTTTTTGTCTACCCAATCTTAGGAAAGGGTGGTACAATTCGCGTCCCTTTTAAAGAGGCAGCCCGACCCGAGAGGGTCTAGTTTTAATATTTAGCGGAGCACTAACAATGATCCAAATGCAAAGTACACTTGATGCAGCTGATAACTCAGGCGCGCGCAAGGTAATGTGTATTAAGGTTCTGGGTGGCTCTCACCGCCGTTATGCACATATCGGTGACATCATCAAAGTTACAGTGAAGGAAGCAATTCCTCGCGGTAAAGTTAAAAAAGGTGATGTACTGAAGGCGGTGGTAGTTCGCACCCGTAAAGGCGTACGTCGTCCAGACGGTTCTGTCATTCGCTTCGACCGTAATGCTTGCGTATTGTTGAACAATAATACAGAGCAACCTATCGGTACACGTATCTTTGGTCCAGTGACTCGTGAACTTCGCAATGCGAAATTTATGAAAATCGTGTCACTAGCACCTGAAGTTCTGTAAGGAGCGGCACACATGGCAGCTAAAATCCGTCGTAATGACGAAGTAATCGTTCTTGCTGGTAAAGATAAAGGCAAGAAAGGTAAAGTAACTAAGGTTCTCGTAACTGGTAAAGTTATCGTTGAAGGTATCAACCTTGTTAAGAAACACCAAAAGCCGGTTCCGGCTCTAGGTCAACAAGGTGGCATCGTTGAGCAAGAAGCAGCTATTGATGCTTCTAACGTTGCAATCTTTAACGCAGCAACTGGTAAAGCGGACCGTATCGGTTTCCGTTTTGAAGACGGCAAAAAAGTTCGTTTCTTCAAATCTAACGGTGAAATCGTTTCTAACTAATTAGAAGTAATTTGGAGTTCTACTATGGCGAAACTG
Source organism: Vibrio sp. RM-69-4 (assembly GCF_024743775.1). NCBI lineage: Bacteria > Pseudomonadati > Pseudomonadota > Gammaproteobacteria > Vibrionales > Vibrionaceae > Vibrio > Vibrio sp. RM-69-4. The sequence continues at coordinate 153,374 of NZ_JAMQXI010000070.1, forward strand.
CATGATTACTACAAGTCGTCTGTAGTGACTGAACTGACCAAACAGTTCGGTTACACAAGCGTCATGCAAGTCCCTAGGATTGATAAAATCACCCTAAACATGGGCGTTGGTGAAGCTATCAACGATAAGAAACTATTAGAAAATGCAGCAGCTGATATGGCTACGATCTCTGGTCAAAAACCACTGATCACTAAAGCTCGTAAATCTGTTGCAGGTTTCAAAATTCGTGAAGGCTACCCAATTGGTTGTAAAGTAACCTTGCGTGGCGAACGTATGTGGGATTTTTTAGAGCGTTTAATCTCTATTGCACTTCCACGTGTACGTGACTTCCGTGGTGTTAGCGCTAAGTCTTTTGACGGACGCGGTAACTACAGCATGGGCGTTCGCGAGCAAATCATCTTCCCAGAAATCGACTACGATAAAGTCGATCGTGTACGCGGTCTTGATATCACTATCACGACTTCTGCTGGTACCGATGAGGAAGGCCGTGCTCTGCTGGCTGCCTTTAACTTCCCATTCCGTAAGTAAGGTGAAGGGTTACTGTTATGGCTAAACAATCAATGAAAGCACGTGAAGTAAAACGTGCAAAGCTAGTAGCTAAGTTCGCAGAAAAGCGTGCAATGCTAAAAGCTACCATCAGCGATGTAAACGCATCTGAAGAAGATCGTTGGAACGCAGTTCTTAAACTGCAAGCTCTTCCACGTGATTCAAGTGCTTCACGTCAGCGCAACCGTTGCAACCAAACTGGTCGTCCACACGGTTTCCTACGTAAGTTCGGTCTAAGCCGCATCAAAGTTCGCGAAGCTTGCATGAAAGGCGAGATTCCTGGACTTCGTAAGGCTAGCTGGTAATTGCCACTTAATCATTTGGAGTAAATCTTATGAGCATGCAAGATCCGATTTCGGATATGCTGACCCGCATTCGTAACGGTCAGGCAGCAAATAAAGTTGCTGTAAAAATGCCTTCTTCAAAGCTTAAAGTTGCAATTGCTGCACTGCTAAAAGCTGAAGGTTATATCGCAGATTTCGCTGTTGAAGGCGAAGTAAAACCTGAGCTAGAAGTTACTCTTAAGTACTTCCAAGCTAAACCAGTAATCGAGCAAATCCAACGTGTTTCACGTCCTGGTCTACGCGTTTATAAGAAAAAAGACGCGTTACCAACAGTGATGGGCGGTATGGGTGTTGCTGTGGTGTCCACTTCCAAGGGTCTGATGTCTGACCGTGCTGCTCGCAAAGCAGGTCTTGGCGGTGAAATCATTTGCTACGTAGCGTAAGGAGTAGGATATGTCTCGTGTTGCTAAAGCACCTGTCGCTATTCCAGCTGGCGTAGAGGTGAAACTAAACGGCCAAGAAATCACTGTAAAAGGTGGTAAAGGTGAGCTGACTCGCGTCCTGAATAAAGGCGTAGTTATTGCACAGGAAGAAAACAACCTTACTTTCGGTCCTCGTGAAGGTGTTGCTAACGCTTGGGCACAAGCAGGTACTGCTCGTGCACTAGTAAACAACATGGTTGTTGGTGTTACTGCAGGCTTTACTAAGAAGCTTGTTCTTAAAGGTGTTGGTTACCGTGCTGCTATTAAAGGCAACTCAGTAAGTCTTACTTTAGGCTTCTCACACCCTGTAGAGCATGAACTACCAGCGGGTATCAATGCTGAATGTCCTAGCCAAACTGAAATTGTCCTAACTGGTTGCGATAAGCAAGTAGTGGGTCAAGTTGCGGCTGACATCCGTTCTTACCGTGAGCCAGAACCTTATAAAGGTAAAGGCGTCCGTTACGCAGATGAAAATGTGCGTAGTAAAGAAGCTAAGAAGAAGTAAGGTAACACTATGGATAAGAAAGCATCTCGCATCCGTCGTGCTACACGCGCACGTCGTAAGATTGCTGAACTGGGTGCAACTCGCCTAGTAGTACACCGTACTCCTCGTCACGTGTACGCTCAGGTTATCGCATCAAACGGCTCTGAGGTTATCGCAGCAGCTTCTACTGTAGAAAAAGCGATCCGTGAGCTAGTTAAGAACACCGGTAACGTAGACGCAGCTAAAGCGGTAGGTAAAGCTATTGCAGAACGCGCTCTTGAAAAAGGCGTATCAGCTGTTGCGTTTGATCGTTCTGGTTTCCAATACCACGGTCGAGTAGCGGCGCTAGCAGAATCTGCTCGCGAAGCTGGTCTGAAATTCTAAGGTAGGGTTGGAAGATGGCTAAAGAACAACAACAAGCTAGTGATTTGCAAGAAAAATTAATCGCAGTTAACCGTGTTTCTAAAACGGTTAAAGGTGGTCGAATCATGAGCTTTACTGCACTAACTGTAGTTGGTGACGGTAATGGTCGCGTAGGTTTCGGATACGGCAAAGCTCGTGAAGTACCTGCAGCGATTCAAAAAGCAATGGAAAAAGCGCGTCGTAACATGGTTACTATCGCTCTTAACGAAGGCACTCTTCACCACGCGGTGAAAGGTCGTCACTCGGGCTCTAAAGTTTACATGCAGCCAGCTGCAGAAGGTACAGGTGTTATCGCCGGTGGTGCGATGCGTGCTGTACTAGAAGTTGCCGGTGTACATAACGTACTTGCGAAAGCGTACGGTTCTACTAACCCAATCAACGTTGTTCGTGCAACAGTTGCTGGTCTAGTAGATGTGAAGTCACCAGAAATGGTTGCAGCTAAACGTGGTCTCACTGTTGAAGCGATTTCGGAGTAAGCACCATGGCAACTATTAAAGTAACTCAAACTAAAAGCTCAATTGGTCGTCTACCAAAGCACAAAGCTACTTTGCGTGGTCTAGGCCTTCGTCGTATCAACCATACAGTAGAACTTGAAGATACACCGTGTGTACGCGGTATGATCAACAAGGTTTACTACATGGTTAAAGTTGAGGAGTAATCAGAATGCGTTTGAATACTCTATCACCGGCTGCTGGTTCTAAGCACGCTCCTAAGCGTCTAGGCCGTGGTATCGGTTCTGGCCTTGGTAAAACAGGTGGCCGCGGTCACAAAGGTCAAAAGTCACGTTCTGGCGGTACAGTTCGTCCAGGTTTTGAAGGCGGTCAAATGCCTCTAAAACAACGTCTACCTAAATTCGGTTTCACTTCTCGTAAGAGCCTAGTGTCTGCTGAAATTCGTCTAGCTGAGCTAGCGAAAGTTACGGGTGACGTGGTCGATCTAAACAGCTTGAAAGCAGCTAACCTAATCACTAAGAACATCGAAAATGTTAAAGTTGTTCTTTCTGGTGAGATTAGCAAAGCAGTGACTGTGAAAGGTCTTCGCGTGACTAAAGGCGCTAAAGCTGCAATCGAAGCTGCAGGCGGTAAAATCGAGGAATAATCTCGAGGAACGAGGTACAGATGGCTAAGAAACCAGGACAAGATTTTCGTAGTGCTCAGAGCGGCTTAAGTGAGCTAAAGTCGCGCTTATTATTCGTAATTGGTGCACTTTTAGTATTCCGAGCCGGTTCTTTTGTGCCGATTCCTGGTATTGACGCAGCTGTACTTGCCGATTTGTTCGAACAGCAAAAAGGTACCATCGTTGAAATGTTTAACATGTTCTCCGGTGGTGCTCTTTCGCGTGCATCTATCTTAGCATTGGGCATCATGCCGTATATTTCGGCATCAATTGTTGTCCAATTGCTAACTGTAGTTCATCCAGCGTTAGCCGAACTCAAGAAAGAGGGTGAGGCAGGGCGTCGTAAGATTAGCCAATATACGCGTTATGGCACGCTTGTACTTGCAATATTCCAAGCTATTGGTATCGCAACAGGCTTACCAAACATGGTCAACAATCTGGTTGTTATCGACCAAACCATGTTTACCCTGATTGCTACCGTGAGTTTAGTAACTGGCACCATGTTCTTAATGTGGTTAGGTGAACAAATTACTGAGCGTGGAATCGGAAATGGTATTTCCATTTTGATTTTTGCAGGTATTGTTGCTGGATTGCCTTCGGCAATCGGACAAACGATTGAGCAAGCGCGTCAAGGTGAATTGCATGTGCTTCTTCTGTTGTTAATTGCGGTACTTTCTTTTGCTGTAATTTATTTCGTTGTTTTCATGGAGCGTGGTCAGCGTCGTATTGTCGTTAACTATGCAAAGCGTCAACAAGGTCGTAAAGTGTTTGCAGCGCAAAGTACTCACTTGCCATTGAAAATTAATATGGCGGGTGTAATACCTGCAATTTTTGCATCGAGTATTATTTTGTTCCCAGGAACATTAGCTCAGTGGTTTGGTCAAAATGGTGAGAGCAGCACATTCGGTTGGTTAACTGATGTGTCTTTGGCTCTTAGCCCTGGTCAACCTCTGTACGTTATGCTTTATGCAGCAGCGATTATTTTCTTCTGTTTCTTTTACACAGCGTTGGTGTTTAACCCTCGTGAAACAGCGGATAACTTGAAGAAGTCCGGTGCGTTCGTACCCGGCATCCGCCCAGGTGAGCAGACAGCGAGATACATTGATAAAGTAATGACCAGACTAACCTTAGCGGGTGCTCTCTACATTACCTTTATCTGTCTGATTCCCGAGTTCATGATGGTCGCGTGGAACGTACGTTTCTACTTCGGCGGCACATCACTACTTATCGTAGTGGTTGTGATTATGGACTTTATGGCACAGGTACAGACTCATATGATGTCCCAACAGTATGATTCTGTGTTGAAAAAAGCAAATCTGAAGGGCTACGGCCGTTAATTCAGATTTCACTTACGGAGTTTAGCAATGAAAGTTCGTGCTTCCGTTAAAAAAATCTGTCGTAACTGTAAAGTAATCAAGCGTAACGGCGTCGTTCGCGTGATTTGCAGTGAGCCAAAGCACAAGCAGCGCCAAGGCTAATTAGCAGAAATTTTTACTTGAAATATAAAGGTCGGTCGAGTATATTCCTCGGCCTACCTTTTGTGTGCAAAAGAAGTAGTATGCCGCAGCGTATCCTCGACGGGCTTTGCTGCGGATAATTTCTTATATAAGTACTAGGAGTGAATAGTGGCCCGTATAGCAGGCATTAACATTCCTGATCAGAAGCATGCTGTAATTGCATTAACTGCAATCTACGGCATCGGCAAGACCCGTTCGAAAGCTATCTTAGCTGATTTGGGTATTGCTGAAAGTGTTAAGATCAGTGAACTAACTGAAGAGCAGATCGATCTACTGCGTGATGGTGTAGCTAAATACACTGTAGAGGGTGATCTTCGTCGTGAAGTTTCCATGAACATCAAGCGTCTTATGGACCTTGGCTGTTACCGTGGTCTTCGTCATCGTCGCAGTCTACCACTACGTGGACAGCGTACTAAAACCAACGCTCGTACCCGTAAGGGTCCGCGTAAACCGATCAAGAAATAGTCGGAAGGGTATAGAGTACAATGGCAAAACAACCAACTCGCGCACGTAAGCGTGTACGCAAGCAAGTTGCTGATGGCGTAGCGCACATCCATGCATCTTTCAATAACACAATCGTAACTATCACAGACCGTCAAGGTAATGCTCTAGCTTGGGCAACTGCTGGTGGTTCTGGTTTCCGCGGTTCTCGTAAGTCTACTCCGTTCGCTGCACAGGTTGCTGCTGAGCGTTGTGCTGAAATGGCTAAAGAATACGGCCTTAAGAACCTAGAGGTTATGGTTAAGGGTCCAGGTCCAGGTCGTGAATCAACTGTTCGCGCACTGAACGCTGCTGGTTTCCGTATCACTAACATTGTTGATGCGACACCAATCCCTCATAACGGTTGTCGTCCACCTAAGAAACGCCGCGTATAACGTTTCTAGGAAGATTGGAGAAAGATCATGGCAAGATATTTGGGTCCTAAGCTGAAGCTTAGCCGCCGCGAAGGTACTGACTTGTTCCTTAAGTCAGGCATTCGTGCGATTGATACCAAGTGTAAAATTGACAACGCACCAGGTGTACACGGCGCTCGTCGCGGTCGTCTATCTGAGTACGGTGTTCAGCTTCGTGAGAAGCAAAAAGTTCGTCGTATTTATGGCGTTCTAGAAAAACAATTCCGTAACTACTACAAAGAAGCTGCACGTCTTAAAGGCAATACTGGTGAAAACCTACTTCAGCTTCTTGAAGGTCGTCTTGATAACGTAGTTTACCGCATGGGCTTTGGCGCTACTCGCGCAGAAGCACGTCAGCTAGTAAGCCACAAAGCTATCCTAGTTAACGGTAAAGTTGTAAACGTTCCTTCTTTCAATGTTGCGGTTAACGACGTTGTTGCAATCCGTGAGAAAGCTAAAAAGCAATCTCGCATTAAAGCAGCTCTAGAAGTTGCTGAACAACGCGAAAAACCAACTTGGATTGAAGTAGATGGCGGCCAAATGGAAGGTACATTCAAGCGTATGCCTGAGCGTTCTGACCTGTCAGCTGACATCAACGAACAATTGATCGTCGAGCTTTACTCTAAGTAAGGTTAAACTAAAGAGAGGACACAATGCAGGGTTCTGTAACAGAATTTCTTAAGCCACGTCTTGTTGATATCGAACAGATTAGCACGACACACGCAAAAGTAACTCTTGAGCCGTTAGAGCGTGGTTTCGGCCATACTCTGGGTAATGCACTTCGCCGTATTCTTCTATCTTCAATGCCAGGTTGTGCTGTAACTGAAGTGGAGATTGAAGGCGTACTACACGAGTACAGCACCAAAGAAGGCATTCAAGAAGATATCCTTGAGATCCTTCTGAACCTAAAGGGTTTGGCTGTTCGCGTTGCCGAAGGCAAAGATGAAGTGTTCATTACGCTGAACAAATCAGGCTCGGGCCCTGTTGTTGCAGGTGACATCACCCATGATGGTGATGTAGAGATCACTAACCCTGAGCACGTGATTTGTCATCTAACGGATGACAACGCTGAGATCGCTATGCGTATCAAAGTAGAACGTGGTCGTGGTTATGTTCCAGCTTCAGCTCGTATCCATACTGAAGAAGATGAGCGTCCAATCGGTCGTCTACTTGTAGATGCTACTTACAGCCCAGTAGACAAAATTGCCTACTCTGTGGAAGCCGCTCGCGTAGAACAACGTACTGATTTAGATAAGCTCGTTATCGATATGGAAACGAACGGTACTCTAGAACCTGAGGAAGCAATCCGTCGTGCAGCAACTATTCTTGCTGAACAATTGGATGCGTTCGTAGATCTTCGTGATGTACGTGTACCTGAGGAGAAGGAAGAGAAGCCAGAATTCGATCCAATCCTACTGCGTCCTGTAGACGATCTTGAACTAACAGTTCGCTCTGCTAACTGTTTGAAAGCAGAAGCGATTCACTACATCGGTGATCTAGTACAGCGCACTGAGGTTGAGCTACTTAAAACGCCAAACCTTGGTAAGAAATCTCTTACAGAGATTAAAGACGTGCTTGCATCACGTGGTCTATCTTTGGGCATGCGCCTAGAGAACTGGCCGCCAGCGTCTATCGCTGAAGATTAATCGATACTAGTTAGAAGGATTAGGTCATGCGCCATCGTAAGAGTGGTCGTCAACTCAACCGCAACAGCAGTCATCGCAAAGCGATGTTCAGCAACATGGCTAGCTCTCTAGTACGTCATGAAGTTATCAAGACTACTTTGCCAAAAGCAAAAGAGCTACGTCGCGTCGTTGAGCCTTTGATTACACTAGCTAAGACTGACAGTGTTGCAAACCGTCGTCTAGCATTTGCTCGCACTCGTGATAACGAAGTTGTGGCAAAACTATTTAACGAACTAGGTCCACGTTTTGCAGCTCGCCAAGGCGGCTACACACGTATCCTAAAGTGCGGTTTCCGTACTGGTGATAAAGCTCCAATGGCATACATTGAGCTTGTCGATCGCCCAGAAGTAGCTGTAGAAGCTGCTGCTGAGTAATCAGTTCGTATAATTAAAAAAGCCGAGTAGTAATACTCGGCTTTTTTGTATGCGTAGATTTTATCTTTGAACACGAGCTAACCAGATAAGTATGCGTAGTGTCGTTTTTGATAGATGCTAAGTAAGAGATACTAATAAAAAAAGGTCAGCGAATGCCAACCTTCTCACTATCAATTCTATTTATAGAATATCGAGTAGCTCTACTTCAAATACTAGAGCTGCAAAAGGAGGAATTGCAGCGCCAGCGCCACGCTCACCGTAGGCAAGATCTTGTGGAATATAGAGTTTCCATTTTGAACCCACAGGCATCAGTTGTAGTGCTTCTACCCAACCTTTGATTACACCTGTTACTGGGAATTCAGCTGGTTGACCGCGAGATACAGAGCTATCAAATACTGTACCGTCAGTCAATTCACCGTGGTAATGAACACGTACTTGCTTGTCAGATGTCGGGATATCCCCCGTACCTTCTGTAAGAATTTCGTACTGTAGACCAGATTCAAGCACGGTTACTTCAGGGCGTAGTGCGTTATCTGTTAAGAATACTTCACCGTCGGCTGCGGCTGCTTTGGCAGCTTCTTGGCGTAGAGATTCTGCACGCATGTGCAACTCTTGCAGTGCATTATTGATTTCATCAATTTCAATTGATGGCATGTCGCCTACTAATGCGGTTGCGATACCTGCGGCGATGGCGTCAACGTTAAGTCCTTCTAGACCACTACCCGCAAGTTGTTGGCCCATTTGTAGACCGATACCGTAGCTTGCTTTTTGCTCTACAGTGTCAAATTTTACTTCAGACATAAACAGTCACTCTTTTTATGTAAATAAACAAGTGCCAAAGGATATCAGTTTCAAGCATGGGATGAAATGCTAATGGGAAATATCCAATATTGAACCTTCAGGTTGTGACAAATCGCAGATCCCAAAGAAAAATGTTCAAGATTGTGTCAACGTTTACGTTATCGCCACCTTGGCTCTATACTGATCCCTCTTGAGTTTTTATACTGTAGCTCGACAGAAAAGGAGACGGGTTAAGATGAATCGTCGTCACAAGAAGAAACCGCAAACTGATTATTTAGCGTTTATCCAACAGAAGTGGCATGCATTCGATTGGCGTGGCCTTATTTTACGTGTTCGCACAGTTTGGCTGGCGCTGCCTAAGCTTCACCAGCGCGCTTTATTAGCGATCGTTCCAGTAGTGTGTTTGCTCATTATTATTCCTTTTCCTGAGCGAACAGAGCAGGCCGCTCTACCGAAAAGTAGTGAGCGTGTGGAAATCAGCATTAATACGGTTGGGTTGAGTGAACAAAAAACGCCTCAACAAACCGATCGTAAATCTGAGTTCTGGCGAGAGTACACGGTTAAGAACGGGGACACTTTGTCGCAGGTTTTTCGGGCAAATGATCTGCCGATGTCTGATCTTAATGCCTTAGTCAAAATTGAAGGCAGTGACAAACCGCTCAGCCAAATTACCCAAGGCCAATTAGTTCGCTTCAAACTCGCGGCTGATGGGCAGCTCGATATCCTACAACTTGAGAAAAACGATCAATCAGTGATGTTTTTCAGGCGCTCAGATGGCGGATTTGGCCGTAGTAAATAACACGCTTTGATCAAGGGGGTTATTTACTTGCTGAGCTGCATGTCGATATGCGGGATATCATCTTCTAGATACATCGCCGACGTTTGTTGAAAACCATAACTTTGATAGAAGCTAGCAAGATAGTGCTGTGCACCAATTTCAATATCTTGATTGGGCCACAGCTTCTGGCATTCGGCTAATGCTTGCTGCATTAATTGGTGTCCAAGGCCATTTCCTCTCGCTTCTTTTTGGGTTGCAATGCGACCAATGCTGACACTTGGGTAGCTAATCCCCGCAGGGAGTAAGCGCGCGCAGGCAACAATCTGCTGATCCTGTTCACCAATTAAATGAAAAACACCTGGCTGAATATCTTTATTATCCAATTCAGGGTAAGGACAGGTTTGTTCGACCACAAAGACATCGACGCGCAGTTTAAGTAGCGCATAAAGTTGATGAGTGGTTAATTGTGAGAATGAAAGACAGTGCCAAGTAATCATCGTAGTGCCCCTTTAAAAATGGATGTCGTTACTCTATCAAGCTTAAGTGCATGATTCATTAACAAAGGTTAAGAGTGAGCTACAAACTTGATGAATGATAAATAAAGATTCACTAGCCACACGAGGTTAAATAACGATAATAGGCGTTTAATTTTCGTCTAACGAAAGGACGGTCTCTTGAGTAATCTCTCTTTTTCAACGGTAAATCTACAACCAGAACTTCTTTCTAACCTCGATACTTTGGGATACACCAAGATGACGCCGATTCAGGCGTTAAGCTTGCCAACCATTTTGGCGGGTAAGGATGTGATTGGCCAAGGAAAAACAGGCTCAGGAAAAACAGCAGCGTTTGGTTTAGGCGTATTATCTAACCTCAACGTTAAGCGTTTTCGCGTTCAAGCTTTGGTGCTATGCCCAACGCGGGAGTTAGCCGATCAAGTCGCAACGGATATTCGCACACTCGGCCGCGCCATTCATAATATTAAAGTGCTCACCTTGTGTGGCGGCATGCCAATGGGGCCACAAATTGGTTCGTTAGAGCACGGTGCACATATTTTGGTTGGTACTCCGGGGCGTATTCTTGACCATTTAGACAAAGGTCGTATCGATCTCTCTGAACTCAATACGTTAGTGCTTGATGAAGCGGACCGAATGCTCGAAATGGGTTTCCAAGAAGCGCTGGATGCGATCATCAATGAAACGCCAACCAGCCGTCAAACCTTGCTGTTTAGTGCTACGTTCCCAAATCAAATCAAACAAATTGCGCAGCGGATTATGCGTGAGCCTGAAATGGTCAAAGTTGAATCCACCCATGATACGTCCAGCATTCAGCAATATTTTTATAAAGTAGAGGGAACAGAGGCGCGTGATCGCGCGTTAGAACTGCTGCTTTTACACCATCAGCCTGAATCTGCCGTGGTGTTCTGTAATACAAAGAAAGAAGTACAAAGTGTTGCTGAAGATCTACATCACAAGGGCTTTAGTGTGGTGGAACTGCATGGTGATTTAGAGCAGCGTGACCGTGACCAAGCTTTGGTGCAGTTTGCTAATAAAAGTATCTCCATTTTAGTTGCAACCGATGTGGCGGCACGTGGCCTTGATGTCGATAACTTAGATGCGGTATTTAACTTTGAGTTATCACGTGATCCTGAAGTGCATGTGCACCGCATTGGGCGTACTGGCCGAGCGGGCAGTAAAGGTTTAGCTTTTAGCTTCTTCAGTGACAGTGAAATGCACCGAGTGGCGATGATTGATGAATATATGGATATGCCCATCGAACCTGCTAAATTGCCTGATGCCAGTGCGCTAAACAACGCGCCTTATCAAGCCAATATGGTCACTATCCAGATTGATGGCGGTAAAAAGCAGAAAGTGCGCCCGGGAGATATTCTAGGGGCGTTGACCAGTAACGACGGTATTGACGGTCAATATGTCGGTAAAATTAACATGTTACCGATGCGCAGCTACGTTGCAGTCCATAAATCGGTGGCGAAAAAAGCACTGAAGAAAATGGAAAGCGGTAAGATGAAAGGACGCCAATTTAGAGCACGCCTTCTAAAATAAGCCCCTTCATTTAGAATTAAAGCCAGCGAACAACTCGCTGGCTTTTGCGTTTATGAGGGCTTTGAACTGAAAGGTGTCGAATTCAAATAAGCGCTGGCTTGCTCCTTACCCATGTATTTTGCCAGTGTATGCAGCGGAACTTGTTTCAAGTTCACTACAATTAAGCCATCTAACGCATTGTTAAACGCGGGGTCGACATTAAAACAGACGAGCTTGCCATTCATCCCTAAATATTGGCGCAGCAATACAGGAAGGCCCTTGCCATTTTCCATTTTTGCTAACACTTTCGACAGCAGAGAAATGCTTGCCAAAGAGGAGAGCAAGTTGGTTTGCCAAAATGTGTTCCCATTGCACCGTAGTGGAGTGGAAGGTGAAACCAAGGTTGCCTTTTCATGATCATAATGATGAATAGAGAGTGTGGCGGCCATTAATTGTCGCGCGGTGTGGCTGTAATCGTTGCTAATGCTTACTGGGCCAAACAAGTGCGTATATTGTGGATGACGCGCGACAAACGCAGCAATACCTTTCCACAGCATTAACAGTGAGTTGAGGTTGCGCTGGTATTTCGAGGAAACCACCGAGCGGCCTAGCTCAATACTGGTATCTAGTGTGTTGATGAAGGCTTCATCATACTGAAATAAGCTACGGGAATATAGCCCTGCTAACCCTTGCTTCGCTATCAGTTTATCCACTAACCCCAATCGATAAGCTCCAACAATTTGACGGTCTTTCTTGTGCCAAACAAAGAGCTGGTAGTAATGGCGATCATACTCATCAAGATCACAAGCTAAGCCGCTTCCTTCACCTACGGCGCGAAAACTCTCTTCACGAATTCGACCAATCTCTTGCAGTATGTGGGGTAACTGCTCGCTTGCGGCGCAATAGACAATCCAATCACCTTGCTCTAAGAGCTTGCTTTCGCTTGGCAGCGCGGCGAGATCTTGCTCGAGTTTCTCTACAATAAGCGCATCAATAATAGGAAGGGGCGATGTTACTAACTCTGGTGAGGATGGCGTTGCAGTGGGTGCTGCACTCATTAAATAGGTATTGAGACGCAGATAATGAACAATGTCCCGTTCTTGTTCAAATGCTTTTACTTCGGAATAGGGGATGGGATTGCCGATGGAAATTTCAATGTTGTGCGCCTGCTTATTCAGTAGCTCGCGGCCGAGCAATGCCGTTCGCAGTAGTGGATGAATTCGCCCCGCTTGATAAAACAGAGTGCTATTTTTACCATTAATAAAGATCGGGACGGTGGTGGCTTGGGCGCGTTTAACAAATTTGGCGACGGATTGACTCCATTCGATATCCGACAGTGTTTGCGATCCTTTGGGGTAAGTAGATACCTCACCAGCGGGGAAGATAATCAATAAGCCACCTTGAGCCAAATGAAGGTTCGCATCTCGAATGGCTTGCGCATTGGTGCTGCGAGCACTTTTGCTATTGAACACATCGACACCGATAAAGAGTTCACTAATTTCAGGCAGGCGCTTTAGCAACTGATTCGCCAGCACTTTAATATCGGTGCGTACTGAACCAATTAAATCGGCTAATATCACCCCTTCAATTGCGCCCAGCGGGTGGTTAGCGACGATCACTACCGGCCCTGTTTGTGGAATATTATCGATGCTGCCTAAAGCAAGGCGATATTCGATGTTGAGTGCTGCTAGCGTGTAGCGCATAAACTCAAAGCAAGAGGGTTTGGCAGGACGCTGCTGATACAGTTTATCCAGTGTTGCAAGCCCAGAGGCCCATTCAACAATTGATTCTGCGACGCCAAATGGAGTGTGTCGTGGTAAACGAAAAGGACTGGCTAGCATATAATTACACTCCTTTATTCAGCCACTGGTGCAATAAACCATCACCGTTTTTGAGATCACGTCGCACCAAAAAAGCCGCACATAACCAAACAAGGCAAGCCATCGCAAATAGCAGGCCGCTATCATTGCCGACCACTTCTCCTACTTGGTTAAACTCTGGCATCACAATGCCAAGAGGCGTAAATAAATGAAAGAAAATCGCACCACTCATAATGCCGACGCTCATCAGTGCACCAAGGCCATGCCAGCGGCTAAACAGCAAAATAGAGGCTATCAGTTCAGCCGTTCCGATTAAATATCCGCCATACACAGCAAACCAACCGAGGCCAGACCACGCACCTAAGGTGCTAAAAATATAGTTGGTTTCGTAAGAGCCGGAAAACTTAAAGACAAGCGATTGAATAAAAACAAACGCAATCAAGAGTGAGGGAAGATGTTGGCTAGCTTTAAACGTCATGGTGTGGCTCCTACTACTTAATTAAATTGGGCCAATTTTTATCGGCCTGTTGGATGTGCACCGCTTGGTTGGCATCCCATAATGTTTTGATCTTTTTGTCGTAATTGAGATAGAGCTTGCCGTCGACAATCGCCCATTGATTGGGATCTCCCGGAGCAAAATCGTTCTTTTCAGAGACGGCCCAAGCGCAGTAGCCGCCATATTGCGGCGCATATTGGTTAGGGTTATTCAGAAACAGTTCAAGGTTCTCTTTTGAAGAAAAATACCACTGCGCATTTTTATAAAGGGTCGAAAAATCGGAGGAGCCTTTTACTGGCTCTCCTTCGGTGAAGTAGGCGACGGTGTCATAGCCACTCAGCGCTTTATTGCTCAGAAAGCTGGTGTAAATTTCATCCTCAGCGAGGCTCACGCTGCTGACAAACAGCAGTAATAGTCCTAGTAAACGTTTCATTGTTGATTCCTCATAAATTGGCGACCCAAGGCGTGGTTTTGTCGACCTCATCGCGCTGCTGGTGGAGTGATGTCTCACTGAGCTGTAAGCAAGGTGAGCCTGAGATATAGGTCATATACTGCTGCTGTTGTGTGACGCGTAAATAGGTAAAGCTAACGGTGTGCGCATCTTGACGATGCATACAGGGTGCCCAATGTGGATGGGCGACATGGTGGTGGGCGTGAAACTTTAGTCGCTGTTGCACACTATCTTCCTCGGCGATTAAAGCTTGATAGAGCTGCGAGCGGTAGCGTTGCACTTGTTCTAAATCGACACTGGATGAAAATAGAGGCGATTGCGTCACCGCAATTTGGCTCTGTTCACCATTCCACGCCAGAGCCATTACATTGCCTTGTACATCAGTTAAATTAGGGTCGAAAGCAAGCAAAGTGAATGGTGCAAATTGCTGAAGATTAAGCTGTGTAAACGCTTGGATAACCTTCTCGACACTGATTTGACTGGATAAATGCTTAAGCAATTGACCGCGGCTCACTAAGCATTCGGCATCGGTTCCTTGGGGGATTTTACCTTGGTAATTATTGAGCAAGCACAAAGCCAAACCGCATTCATTAAGGCTGATCCAACTGCCTCCACCAGCAGGATCAATCGGCATCAACACTTCAACACCAGCTTGCGTGTATTGTTTAGGTGGCAACGCTAATGGGCGGTTTTTTTGTTCATCACGGTTAAAAAACAGATGATAGCCGTGTTTGTCGAGTAACCAAGAAACTGAGCACATGTTATTGCCCCCGAATGAAGGAGGCCGTGGCTGGCGCTAAGCCGAAAGCGGTATCGGTTTCTACATGCAGCAAATGAGCGACCACTTTAGCCATCGCAAAATGGTGCTGTGCATGCAAAGTAGCGAAGCTTAACTCTCGCTCCCATGTTGATGATAAAGAGCACACTTGCGTTTCCTGCAATGAGGTTTCAACAAGTACCGTAACGGATTTTTGGTGTGAGGCCGAGCACTGCGTTAACCATTGAATTAAATACTCAATTTCGGCCAAGGCCGCAGCACGGGACGTCTCAACGAGGTGGCCCCGACGGCGTTGGTTGTAATCAATAGTGCTAGTTGAGTTAGCCAGCGCATGAAACAGATCCAACCAATGACGAAAATGTTGCCCCACTGAACTGGCGACAATTGGCGTGGCTAAGTGGGTGTAGTGCCTATCTTCTAACTGTTCGAGAAACTGGTGCGCTTGTTCCAGTGTTTCAATGCCGCCTTGGATCACGGGGGCATGATTAGGCTGCGATGCGCTTTGTTGTGAACTTGTGGTGATTGCAAACATATTTCTATCCCTATGATTGTTCTTATGGATAAGGTTAATCCGTGCTTGGGTAGTGTTCGGTTAAGGCCTTTTCTTTGCGCCAAGCGTTCAGCAGTTCAGCCATTTTGGGTGTTTGATGGCCTAACTTTCGCTGTTGTGCACCAATGTCGAATAAGATTCGGTACTGTCTGAGTAAGGTCGAGAAGATCTCACGCAGCGGTGTTTCTCTATCCCAAATATGAGCGGCTTCACTGCTTGCGCCATTGATTTCCAAAATCGTGAACAGTTCTCCAGCCATCAATTGGTGAATATTGGCAAACTTGATATCGAGCCGCCCATAATGAAACCCGTCAACATTGTTAAAAATCTCATCCAGCTTGTTGGTGAGAGCGCGAGTAATGTAACGGTTACCATTGCGGAAAATCGATCCGCGACTATGGCTGCCCGCAAAGGCGAGTTGAAACTCCTGCCCTGCTTCAAGAACCCAATCGAGCTTCTCAAGGTGGCGAGGAAAATAGAGATGAGGGAGTTGCCCTGCGCGTGGGCAGCGTTCAATTAACTGCTTTAAAGTGTGAATGCCATCCCCAGTGACAAACGGGGCATACTTAAGTGTGATGGAAATAATGTTGCCTTGAGCCTCACCGGGATAGCGCACATAAAATACGCCAGCTTCAGCCTGATACGGCGCTTTTTGTTGCAGTAAAAAACGGGCGTTAATCGGGAATGATTGGATGTAGTCACTCAGTTGTTGTTCATTTTGCAGCAGTTTTACGCCAACGCCGCGGCAGCCTAAATCTGGTTTAGCGACAAGAGGGAAATCCAACGATGCTTGTTGCATTGCAGACAGAGCCTGTGCTGTTTGCTGCTGAGTGGTTTGATGGCTTTTCGTTCGGGTGATAAAGGGCGATATCCACTGCTGAGCGTATTCACCGGCTAGATTAAGAATGTCGTGTTTTGACTCTCCAACCATGCCGCTGAGCTTGATGCCGGGGTTTGCAATTAAGGGTAAGCCCCAGTTGCCATAACGCAGCCCTTGCAGCAGGCTTTGAATCACCACCGGAGTGTAGAAAAACCAACTGGGCAGAAATTCATAAGGAGAAATGCTGCGTTTGGTGTCTTGCTCTAAAAGCGGCATACCCGCGTTGATTTTGCCATGTGCAATGCAAGGTATTTCTAATTTGGCGTTCATGACAATCCTTTAGAAAATGATTTGTTGAGAAGACGATTGGTGAGCATTAATAGCCCAATCGCGATAGGAATAATGATCCATTGATAATGAGAGGGCTGTTGCCAAACCTGACTCCCTAGGTAATAAAGCGTTGAAAAAACGATCAGTGTCCACAGTGCTGTGGCCGTCAGTACGGAGCACAGAAATAGCGCCAACGGAATAGAAAAAAAGCCGCTCAAAGTAAAACCCACCGTTCTTAGGCCGGGGACAAAGCGAATAATAAACAGATTTAAAAAAGTATGATGGTGCAGCTTGCGACGGACGGTTCGAAAATGTTTATTGGTCAGCGCTTGATAACGAAGCGGACGAACGCGTTGTGCCACTTGGCCTAAGTAATACAAACCGAGATCGCCACTGACAATGCCGACAAAAATAGCCAACAACGCCAAGCCGGGGGGCATGAGATTTTGCAAAGCTAGTGTGGCGGCGGTGACAATAGCGACATCCTCTAACAAATAGGAAAGCAAAATTACGCCGATGAATAGTAAAGTCAGTGAATGACTTTCGGCTGTTAGAAAGGTTTGAATGTCGATAGCAAGTGCCACACTTCCTCCTTAGCAAATTATGATCAAGTATAGAATAAGGCGCTGATTGCGCTTTTATTCTCATTACGAGGACAAAGACCTGCCAAAGAATAGAAAAATTGCATATTTGATGATTTTTTATAATTAAATTTAATCAAACTAATGTTTGAAAATTAAACAGAGGTTGTAACGAACCTTAAATGAAGCGTGGATAGTCAAGAACCATCAAGATCAGAGTTAGGGTTGTCGAGCGGTAAATAAAAAACGCAGCGAAAGGCTGCGTTTGTGAGGTGAAAGCGCCTTAATTCATTGGCCTCTTTCAATCGATTTGAGTGGGGGTTATTGGGTAAGGTCAATCTTGTAAACCGCAAAACCAACTTCATCGTTTTCCATCAAAGTCATTGGGTATTGGCCTTTCTCTTTGATGAACTGTGCTGCTTTCTCGCTTGGAGAGGTTTCAAAACGAATATCTAATGCGGTATTAGTTTTAATCGGAGCAAACGACCAGTTGTTATCAGCACTTGGCGTGACTTGACCTTTTTCTTTACTCACGCGCGAAATGTAGTTTGCAACGGCCGTGCGGTTTTCGTCGGGTGAGTCAAAGGCAACAAATTGTGCGCCCGTGCCTGCAAATTTATTACTATAAGCGCGGTAGTTATTGGTGGCGACAATAAAGGTCTGTTTTACATCGATAGGTTTACCTTGATAAGTTAATCCTACAATGCGCTCAGCATCTTTATGCGCCACTTTACAATCACCATCGTATTTGGCGGGTTGAGTCACATCGATTTGATAATTCACCCCATCCATCACATCAAAGTTATACGTGCGGAAATCAGCCCAATTGATCAAGGATTGTGGTTGAGTGCTGTGCGGATCAATCTGATTAAACTGCCCCGCGCTGCATTCCAACCATTCCTTCACTTCTTTACCCGTCATTTTCAGCGCTACTAATGTATTAGGGTAAAGATAGAGATCTGCTGCGTTACGAAATGTCAGTTGGCCAGCTTCGACTTCGGTGAAACCGGCAGGATCATCTTTACGGCCACCGACTTTAAAAGGTGCCGCGGCGGATAACACCGGCAAACCATCAAGATCAGGGTCGCCTTGAATAAAGCGTTCCACATAATCTTTTTGTGCAAGGTTAACGATTTGCACGGTTGGGTCATCTTGTACCAAGGCTAAAAAGCTGTACATCACATCATTCGCTTGGCCAATCGGTTGATTCACGAAATCTCGCGTGCCTTTATGGTCCGACTCTAAGGCTTTCACTATGCCTGTATCGGCTGCTGCCAATGATTTCTTATTGGCTTTATCGAAGATTGGGCGAGCTTGGGATTGACCATTCACGACTGACCATTGGCCATCTTTGCTTTGCAAAGTCAGATCCATCACACCAACATGGCTACCCCAGCGCCCCGGCATGACAGCGGTTACGCCATTAATGGTGCCTTTAGTTACATCTGCTCCTGGCAGTTTGGCAAAATCTTGGCTAGGGAATACCGCGTGAGAGTGACCAAAAGCAATTGCGTCAATGCCTTCTACTTGGGTGAGGTAGTAAACCGAGTTTTCTGCACCAACGGAATATGGGTTAGCTGAGACACCAGAGTGCGGGATTGCCACGATCACATCGGCACCCTCTTTTTTCATCTGCGGGATCAGCTCCTCGGCTGTTTGCTTGATGTCTTTGGCAAACACTTTGCCATCCAGGTTTTTCTTATCCCACACCATGATTTGTGGTGGGGCAAAACCAATGTAACCCACTTTAATTTGGTGCTCTTTGCCATCGGTATCTTTGAACGTGTGCGTTTTAATGAGATAGGGATTGAAGAGGTGTTTGCCCGTTTGTTGGTCATAGACGTTGGCATTGACATACGGGAATGCGGCGTCGTTAATACTCTCCTTTAAAAAGGACAAACCGTAGTTAAATTCATGGTTACCAATGTTACCCACATCGTAGCCGAGCTGATTCATCGCTTTGTAAACTGGGTGAACCTCACCAACCTTGATGCCTTTGGCGGCCATATAGTCGCCCATTGGGCTACCTTGGAGTAAATCACCGTTATCGACCAAAATGCTGTTTTCGACTTCGCTGCGCGCTTGCTTCACTAACGTCGCCGCACGGGATAAACCAATCTGGTTCGATGGCTTGTCTTTGTAGTAATCGTAATCCATCACATTGGTGTGAATATCGGTCGTTTCGACGATACGCAGTTTAATGGTGTCCGCCATTGCTGGGCCAGCCATTGCTAACATACCGCTCAAAATCGCGATGGAGAGAGGTTTCACTGCCACTTTCATTGTGTACTCCAGTTAGGGGTAGGGAACAAATAACTCGTCTAATGTAACAAAATCTTATGAAACGATGATTTCAATGAATATCAATTTGTGATGTTACGCGTTAACTCACCGGCATTCTGTCGACAAGATCTCATCATTGATTGGCTTTTAATCAGAGAGATAGTCACTTCTTATTCGGAATTATCCATTCCCTTATCAGCTTTTGATATAAAAAATGAAATTTTAGAATTTCAGGTAATATGAAGAGCCCGCCATAATGCATCCATGAATTAAGTTATGGATAACAACAATGAGTACGACGGAAACCATTTCTCAGTTGCCAATCAAAGGGCCGCGCTTAGTTGCGGTCAACAATGATGCTTTGGCAAGTAGCGCTCCATCGTACGTCAAAAGCCAATTGACCTGTGGTGAAGTGGCTTTGATTGGTGCAGGGCCGGGCGACCCAGAACTGCTGACGCTCAAAGCGCTGAGCTTTCTACAACAAGCTGACGTGGTGTTGTACGACTACCTAGTGTCTGATGAAATTATGGCGCTGGTGCCGAGCGATACCATCTTAGTCTGCGTGGGTAAGCGCGCTGGACACCACAGTGTTCCTCAAGAAAAAACCAATCAATTGCTGATCGATTTTGCGCAGCAAGGTTACAAAGTCGTGCGTATTAAAGGCGGCGATCCGTTTATGTTTGGCCGCGGTGGTGAAGAGTTGGAAGTGCTGTTTGATGCGGGAGTGAAATTTCAGGTGATCCCCGGTATTACAGCGGCGGCAGGCGCAACAGCCTATGCGGGAATTCCACTGACTCATCGTGATTATGCGCAATCCGCTCTGTTTGTCACCGGTCACCTTAAAGCGGAAAACGATGACATGGATTGGTCAACACTGGCACGTGGTAATCAAACCTTAGTCATTTACATGGGCTTGATGAAGTCGAGTTATATCCAGCAGCAGTTGATTGAACATGGACGCCAAGCCAACACACCAATCGCGATTATTGAACGCGGTACTCAGCGTTCACAAAAAGTCTTCAAAGGGCAGCTCAGTGACTTATCACAACTGGCGGCGCGGGCGCAGGCTCCGGCCTTGATTGTGGTGGGCGAAGTGGTGGCGCTGTCGGAAAAACTGCATTGGTTTGGTGAACAACCCGCGCAGCAAAACCAAGTGAATTACGCCTGATTGCAAGGCTAGTCAGTTAGTTCCAACTCAATACTCAAACCAATTTCTCATTGCACAAGGCTCGCAATGCGAGCGAAAAGGAAGCATGCAGATGGATCAACAACGCTTAACCCATTTACAACAGCTCGAAGCCGAAAGTATTCATATTTTACGTGAAGTGGCCGCTGAATTTGATAACCCAGTAATGATGTATTCGATTGGTAAAGACTCTTCGGTGATGCTGCATTTAGCGCGCAAGGCTTTTTATCCGGGGAAAATTCCCTTCCCACTGCTGCATGTGGACACCGATTGGAAATTTCGTGAGATGATCGAATTTCGTGATCGTATGGCGCACAAGTATGGTTTTGAGCTTTTGGTACACAAAAACCCAGAAGGGATTGCGATGGGGATCAGCCCTTTTGAGCATGGATCTTCAAAGCATACTGACATCATGAAAACCCAAGGTTTAAAACAAGCGTTGAACCAATATGGTTTTGATGCTGCTTTTGGTGGTGCGCGTCGTGATGAAGAGAAATCACGCGCGAAAGAGCGTGTTTATTCTTTTCGTGACAAGAACCACACGTGGGATCCGAAGAACCAGCGTCCGGAGCTATGGAAAACCTACAACGGCCAAATCAATAAAGGTGAGAGCATTCGTGTTTTCCCGTTGTCGAACTGGACTGAATTGGATATTTGGCAATACATCTATTTGGAAAACATCGAGATCGTACCGCTGTATTTATCGGACATTCGCCCAGTTGTCGAACGCGATGGGATGCTGATCATGGTCGATGACGAGCGGATGAAGCTGCAACCTGGAGAAGAAGTACAGCACAAGAGTGTGCGTTTTCGCACGTTAGGTTGTTATCCACTCACTGGCGCAATTGAATCAGAGGCCAATACGCTAACGGGCATCATTGAAGAGATGCTGGTGGCCACTTCCAGTGAACGACAAGGCCGCGCGATCGACCACGATCAATCAGGATCGATGGAATTGAAAAAACGCCAAGGTTATTTCTAAGCCTCTAAGGAAAGATTATGAATAGTGCAGTTCAGGCTCAGCTTTCTGAGATCGGTATTGAAGCTTATCTCACGCAACACCAGCACAAATCGTTACTGAGATTTCTGACTTGTGGCTCGGTTGATGATGGAAAAAGTACCTTGATTGGTCGTTTGCTTCATGACACAAAACAGATTTATGAAGATCAACTGGCCGCCGTCCATTCCGATAGCCAGCGTGTTGGCACGACGGGTGAGCGCCCCGATTTAGCTCTGTTAGTTGATGGCCTGCAAGCGGAACGTGAGCAAGGGATCACCATTGACGTGGCGTATCGCTATTTCTCTACTCAAAAGCGCAAATTCATCATTGCCGATACTCCGGGGCATGAGCAGTACACGCGCAATATGGCGACGGGCGCATCCACTTGCGATCTCGCGGTGATTTTGATCGATGCCCGTAAAGGCATTTTGGATCAAACGCGTCGCCACTCATTCATTGCCAATCTGTTAGGTTTGAAGCATTTTGTGGTGGCGGTGAATAAGATGGATCTGGTCGATTACTCACAAGATCGTTTTGAGCAGATCCGTCAAGACTACGTGGAATTTTCAAAGCATCTGCAAGGTGATACTGATATTCAGATCATCCCGCTTTCTGCTCTGGAAGGGGACAACGTGGTCGAAGCAAGTCAACATATGCGTTGGTATCAAGGCCCATCACTGCTGGAGCTGCTTGAAACGGTGGACGTAGATCAGCAAAAAGGAGCCGGTGAGTTTCGTTTTCCAGTGCAGTATGTGAACCGACCGAATCTCGATTTTCGCGGTTTTGCTGGCACGATTGCAGCGGGCAGCATCAGCGTTGGAGATGCAATCACTGCACTTCCGTCCGGAAAAACATCCACCGTGGCACGTATTGTTACTTTCGATGGAGATTTGCCGCAAGCGCAAGCAGGCCAAGCGGTGACGTTAACGCTCAGCGATGAAATTGACATCAGCCGTGGTGATCTTATTGTGCTGCAAGGAGCGCAGGTTGAATCAACTAACCATCTATTAGCCGATGTGGTCTGGATGACAGAACAACCGCTCAAAGCCGGGCGTGAATACAACATCAAAATTGCAGGTAAGAAAACCGTCGGCCAGTTGCAAGCAGTACGTCACCAGTACGATATTAATAATTTATCGACTTATCACAGTGAAGAGTTGCCGCTCAATGGCATTGGCTTGTGTGAATGGTCGCTAACAGAGTCGATCGCGCTGGATAAATACTTAGACAGTGCCAATACTGGTGGATTTATCATCATCGATCGCCTGACGAATGTGACGGTGGGGGCGGGCTTAGTTCGAGATAGTTTGCAAAACATCGCTCATGCTCAAAGCGCCCACTCTGCATTTGAAGTTGAATTGAATGCCTTGATCCGCAAGCACTTTCCACACTGGGAAGCCAAAGATCTTCGTCAGTTACTCAAGGCTTAACTGTGGTGATTCGGTGGGAGGGATTGCCGCTTACAGCGTCCCTCTATTGGCTAGTTTGAGGCAACAAAGGATTGAGTAATGAGTACGAATTTGGCCAATAAAGATGAAAATGTTGTCTGGCATCAGCATACGGTGGATAAGTCGTTCCGCGCCAACTTAAAACAACAACAGCCAGCAGTATTGTGGTTTACGGGGTTGTCAGGGGCGGGAAAATCAACCATTGCTGGTGCGTTGGAACAGCGTTTAGCTCAACTCGGGTATCACACCTATTTACTCGATGGGGATAATGTACGCCACGGCTTGTGCAGCGACCTTGGGTTCTCAGAGCAAGATCGGCGAGAAAATATTCGCCGTATTGGTGAACTCGCGAAGCTGA
Organism: Vibrio sp. RM-69-4; assembly: GCF_024743775.1. Taxonomy (NCBI): domain Bacteria; kingdom Pseudomonadati; phylum Pseudomonadota; class Gammaproteobacteria; order Vibrionales; family Vibrionaceae; genus Vibrio; species Vibrio sp. RM-69-4. Next base: position 176,897 of record NZ_JAMQXI010000070.1, read on the forward strand.
TGGCCGATGCTGGGTTAATCGTGTTATCAGCATTCATTTCACCGCATCGCGCTGAGCGTCAATTAGTGCGCGATATGCTGCCACAAGGTGAATTCATCGAAGTGTTTGTCAATACCAAGTTGGACGTGTGCGAGCAGCGTGACCCGAAGGGGCTGTATAAAAAAGCGCGCGCTGGTGAAATCAGTAATTTTACGGGCATTGACTCTGAGTATGAGTCGCCGCAAAGCCCTGAGATCGATCTTGCGGCTGGCGAAAAAAGCATTGATGAGCTGGTGGAAATTTGCCTAACAGCGCTGCAAGTGCGAGCGATTATCGCCTAATGTAGAAGAGGGCTCATCAGCTTGAGCCCTTTATTTTTTGAGGCTAGACGGCGTGATGAAAAGAGCTGCTGGCAACTTCGGTGTGGACAGTGAATTTCTGGCTAAGCACCGCCAACATCTGATCGTAGTACTGCATATTCGGTTTATTACCCAGTAGCTTACACAGCTCATTGCCAGTGGGACTGAAACGGTAATAGAGCAGCCTTACCCCTTTACTCATCGATTGCAGTGACAGATTCTTGCCTTGATAGGTCAACAGCAGTGCCGGTTCAAGTTCAATTTCTCCAGATTCCAGTTCAGTGGCATGCAGTAAGCCAAGCTCGATCAGTACCAACAGGCTCGAATAGGGTAATTGGAAACTACCCATATTGATGACAAATGTGCTGATGCGCTTTCCTAAACTAAAAATACCGTTAGTAGCACGAATGCCGACCAACAGCTTGCGGCTGTTATCGCTACCAAAACAGCAGGCTAACGCTGAGGCTTTTTGGAGTATCTGCGCCTCTTTTGGTGTCATGTCTTGTAATACTTGCAGCGCTTTCATTGAGGTTGAACCGGGGTTGGTCACCTCGCGTTTGAGTACTTGCGCCCAAAGTCGCTGCATCGAAGAGTTGTGGATGTCTTGCGCCATATCGAAAAAGCGGTGTAACCAATCTTGATCAGGCTCTCCCGCGGTCTCATTTTTACAAGAGATATGCGCCAGTTTGACGATCTGCTCTAGGTTTTTTTGTCGCTGCTCTTTACGTTGCTGTTCTCTAAATAAGGCGCGATCAAGCGAGGTTTTTTCTGGCGGATCCGTTTGTAGCAGCGCATCTAAGCCGTGATATTGAGCAATATTCAAAATGCGACTACCACTGTCTTTGATGTAGCTCGATTTTTTTTCGTGGCTTTGACCTGAGTTGGCTTGATGTTCAATCACTACAGGGTTGTTGGTATCTGCCATTTTATGTCCGCTTCAATCACCCATTTCATTCATGGATTAAAATGTAACGTGTAACGTATTTTCCATCTAGGAAAAACATTCGTTCTAGATCATAAATTTGCGCTATCCCTAATGATAATAACTTGTTAAAATTGTTATCGGAATTTGTGGGGCGCTTATGAAGTGTTGGAAAGAAAATAGACTGAAAAAGCACCTATCGATTACTTTACTATTGTTGATATATGTCGCTTTGCTAGCGTATTTATCTAAATATATCGTTTAGTTTAGATGAATCAATAGGTTGCTATTTTGTTAACTACATGTCGTCGTATTCTTCGATCGCAGTGCCTTCGATCACATACGCTGTTTCGGCCAGATCGTGGCTAACACTTTCGGTTTTCAGTGTCCCAATCAGATAAATTACATCCCAGAGCTGCTGGATTGGAGCACCTTGCGGATATTTCACATAAATAATTTGGTTTGGTGGCGGTGGCGGCACGTGAATGCATGCGCCAAAGTAGGGCACCAGTAGAAACTCAGTAACGTTATTGGCGTCACCTTCCAGTGGGATCACAAAGCCGGGTATTTTGACCACGCTGCCATTGAGCTCTTTTCTAACTCCGCCGATTTTTGATTGTGCAGCCGTCATTTCGCCATCATGGTTCAATGCTGGCATGCCATCGGCGTTGAATTGGTTACGTTCGTTCTCGGGGATCAGATCGATCCAATCGAGCGTCAGTACTTGTTCATTACTCTGTGCGTACATCGGTAACAAGCCTGATAGCAGCAGCGTGCTGATAAGCAGTAGTTTTTTCATCGTTAAGTCCTAAATTCGAATGGTCATTCCATCGCTAAGTGATTGTCTATAGGCGCGTAGAGCCGGGATAACACCAATAATAATGCCAGCCAGCTGTACATAAGCTAATAATTGCCACTCATAGCCGCTTAAGGTGCTGAGTGTGATTTGAATGCCATAATGCTGCGCAATAAAAGGTTGCGCCAGTGCGAGCAGTGAATATAACCCCGCTAATCCAACGCAGATGCCAATGAAGGTCAGCGTCGTCGCTTCGCTGATAAGCAGAGCAAAAATATGTTTAGGTTGTGCACCCATGGCGCGCAGAATCGCCATTTCACGGCGTCTTTCCTGCAAGCTTGTCAGTAAGCTGCTGAGCATACCAAGTAACCCTGCCGCCACCACAAATACCGACACTGCCATTAAAGCTTGTTCTGCTATCGACATCATACCCCACAGTTCTTGCAGAGCGACGCCGGGCATAATGGCGCTCAAGGGTTCTTGGCGATAGTTATTGATTTCACGTTGCAGTGCAAAGGTTTGAATTCTCGATTTTAAACCGATCAACATGGCGGTGATCTGCTTGGGTTGAAAGTTGTGTTGTTCAAGCTGCTCTTTGGATGGCGAATTGCCTAAATGCGCACCCGATTCCCAACCCACGTGAATGGCTTCAATTGCTTCTAATGAGACATGCACTGTTTTGTCTACGGGCGTTCCCGTTGGCGCTAAAATCCCCACTACTTTGAAAGGGAGGTTGTCGTGGCGGCTAAAACCTACATCGCTGATCCCATGCGCAATAATGATGTCACTGCCAATATGGTAACCTAAGGTTTCGGCGACATCTGAACCCAATACCGTTTCAAATAAACCATGAAACTCAGTGCCTTGAGAGAAGGTGAGTGGTTGCTTACTTCCATATTTGAAATGCTCGAAATAATGGTGATTAGTGCCCATAACGCGAAACCCTTGGTGTGAGTCACCCAAGGAAATGGGGATCGCCCACTTGACGCTGCGATGCTCACTGAAGGCTTGGTAGCTTTTCCAGTCGATATTATTGGTGGCATTGCCAATTCTAAATACCGAATAGAGCAGCAAGTTGACTTGTCCAGAGCGGCCGCCGACGATTAGATCCGTCCCTGAAATGGTATTGGCAAAGCTCTCTTTAGCTTGAGTTCGAATGCGTTCAACCCCCATTAACAGAATGACTGAAATGGCAACCGTCAGAATGGAGAGTAGCGCTGTGGTTTTGCGGTTAAGTACGCTTTTCCACGCCAGATTGGTAATTACATTCATGCTGTCACTCCTGCCTGATTCAATTGAGGGAGGTAAACTGCGCGGTCAAATAAAGCTTCTAAGGTGGGATCGTGGCTCACAAACACCAGTGTTGAACCTGCCCGATTCGCCTCTTCCAATAACAGTTCGATAAACGCGAGTCGATTGTCGTGATCCAGCGCCGAGGTTGGCTCATCAGCGATGATCAGCTTGGGTTCGCCAATCAGTGCTCTCGCCGCCGCGACACGCTGCTGCTGGCCAATACTCAGTTCGATAACCGGTTTAGTCAGTAGTTCAGGTGCAAGATGTAGGCGAGTGAGTAACTGTTTTGCTTTCTCAATCAGATCGCCTGCCACATTCTGCTTGCGAGTGCTGGAAAAATGGCAAGGTAGCGTAACGTTTTCAATCACTGAGAGATAAGGCAATAAATTAAATTGTTGGAAAATGTAGCCAATGTGATCGGCTCGAAAACGATCCCGTTGACGGGAAGTTAACGTCGACAGGTTGGTGCCTAAAATAGAGACCTCCCCTCGTTGTGCTTGGTTGATCCCAGTCAGTAAGCTCAGTAAGGTCGATTTGCCACAACCACTTGGCCCTTTAATAAAAAGGTGCTCTCCACGTTTTACACAAAGATCTTGGATAGATAAGGCTGGTTGTGAGCTATTCGGCCAACGAAATTCGACCTCTTTCAATTCAATGACAGACGTCAGCGATAGAATATGCAAATCACTCATTGTGAATTCCTTTAACGACAGTGAACCTAGAGTAAGTATGTGCTTACTCTAGGTTGTTGCTTATACGCCTTAAAACGTAATGCGAGTGCTGTTTGTTTTCAACTCAGAGGCAGATTGTGCTTTGTCTGTCAGTACATTGGCAGAGATTGTTTGGGTATTTGGGAACAAGTTAAACCATTGCGTGTCGAGGTACTGCAATTGCGGCATGTTATCGCAGTGATATTGGTACTGAATCGTGAATTCACCGTGACCACTGTGCTCGCCTTCATCATGCACATCTTTTTTATGGTCATGGTTTGCGTGTTGAGCATCTTTATCTTGATGTTTATCATCATGTTTTTCATGATGGTCGTGGTCGTGGTCGTGGTCGTGGTCGTGGTCGTGGTCGTGGTCGTGGTCGTGGTCGTGGTCGTGGTCGTGGTCGTGGTCGTGGTGCTCACCATTTAACGTATGGGCGATACGACTTTCTTCTAAATGACACTTGGCCGGAGCGGGCAGTTGGAAAATGCCATCGGCGTGGCTGAACTGCTCCAGGACTTTATTTAAGCGCTGTTGTTGTTCATCATTTTGTGGTGCATGTTCAAAGCCGACTACATCAGAGCCGGGGGCGGTGATTTCAATCAGTAAATCTTGCCCATCTTGAGCAATATTGAACTCGACGTGGCCATGTACATGAGCCTCATGTTGGCGAAACTCTTCATTTGCCAGTGCTGGCATGCTTAAAATTAGGCCGATAGAGAGAGCGAGTTTACGTTGGATAAACATTGGGTGATTCCTTTTAAACATCAAAATAGCCCTTAGCGCGTTGGCTTTGGGTAACAAATCATAAATAACTAGATAAGACGTCTAAAAGTGAGGAGGTGAGCGAGCAAGATAAGCGTAATGAACTGAGGGGCGACGTTGAGTTTTCTCTACTGATGATCGAATTTCGCAGCCACTAACGGCAGGAAGGATAGGCAGCGCACTGCTTAGACCATTTTGAAAGCCAGAAAAAAGTTGGCAATGATGCTGCGCGTGATGCGCAGGATTAGTATCGAGGTGATGATCTACATAAGCGACATTCAACCATAGCATCAACAGCATGGCACATAATGCAATGCTTTGAGCTCGGTAATGGGGGCAACGTAGACGGGTAAACATCAAACCAATACAGTAGTAAAATGATAATTGTTATAATATAACAATATTGTGAGAGTAAAGCGTACTCTTATTTTTATAAAAGCACCTTTCACCACGATATGTTTAGCAAAGGCAGCCGTGTTATCGGCCACCTAAGGTTATTATAAATTCTGTTTGATCAAGCCTAAAACCGTTTGAATTTCCTCATCACTCAATGCACCTTCCTTAACAAACAGTACCTTACCTTGCTTATCTTGAACGATGATCGCTGATGATTCCTCTTTTAAATCCCACGCTTTGGCTACATTTCCCGCTTCATCTAGCACCATGGAAGACCACGGAAACTCTTTCTTGCTGTCTTGAGCGGAAGATTTGACAAACGATCCTGTGCCCCAAATCGCATCATCTTGGTTGATGATCGAGGTGGTTTGATAACTTTCTGCGGGAAATTGTGCGGCCGTAATGGCAGCCATCAATGGTGCATTTAACGCTTTAGCACTGCTGCGACCAGCAATGGCTTGAATGACGCGCACTTTGCCTAGCAGTTGGCTGGTATCCCAAGTTTGAAAGGCCGTTTTATCATCTTGTAGGATGATTTCACCATATTTTTCCACTGAAACATCAGCAACTTGCTGACCTTGGGTAATGTTGTGTGCCATGGCAAGCGCTGGACAGCAGGCCATTAGAATGGCGATCACTCGTTTACTTTTCATTGTAGGGGTCCCTTTTAGTTGAGCAACAAAGGTATAGCATAGAATCAATAAAACCACGAAAAGAGGCCATGAAGCGGTTAACAAAATGCTAACAAAGCCTCAATTCTACACGCTTTATTCGCTGAGCTGAGGTGGGAAGCAGATGCCTGTTCCTCCTAACCCACAATAACCATTCGGATTTTTAGCTAAATATTGTTGATGATAGCTTTCGGCGTAGTAGTAAGGACCAGCGGGTACAATTTCGGTGGTAATTAAGGCTCGTTGACTGGCTGACAACGCCTGCTGGTATCGCTGCTTTGAGGCTTGTGCTATTTGCTGTTGTTGTTCTGAATAGGTATAGATAGCGGAGCGATACTGAGTGCCTTTATCGTTACCTTGACGCATGCCTTGGGTCGGATCGTGCTTTTCCCAAAAATGACTTAATAGCTTTTCTAATGGCAAGCGCTGTGGATCAAAAATTACGCGTACCACTTCAGTATGGCCAGTTTCACCACTGCATACTTCTTCGTAAGTTGGGTTTGGGGTAAAGCCGCCGGCATAGCCTACTGAAGTCGACACCACACCATCGAGTTGCCAAAATAAGCGTTCAGCGCCCCAAAAACAGCCCATACCAATCACTATTTGTTGCTGATGCTCATTAGGCTGCTCAGTGATGTTGCTGTGGTTAACGTAATGAATTTCCTCCACTGGCATAGGGGTTTCTCGTCCTTTCAGTGCTGTTTGTGCGCTGACCATTGTTTGTTTATTGAGCATGAGCTTTCCTTTCGTGTGTCTATTTTGGGCTTTATTTATTGTTGTTGAGCGACTGTTTCACATTCAGCCCGAATAATTGACTGATTTCATACAGACGAAGCGTGCTATTGGCGGTATGATTTCCAGCCATTAACGATCTGTTTACTCAACTGTTCCTTTAATTAAGCATGAGACGAAAATCATTACCAGTTCTATTCACGATGCTACTTATTTCCACTTCCGCGTATGCCAAGGTGGCGTTAACCATTAATGGTTTAGAGGGTGAATTAGAAAACAACGTTGAAGCCTATTTATCGTCGATTCCAGAGAGCGACTATTCAACGCATCTTCGTTTTCAATCTCGTTTAGAGAAAAGCATGACGGAAGCGCTTGTCGCGCTGGGTTACTACCATCCTCAATTTGAGTTTGTGGTGGTGAGCGATGAGCAAGAGCTGATGGTCAATATCAATCCTGGACCGCTAACAACCATTAAAGAGATGGATGTGGTGATCAGCGGGGAAGCTGAATCTGATGCTGATTTTGCCAATCTCATTAACCGCAATGCCCTTAAAGTGGGCGCGGCGGTTAACCATGGTCAGTACGATGCTTTGAAATCGGGTATTCGTAACTTAGCGTTGCAAAAAGGTTATTTTAACGGGAATTTTGAATTAAGCCGTTTGGAAGTTGCGCCAGAGTTGAATGAAGCTTTCGTACGCCTTCATTTTAACAGTGGTATTCGTTACCATTTTGGTCCCTCGCTCATTACTGGCAGCCAAATTGAAGATCAGCGAGTTCGCTCACTTCAGCCCTATAAAACCAATGATCCTTACCTTGTTTCCAAGGTAGGGGAATATAACCAAAACTTATCCAATACCGATTGGTTTTCCTCTGTTTTTGTTGAACCCGATCTTAGCCAACTGGAGAACGGTCGTGAACTGCCGATGAAGGTTTCCCTTGCACCGCAAGCTCGAAATCAGCTTGAAACCGGTTTAGGTTACTCAACGGATGTGGGAGTGCGTGGTTCATTCAAGTGGAAGAAACCTTGGGTTAACAGCCTCGGCCACAGTTTTGATAGCAGTTTCTCCCTTTCTGCCCCAGAGCAGACCATTACCGCTGGCTACAAAATACCGCTAGAAGATGTGCGGCGTGAATATTATCGAATTCAGTATGGAATGAAGAATGTCGATAACCGTGATACGAAGAGTTTGGAGTCTAACTTATCGTTTGAACGCCACTGGTTGCGTGATGGTGGTTGGCATCGAACCCTATTCGTTCGTTATTTGATAGAAAACTACGAACAAGGTTTGCAAAGCGATGTCGGCCAGTTTGTATTACCGGGAGCGACCTATTCTCGTTCGCGTGTTCGTGGTGGTTCAATGCCGATGTGGGGCGATAAACAGAGCATCACACTTGAGTATGGCGATCCAAATTTCGTCTCTGAAACGCGCGTGGTGCGGTTGTTGGCGGGCACGGCTTGGATACGCAGCGCTGGGCAAAACCACCGTGGTTTATTGCGTTTAGACGGCGGCGCAAACTTCAGTGAAGAGTTTGACAAACTCTCGCCTTCTCTGCGCTTCTTTGCTGGTGGCGATAACAATTTACGAGGGTATAGCTATCAATCTATCTCACCTAAAGATGCCAGCGGCGCACTGACTGGGGCCAAATACATCGCCACCAGTTCGTTGGAGTATCAATATCGCTTGGTTGGAAATTGGTGGGGAGCACTGTTTGTCGATTATGGCGATGCCTTTAATGACTCACCGGATTGGAAAACCGGTGTGGGAGCTGGGATTCGCTGGGCTTCTCCGGTTGGACCGATCCGATTAGATTTTGCATGGGGGCTTGACGCTAATCCCGGCGATGAATTTCAGCTGCATTTCACCTTGGGGCCTGAACTATGACCAAAGTGATGTTGAAGATAACCAAATGGGCATCGGCGATTTTATTCACCTTGTTGGGCGCGGTATTTATTGCACTCGCAGCCTTGTTGTTTACCAATACAGGGCTTAACGGTCTGTTGTGGGGAGCGCAAAAAGCGCTGCCACAACTGCAGGTTGCCAGCGCTAAAGGTGCAATTTTTCCACGTTTCACGCTCAACCAAGTCACCTTTTCCGATGAAGCATTAAAGCTCGATCTCGATGTGCAGCGCGTGACATTAGCCATAAGTGCTAGCTGCTTATTGGAGCCTTCAATTTGCTTAAATGAACTTGCGATCAGTGGCTTAAGGCTGGCGCTTCCTGAGCTTCCCCCTTCGACGCAAGGTGAGCCTTCGTCTGCCTCTGATCCCATTACGTCAATCTCTACACCGGTGCCAATTAAGGTTGGCCGTGTGGAGCTCAATGATATTCAGCTGGATATTTTGGGTAATACGCTGGCATGGAAGCAATTTTCTACTCATGCCTCATTTCAAGGTAATCGCTTACGGATTGGCAAAACCAGTTGGAGCGATATTCAACTGAAGCTTGCGACCAATGACGAGGCAGATTCAGCCTCAAGCGCACAATCCAAATCCACTCCATCCACAACCGTATCATCGACGGCGGCACCTGCGGTGAAAACGCCCATCACCTTGCCAGAGGTGATCATTCCGCTGCAATTGGAAGTGGAGCGTTTTGATATCAACCAGTTTACTCTTCAGCAAGCTGAGCCTTTGGTTGTCAAGCATCTTGGTTTGGTCGCCAATGCTTATCAGAGCAGTGTTTCATTAAAATCACTTGAGCTTGAGCTGCCACAATTGATTGCCAACCTAAAAGCTGATGCGCAGCTGAAGGGAGACTATTCGCTCAATCTCTCTTTAAAAAGCACGCTCAAAATGGCCGAAGCTCAGGGGCAAACACTGGCACTAGAGGCTTCGGGGAGCTTGGGTGATTTAACGCTCAACGCGAAATTGGGCGGGCTTGCGCAAGCAAACTTAAATGCGCAATTGGCGCTACTGCAACCTGAGATCCCGTTTGATATTTCGTTAGATGATGTTCAAGCACAGTGGCCATTGATTGGGCAAGGAGACTATTTTGTTCGCGTGCCGAGTTTAAAAACTCAAGGCTCACTCGACGGATATAGCGTGGTGCTCAATGGCCAACTGCAAGGTAAAGATCTGCCCGATGTGACGCTGGATGTTGCTGGTAAAGGTACTTTACAGCAAATCAACTTAGATTCTTTGCTAATCGATACCTTAGGGGGGCAAATTGCTGGCCAAGTGATGGCCAACTGGCAAGCCCCAATTCACTGGCAAGCGGCGCTGAATTTAGAACAGATTCAGCCGGGATTGCAGTGGCCGGAAGCTGAAGGCGTGATCAGCGGTAAGCTCGAAACCACGGGTGAGCTGACCGAGCAGGGCGGTTGGAACGTTGCGCTGCCTATTTTGGATATTGAGGGTGTGTTGCGTGGCTACCCACTGAATATTGAAGGTCAATTAAACGCATCAGATATGACAGGGAAAGGCGCTTTTACTGTGTCGACCAGCGGCTTAACGTTAGCCCATGGACCCAACCAGATTACGGCCAAAGGTGAGCTGGATAAAGAGTGGCGTATGGGCTTATCGGTTGATTTTGCGGATTTGGTGAAAAGTGTTCCTGATTTGCACGGCAAAGTGATTGGCGATATTTATCTGCGTGGTGATTTACAGCAGCCACAAATCAAGCTGCGCCTCAATGCAAATGATCTTGCTTGGCAGCAACAAGCGACCTTAAAGCAGGTGACTTTAACTGGTGATGTTACGCCACTTCCTGTGCCACAAGCCGAAGTGAAATTGCAGGCGAGCCAGTTGAGCTACCAGCAGCAGTTAGTTGATAGTGTGGACTTGCGTTTTTCAGGCACGCAGGCGCAGCATCAACTGAGCTTAGACGTCATTTCAAATCTGATTTCAACCAGCTTGGCGATCAGCGGATCTTTTGAAGATAAGCCGACGATGCAGTGGCAAGGTGCGCTGGAACGAGTACAACTGTCCACAGAACAAGGGCCGTGGCTATTAAACCAAGCGACACCTGTTGCGGTTAATATCGAGAAACAACAAGCCACGATTGCCGCGCATTGTTGGCAGCAAGAGGGAACATCGCTCTGCTTAGATAAAGACGCGACTGTGGGGCAAAGTGGTGCGGCCGAGTTCTCTCTCAATCATTTTGATTTTCAGCAAATCGCAATGTTTTTACCGCAAGAGACTCAACTTAAAGGCCAAGCCGATGTCAGTCTCACAGCTCAATGGGCGCCCAATGCCGCGCCTCAAGCGAAAGTGTCACTCAGCTTAAGCCAAGGTGCAGTCACGCAGCACATCGACCAAGCCATTACTTTAGGTTGGGATAGCGTCACTATTGAAAGTACGCTTGAACAGAACAAGCTGTTTGCTCGTTGGCTAGTGGATGTGACCGATAATGGCGATCTGTCGGGGCAAATCACCATTTCGGATCTAATGGCAAAAGAAAAAATGATGGATGGCGCATTAACGCTTTCCACTTTTAATATTGATTTTCTACAGCCGCTGCTTGGGGATTATAGCCAAGCGAAATCGAAGATTAGCAGTCAACTTGCCTTCAGTGGGCCGATGTTGCACCCGAAAGTGATGGGCAGCGTGGTGGTGGATGACATTGTCGTCAAAGGCGATATTTCGCCGCTGGATGTTACCTCGGGCCGAGTGACGATGGACTTTAATGGTTACCAAGCCTTGCTCAATGCAGCGATTCAAACTGCGGATGGCGAGTTGAGTATCAAGGGGGATGCCGACTGGCAGAAAATGGAGCAGTGGCGTGCCAACCTGCGTGTGTTGGCCGATGAGCTATTGGTGGATCTGCCGCCTATCGTCAAGATTAAAGTTATCCCAGACATGAGCATCACACTAGAACCTCAACTGGCCACTGTGACAGGGAATATTAACCTGCCTTGGGGGCGTATCGTGGTAGAAGAGTTGCCTCCGAGCGCGATTGGTGTCTCCAAAGATCAAGTGATATTGGACGCGGCTTTACAGCCCGTGAGCGAGCAAAGCGCCATGCCATTTAACGTTGAAACGAATGTAAACATCTCGATTGGTGATGATTTCCGGCTCAGTGCCTTTGGTTTGCAAGGCAGCTTGATTGGCCGCCTCAATGTGGCGCAAAAGGATAAAGGTCCTTTTATTACTGGAGAAGTAAACATCCAAAATGGTTCGTATCGATCCTTTGGACAAGATTTGCTGATCCAAGAAGGCAAAATTTTAATGAATGGACCGGTTGATCAACCTTATGTTTCGATTAAAGCGGTGCGCAACCCGGATAACACACAAGATGGCGTGATTGCAGGGGTAAAAGTGACCGGCTCTGCCGATGAACCCGCAGTCTCCATTTTTTCAGAACCCGCGATGCCACAAGCCAATGCACTTTCTTACCTACTTCGTGGTCAGAATATTGATGGCGAGGCGGGTGGCAATGCGATGACCACTGCACTAATTGGTTTGAGCTTGGCACAAAGCGGTAAGGTGGTGGGCGAAATTGGCCAAGCCTTCGGCGTGCAAGATCTGCAATTGGATACGGCCGGTTCCGGTGATGATTCACAAGTGACGGTAAGCGGCTATATTTTACCGGGGCTACAAGTGAAATATGGTGTTGGTATTTTCAGCTCGGTGGGCGAATTTACCGTGCGTTACCGCTTGATGAGGGATTTGTACGTTGAAGCGGTATCCGGCTTAGATAGCGCGGTGGATCTTTTGTATCAGTTTGAATTTAACTAGGGACAGTCATATGCAACATCTGGTTTTTGTCTACGGCACATTACGCCGTGGTGAAAGTAATGCGCATCTGCTTGAGACAAGCGAAATGTTAGGATCGTTCTACACGCCAGCTGACTATACGCTGTATGATCTAGGTCCATATCCTGGCTTGGCTCAGGGACAGCAATCGATAGTCGGTGAGGTATATCGAGTGGATGAGCAGACACTAGCAAAACTCGATCTTTTAGAAGATATTCCCATCGAATATCGCCGTGAAACGATCGAAACCCCATTTGGCCGTGCGTGGATTTATCTCTATCAAGATCACAGCCGTCTTACTGCTGTGATTAATTCTGGAGACTGGTGCCAACGGGTGTAACGAACGGCGTTGAAAATGGAAATAAAAAGCCACACAGCGTATTAGCAGGATGTGGCTTTTTATTTATAACGACACTTATACCCTTCCTACTTGAAGCTGCAGCGGTGTTGGCTACGTTCGTTCACCCCAATCACATAGTTTGCCTATGCTCATAGGGACTCACTCACTTGCCGCCTACCTGCAACTCCAAGTTGTTTGGGTATATAACTATCGTGACTGTTTAATGATGGTGACTATTTTTGAGCGCGTTCAAATGAAGTCAGGATTTCAGCTCGCGCGGCAGCGGCATCTTCCCATCCATCGACTTTGACCCATTTGCCCGCTTCAAGCTCTTTATAGCGTTCAAAGAACTGTGTAATTTGCGCCTTCAGTAGTGCTGGCAGGTCATTTACGTCTTGAATGTGGTCGTACTCTTTGGTGAGCTTGGAGTGAGGAACCGCCACCACTTTGGCATCTTCACCAGACTCATCGGTCATCTTCAATACGCCAACTGGGCGGCAGCGAATCACCGAGCCTGGCATGAGCGGGTAAGGGGTGGGCACCAACACATCGACAGGATCGCCATCGAGCGATAAGGTGTGATTCACATAACCGTAGTTGCATGGGTAGAACATAGGTGAAGACATGAAACGGTCCACAAATACCGCGCCAGATTCTTTGTCGACTTCGTATTTGATTGGGTCGGCGTTGGCTGGAATTTCAATCACCACGTAAATATCATCAGGCAGTGATTTTCCTGCCGGAACGTTGTTTAAGCTCATTTAGCATTTCCTTTTTCGTCGCTGGACTTGAATTGTTTTGGGTTGATTAACAGAACGTAAACGCTTGTGTTGCAACTTTAGCGGTAAATAGGAAACGGTGTAAACCGTAAAAAGAGAGTCTTGCCTCATATTTATCGATAAAAAAAGCGCCTAGAGTTAGGCGCTCATTGAGCTGATTTAATCGCAATTGAGTTCCAAGAACTCTTCCAATTTATGGACCATATTTTTTGAACCGCAGAAGAATGGCACACGTTGATGCAGTTCTGTCGGCTTAATATCCAACACGCGATTGACACCGTCAGAAGCAATACCGCCTGCTTGTTCAATCAAAAACGCCATAGGATTGCATTCATACAATAGACGCAGCTTGCCGTTTGGATGGCTTTGCGTGCTTGGGTATAGATAGATCCCACCTTTGAGCAGGTTACGGTGAAAATCCGCCACTAGCGAACCAATGTAACGTGACGTGTAAGGGCGATTATCTTCAGGCACATTCTCTTGGCAATATTTAATGTATTTTTTGACGCCGGTTGGGAAGCGGATGTAGTTACCTTCATTGATGGAGTAAATTTTACCATCATCGAAGGTCATCATATTGGGGTGTGAAAGATAGAAAGTGCCGAGTGACGGATCATAAGTAAAGCCATTCACGCCGTTGCCGGTGGTATACACCAACATGGTTGAAGAGCCGTAAATAACATAACCAGCCGCAACCTGTTTATTACCGGGTTGTAAGAAGTCTTCTTGTGTTGGTGGCGTGCCGACTGGCGATACGCGGCGATAAATAGAAAAAATCGTGCCGACAGAGACATTGACATCGATGTTGGATGAGCCGTCCAGCGGGTCCATCAACACCACGTATTTTGCGTTTTTGTTGAGCTCTTTGCTGAACGCAACCGCTTCATCTTCTTCTTCACTGGCGACACCACACACTTGATCGCGCGCTTCAAGCGCCGCTTTAAATTTTTCGTTGGCGTAGACATCGAGTTTTTGTTGTTCTTCGCCTTGAATATTATCCGTACCAACTGCACCGGTAATATCAGCAAGGCCTGCTTTGTTGATTTCTCTATTAACAATTTTTGCCGCAAGACGAATAGAGGACAACAGAGATGAAAGATCACCGCTTGCGTGGGGGAAGTCATGTTGTTTCTCAACAATAAACTCGCCAAGAGTGCGAATCTCAGACATGTTATTTCCTTAACATAGCTATATAGGGGGAAGTGATTGTTTCACAACGCATCCTCTTGTTGGGATGTCGGCCGAAACGAGGCACCCATTTGATAACGTTTGGGTAACACTGCGATTTTAGGGCTTAGATCTTTTTAATGGTAATGAAGTAACAGATTGAGATCTCAATTTGTTTGTCGACTTTTTAGAAGTTGCAAACATGCTCGCTTTTCTTAAATGGATGGTGATAATGGAGGCAATCACTCACAACGCCATGTGCGAGGCTAGGATTTATGCATATTCACATTCTTGGGATTTGCGGTACGTTTATGGGCGGTGTTGCCGTTTTAGCACGGCAATTAGGTCATAAAGTTACCGGCAGCGACGCCAACGTTTACCCACCGATGAGTACGTTATTGGAGTCTCAAGGGATCGAGATTATCGAAGGCTTTGACCCTGCTCAATTAGAGCCAAAGCCTGATTTGGTGGTGATTGGCAACGCCATGAGTCGCGGCAATCCGTGTGTTGAATATGTGCTGAACCACAACTTGCGTTACACCTCTGGCCCGCAATGGTTGCAAGAGTTCCTGTTGCATGACCGCTGGGTCCTTGCGGTGGCTGGTACACACGGTAAAACCACCACGTCGAGCATGTTGGCGTGGATCTTAGAAGATTGCGGTTACCAACCGGGCTTTTTGGTGGGAGGCGTACTTGGCAACTTTGGCATTTCTGCGCGTTTGGGCGAAAGCATGTTTTTTGTGGTTGAAGCCGATGAATATGACAGTGCTTTTTTCGATAAGCGTTCTAAGTTTGTCCATTATCACCCACGCACTTTAGTGTTGAATAACTTAGAGTTTGATCATGCGGACATTTTTGACGATCTTGAAGCGATTAAGCGCCAATTTCATCATCTAGTGCGCACTGTTCCGGGCAATGGCCGTATTTTTGCTCCGCAAAAAGAGCGCGCATTAGCGGATATTCTCGCACGTGGCTGCTGGAGCGAAACTGAGTTTACCGGTGAGCAAGCGCAGTGGAAAGCTGAAAAAATCACGCGTGATGGTTCGCAATTTGATGTGTTCTTTGACAATGAACGTGTGGGGCGCGTAACTTGGGATTTGGTTGGCGATCATAATGTCGATAACGCCTTAATGGCGATTGGCGCGGCGCGTCACGTAGGGGTCACTCCAGATTTAGCCTGTCAAGCTTTGGGCAAATTTATCAATACCAAACGTCGTTTAGAGCTTAAAGGCGAAGTGAACGGTATTACGTTGTATGACGATTTTGCTCATCATCCAACGGCCATTGAACTTACTTTGGGTGGTTTACGTAACAAGGTAGGCGATCAGAAAATTATCGCCGTTTTAGAGCCTCGTTCGGCTACGATGAAGTTGGGCGTGCATAAGCAAACTTTAGCGGCGTCATTACAGCAAGCCGATTCAGTTTATCTCTATCAGCCTAACAATCTTGCTTGGTCGGTGCAGGATGTAGCTGATCAATGCTCACAACCAGCGCAAGTGAATGATGATATTGATGCTTTCGTCGCGCAAATTGCGCAGGAAGCCCAGCCGGGCGATCACATTTTGGTGATGAGCAATGGTGGCTTTGAAGGTATTCATAACAAGCTCCTACTTGCATTAAATCAAGCCATGTAATGCCAGCGACACAAACGAAATAGAGAGTTATGACAACAAAACAGAAAGCCATCACTTTAGCCTTTACTGGCGCTTCAGGTGCTCCTTACGGACTTCGTCTGTTGGAGTGTTTATTGGCTGCAGATTACCGAGTGTATCTTTTGATCTCTTCGGCCGCGCGCGTTGTGCTTGCAACCGAGCACGGTTTGAAGTTGCCCAGTGGGACTGAGGCAGCCAAAGCAGCGTTGGTGGAACATTTACACTGCGATGCCTCACAGCTTGTCGTGTGCGGCAAAGAAGAGTGGTTTTCACCAGTGGCTTCGGGCTCTGCCGCGCCAAAACAGATGGTGGTGTGCCCATGTTCGGCAGGCAGCGTTGCGGCGATTGCCCATGGCATGTCCGATAATTTGATCGAACGTGCTGCCGATGTAGTGATGAAAGAGCGTGGTCAACTGGTGTTAGTGGTGCGCGAAACGCCGTTTTCCACCTTACATTTAGAAAACATGCTCAAGTTGTCGCAAATGGGCGTCACCATTATGCCCGCAGCCCCCGGTTTTTATCATCAGCCGCAGTCAATTGAAGACTTGGTCGATTTTATGGTGGCGCGTATTTTGGACCATTTAGGCGTTGAACAAGGGCTTGTGCCGCGTTGGGGATATGACTCACGCCCAACGGTATAGCTTATTGCGTTAATTCCAATTACAATCCACCTCACTCAACGGGGAGCAAATCATTCATCTCAATGAATGCTGCTGAGATCAAGCGTGAGCTTGGGACCCGTAAACCTGAACCAGATAATGCTGGCGTAGGAATTGGGTTAGGATCTCAGAATAGGAATAATGGAATATTCTCATCCTCCTCAAGCCTGTGCCGCTCAACCAAGGAGAGCGACCAGTTGAACACCACTCTTAATACCATTGCACTTGCTACCATCACCTCTTTTTCAGCGCATGCCGCTGACAATATCCTTACTGTTTATACCTATGACTCGTTCGCATCAGAATGGGGCCCGGGACCGGCGATTGAAAAAGCATTCGAAGCACAATGCGCTTGCGATCTTCAGTTTGTGGCACTCGATGATGGGGTATCGATCCTAAACCGTTTACGTCTTGAAGGTAATAACAGTAAAGCAGACATCGTACTCGGTTTAGATAACAACTTAATGGCCGAGGCCAAACAGACTGGCTTATTGGCAGATCATAATGTCGAGATGAGCCAAGTCACGCTACCCGGTGGTTGGAGTGATGAAACATTTGTTCCTTATGATTACGGCTATTTTGCCTTTGTTTACAATAAAGAGAAATTAGCAAACCCACCGAAAAGCTTAAAAGAGTTGGTAGAGAAGCGCGATGATCTTAAAGTGATTTATCAAGATCCGCGTACTTCAACACCCGGTCAAGGCTTACTGCTGTGGATGAAGTCTGTCTATGGTGAGAAAGCCAATTTAGCATGGCAACAGCTCGCCAATAAGACGGTGACAGTCACCAAAGGTTGGTCAGAAGCCTATGCTATGTTTTTAAAAGGTGAGTCCGATCTGGTGCTCTCTTACACTACCTCTCCAGCCTATCATTTGATTGCGGAAAATGACGCTAAGTACGCGGCTGCCGATTTTGCCGAAGGACACTACATGCAAGTGGAAGTGGCTGCGAAAGTAAAACACAGTGATAACGGCAAATTGGCCGATGAGTTCATGCACTTTATTTTAAGTGATCAATTTCAGTCGGTGATGCCAACCGGAAACTGGATGTATCCTGTGACGTCTGTCGCGCTACCGAAAGGTTTTGAAACGCTGGCTGTGCCACCAAAGGCGCTTACCTTTAGCGCACAAGAGGTGTCTGAGACGCGTAAAGTGTGGATCCGTGAGTGGCAAACCGCCTTAACGTTTTAAGGTTCGATAAAGTTTGAATGCTATTCCTAAAATAGGCATTGGGGTCGCGATGCTTGTCGCGACCTTTGTCATCAGTGCGTTGGCGGCGTTACTGTTACAAGCACCCAGCTTAAATGTGATGCACGTATGGCAAGACCCGTATTATCGCCATGTTACTCAATTTAGTTTTTACCAAGCCAGCTTGTCGATGCTGCTCAGTGTTGGTTTCGCGGTTCCTGTTGCTCACGCACTTTACCGTCGTCGATTTTGGGGACGTGCGCTGCTGATCAAATTGTTTGCAACGACCTTAGTGCTTCCGGTGCTGGTGGGCGTATTTGGTTTGTTGGCCATTTATGGTAATAGCGGTCTGCTCGCCTCGCTGCTCGCGTGGTTTGATAGCAAACTGCCGTTTTCCATTTACGGATTAAACGGTATTTTACTGGCGCATCTGTTTTTTAATCTCCCGTATGCCAGCCGTTTATTGCTGCAAGCGTTAGAGTCGATCCCGGCAGAACAACATAAGTTATGCGCGCATCTTGGCATGAGCCATTGGCACAAATTTCGTTGGGTTGAATGGCCGCGTTTGCGTCAGCAGCTTCCTCATGTCTGTGGTTTGGTGTTCATGCTCTGTTTTACCAGTTTTGCCACTGTGATGGCACTTGGCGGCGGGCCTAAATCAACCACGATTGAGCTGGCGATTTATCAGGCGATCAAATTTGATTTTGATTTACAAGCCGGCGCGCTGCTTGCGCTGTGGCAGATGCTGTTATGTGGGCTGCTGTCTCTATCCATTTCACGTCTAGCGAAGCCGTTAGCCATCACCACAGGGCGTCAAGCGAGTGATTATGTGGTTAGTCGAGACAATCGAAAAGCGCAATGTTGGGACGGCGCATGGATCTTCCTTGCGTTGCTGTTAGTACTTCCGCCGCTGGTGATGGTCATCTTGAGCGGTTTAAATTCGCAGCTTTTTCACGTCTTGAGTGATGAGCAATTCTGGCGTGCGCTTTGGGCTTCACTGCAAGTGGCATTATTGGCAAGCGTGGTTGCAGTTTCGGCTGGGGTTGCCATACTCATCACGACTCGCGCTTGGCGCCTGCAGCAGCACAACCGTAAGGCGGACCAATTAGAGTTGATTGGCGCGATTATTTTGGTCACGCCAGGGCTTGTTATCAGCACCGGGCTTTTTCTGTTGCTGCGTATCTGGACCGATGCATTTAGCCTAGCGTATTGGGTAGTTTTTTTCGTCAATGGCTTAATGGCATTACCGTATGTGTTGAAAACATTGGCGCAACCTATGCTGCATATTGCGCAGCAATATCAATGGTTATGTGCCAGCCTTGGCATTAAAGGGTGGCAGCGTTTGCAAGTGATTGAGCTGCGTGCGTTGCGTAAACCCTTAGCGCATGCCTTTGCGATCAGCTTTTTGCTCTCAATGGGGGATTTAAGTGCGATTGCTCTATTTGGTAGCCAAGAGTTTAGAACCTTACCGCTTTACCTGTTCCAACTGCTGGGCAGTTACCAAATGCAAGCGGCGGCGGTGGTTTCTCTTACGCTGTTGCTACTCAGTGTGGGGTGTTTTGCCCTCATTGAGCGGTTATTTCATTCACATTCAAAGGTAAAGCAATGTTAGAACTCAAGGCTGTGCAGTATGAGTATCAACAGGAGTGGTTTGAATTTTCGCTCTCTGTACCGCGAGGGGCGATTCTCTCTTTGATGGGGCCAAGTGGCGCGGGCAAGTCGACTTTACTGAGCTTAGTTGCGGGTTTTATTGCACCGAAAAGCGGCGATATCCAAGTGCAAGGGCAATCCTTACTTGGGCAGGAGCCACACTTGCGTCCTTTTTCGATGCTGTTTCAAGAGCACAATCTTTTTGCCCATCTCACTGTGCGTGAAAATATTAGCCTTGGGTTACATCCGGGGCTGAAATTAACCACTTCGCAAAAGGCGTTAGTTGAGTGCGCCGCGCAGCAAGTGGGTTTGGCAGCGCTACTTGATCGCTTGCCTGAGCAGCTCTCAGGGGGGCAGCGTCAACGAGTTGCTCTGGCGCGCTGTTTTGTACAACCACATCCTATCTGGCTGCTGGATGAGCCCTTTTCCGCCTTGGATCCGCTACTCAGAGAAGAGATGCTGCTTTTGGTTAAGCAGTTAGCCGCAGAAAGAGCGATCACTGTTGTGATGGTGACGCACCATATTAGTGATGCCAAAGCGATTGCGAGCCATTTTGCGTTTATGGCTCAAGGACATGTGTTAGTGAGTGATCGCATTGAGGCACTTTCCGCGCAACACGCAGACGCGCAGCTCAGTGATTTTGTGCGTGCAGGGGAATAAAAAAAACCTCACACGTTTAGGTGAGGTTTTTGCGTCTAATCAGCACTATGACAGGTTAAACTGACTTATCGTTATGCTCTCTGAGCACTTGGAAAATCTCTCGTGATGCTCTTGGTGGTTTGCTGTTGGCTTTCTCTTTATTTGCTTGACGCGCTAATTGGCGCAGACGTTGACGATCCATCTCTGGATAGAGTGCCATCGCATCTTCAATCGCGCTGTCACCTTTCTCCACAATACGATCACGCATCTGTTCGAGTTTGTGCAGCATAGCGGTATTTTGTGAGTGCTTGTTACGCAGTTTATCCAATGCCGCTTGAATCGGTTCGGCATCGATGGTACGCATCATTTTACCAATGTATTGCAGTTGGCGGCGTCTGGCTTCCATGCTAAAACGCTGAGCATCTTTGATGGCATCCATCAAGTCTTCAGACATCGGAATTTTTGCTAACTGAGACGGCTTCAGAGCAACCAGCTCTTCACCCAGTTTTTGTAGCTCAGTCATGTCGTTTTTCATTTCGGTTTTGCTAACCCAAATGATCTCCTCTTCTTCTTCCCAAGGAGCTTTTTGATTCTTACGCGCCATTTTCTTCATCTATTGAGTTATGTATGTCAGCTATTTTAGCAAGAATCGTGGGGAGAAAGCGAAATTCTTGTTATCCTAATGACATTGTTTGCTAATAATTGATGAGATATGGACGTAAAACAACAAGTTGCTCAGCAGCGCATCGAACTTGAAGCGGCGGTTGCTAAGGCATTAGAGATGGCTGCGCTCAGTTCTGATGCTGCCGAAGTGGCGATCACCAAAAGTACCGGCCTGAGTGTTTCGACGCGAATGTGTGAAGTTGAAAACGTAGAATTTAACAGTGATGGGGCGTTAGGCATCACCGTGTATCGTGGGCAACGTAAAGGCAGTGCGTCGACGTCAGATCTCAGTGAAAAAGCAATTGCGCAGACGGTCGCTGCAGCGCTTGATATTGCGCTTTACACTTCTGAAGATCCTTATGCAGGCCCTGCACCTAAAGAGTTAATGGTGCGAAATATTCCTGATTTAGATCTCTTCCATCCCGATGAACCTAACCCGGACATGGCCGCTAAAATTGCCATTGCTGCAGAAGAGAAAGCGTTAGCTTACAGCAACAAGATCAAACAAAGTGATGGCGCAAGTTATGACAGCCATTACGGTGTGAAAGTGTATGGTAATAGCCATGGTTTGCTCGCGAGTTATGCCTCTAGCCGTCATAGCATTAGCTGCTGCGTGATCGGTGAGGGTAAAAATGGTGAGATGGAGCGTGATTATAGCTATACCGTTGCACGTCACCGCGACGATTTATGGTCGCCAGAGCTGGTCGGGCAACAAGCCGCAGAAAAAACCATCAGCCGTTTAGATGCAAAAAAACTGAAGACGGGCAAAGTTCCGGTGATGTTTGCCGCAGATGTAGCGACAGGTTTGATTGGCCATTTGGTGATGGCGATCAGTGGTGGCAGCTTGTATCGTAAATCTTCCTTTTTACTTGATAAGTTAGGCGAGAAAATTTTACCCGATTGGTTCAATATTGCCGAAAAACCCCATGTATTACGTGCGTTGGCATCAAGCCCATTTGATAGTGAAGGGGTATTTACGCAAGACCGCCAAATCATTACCGATGGTGTGCTCTCTACTTATCTTCTGAGCAGCTATGCCGCTCGTAAAATGAAGATGACTCCAACTGGTCACGCGGGTGGCATCCATAACTGGTATGTTCAATCCACAGGGCAAAATTTTGAGCAGATGCTCAAAGCGTTGGGTACAGGCTTGTTAGTCACTGAAGTGATGGGCCAAGGTGTTAATGCAGTGACAGGTGATTATTCGCGTGGCGCCGCTGGTTTCTGGGTTGAAAACGGTGTGATTCAATACCCTGTATCTGAGATTACTATCGCGGGCAATTTGAAAGATATGTTCCAGCAAATGGTGGCGGTAGGGAGTGATGTCGAAACACGCTCGCAAATCCAAACTGGGTCTATTTTACTTGAATCGATGAAAATTGCGGGCGAATAATCGCTTAAGCTGAATATAAAAAAGCTTGGTATAACAACCAAGCTTTTTTTATGGGTGGTTTGAGTATGTATCACTATAGGGTTACATCAAAATATGGCTACATCAAAATGGTCGCCAAGCCGAGAAAGACCGAAAGCCCAACCACATCGGTGACGGTTGTTAACGCCATTCCGCCAGCAAGAGCCGGGTCGATTTTCATTTTTTTCAGTAAAATTGGGATGGTGACGCCGGCGATCCCGGCAATGAGTAGGTTGGCCATCATTGCTGCGGAAATGATGCCGCCAAGCATCCAATTGCCTTTCCATGCCACCACAATGCCGCCAATAATGGTAGCCCACATGATGCCATTTAAAAAACCGATTGCCGCTTCTTTGAATAGCAATTCGCGTTGGTTACTGTCACCGATATGTCCCAATGCTAAACCACGAATGACCAAGGCCACGGTTTGGTTACCTGCGACACCACCCATTGAGGGCACTATGGTCATTAGCACGGCAATGGCGGCCATTTGATCCAGTGTTGCTTCAAACATGTTAGAAACAGAGGCTGCGGCGAGGGCGGCCAAAACATTTGCCCCAAGCCAGATGGTCCGTTTACGTGCGGATTTGACTACCGGAGCAAAGGTATCTTCGTCATCGTTCATACCAGCCATGCTCATCATTGAGTGTTCGGCATCTTCACGAATGATGTCAACGACGTCATCAATGGTGATCCGACCGACCAAGTGCTGGTTTTCATCCACCACAGGCGCGGACACCCAGTTGCGACGTTCAAACAGGCTGGCAACATCGGAGTCGCTGGTGGTGACCAAAATCGCCTCATCGGCATCATCCATGACTTCACTTACTGGAATATCCGGTTGCGTGGTCAGCAAGGTGGTGAGTGAGAGATGCCCAATCAGCTTACTTTCATCGTCAATCACGTAAAGTGCATCGGTTGCTTCGGGCAGATCGCCGCGCATGCGTAAATAGCGTAAAACCACGTCAATATCAACGTCACCACGAATGGTGATCACGTCGGTATTCATGATCCCGCCGGCTGTTTCCTCTGAATAGGAGAGCGCGGTTTCAACGCGCTGGCGATCAGCGCTGTCCATCTGCGAAAGCACTTCGCGTGACACGTCATCTGGCAAGCTACGCAGTACATAGGCCACGTCATCGGTGTCCATGCCTTCGGTCGCTTCTGCCAGTTTTTCGGGTGCCATTTTGGAAACTAGGGCATCTTTGACGTCTTCGTTGAGCTCATCAAGGATTTCACCGTAGTCTTCTGGGTCGGTGAGTTGCCATAACACCTCCCGGCTTTTACGTGGAGAGGCTTCTAAGAGGTGAGCAATATCTTCTGGCTCCATGTCCTGCAATTGGCGACGGACATGGACAAAACGACCATTTTCTAAAGCTTCGCTGACTTCTTGGAGGGTTAGGTGAGCTTGATCAAATTCAATTTGCTCGGCCATGGTTTCCCCCTACTTAGGATTCTTACAATGTGTTGAATAGTAACTTAATTCTAGGCCTTATTTAATAAGTTCTTATTAAGCACTGAATTTATTTTGACTATCAGGGGCGCGCATGCGCTGTCTGTGGGAGAGTGGAGTGTAAGCCTTGTGCTTACTCGTCTTCATCGAATTTATGTTCAATCAGCGAACTAACCGCTTGCAAAGCAGGCTCTGCTTGTGAGCCTTCAGCATTGATGGTGATGTATTGACCTTGTGCGGATTCGAGCATCAATAAACCCATTACACTATCTGCAGTGGCTTCTTTTCCTTCTTCACTTTGAATGGTGACCACCGCATCAAAAGATTGCGACAGTTCAACCAGCTTAACGGCTGCACGAGCATGAAGGCCCAAGCGATTTTGGATTAAAACCGTTTTACTTAATAGTGGCATACCATCGCTCCTATTGCTGTTTTTCTAATGATGTATGGCGTATCTGTACTTGGTGACCCAATTGAGCAAAGTACTCGCCAAGCTGTTGAGTCAGGTAAACGGAGCGGTGCTTACCACCGGTGCAACCAATCGCAATTGTGAGATAACTGCGGTTGTTTTTTTCGAGCATCGGTAGCCAGTATTCAACAAACTTTTGAATTTGTTGTTTAAGTTCAATTACTTCACTATGGCGTTCAAGAAACGACTTAATTGGTGCATCCAGGCCAGTTAATGGGCGAAGATCGGGTTCCCAATGTGGGTTGGGTAAAAAACGCACATCAAACACGTAGTCTGCATCGCTGGGTAGTCCATATTTGAAGCCAAAAGACTGAAAGACCATCACCAGATCTTTGCGCTCACGTCCTTCAATTCGCATGCGTACGGTTTCGCTCAACTCATGCAACGATTGATTACTGCTATCGAGCACTAAATCGGCTTGCTCTTTGAGCGGCGCAAGCAGCGACTTTTCCAATTCAATCGCTTGCGCAAGCGAAGGTTTATCGGCGTTTAATGAGAGAGGATGGATACGACGCGTTTCGCTGTAGCGCTTGAGTAGTGTCTCTTTACTGGCATCGAGAAACAGCACACTAACGTCGTTATTCTGTTTTAGCTGCTCTAAAACATCCGCAACCAAACTAGGCTCCTGGGGCAAGTTACGGATATCAATACTCACCGCGACATTTTGTTTGCTGCCTTGGACTGATTGAATAAACGCATCCAACAAGTTGACGGGAAGGTTATCGACACAATAGTAGCCGAGATCCTCCAGTACTCGTAAAGCAACGCTTTTCCCTGCGCCTGATTGACCACTCACAACGATTAAACGCATAGTTTCGGCTCGGTGGTTATTGGTTAGTCATGATGTCGTACAGCTCTTGATCGCTTTGTGCACTTCGAAGCTGTTTTAAAACTTGTTTGTCATTGAGGCGCTCGGCCATACAAGCGAGCGTTTTTAAATGCTCTTTGCACTGCTCTTCAGGAACGAGCAACGCAAACAGTAGATCGACAGGTCGATTATCAATAGCATCAAACTCAATCGGTTCTTCACACTGCAGCAAAACGGCAATGGCACGATCACTGTTGGTCATTCTTGCATGAGGAATGGCGATGCCATTACCAATACCAGTACTGCCCATTTTTTCTCGGCTGAGCATGCATTCAAACAGCTCGGTGGAATTTTGACCTGAATACTCAGCAGCGATTTCGCTAATGATTTCTAGGGCTCTTTTTTTACTGGTGCATTGGACCGCACTTTTCGTGCAGTCCAATGAGAGTACTTCGCTTAATTGCATGATTAATGACTACTTAGCTTTTCTTTATGCTTGTTGAGTTGTCTTACGAGTTTATCCACTAAACTGTCAATGGCAGCATACATATTTTCATTGTCGGCCACGGCGTGGATATCACCTTGATTTATGTGGAGCGTAGCTTCAGCGATCTGTTGTACTTTTTCAACACGTAAAACAACCTGTACGTTATTGATATGGTCAAAAAATCGCTCAAGTTTTTGAAACTTCGAGTTTACATAGTCTTGCATTGAATCGGTCAGATCAATGTGATGGGCATTAATGTTGATTTGCATAGACTTTCCTTCTCTGTTTTGTGCCTTACAGTAGGCGTTTGCGCTGACTCGATGGAGCAATGCCCAACGATTCACGGTATTTAGCTATCGTCCGTCTAGCTACCTGAATCCCTTGGTCAGCCAGTAGATCTGCAATTTTACTGTCACTTAATGGTTTGGCTGTATTTTCAGCGGCCACCAGTTTTTTAATCAGTGCTCGTATTGCAGTCGATGAACACTCTCCCCCGCTGTCGGTACTGACATGGCTGGAGAAGAAGTATTTCAATTCGAAAATACCACGCGGAGTATGCATGTACTTCTGCGTTGTCACCCTTGATATGGTGGATTCATGCATTTCTACCGCTAAAGCAACGTCATTGAGTACCATTGGCTTCATCGCCTCTTCACCATACTCAAAGAAATCACGTTGATGTTCAACAATACACTTGGCAACTTTGAGCAGTGTCTCGTTTCTACTTTCTAAACTCTTAATTAGCCATTTTGCTTCTTGCAAATTACTGCGAATGTAGTTGCTATCGGCACTGTTACCTTTGCCTAAGGCTGCATATTGTTGATTTATCTTAAGTTTTGGTACGCTATCTGGGTTTATTGTGACCACCCATTTGCCGTGATCTTTGTAAACAGACACGTCAGGCACAACGTATTCGGCGTGCTCGGTTGAAATATTATTTCCCGGTCTTGGGTCAAGTTGTTGAATGAGCTGCAATACCTCTCGCAGATCTTCTTCTTTTAACTTGGTTTCTTTGATGATCAACTTGTAGTCACGATTGCCGAGCAGATCAATGTGTTGGATCAGCAGCTGTTTAGCTTCTTCTAACCAAGGGGTACTGGCAGGGTAGGTCGCTAATTGTAAAAGCAGGCAGTCTTGAAGGTTGACTGAAGCCACACCGAGGGGATCAAACTGCTGAACACGTTTACGAACGGCTTCAATTTCATCAAGCTCGATATTTTCATCGGCAAAGCTTTCTAAAATATCATCCAAAGAAACGGTGAGATAACCGTAGTCATCGATGGCGTCAATCAAGGCAAGAGCAATGCTGCGGTCGGTGTCGCTAAACGGTGTGAGATCTAATTGCCACAGTAGATAATCTTGCAGGGTTTGCGTTGTTTCACCTTGGTACACGGGCATGTCATCATCAAGGGCGATCCCTGTGCTGCCAGTGTTTGCGCTGTAGACATCATCCCATGTGGTGTCGATCTCAAGCTCGCTGCTGATTTCGGATTTTTCAATTAAGTCAGAGCTGTCTTGTGGCTCAATATCTAACACCTCAGCACTGGTTTCTTTCTCCTCATTGATGCTATGAACATCGGCGGTGGCATTCTCTTCATAGGCCTCTTCAACATCCAATAATGGATTAGACTCTAGAGCCTCTTGGATCTCTTGCTGGAGTTCCAATGTGGAGAGTTGCAACAAACGAATGGCTTGTTGTAACTGCGGTGTCATCGCTAATTGTTGGCCGAGCTTCAGTTGTAATGAGGGTTTCATTCAGTGCCAGTTACCTTAATTATTTTTAGAATTGATGTCACTCTCTACTTAATCATAGACGGAATTGTTCACCGAGATAAACTTGTTTTACCTCTTCATTATTGAGCACGTCATGTGGTGTACCTTCTGCGATCAAACGACCCTGGCTTACAATATAGGCTTTTTCACAGACGTCCAATGTTTCTCGAACGTTGTGGTCTGTGATTAAAACGCCTAAGCCACGATCTCGCAGGTGTTGGATGATCTTTTTAATGTCGATAACGGAAATGGGGTCGACCCCTGCAAAGGGTTCATCAAGCAAAATAAATTGTGGGTTTGCGGCAAGAGCGCGGGCAATTTCAACTCGGCGACGTTCACCACCCGATAGCGCCATTCCCGCACTATGGCGGATATGTTGAATGTGAAATTCTTCTAGTAGATCTTCGAGTTTATCTTGGCGCTCTTCACGGGTCATCGATTCACGGGTTTCAAGTACCGCCATGATGTTATCTTCGACCGATAATTTTCGAAAAATAGACGCTTCTTGAGGTAAGTAGCCGATCCCTAAGCGTGAGCGACTGTGCATAGGTAAAATGCTGATGTCGTGATCATCAATGCTGATCTTACCTTCATCACGAGCGACAAGGCCGACGATCATGTAAAACGATGTGGTTTTTCCTGCGCCGTTAGGGCCGAGTAAGCCAACAATCTGCCCCGATTCTACTTGCAAGCTGACGTCAGAGACGACTTTGCGCTTTTTATAGCTTTTCGCTAAATGTTCTGCTTTAAGTATGGCCATAATTATTCTTGTGTCGTAGTGGCTTGCGGCTGAAGCACGGTCGATACTCGCTCGTTAGAGTTACCATCAGCCATCAGTTTCTGTGACGAAATTTTGTAACGAATTTTCGTACCACGGATGATGCTATCGTCTTGTGACAACATGGCTTGATCGATCATCGTCAACTGATCATCGGCCAATTTGTAATAGAGCTCTTTCGCCTCACCATACAAGGTTTTGCCATCGTCGGTTAATTGCGAAAAAGTGGCGAGGTTGCCATATCCTTCAATTTCTTGAATGGAGCCATCTTTTGCATCACGGGTTACAATCACTTTGTCGGCGTTGATATTGATACTGCCTTGTTTGAGATTGACATTACCAAGGAGTGTCATTTGGTTGCTTTTCATGTCGAGCAGTTGGCTGTCTGCATTCAGATAAATCTGCTGAGCACTGTCGGTAGACAACGCGGATACGTGACCAGAAATCGCTAAACAAGCAATAAGACTAAGGTGTGAGAGTTTCATATCTACCTTGTACATGGTTATAAAGAATAGCGGTATTGTCGGCAAAGTTGCCTTTCATCGCTTGTCCTTGTGTTTCGAATTGTGGCCCAACCAAATCGACCTGATTATCGGCCCAAAAATCGCGATTATTGAGTTGAATGCTCATCTTAATGGTTGAAAGCGTATCAAAACTAGAATCTGCTAATAGGTTTTTTGCCAGTACGTCGTCATACAGTGTGAGTACTTGCTCTTCATCGAGTACGCCGCGTTTAGCGGTAATCTCCCACTCTTGCAAAATACCATCACGGAAGACTTTGAGTATCGGGTACTCGAAAATGGTGTCGCCACTTTTTGCGTAATGATCCAGATGCGTCGATTGAATGATGTAGCTGCGGATACCTTGCTCGTTATAGGTGGTGTTGTCGAGATTTTTTCCACTAAACGACGGTAACTCCAAGTTCGGAGCAACTTGTATATCGGTATTTTGTTCTTTATCGAACAAGTAATAGGCTGACCACGATGCGATAAAAATCAGTATCACATAGAGGACACGAGATAAACTCATACACTTAAGCCTTTGTGCACATCTAACTCACCGCGAGCTTGCAAAATCAAATCACACACTTCGCGTACAGCGCCATGCCCACCTTTTATATGGGTCACGTAGTTTGCGCGTTTAACTAATAGCGGGTGACCATCCGCGACACAGACTCTCAGCGCGACTTTTTCCATTACTGGCCAATCAATCAAGTCATCACCGATATACCCTGTGTGTTCTGGGGCAATATTGAGCTGGCGACAAATATCGTTATAGGCTTTGACCTTGTCATCCTGACCTTGATAAACCAATGTAATGCCTAATACGGCCATACGGTTTTCGACAATTTTTGACTGCCTACCTGTAATGATCGCCACTTCAATGCCAGCATTCATCAATGATTTTATGCCGTAGCCATCTCGAGTGTGGAAGGTTTTTAGCTCTTCGCCTTGATTGCCCATATAAACTAAGCCATCAGAGAAGACGCCATCCACATCGCAGATCAGCAGTTTTATCTGCTTAGCTATGTCGAGAATAGGCGGTGAGACCGGGCCGTAGAGTGTATCAATCATGGTCATCACATCACTCCTGCTTTGAGCAAATCGTGCATGTTTAATGCACCGACCAATGTGCCATTTTCGCACAGCATCAAGCCATTGATTCGTTTATCTTGCATTAGGTTTAACCCTTCGACCGCGAGCATGTTAGGGCTTGCTACCGTTGGGTTTTGCGTCATCACCTCGCTGATTGCCGCGCTGTGAATATCGATTCGTTTGTCTAAGATGCGGCGTAAATCGCCATCAGTAAAGATGCCAATAAGCTGCATGTTGCTGTCAACTACCGCTGTCATCCCCAAGCCTTTTTGACTGATCTCAAGTAAGGCATCGCGGATCAATGCATTTGGTTGCACTGTTGGTAATGCATCGCCAATGTGCATGATATCAGAGAGCTTGAGCAACAATTTTCGCCCTAAAGCCCCACCGGGATGAGACAGCGCAAAATCTTCAGCGGTAAAGCCGCGTGCTTGCAAGAGTGCGACGGCTAACGCATCGCCCATCACTAGCGTTGCTGTGGTGCTGGAGGTTGGCGCAAGGCCAAGCGGGCATGCCTCTTGTGGGACAGTGATTTGCAAATGAAGATCGGCCAACTTTGCCATATTCGATGACGGGTTGCCTGTCATGCTAATGATGCGAATATTGAGCCGTTTTAGCACAGTAAACAGTGATAAAATTTCCGAGGATTCGCCAGAGTTTGAAATAGCAATTACGATGTCGCCACGCTCGATCATACCAAGATCACCGTGCGCCGCTTCTCCTGGATGTACGAAAAATGCCGAAGTGCCAGTACTGGCTAAGGTCGCGGCAATTTTTTTACCGATATGGCCTGATTTACCCATACCCATCACCACCACTTTGCCGTGATCATTGGCAATGATCATTTCACACGCTTGGCAAAATGAGTCGTCAAAGTATTGCTCTAGCTGCTGTAAAGCCGCCATTTCGGTGGCGAGAACTTGCTGTGCAACACTGCGATAATCAAACTGATTCGACATTCGATACTCCGAGTTTGGGTTAAGCGGTCATATTCATAAGTAGATAAGCTTGGTATCCGATAAAAGCGAGGAAGAGCATGCCTCCCTCAATGCGGTTAATACTACGCGATTTCCCTAAAGCCATGGCAACCAGTAGAAGAGATACGCCAAGCATTACCCAAAAATCGCGTCCCATCGCATGCTCACTGAGTATCGATGGATTAAGAATGCCGGGTAAGCCCATCACGGCAAGAATATTGAATACGTTCGAGCCAATAATGTTGCCCACAGCCATATCATCTTCGCCTTTCAACACACTTGTGAGTGAGGCGGCCAACTCTGGCAAGCTGGTCCCAACAGCGATGATCGTCAGGCCAATTACCAAGTCGCTCATGCCAAAAAACTTAGCGATAATGACGGCGTTATCGACTAACACGCTGGCAGCAATCGGCAGAATGATAAGCCCAATCACTACCCAAATAGCCGCTTTTGCGTTGCTCACGCCCTGCGGTATTTCAGATTCCTGCTCGGTAAGCAGCGCGTCACCATGTTTTTGCTCGTTACGGCTAATGCGGAGCATCGCGATGATAAACACGGCGAAAAGTGCAAACAGCAACACACCTTCATAGAATCCTAAGTGGTTATCCCACAATAACGCACCAGCAAGTAGTGTGACCGCAATCATCAGCGGCAGTTCACGGCGGAGTACCGCAGAACTGACGGAAAGCGGTTTGATGAGTGCTGTAATACCCAAGATCAAAGCAATGTTAGCGATGTTAGAACCGAGCACGTTACCGACGGCAGTATCGGTTTTCCCATCCAAAGCGGCCGTTGCCGATACCATCATCTCTGGTGCTGATGATCCCATTGCTAAAATAGTCATGCCGATCACTAATGGCGAGATGCCAAAGTTGCGAGCAAGCGCGGCAG
This sequence comes from Vibrio sp. RM-69-4, assembly GCF_024743775.1. Lineage (NCBI taxonomy): Bacteria > Pseudomonadati > Pseudomonadota > Gammaproteobacteria > Vibrionales > Vibrionaceae > Vibrio > Vibrio sp. RM-69-4. The sequence continues at coordinate 208,593 of NZ_JAMQXI010000070.1, forward strand.
AACCAAAGACTAACTTGTCAGCGCTCCAGACTAAAAACACCAAACCTACAATGAGAAACGCTACCGCTTCGATCATGATGATACCTAATTAATGAAATGAGTGAAAAAATGATGCAATTAACCGCTAATTTTGACGTGTTGGTTGCGAAAAGGGAAGCTGAAGATCCAATTAATTACGTTCAATTCATGGTTTAGTTAGCTATCCATCAATAAATGACCGGAAGATTGTTTTGGCGAAAGATGATGCTTTACTTTAGGATGTAATTGAACAGTGCTTTTAATTTTAGAACGTTATGCTTATGATTGCCCATCATTTTGGGGCGGACAACAATAGTGAAACACTCATGATGCCAATCAACGATCTTGTCACAATCAAGAATTTAACCTTCTCCCGTTCAGGACGGAAGATTTTCGATGACGTGAGTCTCAGCGTTCCGCAAGGAAAAATTACCGCCATTATGGGGCCATCGGGTATTGGTAAAACCACTTTGCTACGTCTTATTGGCGGACAACTGTTTCCTGAACAAGGTGAGATTTGGTTCGACAAACAAAACATCCCGATGCTCAGTCGCAAAAAGCTGTATCAAGCTCGTAAAAAAATGAGCATGTTGTTTCAGTCGGGTGCGTTATTTACCGATTTAAATGTGTTCGACAATGTGGCTTTCCCTTTACGTGAACACACTCAATTAGATGAATCGCTGATTAAGACATTAGTTTTACTAAAATTAGAAGCGGTTGGTCTGCGCGGTGCCGCCTTGCTCATGCCGAGCGAATTATCCGGTGGTATGGCAAGAAGGGCAGCATTAGCGCGCGCGATTGCGCTAGATCCGGAACTGATCATGTATGATGAGCCGTTTGTGGGGCAAGACCCGATCACCATGGGCGTGCTGGTGGAGTTGATCCGCAATTTGAATCAAGCTTTAGGGGTGACCTCGATAGTGGTCTCTCATGATGTTCCTGAAGTGATGAGCATTGCCGATTGGGTTTATTTGCTGGCTGACGGCAAAGTGATTGCCAAAGGAACGCCAAACGATCTTTATCAAAATAGCGATCCTCGCGTACAACAATTTTTACAAGGCGAGGCTGATGGCCCAGTACCATTTCGCTTTCCAGCGCAAAGCCTAGAAAAGGATTTATTCTCATGATGTCTACATTGACTGACTGGATTGAAGGGCTCGGTCGCCGTACGCTCGAATTTTGCCAAGCCTTTGGCAAAGCTAGCTTGATGCTGTTTGGCGCATTAGTGAGCCGCCCACGGCCTATTCAGAATTTTCCATTGTTAGTGAAGCAGCTCTACAGTGTTGGCGTTCAGTCGCTGGCGATTATTGTCGTTTCTGGCTTGTTCATTGGCATGGTGTTGAGCCTGCAAGGCTATGTGATTTTGGTCGATTACGGCGCGGAAGGTAGCCTTGGGCAGATGGTTGCGCTCTCTTTATTGCGTGAACTTGGGCCCGTGGTGACTGCGCTGCTGTTTGCTGGGCGTGCTGGTTCTGCACTTACCGCTGAGATCGGCCTGATGAAAGCCACCGAGCAGCTTTCCAGTTTAGAGATGATGGCGGTTGATCCGCTCAAACGTATTATCGCTCCTCGCTTTTGGGCTGGGCTAATATCAATGCCGTTGCTAGCGATGATTTTTATGGCGGTCGGCATTTGGGGAGGCCAGCTTGTTGGCGTGGATTGGAAAGGGATTGATCACGGCAGTTTTTGGTCTGCGATGCAGTCATCGGTAGAGCTAGGACAAGATATTGGCAACAGTATGATCAAGTGCGTGATGTTTGCCATCACAGTGACTTGGATTGCACTGTTTAACGGTTACGATGCTATTCCAACCTCGGAAGGTATTAGCCGTGCCACCACAAGAACCGTAGTGCATTCATCTTTAGCTGTATTAGGGCTAGACTTTGTACTCACCGCATTGATGTTTGGGAATTAATCATGCAGCAAACACGAAAAATAGAACTTTGGGTCGGTAGCTTTGTCCTTGCTGGAATTTGCGCAATTCTGGTGATGATTTTTCAGGTCGCTGACGTAAAAGGGTTGGGTTCCAACCATACTTACCAATTGAAAGCTGAATTTGACAATATCGGTAGTTTAAAAGTGCGCTCGCCAGTCAAAGTGGGTGGTGTAGTCATTGGGCGAGTGGCCGAGATTAAACTCGATAGAGAGAGCTTGCTGCCTGTGGTTACTATGGCTATTAACAGTCAATATGATCAATTTCCAGAAACGTCGAGTGTGCAAATTCTAACTTCTGGATTGATTGGCGAGCAATACATTGGGCTTGTGCCCGGGTTTGTCTTTGAAGATGAACAGATGTTAAAAGAGGGCGACTTAATTGAAGACACAAAATCCGCCCTCGTATTAGAAGATTTGATTGGTCAAGTGCTGTATAGCGTCGGTGGTGGCTCACAAGAAAAAGGTAAGGAGTAACAACAGTGTTTATAAAAACAGTGTTTAAACGGACGTTGATTTTTGTATTTACCCTCTTTGCCGCTATGTTTGTGCAAGCGGCCAATGTGGATAAAACCCAGCCCTATACCATGATGAAGCAGGTGTCTGAAACGGCATTTACTCGTTTGAAAGCCGAACAAGAAGCGATTCACCACCATCCTGAATATTTGAAAGAAATCGTGGAACAAGAGCTGATGCCTTACGTCAATGAGCAGTATGCGGCACTGAAGTTATTGGGCCCAAACTTAAAAGGGGCCAAGCGTGAAGATGTCGCCACTTTCATTACCGCATTTCGTGCCTATCTTGTCAGTGCATATGCGCAAGTATTGACTCAGTACAGTAACCAAATTATTGAGTTCGAGCCTGAACAGGCGGTGTCGGATGATAAACGCATTACCAGCGTGAAGGTGGATATTATTGATACGCCACGACCGAACATCAAGCTTGAGTTTAAATTGCGCAAAGAGAAAAATGGCGAATGGCAAGTCTTTGATATGATTGCAGAAGGAGTGAGTTTGCTCTCCAGTAAGCAATCTGAATGGAGCGGTAAAATTCGCCAAGATGGCATCTTAGCGGTTGCCAATGAACTGCAACAATTGGCGGATCAGCCGATCCGTTTTGAAGGTAAAGCGCAATGATTCATCCGCAGTGGCATCAAACTGATATACCGATTGCGGCTTTGTCGGGCGCATTAGACAGAGAGCATGTGCCTGATTTCTGGGTGTTTATCCAAAAATGGAACCCGGTGAGTACACAGTTTGAGATTGAACTGAAAAACGTTGAACGCATAGACTCTGCCGGAATGGTGATGTTAATCCACCTAATAGAGCATGCAAAAAAACGAAACTGTCATATAATGCTCAGTTTCGTGCCAGAGCAACTGCGCACACTATTCCAATTGAGCAACATTGATCGTTTAATGGCTCAACATATAAAGAATTAAGCAGGGGAACATTGTGGATAGCGCAAAAGTACAACAGTTATTAGAACAAGCACTAAACCTTGAAGAGATCCACGTCAAAGGTGAAGGTAGCCACTATGAAGTTATCGCTGTTGATGCTTGTTTTGCAGGGATGAGTCGCGTTAAAAAACAACAACTTATTTATGCTCCACTGATGGAGTACATTCAAAGAAACGACATTCATGCCCTTTCTATTAAAGCGTTCACACCAACAGAGTGGGCTCGTGATAAAAAGTTGATGTCGCTGTAAGGTTTATTGATGGAAAAGTTTCGAGTTATTGGGTCAACACAACCTCTTCAAGGTGAAGTGACCATTTCAGGTGCCAAAAACGCTGCACTGCCTATTTTATTTGCGTCTATTTTGGCCTCTGAGCCAGTAGAAGTGGCCAATGTGCCACACCTTCGCGATATTGATACCACAATGGAACTGCTCAAACGTTTAGGCGCTAAAGTCGAACGTAATGGCTCAGTTCATGTCGATCCTAGTCAAATTGATGAATATTGCGCGCCGTATGATTTAGTCAAAACCATGCGTGCTTCTATTTGGGCTCTCGGTCCATTAGTGGCTCGTTTTGGTTATGGCCAAGTTTCGCTACCTGGAGGCTGTGCCATTGGCGCTCGTCCTGTCGATCTGCATATTCACGGTTTAGAGCAGCTTGGTGCCACCATCACCTTAGAAGATGGCTACGTGAAAGCCAGTGTCGAAGGTCGTCTACAAGGTGCACACATCGTCATGGATAAAGTGAGCGTGGGTGCCACCATTACCATTATGTGCGCCGCAACCCTTGCCGAAGGCACAACCGTACTCGACAACGCTGCGCGTGAGCCTGAAATTGTCGATACCGCACTGTTTTTGAATAAGCTGGGTGCAAAAGTATCCGGTGCAGGCACCGATACCATTACCATTGAAGGTGTTGAACGTTTGGGTGGTGGTAAACACGCTGTTGTGGCTGATCGCATTGAAACGGGCACGTTTTTAGTCGCGGCGGCTGTTTCTCGCGGAAAAATTGTTTGCCACAACACTCACTCGCATTTGTTAGAGGCCGTGTTAGCAAAACTGGAAGAAGCGGGCGCTGAGATTGAAACGGGTGAGGGCTGGATAAGCCTTGATATGACCGGAAAAGAGCTTAAGGCGGTTTCGATTCGCACTGCGCCTCATCCTGGCTTTCCAACCGATATGCAAGCACAATTTACCCTACTCAATATGATGGCAAAAGGTGGTGGCAAGATCACTGAAACCATCTTTGAAAACCGTTTTATGCACGTTCCTGAACTGATGCGTATGGGAGCAAAAGCGGAGATTGAAGGGAATACTGTGATTTGTGGTGATGTGGAATCGTTGAGTGGCGCGCAGGTGATGGCGACCGATCTACGTGCTTCAGCCAGCCTAGTGATTGCCGGTTGTATCGCAAAAGGTGAAACCATCGTCGATCGCATCTACCATATCGATCGCGGTTACGAAAGAATTGAAGATAAACTGTCGGCTCTTGGCGCTAATATTGAGCGCATTCAAGTCAGCAGTTAAACTCTCGCTCATGCAATGGAGCCGAAATCTCTGGGTTTCGGCTTTTTTATCCTTGCTCATTTTTTATCTTTGTTCCATGGAGAACTGAAATGATTGCTCTTTTGCGTCTATTGGCAGTCGCACTGTTTGCCATTGTGATGTTTGTTTTTGGATGTGGCTACTGTTTACTTAGCCCACGTAATCCCAAACATGTATTTACGTTTGGGCGTTTATTCGCCCGCATGTCAAAATTGATGGGTATTAAATTAGAACTGCGTATCCCAGAAGATGCTTATCAACGCGGCCAGCACATCTACATTGCGAATCATCAAAATAACTGGGATCTGTGTACTGTTGCTGCGGCGGTAACGCCGAAAGTCGTGACAGTAGGGAAAAAAAGTTTAGTTTGGACACCTGTGTTTGGTCAGTTGTATTGGTTAGCAGGGAATATTTTAATTGATAGATCCAATCGCAACAAAGCCAAAGGCACCATTGATCAAGTTGTCGATAGCATAAAAACCAGTGATGTGTCTGTGTGGATGTTTCCAGAAGGTACTCGCTCGCGTGGCCGTGGCATGCTGCCCTTTAAAATGGGTGCATTTCATGCGGCAATTGGCGCAGGTGTACCGATTATCCCTATCGTTTGTAGCTCAACTAATGATATTAAGCTGAACCGTTGGGACAATGGTCATGTGATTGTTGAGATGCTGCCACCGATCAGTATTGAAGGATATGGAAAAGAAAATTTACGGGAATTAGCGACATTATGCCGTGAGCAGATGATGGCCAAATTAGCGCAGCTGGATGAAGAAGTGGCGATGCTTGATGGTAAGAAAGTCACATCACGCAGTCAGTAACCGCTTTACTAAATGGTGGGAAAAAGAAGTATGAAGGTGGTGCCTTGTCCCACTTCAGATTCGACCTGCATTTTCCCACCATGCTTTTCAACAATACTGTATGAAATCGATAAACCCAAACCCGTCCCTACGCCGACAGGTTTGGTGGTGAAGAAAGGATCAAACACCTTGTTGATGATGTCTTGATTCATGCCATGCCCATTATCTGCCACTGTCACCCTCACCCAGCGTTTCCCTTTTTCGACCACAGAATCTGTGCTAATCGTTAACTTTCCTTGTGCTTCGCAAGCGTGAGAGGCGTTAATAAATAGGTTCATAAACACTTGTTGTAGCTCTGCTGATATCCCATTGATTTTCGGCAAAGCCTCATCCAATCGCTGCTCGACCTCCATCGTATATTTAAATTGGTTCCAGACCATGTGTAGTGTTGATTCAATACACGAATTTAACTCACACTCGACAAATCGGCCATCACTGGAGTGAGAAACGCTTTGTAGGCTAGTGACAATGTCTTTTACGCGGAGCAATCCACCCGAAGTCTCTTGAAGCATGTCAGTTAAATCACTTTCGACAAAACCAATATCATGTCGTTGATAATAATCTTGATAATTGCGGTAGAAATCCGTGTTAGCAATTTCGGCTTTGTGCTGTGCTACCAAAGCGACAATTCCTATATAGGTGTGAGAGTAATCACGCAGCGTATTTAAATTACTCAGACAAAAACCGATTGGGTTATTGATCTCGTGAGCAACGCCAGCCGCCAGCAGACCGACGGAGGCCATTTTTTCTGATTGTACAAGCTGTGCTTGCGCGCTATGAAGTTGATCTAGAGTCTCTTGCAGCTCTAAAATTTTATCGTAAAGCTCGCGGCTTTTTTCTTGCAGTAACCGCTCTGCCAGCAAACGAGCCTGACGCTCACGCTCATAAATGCGTTGGTATTGCTCTATTTCACTCATGTTTGCCCTTAAAGGTGACAACAATTTCACAAAATGAAGCACCATGATGCATGCATTGGGGCTGCTCGATTTCGACTTCTTCACCAAATTGTTCTGAAGCGCCGATGATGAGTCCTTCCGCCGCAGCGCACAATTTTCTTTTCGAGGTGTAATACATGGTTAATCGATCGCCCTCGCTTTTACATTGAAATTGCGGCAAATAGGCATCGGGGTAGAGCCGCTTCACTTCTTTATGGATCACTTGATCGACCGAAATCAAAAACTCTAATAAGTTGTTTTTATTTGGATAATTTTCAGGAAGGCTGTTGTACAGGCGAGAAAATAGGTATTGCCCATAAAGCCGGACTAAATCATCAGTGGGGATGTTTTTCTGCTCGCTCAAATAAGCCACCATTGCAAGCAGTTCGTCATCGGAGTATTGCTCTCCAGCGGTGTAGATGCCTTGAGAGCTAGGTTTTAAATCCTCGAGCATTTGATCCCAAAACAGTGCGCCAAATTTTTCGATGACTAAATCAGAAAGAACGGTATAGATAATCCCTTGCATCTCACTACCTCGAACGGTTCAAAAGTACGATAAGTGTTGGTGACTAACCCTAAAGTAGCAAGTATGAGGTGTAAAAATTGATTTTTTTTGGATTAAACAAAAACCTCGAACGGGGTTCGAGGTTTGAAAAAGCACATTCACGTCAGAGTGGCATGCTGGTGGTGCTTACACTGTGCTGATTATGAGCAATGCTTACTTACGTACCGCAATCGCTTCAATTTCAATACCCACATCTTTAGGTAAGCGAGCGACTTCTACGCATGAACGCGCAGGGTAGTTTGCCACGTTATGCTCATCAAAAAATTTACCGTAGACTTCATTCACCGTGCCAAAATCATTCAGATCTTTAACAAATACAGTCATTTTTACGATGTCAGAAACCGTTAAGCCAGAAGACTCCACCACGGCTTTTACGTTGTCGAGAGATTGACGAGCCTGCACTGCGATATCTGCTGACACTTCGCCGGTGACTGGGTTGACTGGAATTTGCCCTGAAGTTAGCACCATATTGCCAAGATCGACACCTTGTACATAAGGGCCAATTGCGGCAGGAGCGGATTCGGTATGAAGTACTTTAGTCATGATTGTGTTCCATCTGTTTTTATGTGAAGGGTAGGCGTCAGTTTGCCTTTAAAGAAACGGCAGGTAAAGTGCAAAATGCCCCACTAAAGTGAGGCATCGATAGACTTAAACGGGGTTAATTATGACTCGCGTTCGGTCACAATCTCACGTGAGTAAACTTTCTCACAATACTTACATTTCAAACGAATATCGTTTTTCTTTTCGAAAACCTTAAAGCTGCTTTCGACCGGTTCATTGTGGGAAATACAGTTGCTGTTTGGGCAGGCAAAAACATCATTGATCTGCTCAGGCAGTGTCAACGCTAGCTTTTTCACCACTTGGTAGTTTTCGATTTGGTTGACAGTCGCATGCGGTGCATAAAGTGCTAATTTATTGGCTTGGGCTTCATTAATGAACACATTTTCAATCTTCAGCAGATCTTTTGCGCCCAGCGCGGAAGAGGGTAAATTTAAGCCAATCGTGACACGTTGATGAGAATTGTGCATATCGAATAACTTTAATACTTTAATACCGATTTGTGCAGGAATGTGGTCGATAACCGTGCCGTTTTTAATGGCTTCAACCTGCAATTGAGTCTCTTTAGTCATGGTTGGGGCTCCTTTATTACAGGGTTTCGTTTAACACAAGCGCCAGCAAAGCTTCACGGGCGTAGACCCCGTTTTCTGCTTGTTGGAAGAAGTAAGCGTGCTTCGTTTTGTCCACATCAACGGTGATTTCATCCACGCGCGGAAGCGGATGTAGCACTTTTAAGTTATCGCGCGCACCTTCAAGCATGGCGGCTGTCAAAATGTACGCCGATTTAATGTGCGCGTACTCTGATTCATCAAAGCGCTCTTTTTGGACGCGCGTCATATACAGAATATCTAACTGTGGAATAACGCTTTCCATATCGGTGTGCAGGCTGTACTCAATGCCTACATCATCTAACTCTTCGCAAATATAGTCAGGCATAGCCAGCGCATCCGGCGCAACAAAGAAAAAGCGAATGTGGTTAAATTTAGCCAAAGCTTGGGTTAAAGAATGGACGGTTCGGCCATATTTCAAGTCGCCAACAAAGGCGATATTAATGTTATCTAAACGGTCTTGTGTTTCGGCAATGGTGAACAAATCAAGCAGTGTTTGGGTTGGGTGCTGGTTAGCGCCGTCGCCAGCGTTAATCACAGGAACGCCGTTTGAAAATTCAGAGGCTAAACGCGCTGCGCCTTCTTGGGGGTGGCGCATCACAAACGCATCCACATAAGAGGAGATCACTTGTACTGAATCGGCCAGTGTTTCGCCTTTTTTCGCCAGTGACGTATTGCCACCATTATCAAAGCCAATCACGCTGCCGCCGATGCGTTGAATAGCGGTTTCAAAAGACAAACGAGTACGAGTCGACGGCTCAAAAAAGCAGCTTGCTACCACTTTGTGCTTAATCAGCTCTGGTTTTGGTTCCGCTTTGAGTTGGCCTGCGGTTTTCACAATCAATTCCAGCTCGTCACGAGAGAGCTCCGGAATCGAAATAATGTGCTTTTGATAAAGCGAATTCACCATGGTCGTCTTCCCTATAATTTTCTAGTAGCCATAAAAAAGCCCCCCAATAGGGAGGCTTTAAAAATCAAGAGAGGGGAAAAATAACGCGCCCAGTAAGTCAGCACGCTGACCTACATTGAATCGAATTGCGTTGTAGATGTGAATAACAACGTCCGTTTTCATGGCTACCCCTCAGACAAATTGCTGTGAATTATACGCTTTCGTTGTGTGAGCGCAAGCGATTACCTCGCAATCCTCTTCATCATTGGCACTGTCGCGGCGTTAGCTGCTTTCACTCACCCAAATCACTTACTCATGTAAGCTCATCGGGCTTCGTTCTCTTGCTGCCTTGCGACAGCACTAATGATTTTGAGGATTAAAAGTCGCTTTGGCACTGTCGCGGCGTTAGCTGCTTTCACTCACCCGAATCACTTACTCATGTAAGTTCATCGGGCTTCGATCCATTGTTGCCTTGTTTTTTAAGCGCCGAGAGTCGCGACCATCACAGCTTTGATGGTGTGCATGCGGTTTTCAGCTTCATCAAACACAATCGAATATTCAGACTCAAACACCTCTTCGGTGACTTCCAAACCTTTCATACCATATTTTTCCGCCACCTCTTTGCCTACGGTGGTTTCGTCGTTATGAAACGCAGGCAAGCAGTGCATAAATTTTACCTGTGGATTACCAGTTTGCTTAATCACATTCATATTGATTTGGTAAGGCGTCATTAAGGCCACGCGTTCATCCCATGCATCGGCTGATTCGCCCATAGAAACCCAAACGTCGGTATAGAGAAAATCGCATCCTTGCACGCCTTCTTGTACATTTTCAGTGAGCGTGATTTTGGCTCCCGTCTGCTTGGCAATTTCTTGGCAAGTGGTGACAAGTGACGCTTCTGGCCAAAACTGTTTGGGTGCGACGAGGCGAATATCCATGCCCATTTTTGCTGCGCCCACCATCAGTGAATTGCCCATGTTATTGCGTGCATCGCCTAGATAAGCCAGTGACACTTGGTGCAACTGTTTACCACGGCCATGCTCAATCATGGTTAAAAAGTCAGCTAAAATCTGTGTTGGGTGGAACTCGTTGGTGAGCCCGTTCCATACAGGAACGCCAGCATGTGCGCCAAGCTCTTCGACAATTTCTTGTCCAAAACCGCGATATTGGATGCCATCGTACATTCTTCCGAGTACGCGCGCGGTGTCTTTCATCGACTCTTTATGACCAATTTGCGACCCTGATGGCCCGATGTAAGAGACTTGAGCGCCTTGATCAAACGCGGCCACTTCAAATGCACATCGCGTCCGTGTTGAGGCTTTCTCAAAAATCAGCGCAATATTTTTACCCGCTAATCTTTTCTGTTCTGATCCGGCGTATTTCGCTTTTTTGAGATCAGCAGAGAGATCGAGCAGAAATTGGATCTCTTTCGGCGTGAAATCGAGCAGTTTGAGAAAGTTGCGGTTGCGTAAATTGAAAGCCATATCCCAGTCCTAAACGGTGAATGATGAATGGCCTTAGTAAAACATATAAATGCTAAATTTGTGAATAATTATTTTAAAATAAAGACGAGATATTAATAATATCTCGTCTAATGTGACTATAAATTCTCTTCAGCGAATTCGGCCAAGCGGCTGCGAACAACGCCGTTTAAGTGAATGTTGGCGCTGCCTTCAAAGTTTTTAAAGCGCTCAACCATGTAGGTCAAACCCGAGGTCACCGGGGTTAAGTAGTGGGAATCAATCTGCGCTAAGTTACCAGAACAGACAATTTTAGTGCCCTCACCACAGCGCGTGATGATAGTTTTGATTTGAGAAGCGGTTAAATTTTGACACTCATCGAGTAGCACAAAGGCATTTTGGATTGAGCGCCCACGCATAAAGTTGATCGATTTAAACTGGATATTGGCTTTATCGCAGATGTATTTGAGTGAACCTTCGGTGCAGTGATCGTTTTTGTGCAAGGCTTCCAATGTATCCGTAACCGCCGCCAGCCACGGCATCATTTTCTCTTCCTCTGTTCCGGGTAAGAAGCCGATCGATTCTCCGATATCTGGCGTGTTACGGGTGACGATAATCTTATCGAACATCTTCTTCTCAATGGTTTGTTCAAGAGCGGCGGCCATAGCGAGCAGCGTTTTCCCGCTACCAGCGGCTCCGGTTAAAATTACCAAATCAATGCTTGGATCAAGCAAGGCATCAAGAGCCATCGCTTGGTAGATATTTTTCGGGGTGATGTCCCACGCTTTGCGGTGCATCATTCTCTCGCGGCCAATATCAAGCAGCGTAATTTTTTCTGCGTTGATTTCATGCACGCGCGCCGCAAAATCGCTATCTTCATCAATGACATATTGATTAATAAAGGTCGGATCAAACGGCGCTTTATCTAACGTATGGAAGGCTTTTCCGCCGACGGTTCTACTCTCAACTTCATCGACGTTGTTCCAAAAATTTCCTTCACGAACTTGGAAGCCTTTGGTCAGGTACTGCACATCATCAATCAATTGGTCAGTGCGGTAATCCTCAACATAGCGCACGCCTGCACCTTTAGCGCGCAATCGCATGTTGATGTCTTTGGTGATGAGAACCACAGAACGTGGCGCTCGTTTCGCTTGCAGGTAAAGTACAGCGTTGAGGATACGGTTGTCGCCAGCTTTGTCAGTAAAGGCTTTGACGGTTTCTTGCAACTCAAAGTCGGCAAGGATCGAGATAGTTCCCGTCTTGCTGGCCTCTTTAGAAAATGGAATACCTTCGGTAATTTCGTCTGGGGTGGCATCGTGGAATAAGTGCTCTAAAGCACGAATAGCGACCCGCGCATCTCGTGCAACATCGCGTTTGCTGTCTTTGATCCGGTCAAGTTCTTCAAGAACGGTCATCGGAATGACCACATCATGCTCTTGGAAGGAGTAAATGGCTAAAGGTTCATGAAGCAGGATGTTGGTATCAAGTACAAACAGTTTCCGATCGGTATCGCCCATAAGCGTCTCCTTGCTGCTGTGCAGCGTGCTTAACAAAAGGTGCTAGCAAGTAGAGGTTATCGATCAATGGATGCCGGTAGTGACTCGATTGCTCGATGACTTACTGCAAGCCTGTGTTGATACTCATTGTCTGTTTGGTCTGCATGCTTCGTGCCAGAGTCATCCTTTTGACTGGCAAAGCAAGCATCGTTACAACAAGTATAGCAACCTTGTTTACTACAAATGCCACCGATTTCTTACAGTTTGATGTCAACCAAAAGTTGAAGAAAAAAATCTTGGTTATCCTTCGCTTTACACGTGACCTGTATCACGCCATCAAGTAAGATTAGCGACCTTTTTCTGCACCACACTCCAACAACAATCATAATTAGGAGTTGCCTTCACGTGGTAGCAGATCGATACAATCCATTCCAAATAAATAAGGTAGTCGATTCATGAGTTTTGCTTTGGGGCAACGCTGGATAAGCGATACAGAAAGTGATCTTGGTTTAGGTACTGTGGTAGCGCTTGATGCGCGTACTGTGACCTTGATGTTTGCTGCATCAGAAGAAAACCGCGTTTATGCACGCAGTGACGCCCCGGTAACACGAGTGACGTTCAATAGCGGTGATGTGGTTGAAAGCCAAGAAGGCTGGTCGCTACGCGTTGAGCAAGTTGTTGAAGAACAAGGACTACTCACTTATCTCGGTACGCGCGAAGACAACGATGAAAGCGGCGTGGCGCTACGTGAAATTTTCTTAAGCCACCAAATCCGTTTCAACAAACCGCAAGATAAATTGTTCGCAGGTCAAATTGATCGCATGGATAATTTTGTGTTGCGTTATCGCGCCCTCACTAACCAATATCAACAACACAAAAGCCCAATGCGTGGTTTATGTGGCATGCGCGCGGGCCTGATTCCTCATCAGCTTTATATCGCACATGAGGTTGGCCGTCGCCATGCGCCCCGCGTGTTATTAGCCGATGAAGTGGGGTTAGGTAAAACCATTGAAGCGGGGATGATCATTCATCAACAAGTGCTTTCTGGTCGCGCGGAACGTATTTTGATTGTGGTGCCGGAAACCTTGCAGCACCAATGGTTGGTGGAGATGATGCGTCGCTTTAATCTTCATTTCTCCATTTTTGATGAGGAGCGTTGTGTTGAAGCGTTCGCTGAAGCACACAACCCTTTTGATACTCAGCAATATGTGCTTTGTTCGCTCGATTTTCTGCGTAAAAGTCGTCAACGTTTTGAACAAGCACTTGAGGCGGAGTGGGATCTATTGGTGGTGGATGAAGCGCACCATCTAGAATGGAGCCAAGATAAACCAAGCCGCGAATACCAAGTGGTCGAAGGGCTAGCGCAAAACACCCCAGCGGTATTGCTGCTAACGGCAACGCCGGAGCAATTGGGCCGTGAAAGCCACTTTGCGCGTTTGCGTTTGCTCGATCCCGATCGTTTTTACGATTACGAGGCGTTCGTTGAAGAAGAAGAGCAATATGCGCCTGTAGCCGATTCCGTCAGTGCCCTGTTTTCGGGTGAGAAGTTGCAAAACGAAGCCAAAAACCAAATCACTGAGCTACTTTCAGAGCAAGACGTTGAGCCGCTGTTTCGCATTATTGAAAGCGATGCCGATGAAGAGAGCAAAGCCTCTGCTCGCCAAGAGCTGATTGATAATCTGATGGATCGCCATGGTACAGGCCGCGTGCTGTTTAGAAACACCCGCGCTGCGATTAAAGGATTCCCTGTGCGTAATGTGCACTTGATGCCGATGGAAATCCCCGCGCAATACACGACCTCGATGCGAGTGGCTGGCATGATCGGCGGTAAGCTCAGTGCTCAGGCTCGCGCGATGAAAATGCTCTACCCCGAAGAGATTTTCCAAGAGTTTGAAGGCGATGATGCAAGTTGGTGGCAGTTTGATTCTCGCGTGAATTGGCTGCTTGAAAAAGTGAAAGAGAAACGCAGCGAAAAGATTTTAGTGATCGCTTCTCGCGCTAGCACCGCGTTACAACTGGAGCAAGCACTGCGTGAGCGTGAAGGCATTCGCGCCACCGTTTTTCATGAAGGTATGTCGATTTTAGAACGTGATAAAGCCGCCGCTTATTTCGCACAAGAAGAGGGTGGCGCGCAAGTGCTTATCTGTAGTGAAATCGGCTCTGAAGGGCGTAACTTCCAATTTGCTAACCAGTTGGTGATGTTTGATCTGCCGTTTAACCCAGATCTTTTAGAGCAACGCATTGGCCGTTTGGATCGTATTGGTCAACACCGTGATATCGATATCCATGTGCCGTACCTTAAAGGCACATCGCAAGCGATTTTGGCGCGTTGGTTTGATGAAGGCTTGAATGCATTTGCTGAAACCTGCCCAACAGGCCGCGCTGTGTATGATAAATATGCCGATGATCTGATTGACATGCTGGCTTCGGGAAATATCGATACGTTGGATGAGATCATTGAACAGTCGGCAACGCTCAACAAAACGTTGAAGGCTCAGCTTGAACAAGGGCGTGACCGATTGCTTGAAATGCATTCAAACGGTGGCGAAAAAGCATTGAAAATCGTCGAAAGTATAGCATCAACGGATGGCGATACTAACTTGGTTACTTTCGCTTTGAGCTTATTTGATGCGATCGGTTTAAACCAAGATGATCGGGGTGAAAACGCGCTGGTGGTCACACCATCAGAGCACATGATGGTGCCAAGCTACCCCGGTTTGCCGTATGAAGGAGCGACCATCACTTTTGATCGTGATACGGCATTATCGCGTGAAGATATGAATTTCATCAGTTGGGAACACCCGATGATTCAAGGCGGGATCGACCTACTGATGAGCGAAGGCGTGGGAACATCGGCGGTTTCTCTGCTGAAAAATAAAGCTCTGCCTGTTGGGACTTTGCTACTTGAGTTGATCTATGTGGTGGATGCACAAGCGCCAAAACGCAGTGGTATCAGCCGCTTCCTTCCTCAAACACCGATCCGTTTGATGATGGATGCGCGTGGTAATGATCTCTCCGCGCAAGTTGAGTTTGAAAGCTTCAACCGCCAATTAAGCCCAGTGAATCGTCATTTGGCCAGCAAGCTCGTTACGTCGGTACAAAATGATGTGCATAGCTTAATTGCTGCCAGTGAAAGCCAAGTTGTGAGCCGTGTTGAAGCGATTCGTGAACAAGCGCAGAAAGAGATGCAGTCGAGCTTAAACGGTGAACTGGAGCGCTTATTGGCGCTTAAAGCAGTCAACCCGAACATTCGTGATGAAGAGATCAGCGCGATTGAAGAGCAGATTAACGAGTTAAGCGGTTACATCGGTAAAGCGCAATTCCAACTGGATTCGTTGCGTTTAATCGTTGTGACGCATAACTGATCCCTTTACTTGGCCCTTGTGGCGTTACATTAAAAATAACAAAGGCCTTTTTCGATAAGGCCTTTGTTTTGTCTGCTGTTACATAACCCACTTCCACCAAATAAATAGCGCTAAAAAGCCAAACAGATAAACAAGCCCTACGATAGACAGTGCTTTGAGTTTTTTTCCTACTGCGAGTTCAGCCGGTAAAGGTGTTTTAGTCACCAGAATATAATTGAGCAGCGCAAAAATTGGCGTGGTCATAAATGCCATGATCATCGCAAAATTCAGCATTGGCATCAGTGCAGAAGCCCAAAAGGCAATGATGGCCAGCGCTAAAGCCGATACCACGAGGACCCAAGCTTGGTAGCAACGTGGGCTTTGGCTCTCTTTGTTTTGCAAAAGACGTTGTGATTCTGCAATCACTCGTGAATAGCCATCAATGACGGTGATGGTACTGCCAAAAATACAGAAAAAGGCGATCACTGCAATTAAATAACGTGACCACTCACCTATGGTTGAAGCGTACAATCCGACCAATTGATGCGAAAAGCCGACGCCAGATTTCGAGAGCTCAACGCCTGTTCCGTGTAGTACTAAGGCACCAAGCGCCAAAAATACAATCGCCAAGATTGCAGTACCGATATAGCCCACATTGAAATCAAATAGTGCGGATTGCGGCGTCACTTGCTGCTCTTGGCATTGACGCTTGAGCCACACCGAAGTGATGCTCGAAATCTCAATGGGTGCGGGCATCCAGCCCATTGTCACCACCAAAAAACCGATCGCGGCGAGTGTCCAAGGTGAAGGTGAAATGGTTTCTACCACTATCTGCGCTGGGGTTGCGACGGCAATCACCACGGCGAGTAAGGTGGCGATTGTCAGTACTGCCATAATAATTTTAGAAAGTGAGTCGAGCGCGCGAAAGTGGCCTGCAAAAAGGATCAGCAAACAAGTGGTCAGCACAATCACGGAAAGAACAATATTGCCTAGCTCAAAAGGGACAAAATAGGCCAGTAAGCTGGCGCTAAACAGCAGTAACGCGGCGGTGTTTATAATGGCCGATACCACGCTTAAGAGGGCAAAAACCCATAAGTAAGCGCGCCCGAGATGAGCATAGCCTTGTACTAAACTTTTGCCTGTCCCCATGGTGTATTGAATGCCAGCCTTAAAAAAGGGGTATTTTAATAAGTTGACCAGCAAAATGAGGCCTGCGAGTTGCCAGCCATAAATTGCACCTGCTTGAGTTGACGCGACGAGATGAGAGCCGCCGACGGCTGCTGCTGCCATCATAATGCCCGGCCCGAGCGAACGAAGCAGTTGTGGCAGGGTTAAACGTTTGGCCGATTGATAAGGGACGCTGTGTTCCATTCTTGTTCCTTAGACTTGATGTTGTGTTATTTATAATTTTTGATTTTGAAGCTGACTTTAATGTCAAGCTCATCAATCAATATCACACCCAGTTAATCTGTCAATTTTAAGTTACATTTCAAGTGATATTTCTAAGCAAGGCTAACTTACTGACGATTTCATGATTTAACGAAACTAAGATGACTCTTCTCTATTGGCTTGGCGGAGAGGTTGTTATAATGCGCCGATTTTTTTAGGAGAAACCTTCGATGGCTATGCTTGAATACACGCCGCCCACAGATCCTTGGATTGATATTGTCTATGAAGATGATCAGATTCTCGCGGTGAATAAACCTTCAGGTCTGCTGTCGGTTCCAGGACGCTTGCCTGAGCATCACGACAGTATGTGGAGTCGTTTGGCTGAGCAATATCCAGAGATCCAAGTTGTGCATCGTTTGGATATGTCGACTTCTGGCTTGATGGTGCTGGCAAAAAATAAATACGCGGAAGGGGCATTGAAAAAGCAGTTTCAATACCGTTTAACGCATAAAATTTATTACGCTCGCGTATGGGGCGTAATGGAGCTTGACGAGGGGGTGGTTGAGTTACCTCTGATTTGCGATTGGCCAAATCGGCCTAAACAGAAAGTCTGCTTTGAAGATGGAAAACCATCAAAAACTTTATATCAAGTAGCGAAAAGAGAAGAAAAAACGACAATTGTACGTCTTCTTCCTGTAACTGGCCGTTCGCACCAATTACGTGTTCACATGCAAGCTTTGGGTTATCCGATTGTGGGTGATGAGTTTTATGCCCCGCAAGAAGCGCAAGATTTTTCCGATCGCTTAGCATTGCATGCCGCAGAGCTCAGTTTTTATCATCCAAAGAGTCATTGGCTGCGCAATATTTTTGTCGGCTGTGATTTTTATCCCGAAGCACAAGAGCAAATTTTGCAACACTTTGATCCTGAGCGAAAATTACCAGATTACAAAACGTTGCCCCGACCTTAGTGTGATGTGGGTGGCGACAAGGAGCTAATATGTCACTACCCACGGTTGTCTTTCTCGATAGGGCCACAATCCCTGCTTATATTCGATTGCCAAGCTTACCTTTTGCTCATCATTGGCTTGAGTTTGACTTTACTTCTGCCGAACAAGCGCTCGATCGCCTATCTCAAGCCGATATCGTAATCACCAATAAAGTGGTGCTGGATAGGGCGCTACTCTCACAATGTCCGAAATTGCGCTTGATTGCTGTGTCGGCCACAGGCGTCAATAATGTCGATATCGATTACTGTCGTGAAGCAGGCATCGCACTGGTGAATGTTCAAGGCTACGCCACCCGTTCTGTTCCGGAACATGTCGTTGGGATGATTTATGCCTTAAGGCGTAACTTGTTTGCTTATCATCAAGATATTGCCAATGGCGAGTGGCAGCGCAATCAACAATTTTGCTTTTTTACTCATCCGATAGGGGATGTTGCAGGTTCAACGCTTGGTATTGTGGGGAGTGGCGCGCTCGGACAGGCAACTGCAACGTTGGCACGAGCGATAGGCATGCAGGTGATATTTTCTGAACGAAAGGGGGCCAAGTTATGCCGACAAGGTTTTATGCCCTTTGAACAAATGTTAGCGGAGGCGGATGTTGTGAGTTTACATTGCCCATTGAGCGAGCAAACCCGAAACCTGATAGGTGAGAACGAATTAAAGATGATGAAGCCTAATGCATTGTTGATTAACGCAGGCCGTGGTGGTTTGGTTGATGAGCAAGCACTTGTGACAGCATTGAAATCTGGGCAAATTGCTGGCGCTGGAGTGGATGTATTCAGTCGAGAACCAGCGGATAAAACAAATCCCTTACTAGCCAATATGGATTTGCCAAATTTGTTACTCACACCACACGTGGCATGGGGTAGTGACTCAGCTATTTCACAATTGGCAACGATTTTGATGGATAACATTGCCGCGTTTGAGCGTGGAGAGCACAAAAATCGCGTCTGCTGATGGCGTGAATAAATAAAAAAGGTCGGTATTTTCACACCGACCTTTTTAATGGTAACGCAATCGCGATTATAGCGCGGCTATTGTCGCTTTCTGTTCTTCCAGTTTAACCAAGGTATCTTGATAGCCATTCAGCTTTTGACGCTCGATAGCGACAACGGCTTCGGGTGCTTTAGCGATGAACCCTTGGTTATTGAGTTTGCCTTCAATGCGTTTGATTTCGCCTTGAGTTTTAGCAATCTCTTTTGCTAAGCGCTCTAGCTCCGCATCTTTATCAATCAAACCAGCCATTGGGATCATCAGCTCAGATTGACCAACCAGTGCCGTTGCACAAGCGGGAGTCTCTTCACCCTCTTCAAGAACGCGTAGTGCCTCCAGTTTAGCCAGTGACAACAGTACCGCTTTGTTCGCTTCTAAACGTGCCACTTCTTGCTTGTTGGCGGCTTTTAGCATCACGTTAAGAGGTTTGCCTGGGTTGATATCGTACTCGGCACGTAGGTTGCGAATGCTAGTAATAAAGGCTTTCACCCATTCGATATCATCCAGCGCCGCTTGGTTGAAGTTCGCTTCATCGTACTGAGGCAGCGCTTGCAGCATGATGGTATCCCCTTCAACGCCGTCCACTAATGGCTTAATGCTTTGCCAAATAGTTTCAGTGATATACGGGATCACTGGGTGCGCGAGGCGTAATGTTTTCTCTAATACCGTAATTAATGTACGGCGTGTTGCACGTTGCTGCGCTTCACTGCCTTTCCATAATACGGGCTTAGTCAGCTCTAAGTACCAGTCGCAGAATTGGTTCCAGATGAATTCGTAAAGGGTATTTGCCGCCATATCTAAACGGAAGTTGTTGATATGGTTGTTGAACTCTTTAGCCGTCAATTCAAATTGAGACTCGATCCATTTATCGGCTAACGAATACTCAAGCTCGCTACCTGCGTTAAAGCCACAATCGAGATCTTCGGTATTCATCAACACGTAACGGCTCGCGTTCCAGAGCTTGTTACAGAAGTTGCGGTAACCTTCTAGGCGTTTCATGTCCCAGTTGATATCACGACCGGTTGAAGCCATCGCTGCTAGCGTGAAACGCAGTGCGTCGGTTCCATAAGGTTCGATACCATTTTCAAAGGTTTTACGTGTATTTTTCTCGATCTTGGCTGCAAGCTGTGGCTGCATCATGTTGCCACAACGTTTTTCAACCAGAGACTCAAGATCAATACCATCGATCATATCGATAGGATCAAGCACGTTGCCTTTAGATTTTGACATTTTGTCGCCGTTTTCATCACGGATAAGGCCTGTGACATAAACAGTTTTAAATGGCACTTGTGGTTTGCCGTTCTCATCTTTACAGAAGTGCATGGTCATCATGATCATGCGTGCAACCCAGAAGAAGATGATGTCAAAACCAGTAACAAGAACGTCAGACGGGTGGAATGTTTTTAGTGCCTCAGTATTTTCTGGCCAGCCTTGTGTACCAAAAGTCCAAAGAGCGGATGAGAACCAAGTATCCAATACATCATCATCTTGGCGCAGTACCACCACTGGGGCTAGGTTGTTTTGTTCGCGCACTTCTTCTTCGCTACGGCCGACATAAACGTTGCCGTCGTTGTCATACCAAGCAGGAATACGATGACCCCACCAAAGTTGGCGTGAGATACACCAATCTTGCACGTCACGCATCCATGAGAAGTACATGTTTTCGTACTGCTTAGGCACAAATTGAATCTCGCCATCTTCAACGGCTTTGGTTGCGACTTCCGCTAGTGGCGCTGTGCGTACGTACCATTGGTCGGTCAGCATCGGTTCGATAACCACACCACCACGGTCACCGTAAGGAATGGTGAGGTCGTGATCTTTGATTTCTTCAAGCAGGCCGAGAGCTTCAAATTCAGCTACGATGGCTTTACGTGCCGCAAAGCGCTCCATGCCTTGGTATTTAGCAGGTAGATCGCTGCTGTAAGCGTCACTTGGTTCACCATTGGTGTTGAACACTTCGGCGGCGTCACGAATGTTGGCATCAAAGGTGAAAATGTTGATCATCGGCAGTTGGTGGCGCTTACCGACTTCATAGTCATTGAAATCGTGAGCAGGGGTGATCTTCACACAGCCTGTGCCTTTTTCCATGTCTGCGTGCTCATCGCCCACGATAGAAATGCGACGATTGACGATTGGCAGCATGATCTCTTTGCCGATCAGAGCTTGGTAGCGTGGATCTTCAGGGTTAACCGCTACGCCTGTGTCACCCAACATGGTTTCAGGACGAGTGGTCGCAACAACAATGTAGTCTTTACCGTCTGCTGTTTTTACGCCGTCAGCCAGTGGGTAACGGAAGTGCCACATGTGACCTTTGACGTCTTTGTTTTCTACTTCTAGATCAGAAATTGCAGTGTGCAGTTTTGGATCCCAGTTCACAAGACGTTTACCACGGTAGAGTAAATCTTCTTGGTAAAGGCGAACAAACACTTCTTGAACGGCATTGGATAGGCCCGCATCCATAGTGAATCGTTCACGATCCCAGTCTACCGATGCGCCAAGGCGGCGAAGCTGTTTAGTGATGGTTCCACCTGATTCGCCTTTCCACTCCCAAATTTTGTCGATAAACGCTTCGCGACCGTAGTCATGCTTGGTTTTGCCTTCTTCAGCAGCAATTTTACGTTCAACCACCATTTGGGTAGCAATACCGGCGTGGTCTGTACCCACTTGCCATAAGGTATTTTTGCCTTTCATGCGTTCGCAGCGGATCAAAGTATCCATAATGGTGTCTTGGAATGCGTGACCCATATGAAGGCTACCAGTGACGTTCGGCGGTGGGATCATGATGCTGTATGCTTCTTTTGATGTATCACCGTGAGGCTTAAAGTAGCCGTTCTCTTCCCAAGTCTGATACAGAGCTTGTTCGATTGCTGTTGGGTTATATGTCTTTTCCATAGTGCTCTTAAATGGATACTGTGAATGGTTAATCTTAGTCAAACTTCATAAGTGAAGGATCTTGTTAAAGATCGCCTTAACTATAAGGTTTGACCTATGGATGTTGGATCTCGATTGTTTGCAATTGGTAGCCAGCTTGACGGTAGATTTTATACCTTTCGCGTGCTCGTTGCTTTGCTTTTTCTTCGCAGGGGACGAAGTCTACCACCTCAGCAAAGGCGTTCGCAAAGGTTGTATGATTATCCGCCACATTTATTACCAGTTGACGATTCCAATTGGGTTTGACGTTGGGGTAGCCAATCTCGATATGAGTAGAGTATTTCGGGCCTTCACCCACCAGATTGTGCGCGACAAACTGTTCTGCAGGCACTTGCCATAAATGTTCGGCAAACTGTTCAGCGTGAGTTTTATCATCACAATGCAGATAAATTTTTGCCCCTTGTTTGGCGAAGTGATGAGCCAGAAATAGGATATATTGCTCAAAGCCTGCCTGCGTTGCTTGAGGGCTTTCTTCGTTCACAATGTAAAAGGTGGCTCGCTGCATGTTGTCACCTACTATCTAATCGCTCATCAACAAAAAAGGGCCTTGCGGCCCTTTTCACATTTTGAGGTTATTCCTCAGACTCTTGGCCGCTGCGGTTCAATAAGAACTGGACGAGCAATGAGACGGGACGACCTGTTGATCCTTTTGCTGCTCCTGACTTCCATGCCGTGCCAGCAATATCCAAATGCGCCCAGTTATATTTCTTAGCAAATTTAGATAAGAAGCAGCCAGCGGTAATCGTACCACCAGGGCGACCACCGATGTTTGCCATATCAGCAAATGGACTCTTTAGCTGCTCATGGTACTCGTCGGCCATTGGTAGACGCCATGCGCGATCGCTTGCTTGTTCTGAAGCATTAACCAATTCATGCGCTAATGGGTTGTGGTTTGAAACCACGCCACTGATGTGGTGACCTAATGCAATCACACAAGCGCCAGTTAGTGTTGCCACATCTACCACGCAATCGGGTTCAAAACGCTCAACGTACGTGAGTGCATCACATAGAACTAAGCGACCTTCGGCATCGGTATTGAGTACTTCAACCGTTTGGCCAGACATAGTCGTGAGAATGTCACCAGGGCGATAGGCATTGCTGCCTGGCATGTTTTCACAACCGGCTAAGATACCCACGACATTTAATGGCAATTTCAATTTAGCCAATGCTTTCATTGCGCCAAAGACTGACGCCGCACCGCACATGTCATACTTCATTTCATCCATGCCTTCGCCTGGTTTTAATGAAATACCGCCGGAATCAAACGTTAGGCCTTTACCCACCAACACAATTGGTTTTGCATCTGGATCTGGGTTGCCTTTGTACTCAATGACCGACATCATCGACTCATTTTTTGAGCCACGACCGACAGCGAGGTAAGAGGTCATGCCCAACTTTTCCATCTCTTCTTCACCAATGATTTTGGTGGTGACGCTCTCGTAGTCGTCCGCTAAGCGGCGCGCTTGAGATGCAAGATAAGCTGGGTTGGCAATGTTTGGTGGCATATTGCCGAGATCTTTCGACGCTTTCACACCGGATGCAATCGCAAGGCCGTGTGTAATCGCGCGCTCACCTAAGTTAAGCTCACGGCGAGTCGGTACGTTAAAGACAAGTTTGCGCAGTGGGCGGCGAGTCTCAGGTTTCACGCTCTTGAATTGATCAAAGGTGTACAGACCATCTTTCGTTGCTTCAACCGCTTGGCGTACTTTCCAATAAGTATCGCGGCCTTTAACGTGTAGTTCAGTCAGAAAACATACGGCTTCCATTGAACCCGTTTCGTTCAGTGTGCTGATGGTTTTTTGAATGATTTCTTTGTACTGACGTTCGCCTAATTCGCGCTCTTTACCACAACCTACCAGTAAAACGCGTTCAGACAGAACACCAGGGACTTGATGCAGCAGTAGCATCTGGCCGGGTTTACCCTCGAGATCACCACGGCGAAGTAGTGAACTAATATAGCCGTCGCTGATTTTATCAAGCTGCTCTGCTACTGGAGAAAGGCGGCGTGGTTCGAACACTCCAACAACGATACATGCGCTACGTTGTTTCTCTGGACTGCCACTTTTTACACTGAACTCCATGCGTACTCCTACATCCTGAAGACAAATAGAACTAAATGTTAGATAATGCGCTCTTAGTGGTTGAATCCGAGTTTGGATCTACTTTTAATTGAACGTCTAACAGTTAGTGAAAATTTTAAAAATAAAAGGTTCAACGGGAAATTATAGTGATTCAATCAAAAAAACAAGTTTTGTATAGGTAATTTCAGCGTGATTATTGTTAGATATTTGATCCGCGAGACACTCAAGAGCCAATTTGCGATCTTTTTCGTACTGTTTCTCGTGTTTCTTAGCCAACGATTTATTCGCGTTTTGGCTGAAGCTTCCGATGGTGACATTCCGGCACGAATGATCTTATCTATTGTGAGTTTAAATATGCCCGCAATGGGGTTATTAATGCTGCCTTTGAGTTTGTATATCGGCATCTTACTGACTTTTGGGCGTTTGTACGCAGAAAGCGAAATTACGGTGATGAATGCCACTGGCATCGGCAATAAATTTTTGATCCGTGCTGCACTCTATTTGGCTTTGATCACTTCAGGTGCTGCAGCATTTAACGCATTCTGGTTGGCGCCTTGGAGCCAAGATAAAGAAGCACAATTAATGGAGCAGCTTGCAGCAGAAAATAGCGTTGATTTGCTACAGAAAGGACAATTTCAACGCACACCGGATGGTTCCTCAGTAGTTTTCATCGAAAATATTGAAAACAAAAAACTGCATAATGTGTTTGTTGCGCAGCTTGCACCAAAGGATTCGATACTTCCAAGTGTGATGTTCTCTAATTCTGGTGATGTTAAAGAGCTCAGTGATGGCCGTCAGATGATCACCATGTATGACGGGATTCGCTATGAAGGCGTGCCAACACGCGTTGATTATATGATCACAAAATTTGACGAATACGAAGGTTTAATTGGGCAGCGTGAAGTTAAACCCAAAGGACGCGATTGGGAGGCGTTACCGACATCTAATCTGCTTTCCAACCCGGATCGAAGAGCGAAAGCTGAGTTGCAATGGCGAATTTCTCTGGTGATTTGTATTCCGTTACTCACCATGCTGGTGGTCCCTTTGTCGGCGGTTAACCCTCGGCAAGGACGCTTTGCGAAAATGGGACCTGCAATCTTAATTTATTTGGCCTATTTTATGGCCATCAGCGCAACCAAGTCCGCCATTGAAGATGGCTCACTTGCTACGGTGATCGGTATGTGGCCAATCAATGCTGCGTTACTTTTGGCGGCGATTTCAGTGAATATCATGGACAGTGTGCCAGTGCGGCGCTTCAAAGATAAACTAAGACTAAAGAAGGCAGCATAACGCGTGTTTAAGATTTTAGATTTATACGTCGGCCGTACTATTGTTGCGACAACCTCGCTAGTGCTGGCGACCTTTGTTGGTTTGTCCGGCATTATCAAATATGTTGAGCAATTGAGAAAAGTCGGGGAAGGAAGCTACGATTTACTGCAAGCTTTACTGTTTGTTGTGTTGAGCATTCCTCGTGATATCGAGATGTTTTTTCCTATGGCCGCCTTACTCGGTGCGTTGATTGGGTTAGGTATGTTGGCATCAAGTTCTGAGCTCGTTGTCATGCAAGCTGCGGGGTTTTCTAAGCTTAATATCGGTATGTCGGTATTAAAAACCGCAGTGCCATTAATGATCATTGTCACCTTGCTTGGCCAATGGGGAGCACCCCAAGCGCAGAAGATGGCGCGAGATCTGCGCGCTTTTTCTCTCTCTGGCGGTAGTATTGTTTCAGTGCGTAGCGGTGTGTGGGCTCGCGATGTGAATGATTTTATCTTTATTGGTAAAATTGATGACAACAAACTCTATGGCTTAAATATGTGGCGCTTTGATAACAATAAGAGTTTGCAAAACATCCTTTTTGCCGAAGAGGTGGATTACGATAAAGACAATCAATGGGTAATGAAAAATGTTCAAATCACCGACATGCGCGATGATGTATTGATAACAAAGCAAACATTACCCGAATATCGTTGGACGACTTCATTAGCTCCAGACAAACTAGCAGTGGTCACGGTCAAGCCTGAAGAGTTGTCACTGAGTGGCTTGTATGATTATGTCAGCTATTTAAAAACGTCGGAGCAAGATGCTTCACGGTACGATCTGGCGTTGTGGCGTAAAATTACTCAACCTTTTTCTATTGCTGTGATGATGCTAATGGCACTATCGTTTATTTTTGGGCCATTGCGCAGCGTTACTATGGGCGCAAGGATTTTGTCAGGCGTGATTGCAGGCTTTACATTTTATATTTCCAGTGAGTTTTTCGGCCCACTGAGTCTTGTTTATGGTATCCCACCAGTGTTTGGTGCCGTCGCACCCAGTTTGGTGTTTCTCAGCGTTGCCGTAATGTTGTTAAGACGAAAACTCTAAAAATGACAGGTAAGAACTATCAACAAAAAGGAAGGGCAAACCTTCCTTTTTGTTATTCCGGCTCAATTAACTTTAGGAAGTACCACTACTTTAGTTTTGGCCCAAATATCTTGGAACCCTCTTTTTTGTTGATCAAAGGGTACGGTGAGGTTTGCCAAGCCAAAGCCTGAGGTGAACAAACGTATTAAAGCTTGCGTGGCGCTGATTGAATTTCCATCTTGTTCGTTAATTATCAAAAGTCGCCAAGCACGCATCCCTAATGTCTGGCCTGCTCTTGTCCAGAAAAAGACGAAGAAGTAGACCCAGACAGCGGCAAGGTAAAATGTGTAAACATAGCTCCAAATGGGATGACGAGTGAGAAGGTCGCTGACATCTGCATACGA
The DNA here is from genome assembly GCF_024743775.1 of Vibrio sp. RM-69-4. Classification (NCBI taxonomy): domain Bacteria; kingdom Pseudomonadati; phylum Pseudomonadota; class Gammaproteobacteria; order Vibrionales; family Vibrionaceae; genus Vibrio; species Vibrio sp. RM-69-4. The sequence continues at coordinate 235,401 of NZ_JAMQXI010000070.1, forward strand.
GCCATAGCTCATCACATTCAACGCAACGAGAGCTTCTAATATAGCAACGACAACACCAGCAGCCATCATCTCAAGAGCAATGATGATTAATGCATCGTAAATGAGCGCACCAAATCGGCGTAGTAATCCGGCAGGCGGTAGAGAAATAGAGTTACTCATCATATCTAAACATCTTTTGTATTCGCGAAATTGCAGCAGCATATAGCCTCGAAGAGGATCTGAAAAGAGAAGAGACGCACAGCTTGAAGGTTTGTGGCGAAAATATCGGCAAACGATTTGTATTTCAATATTTTGTTATTGCGCCAATAACTTTCTTACGTATAATGCCAACCATCAAAGGGCAATGCCCAAGATGCCGGTGTGGTGAAATTGGTAGACACGACGGATTCAAAATCCGTTTCCTTCGGGAGTGGCGGTTCAAGTCCGCCCACCGGTACCATAATTTAAACAACAAAGCCTCGACAAAAGTCGGGGCTTTGTTGTTTTTTTCCTCGAAATAATAGTCCACTATCTTAGATAAATGGGACTCTTTTGATAGCCTTCACATACTTCTATATTGAACAGCGCACATTTCTCGCTTCTAGCCATACACATTTATATCAACACTACTAATATGTAGTTGATGAACTTTTGAGTGGCTTCTTTTAAACTCATTAACTACTTAGTACTTAAGGTGTTATATAAATTGTGGCAAGCATAAAAATCACAGTAGATAGATTGCAGCCTGGCCTGCACATTAAGTTGCCCGTAAAGTGGAACGAACACCCCTTTCTTTTTAATAGCTTTAAGATTAAATCCCAAGAACAGATTCAATTGATAAAACACTTGGGGATTCAACATGTTTATATCAATCCTGCGCAAAGCGATACTCAACCCTTACCTGTCAATACGCAGCCGGAAGCCATAGAAGAATCTTCAGAGATGGAGAGTGAGGCTGAAAAATTGTGGGAAGAGAAGCAGAAACGGATTGAAAAGTTGAACGCATATCGTAGGCGAGTTCTAAACTGTGAAAAAGAGTTTGAGCGTTCTCTATCCCGTATGCGTGCGGTAATGAACAAGATACGCAATCGGCCAGAGGATGCGATAGATGAAGCTTCAATTTTGGTTGAAGATATCGTCGATAAGCTACTGAGTGAAGATAGCGTTACGCTGCATTTAATGAATGGCAAAAGTGAGTTTGAAGACATCTACTTTCATTCACTCAACGTTTCGGTCATTGCAATGATGATAGGAAAAGCGAAAGGGTATGATGCTCAAAAAATCAAAGAACTTGCTTTTGCTGCGCTGTTTCATGATATAGGCAAAATTAAGGTTCCCACCGCGATTGTTAGAAAGAAAACAACACTGACAGAGCCCGAACAAAATTATCTCAAATTACATACTAAGTATGGTTTGGATATTGCGAGTCATATCGATAGCTTTCCAGAAAGTGCAAAGAGAGTAATAGAACAGCATCATGAACTTAATGATGGCAGTGGGTATCCGCTTGGTTTAAAGGAAGCGGCTATTGATGAGCTTTCACAGGTCATTACGGTCGCGAATGTATTTGATAATTTGTGTCATCCCAATATCGTTGCAGAGCAGAAGATTCCTTATATTGCACTTTCCTATATGTATAAGCATTGTAATCACTTATATAGTAACGAAAACTTAAACGTATTGGTTAAATTTATGGGTGTTTTCCCTCCAGGAACCGTTGTTCAGCTTTCTAACAATATGGTTGGGTTAGTCATCTCCGTAAACGCTAGTCACTTACTATATCCTAATGTATTGATTTACGACCCTTCGGTTCCGCGAACCCAAGCGCCCATTATTGATTTAGCTGATCGAGATTTGAAAATTGTTAACGCCATTCTTCCGCATAAACTTCCGGATAAAATCCGAGACTATCTTAACCCACGCTCTAGAATCTCTTATTTCTTCGATAGTGATGAGTAATATGCTTCTTTGTACTGCCTCAGTGCGAGCTTTCATTGACGAAGAAAAGCACGCAATATGAAGTGTGTCACCTTAATGCTCTGGTGATAACAAGGAGATTTAGAGAGGGAAATAGGTCGCTAATTAATCGATATTTAACGCTTTGGCGTCTTTTTGTTCACTTGAGCTATCAGAAGGTACTTTTTTCTAAAAACCGCTTGCACTCATCTTCGTTCTCCCTATAATGCCGCCTCACTGACACGGCACAGCCAGTAAGGGTTCAAGCCCAGCGAGCAGCCAATCAGTAGGTCAAATCGGTAAGACGAAATAATTTAATAAAGTGTTTGACACTTTTCATTATCTCGCTAGAATGGCCGCCTCTTCAAAGGAAGCCTCGGCAAGCCAGAGAAGAA